>DAOSDC010000001.1:0-143472 GCA_035361955.1 Bacilli bacterium
AATAATCCTTCGACTTGGTGTTCGTATAAATGAGGTTTTAGTTTCGCAGCGATGTAGTTAAGACCAAATCCTGTGATTCGTATCGCTTGCCTGATTGCCGCCACTTCGGCGTCTGATTTAATCATTCGTTGCCGCACAATCATCAAATAGACGTCTTTGATTTCCAAAGTCGCGTCGAGTTCGCGTAGTTTGGCGCCAAATGCGCTTGTGTGCATGTAATTAGGACCGATGACGATGTTCGGTTCAAGATCGAGGTAAACGCGGGCTACATGGCCGTAAATGCCTTCTCCACCAAAAATAGCCTCCATTTTGGCCATCAAATTTTTCGTTAGCAAGACATCGTCGATGGCACTGATGCGTCGGGCTTGTTCAATCGCGAGCAAGCGGCCCGTCCAGCGTTCTTTGTCGGGATTGGCTTCGTCGATGAATAAATATGTACGTGCCTCGCCTTTACTCTTAATGATGGCAAGGACGGAATTCTCTTGAGTAATGCCCGTCATGTATTCAAAATTGCGATTGGCGATGAAAGGATAAGTGCCATCCGCCGATGATTTGATGGGGACTCCGGCGAAAAGGAGCAGACCGCTGTCTTCTTCAAGCTGCGCGATCAATTGGTCGCGTCTTTTTTTAAATTGGCCAGCCTCCATGACGAATTCCTCCGCTTTATGTGACAATCGTGCGTTCGCTTCGTGCCGTGATATTCCAATCAGGAAGTCGTCTGGCAAGATAATCTGGTTCAAACGCACTGAAAATAAGCGTTGCGCTTATTGTTTTATTATAAGTGATATTTTCGATACGTGCATCGGTTTCCAATACAAATCGGTGCAGGACACTCATCTGTTCCAGCGGTCCGCTAAGACTAATAAGCATTTGGGTGCTGAATGAGCCAAAAACGCTAGCTGCCAAAGCGATGGAAGCCGCCTGAGCAAATGCGGCACGCAATCCTTTGACACCGAGCTTTTTGCCACCAAAATAACGGGCGACGATAATCATGGTCCGATTGAGATTGTGGCTTTTCAGCGCATTAAATAGCGGAGCGCCACCAGTGCCCGATGGCTCGCCGTCATCATCTTGGAACGATTGATCATCAAACCGATAAGCGTAAGGAAAATGACTGGCGCCACCATGTTCTTTGGCAATGCGGTGTCGCAATATTTTCACATCATCAATTGTTTCTAGTGGAAAAACAAAGGCGTGAAAGCGCGATCTTTGACAAACGTATTGGGCCAAGCCTCCCTCAATGATGCCATGCATCATTCAAGATCTAACACGGCTTTGACGACTGCTTCCATTTGCGGAAAATGCGCCGTCTCAAGTTTTCCATCTTCAATAAGCGCTGCCAAATCAGGACGAATCGGTAGTCGTGATAATAATGGTACATGGTAGCGATCGGCTAAATCTTTTGCTGTGCTGGCACCGAAAATTTCAATCTTTTCGCCACATTTACTGCATTCAACGTACGCCATGTTTTCAACGATTCCCAAGACGGGAATGCGAAGCATCGAGGCCATTTTGACACCTTTAGCGACGATATGGGATACAAGTTGCTGCGGTGATGTGACCATTAACAAAGCGTTGACCGGTATCTTTTGAAACATCGTTAAGGCAATGTCACCCGTGCCCGGAGGCATGTCAATAAGTAGGTAATCGAGTTCGTGCCACCACACGTCGGTGTAAAACTGGCGCACCAAATCACTGACGAGGGGACCGCGCCATAAAATCGGTTCTTCGGTTTTGTCTAACAAAAGGGCCGCCGACATAATTTGAATTTCAAGCGAAGTAACGGAGGGAAGAATATATCCCTCGCCCCCTTTGGCTTTGCCGTCAATTTTAAATAATTTGGGAATCGAGGGACCGAGAATGTCACTATCAAGAATCCCGACACGGTAGCCTTCTTTGGCAAGATGGGTTGCTAATAACGCCGTTACCAGACTTTTGCCAACGCCGCCTTTGCCCGACAGGATTCCGATAACGCGTCCCACTTTAGAGTTGGGATGTAATTTGGCCTTTTCGAAAATATTGCTCGTGGCATTGGCTTTGTCGGTCATGGTTTCGGCTCCTTAAGCGTAAACGAAGTAAATCTTATCACCTTCGACTTCGAACACGAAGTTAGTGGCATAGGGGTTGACGTCGAGATTGACGATGGTCGCCTTGTTTGTCCAAGCATAGGCGGTCAATCCGGCTGAGAAAGTCACGAAATTAGCGTTTTGGACAATTTCGGCAGCGTAGAATAGTTTAGCAATCAGTGAGTTACCATCGCTATCCCACGACGTGTAATTATAGGCGGTTGGGAATGGTCCGCCTGTGACGTTTGTATGAGCGAGTGAGCCCATTTTTACGAAGTGACCGCGCAACCTGGCGACGTCGGTTTCATCAAACGTATTAGTCAGAATCAAATCAATTTCATCAAGAATTGACAGCGCACCTTCGACGCCATCGGCTTCCAGTGGATTCAAATTGGCGTAATCAGACGAATAGAAGTCAATCTCATCGGGTTCAGGGGCGACTTTGGCGTATTCTTCTTCAAAGATGTCGGTGTAGAAACCAGCCGACATTTCACTAACTAGATAAGCGCGATCGATGATGTCCCCCGACAAATCAAGCTCATAAGTATGCTCGATCAACAAGCGGAACTCACTGCCGAGCCCTTCAATCGAAGTGGCATCGGTCAGCGTGTTGAAACTGATGAGGTTGGCAATATAGAGGTCGAGCCGTTCGGCTTCGAACTCGTAATCGAAGTCAGTGGCGAATATCGTCTCGATTTTTTCGGTTTTGCTCGTCTTGTCGGTCGTCGGATTGTTGAAATCTATATAACGAGCGACATCAGCTGAATCGAGAATGTTAAAGAAAGTTAGGGCTCGTGTCTTATATGATTCGGATGGTACATCGTTGGTGAATACCAAGGAAGCGTCAAGTAAATGCAACAGCGGTTCACTCGTATGTCCGGCCGTAATAAAATCGCCGATATTAAACGCGCCGCCCATGTCCTCGTAAGTATCGGTGCCATCGTCATAGAACTCGTCGAGCAGATTGTGAATCAATCCGTCTGGTCCGGGAACCGGTGGCGTGACGTTAGTAAAGTCGGTCGTTGAATAATCCATCGTCGTCAAATCGATGGTAAAGTACTCGACTGGCGTAATGTAGTAATCTTCGTTTCCTTCGGTATAGGTATCGAACGATATCGTTTCGAAGGCATCGCGGACGAGATCGGGAATCGCGTCGCTGGCCAAGTTGGAGTAGTTAAGTACGGCCAAAACGGCGCTGATATCATCGGGAGCGAGTGTCGCTGGGTCCAAACCACCGGCGCCACCAGCGGTAGGTAGCACGCGTTTGATTTCTTTGAAAATGCGGAACAAAGCGTTAATTTCGCCGCCGTTACCATCCCAAGCGTTGGTGTGATGTTCAACGCTAGCACCGTAAATCGTCTCGTAATTAACCACGAGATACTCGGCTTTTTCATGTGCGGTCGCGAATTTGTAAACCAAGCCATCATAATATAGCGGGTTCGGATTCGAGGTGTCGTTAATCAAACTGCTAATCCCAGTGTCATCCATCATCTTGATGATGAGTTGTTCAAACACCGTCGCTAAACTGGATGATGTGTCCGGGACTCCTTCAATATGGAATATATGGCTTTCAAACAACTGCACAGCAAGATCGGCAATGTTGTCGATATCTTGATTGGCAATCAGCGTTAAGTCACCATAACTCGTGCTGGCAATCGTCTTGGCATCGCCGTAAATCGTCAGTAATTGCGTAATTTCGCCATCATCATAGGGTAGATACTTGTCATCAAGTGCTGGGTTACCTCGATTTCCTCGATAATGGGTGTTGGCATCGGTAAAGTCGACACCGCTGATGGTAACATCACCTGCCGTCAGCATATTGGCGAAGATGTTAGGAATTGAAGGGTAAACGATGGTTGAGTGATTCATCGCCAACAGCAGATTTTCTACTAAAGTGACATCGCTATCGATGAGTGTTGACAACACGTCGGAGGAACCGGCACCGCTGAATGAGGCAAATGTAAGACCGGTGTCTTCAAATGCTTCAAGAATGCCGACGATACGCGTAATTTCACCAAAATTGACCAAATCAGGGTCGCGCCATCCATCAGCAGAAAGCGGCTCGGTTCCCGCAAAATCATTGCCAATAGCGACGATATCTTCTTTTAAAGCGGGGTCGCGGCCTATACCTTCATAAATGTATTCGTCGAGTTGCGATTGATCAATCAGCATGTAAATCATTTGCTCAAACACCGTAATGTCGAGCAACAAACGATCTTTCCCAGTTTGTAGCGTATTGAAGACAACCGAATTGTGCAAGGCGCGCAATAAATCGTCAATCACAATTGTGTCAAGCATCGTTTCATCGAATGGGTCGCCCGAATTAACGCCAAGCGAATCAAGCAGTTCGTAAATATCGAACACCTTGTCGATTTCTTGTTGCCGTTCGGAGACATCACTCATCGTTTTAATGTAAGCGGGATTGGAGTCGGCCAGATCAACGCCCGTGATTGAGAAACCACTCGTCGCAAAAATACGCTCGAGTAAGTTCGGGTTCGCCGGCCAAGCGATTTGTGATTCGTTGATACGGGCCATCAAATTTTGAAGTTTCGTTTGACCAACGGGATCAGTTAAAAGATTATTAAATTCGGTCGATAGCGAGCCCGGATCACCCATGGCATCAAAATCGATGTCGGTGTCTTTCAAGGCCACCAAGATATTGCGAATCGTCATGATTTCGCCGTTGAGGCCAGTCCATCCATCGGAATTGGCGGGGACGGTGCCGGCAAAATCATTGCCGACTGCGACGATGTCATCACGGAGCAATCCAGGTCGATCGACCTCCAACGCTTCACTATAGATATGTTCGGTGAAGTTGGTGACCGTATATAACATTTTGATTGTTTGTTCAAACACGGTTAGATCACCGTCAACATGGCTATATCCATCTTTGAAAGTATTGAATACTTTTGATGTGTGTAAATCGGTTAAAAGCGTTGAAATGGCGTCTCCGTCGATATTGGCAAGTTGTAATGGCGTACCGCCAGTCAAATCTAATTCTTCGATACCGACATAGATATCAATCAAAACACCGATTTCAGTCGCTCGTTCGGATTCATCAGATTCATTGCGGAAATAATCGGTATTCGTCTCGTCGAGATTGACGTTGCTAATGGCAAATGAACCTGATTGAAAAATTTCATCGAATAAATTGGGAATCGCCGGGTAGGCTAGTTGCGATCCATTAATATCCAACATTAGTGTTTCGACTTTGGCTGGTCCTGTCGGTGTCGCCATTAAATTAGAGAAGGCATTAGCGCCGTCATTGCCGAAATCTTCGAATGTCAGTCCGGTATCTTTGAAACTAGTCAGGATTGAGGTAATGGCTTTGATTTCACCGGTGAGTCCAATCCAACCATCAAGTAAAACTGATGAATCGGCGAAATTGTTATCGATGGCCATGATGTCAAGCCGTAGTTGCTCGTCAATCGCCTCAGGTGTCGGTAGGTCAGCGTATATATACGAATCCATCATCGAAGTGTCGAAAATCATCTCAATGACTTGCTCGAATACGGTCAAGAATCCAAGCGCGTGACTGCGCGGTTCAAATGAAGTGTCAAACGTATTGAAAATACGCGAGTCGTGGAGGGCGTTGAGCATGTTTTCGATTTCGTGAATCTTCTCTGGTGTAATCGTATCCATCGAAAAATCGCCACCGTCGTTGAGCGCTAACTCTTCTAGTGTTCGATAAACTTCAAACATGTAATCGATTTCGATTTCTCGTTCATCGACATCATCGATCGTTAAGATAATATAAGAATTGCTTTGTGACATTTGAAGTGACCCGACCGCTAGTTGCGGTGTGCCCAAAATCATGTCAAACATATTGTAGAGCATGATGCGCATGCTCCCAATGTCATTTAAGGCGAGCATGATCGGTTTAACGTCGACCGATGTGATCGAAGGGTCATTTTGCAGTTTGTTAATCGGATCGGGGTCACCATCCGCGAAATCTTGAATCGCTTGAACAAAGGCGATGATGCGGTCGATCTCGCCATCATCCCCATACCAATTGGCAGCCGTCGCGCGTGTATTGCCAACCGCATTGAAATCTGCGGTTACGATGTCATATGGCGATAGGGAAGTCTCATCTTCGTAAGGGTCAAACACGTAATCAGCCATGATCGATCCTTCGCCCTTGATTTTATTAAGCAAGAATTCACCAAATAAATACTCATCATCAGGCGTCAGGAAAATCTGGCTTTGGGCGATCGCTTTAAGGATGTTTTCGACTTTGACGGGATCATCGTTCATGAAGTCGATGTTTTCAATGCCTGTCGTAAATGGCTCTAAGGCGACAAGGATGCTTTTTAGGGTATCCCCTTCAAGTTCCCAGTCAGTCACGTTACGGAACGACGAGCCTAGGTCGGTGTCCACCAAACCTCCGGCATCGCCAATCAACCCGTCGACAATGCCACCCATCGTAGCCGAAATAATGATTGAGGAGTCGACGGCTGTAAATACTGCTCCAATCGGATCGTCGGGATCGGTAGCGAAGGCAATCATTTGATCGAGCACGTCGCCACTTGAGTCAATGTTGAACAGATCGCTTGTCAGCGCCGTTTCTAAAAATTTGATTAAGTTATAGTTTTCTCCCGCAAAGATTGGATTGCCCAACTCGTCGTATTCGCTAACCCAACCATCATGTGGCACGCTACGCATCGCGGCATCCATTTCGTCACTATCGATTGATAATGATCCAGCCCGATTAAATAGCGATGTCAGCAAATCGTAATAGTTATCAGTCGTCATCAAACCATCAACGTCTTTAGGATTGATAATATCGGATTGGTAAAGCGAGTCGAGTAAGCCAATCAAATCATCAACGACGGGGGTAATATCCCCATCGCCAAGAATCGAGTCGAGCGAATCAACGACCGAAAGCGAAAAACCGATAATATCAATGAGGAACGACATTTGCGTCCCGACGTCACTGAATTCAAAGTTAAACGAATTCGGATCAAGACCTAAATCAGTGAAAGTGTCAGCCATGCCTGCATTCGTCAGGGCGGATTCAAGTACATCGGGAAGTACCGATCCCATGATACGCGACCGGTCGAGCAATGGACAAATGTCATCTTTAAACGCGTTTCTAAAATCGACGTCTTCAAACAAAGTTAACAAGCTGTCATCCCCAGGTTCGTCAGCCGATTTTTTGCCAGGCATTTTTGCGCCATCGGGAGCCGGCTCCTCTTCGGGGAAAATTAAATTCAGTAAAGCGTCGTTTTGGAATATCGCGCTGACGATACCCAAAATCGCGCCAAATTCGCCTTTATAGTTAATACGTTTTTCGCCAAAATCCTCACCATTAAGGTAGTCTATCGTGGCATCGAGATTATCACGGTTGAATTCGCCACCGCTTGTAAGCGCGCCTAATAGAGGTTCTAGCGCAAAATCGAGCAATTCGTCAAGTCCATGGATTAAAAGGCCGCTGTCAAAAAGCGCGGCTTTCGCACCAGGAATTGGTTCTTCGTCTTCGTCGAACAATACCGTTTTTCCGGTTTCAGCATCGATTCCAATCGGATTGCCACTGCCATCGAGCGCTCCGACGATGATTTCGATCAATTCGTCGCTATGAGCACGCACAATGTCCACCAACGCGTCTTGGGGATTATCGGCGTATTGTGGTGATTCAGGGCCTCCATCTTTCGTTTTGACACGCGTTCCGCTATTGGATGCCGCGTCAAATCCTGGGAAGAAGCCATCGTCACTAGGTGCGGTAATTTCAATAATCGTCGGCAATAAATCAGGATCAAGAGCGGCGATGCTATGCATCACATCGTAAATGAGCGCGATTTCTTCGCCAAAACGCAAATCTTGATAATCTTCCCACTCGGTCGGGAAGAATGTCGATAATCCCAAACCCTCAGGTGGTTCCGGCGCATTGAGTTCATCATTAACGAGCTTATAGACGACAGCCGGTAGCACTTGCGCCAAAAACTCGGAATTATCAATGCCGTATAAAGCCGCGCGAATATTTGGATAAGCTTCGTCGCCAACCATGGCCACGAGCAATTGAATCGGATCTAATTCCGTATCCGGATTAAGGACCATATCCAGCACGCCAGAAGCGACCACATCTTGGGCAATTTGATTAACGTTTTGTAGTTCCTCGTCCCAACTGATACCGTCAAGATCGATTAATGCTGGATCGACGAATGTTTGCACTTCCTCGAGATTCATGGCCACACCAATAGCTATTGGTAACGCCTTCATGATCAAAGCGGAACCAGTCAAGCTCGTGATTAGTGATCCGATGATGTTTTCTGATAGTAATACGGGATAAGTTGTTTCGTTAAGTCCATTGGTTAGGACGCCCGTTGACAACACCGTCGAACTGATGCTGGCAATCGTGTATAACTCACCGCTTAGCGTTAAGACGAAATCGTCCATCGTTTCTCCGGTAACATAGTCCATCAAAACGGTGTCGAGCGTGCGTCCATCGTCATCGACGCTCCAATTGAACAACACCTGGGCGAACAGCGAATCATTGTAAGCATCGATGAATCCCATGATTTGGTTGTATGTGGGGTCATCAATTCCCGCGGTTGCGTTATCAGGATTGCGGAATGCTTGATTAATCGTATTCAAAAGCGAAGAAAACGGTACCATCAACATCACGGTGACGAGTGTGACTTTGACAGCGTTCAACAAACCGCCGACCAGACGCAATTTATGTTTCTTGCGCCAATTTTTAGGGATAAACAAGCGGAATGGGAAAAAATATAATAGGCTGGCCAATAATTCTCCGACGGTTATTATCAGCATACCGAGGATGATGAAGACGACATACCGCAAAATAACTAGTGTTAAAGCCATTACCAGTTCCGCGGTTTCGGCGCCACTTCCTGCAGGAAGGCCACTTCCTTGAAGTAATTGTGTCACGAATGATTCAATTGTCGCTTGAATCGTCGTCACGTTGATGACAATAGTTGATTCTCCTAACGACAGCTCAAGCGGAGGGATATTTAATCCAAACCCCGCTAACGTCGTGCCAATGTCAAATGATGCCAATAAATCAGTTAATGGACGTGAGGCGAAAAAAGCGACTAAAACGAGGCCGCCAACGAACACCAACCGAAACCCGGCTTTCCAGACGCCGCGTATCAACCCGACCAAAAAGCCGACTACAATCATACCGACAATAACAAAGAATCCGATGTTGAATGCCATCCCGATCATCTCGGGGTCAATGGGAGGTAAACTTGCAAATTTATATAACACGATGGTGTCCTCGCTTTCTATTGGCGATGAAAGGCGATGTAATCGATGACAACACTATTTAATTTCTTTATTATGTTATCATGATTAAAATCATACAAGCGTAAAGCATAGTGGAATTCATTAAATTCAATAAACAAACAAATCTAACTAATGGCGAACGGCAACCGACTATAAATCGACAGTTGCTTTTGTTTGGTGTCGGCTGGTTGGGCCTTAATGGCATCGCCTTGGTCGTGTCTTTATTAATTAGATCTTATCTAGCGACGATATACACCGATCCAGTCGCTTTGGCTGCTGCGTTGCGTCATATCAGCTTTAGCGCTTCGGTCAACATCATCTCATATGCCATCCTGTTGGCAATCCTTGGAATCATGGCCTTCGAAACGACCAAAAAATTTCTCGCGACTTTTTATAATCTCAGCAATATTGTTAAAGGTATTGGTTATGGTGGCCTTGTGTTATTAGCGGGAATGACCCTTAATGTCATCTATTTGGTTTTCAAGGTACAACTGAGCGATAACGCCAACGAATCAACAATCACGACGATTATGAAAAATTACCCGCTGTTCTCATTTTTCGCATTTGTAATCGCTGGGCCAATTTGTGAGGAATTAACTTACCGACTCGGTTTGTTCGGCCTCCTTAACCGCATCAATCGCTATGTCGCTTATGGCATCACCTTTGTATTCTTCGGATTGATACATTTTGATTTCGAAACGACTAATTTGATCAACGAATTGTTAAATCTTCCTTTCTATTTGATTGCCGGCTTACTATTTTGCTACATTTACGAAAAGCAAGGTTTAGCTGTGGCCACATACGCTCACATTACCAACAACCTTGCATCATTTCTCGTCTCTATCTTTAGCACCGACGTTTTAATAAGGATGATTTAACATGTTAAGAAAACCATTTGCATTCGACAGTTTTCATTTAAAACTAATTGCCTTGATTACGATGGCGATCGATCACACAGGCGTTATCATCGTGGCCGCGTTTTGGCCTGGTTCTATCGCGTATAGTCTGCTTCGAATTATTGGTCGTATAGCTTTTCCGTTATTCGCATTCATGATTGCCGAAGGGATTATCCATAGCAAAAAGCCACTCTTTTATCTGCTGCGCCTTTTGCTCATGGGCGTTTTTGTCGGTGTTGCTATTTATGTGGTCAACGACTTCCTCGGTATCAGCGTTTTGGCAGGAAATATTTTCATTGACTTATTACTTGGAGGTGCCATCGTCTACGGACTAAAGCAAAAAGGCTTCTTCAAACTGACGGCGCTTCTACCACTTGGTCTTGCCTTCACGCTTCACTTTTTAACACTGCCTTCACCCTTGAAACCCGATTATCAAATGTATGGGATCACGATGATTGTCGGTTTCTACCTTGTCAGGCAATTCGCCAACTGGCAATTGCGACGGCAAACCGAAAAATATGGGGTCAGTTTTATTGGTTTTACATTAACGCCTCAATACCAACAACAACTCAATCTATACTCGAGCATTTGGCTACTAACTATTAACTTACTTTGGTATATTATTTCATTGATCGACAGTTCATTGATCAACATTGCCATGGGAGCCCAAACCTACGCTTTTATGGCCGCGATATTCATCTACGCATACACGGGAAAACGCGGTTATAATAAGTTATGGTTCCAATATGGAAGTTATGCTTTCTACCCGCTCCATTTCGTTGTCTTGTACGGTATTTATGAACTGATCGCCCTAATAATGTAGGAGGAAAACAAAATGATTATTAAAGTCCAAAACGCCCAAGAATTTCGTAGCATCATCAAAGAAGGCAAAGTACTCGTCGATTTTTACGCCGACTGGTGTGGACCATGCAAAATGCAAGGACCGGTGCTTGAACAATACGATGCCGGTTCACCAAAAGCCAAAGTCGTCAAATTAAACGTCGACATGCTGCCAGAACTAGCTGGTGAGTACGGGGTCTTTTCGATCCCAACGCTGATTCTTTTTGTCAATGGCAAAGAAGCGGCGAAAAACGTGGGATTTCTACCTCTCGCACCACTTACGCGCTTCATTGACAGCCACTAAAATCCCGCGATTTTTACGCTCACGCTTTTAATTGACATGATAATAACTTATGTTATTATTTATGTTGCGATTTGAGTGTCGCATGGATCAGTGGTGTAGCGGTTAACATGCCTCCCTGTCACGGAGGAGATCGCGGGTTCGATCCCCGTCTGATCCGCCATGGTGCAGGTGTAGTTCAATGGTAGAACATTAGCCTTCCAAGCTAATTACGCGGGTTCGATTCCCGTCACCTGCTCCATTTTCATGAAAATCTCTGTGATGATATTAAGAAGCCCGGTTCCTTGCTAAAACCGGGTTTTTTCATTAACAATCGATAATTATTATCTTTGCTTATGTTTACGAATTAACTCGAGTATTTTATGTTTCATCGCTTGATTGATTTGGTAGTGATTGTCCAACCAACCCAGAATGCGTTCGGCCACGATTAAACTTTGATCGTAACCTAACAAGAATGTGGATAACTCGCGGGCAAAGTTAGGGTACCGTGACTCAAATCGTCGTCCAACGTTAAATGAGTCACCATCAATATTTGCTGTGGCATGATTGTCGCGAGCCATTAGTTCGAGCACATGTCCGAATGCGTAACTTTGAATCGAGTGGTAGGCTGATAGTTTTTCGCCCCGATGGTATCTTCCCACACCAACATACAAATTCGTCAACGCTTCGCCGAGATGATAGTCTCGATCATTATCAACGAGATTTACTTGTTTGGGAACTGGTTCGCAGATGCTGACGTCAAAACCCGGCTTTGCCCAAACGATTTTCCCTCGTGAAAACGGAATGTTGCTTAATTCATCAGGTTCAAATACCGCAAATTCGCAAAATACATCATCTTCATATAGTAATTTGTATCCGTCAATCGTGTTTCGAAAATAGAAGGCGACCGGAGCAATTTGGGTGAGCCACGCAATATTTGATAAATATTCTTGCTTAAATCCTGCTTCGCAGATTACGAAAAAATCGAGATCTGAATACTCGTCAATCCGATGGCGCTCGATTCCCGAGGAGCCCAGCGCCAATAACGCTAGGCCATGGTCTGAGTTCTCGATCGCGCGGCCTATTTCAGTCAGTCTCTTCAAAAGTTTATTCATGATTCATCCTTTGATTAATACAAACCGGTTCTTTTTCATATTATCGCTTTCAATTAATTTTTGATCGTCGGACTTAAAACTATTAAATAATTATTTGATAATTCAAATATTTCTAGCAGTTGATAATTTTAGTTAACTCTCCACGAAAAAATATAATGTTGTTTCTACAACGGCTTTTTGTTTATTATTAAGAAGTATGGATTTTGAAGTTATCGTCGCCACGACCAGTGAAGACAAAATGCGGGAGTTCCGTCATTTTTTCGATGGTTACTCAATTGAACTAGCTTCAATGAAAGATATTAACCTTAGTTTACCGATTGCCGAAACCGGCTCTTCTTTTCTTGATAACGCTTTGATTAAGGCGCGAGCCGTCGCCCGTTATGTGAACAAACCTGTACTGGCCGATGATTCCGGTTTACAAATCGAGGCCCTTGGTGGGTTTCCCGGCGTCAAGTCAGCGCGATTCATGGCTGGGTCCAATTATATCGAAAAAATGGGGGCTATCTTAAAAATGATGGAACCCTATAAAAATCGTCGCGCTCAATTCAGTTGTACGCTCGTTCTCATGCATCCAAATGGTGACTATCGCATTTTCATCGGCACGGCCAGCGGCATCATTACCGAGCGCATCGAAGGCGAGAACGGGTTTGGCTACGATCCGATTTTCCGTTCTGATGAACTCGGAAAAAGCTTTGGAGAAGCGACTTTGGAAGAAAAGCATCGCTGCTCGCATCGGGGAAAAGCCGTCGATAAAGCCATTCAGTGCATGATTACCACTTGTCTTATTCGGAAACGAAACTCCAAATGAAAATGAGCCGGATGACCAGCTCATTTTTTTATTAAGTTATTTAATCTTCTTGAATGTTTGCTTGCCAAGGAATACGGCTGTTTCGCCAAGTTCGTCTTCGATGCGAATCAGTTGATTGTATTTGGCGATGCGATCGGTCCGGCTCATTGATCCAGTCTTAATTTGGCCGGCGTTCATGGCCACGGCAAGATCCGCAATCGTCGTATCCTCAGTTTCGCCCGAACGGTGGGAAATAACGGTTGTATAACCGGCCCGATGTCCCATTGAAATGGCGTCTAAGGTTTCTGTCAGCGTGCCGATTTGGTTAACTTTAACTAAAATGGAATTGGCGATACCTCGTTCAATCCCTTGTTTGAATATCGTTGGATTGGTCACGAAAATGTCGTCACCGACGATTTGGATGCAGTTTCCTAGCTTCGCGGTCATTTTTTCCCAGCCATCCCAATCTTTTTCTCCAAGACCATCTTCGATGGAAATAATCGGGAATTTGGTAATTAACCGTTCATACCAAGCAATCATCTCATCGGTCGTCTTAATGCCTTCTTTGCTCTTTTTCAGATCGTAAACTTTTTTGTCTTCGTCATAGAATTCACTAGCAGCGACATCAAGCGCAATAAAGACATCTTTGCCGGGTTCGTAACCGGCTTTTTTGATTGCTTCGACAATGACTTCGATGGCTGCTTCGTTACTTGGTAAATTCGGAGCAAATCCGCCTTCGTCACCAACAGCGGTTATATGGCCTTTATCTTTAAGAACTTTCTTTAAGTTATGGAATATTTCGGCGCCCCAACGAATCGCTTCTTTGAACGAAGCGGCACCTAGTGGCATAATCATGAATTCTTGAAAATCGACGGAGCTGTCGGCGTGACTACCGCCATTGATGACGTTCATCATGGGGACGGGCAACACCTTGGCATTGACGCCACCTAAATAGCGATATAACGGCATTCCATAAAAATCAGCCGCCGCTCTTGCGCAAGCAAGTGAGACGCCAAGCATGGCATTGGCGCCGAGTTTCGATTTAAACGGTGTCCCATCAAGTTGCAGTAAGTATTGGTCAATGGCGACTTGGTCGTCGACGTACATCCCTAAAAGTTCAGGGGCAATAACATCGTTGACATTTTCAACCGCCTTTTGAACGCCTTTGCCGAGAAAGCGCGTCTTGTCGCCATCGCGCAGTTCAAGCGCTTCACGTTCGCCGGTGCTGGCTCCGCTTGGGACAATTGCGCGCCCAAACGCGCCCGAATCAGTCGTTACTTCGACTTCAATCGTCGGATTGCCGCGCGAATCAATGACTTCACGGGCGTAGACATCAGTAATGATTGGCATATATATTCCTCCATTTGGCTATTTATAATCCGTTGTTATTTTATAACAAATGTCTTGTTTATACTATGTTATTCGCCCTTTTTTGGCAAATATTGATAAAGGGCGACATTATCTGGCCGTTGGGAGTAACTAATCATGAAACTCATCGTTTGCTCGTGCATTAGCGCGGCGTTCTCTTTCACGCTTAATTGTGGATTAGGATAGATTGGCGTGCCGATATGTATTGTCATTCGCGGGGTCCGGTAGTGCTTCAGCCACCCTCTCGGTTTCCGATAGGTCGTAACCATCGGTACCGCTGGAACGTTGTTGCGGCTTGCGTATTGAAAGCTCGTAGCTGGGAAAGGTCTGATGCCAGTATAAAATGGCCAAATGTGCGCTTCCGGATAAACGGCAATCGCTTGTTTGTTTTTTAGGGCAATGGTAATCGCTTCAAGAAAACTCATGGAACTTTTGACGGTGTCTGGCAATGGCCAAGCTCCCAGTGCTTTGGTAAGGTGCTTGATGAATGGGATCGACACGGCATCGGGGTGAGCGATAATATATGTTTTGCGCGGACGCGTGACTAGGGCTTGGGGAATGAAGGCATCGTAGTGTGCCGTATGATTGCCATAAAGTATGTAGCCCGTCTTGATTTTTCGAAGGTGGCTTCGCCCGCTGATTTTGATTCGAAACACGAAAAAATTCGCTAGCGTCAAAAACGGAATGGCGATTAAATACAATAACAGGAAGCTACCGAGTCGCGCCCAACGATTTTTTAAAAAGTATTGATAATCATCGGCGATTTTTTCGGCATGAATGTTCGTGTTGGCGAAATCATCCTTAAGCAAATCGTTATAATAAATTATTTTGCCGTAAACGACTTTTTTCATCGAGGTTGTTTGTTTTTAATTGCGTCGGCAAACATTTGCTCCATTTTATCAATGGATCCGGAGATCGCAAAGCGTTTCGCGTAACCAATATATTGTTCGGCCGCTTTTTCCTTTTGCTGGGGATGTTCAATCCAATATTCGATTTTTTGTGCCAAGTCGGTTGGGTGACGATGATCGAATAAATTGAATTTGCTTAATGCAAAGGCGTTGGTGGCTGACTGTGGAGAATCGCTGATGACGGGAACCAGTCCGCAACTCATCGCTTCGATACATGAAATGGCTTCAATTTCCGCATCGCTTGGATGGACGTATAAATCGCAATAATTAATGACTTTAACGAGTTCTTCCTTAGGGAAAAAGTGGATAATCGGAGGATGCGTCAACAATCGTTTGCCTAGGTGTTCAACTGGTTCTTGAAGGGGACCGGCTCCGGCGAATATCAATTGAATATTATCGCGGTATTTGCAGTGATGAACGGCTTTAATTAAAATATCGTGACGTTTTTCCCTCGAGAAGCGCCCGATAAATAAAATCAGGAATTGATCTTTTAAATGATCTGGTTTTGGTTGTCGATTCGGCTTGAATAGCGGAATCACACCGTTACTGATGACATATGTGGGGGCTTCATAGCCATGATCTTTGGCGACATGACTGATGAAATTGCTCGGACAGTGAATCGCGTCGACATAACGATACAACACTTTGCGCATCGACCAATAGACTAAATCGTTGGCCCATTTGATGTTTTTCAAAAAGAAATGGGAAGTAACATTCTCAGCTTGAGTGTGCATGCCAGCGGTCACCGGTATATTAGCAGCCACGCACATCTTAATCGCCGCTTTCCCAAGTGAAAATGGGAGCATGATATGAACCACGTCGGCGCCTTCTAGCGCTAATTTCAAAACTCTCTTATCGGCTTTGGCAATCTTAACACCGTTTTTTTCAACATATTTGTTGAAAATTCCGAAGTTAATCGTCGAAACTTCATAATACCCTGGTTCTTCGGCTTTGTTCGGCGAAATAACTTTGACGTTATGGCCCCTTTGTTTTAGATGGTTGATTAGACGTTTGGCGGTGATTGTGGTGCCGTTATTTTCCTCGCCGAGGACGTCGCATACGATGGTAATGTTCAAAAAATTGCTCCAAATGTATTATTGATATTTGCAGTTAATAATGAAATTGTTGCTTAATTCTTCTTGCCGCATAAGGCATCTAGTTTAGAGATTTCCTGCCTGTCACGTTCGATTTCTTTAAATAAGCGGAATCCTCCCGCAAGACTATACGCATCAAAACCATTTTGCTTGAGTGTGCGTGCTGCCAGATAGCTGCGCATGCCACCATCGCAAACGATGTAAACTTTTTTTCCTTGTTGCAGTTCGCTTATTCGATTGCGTAATTCCGATAGCGGAATATTGACGCTCCCATCAAAATGTCCGGTTTCGAACACGTCTTTGTCACGGACATCGAGGTAGATGACTGAATCATCTTGGGGTAAATTAGGAATTTCTTCGACATAGTATTGTTTGACGACGCCATCAAGCACGTTTTCGGCTAAATACCCGATCATGTTCACGGCATCTTTGCTCGAACCGATTGGCGGAGCATACGCCAAATCAATATCAATCAAATCACGGGCATTCATCCGGGCACGCATCGCCGTCGCCAAAACATCAATACGTTTATCAACACCTTCGAAACCGACGGCTTGAGCACCTAAAAGCATGCCTGTCCCGCGTTCAAAGATAAGTTTCAACATCAAAGGGGTTGCCCCAGGATAATAACTGGCATGGCTTTTACCAAGTTCAAACACTTTATCGATCACATAACCTGATTTGCGCGCGGAAATTTCACCAAGACCGGTTGTCGCCACGACGAGATCGAAAAATTTTAAAACGGCCGTGCCTTGCGAACCATGGTATTTTTTGTTAGCCCCAAGTACGTTATCGGCGACGAGGCGTCCTTGGCGGTTTGCCGGTCCAGCCAAGGGAATATATGCTTCTTGGCGTGTTGTAAACTGTTTGACCAAAATCGCATCGCCAACGGCATAGATATCCGGATCGTTGGTTTGTAAATAATCATTGACGACCAAGGCGTTGCGGGCATTGACGATTAACCCGGCTTCTTGAGCCAATTTCGTATCGGGTAAAACGCCGACAGACATGATGACCATGTCAAAATCAAATGTCGCCGTTCCAATTGTCGCCGTGATAACTTTGCCGGTTGTTTCAAATGCGCTGACGGCGTGGTTGAGTAATAACCTGGCGCCTTTTTGACGGATGTAGTGATGTACGTCGAAGGCCATGTCCTCATCGAGTGAAGCGATGACATGGCTCATCATTTCCACGATCGTGACTTCAAGGCCGCGATGCATAAGATTCTCGGCCATTTCTAGCCCAATGTAGCCCGCCCCGACAATTAGAGCACGCTTGGGGTGTTCGTGTTCAATGAATTCGGTAATCTTGAATGTATCGGGAACGTTACGAAGCGTAAAAATTAGCGGACTATCGATACCAGGTAGCTGAGGAATCAACGGTTTGGCACCGGGCGCTAAAATCAACTTGTCATAATCTTCACGATGGACTTCGTTTGTCAAAACATTTTTGACGAGCACATGGCGATGATAACGATCGATTTCGATGACTTCATGATTAATTTTGACGCGGACGTTAAAACGCTTTTCAAACTGGTCAGGTGTCTGAACTATAAGTTCCTTACGATCGGTGATGACCCCACCGATGTAATAGGGCAATCCACAATTGGCATACGAAATATATGGGCTTTTTTCAAACATGACGATTTCGATTTCTTCGTCAAGACGTCGTAGCCGCGCTGCTGCCGAAGCACCGCCGGCTACACCACCGATAATGACAATTTTCATGGACGTTCCTCCCAGTTTACAATGTTATTGATTAGTCGTCGGTTTATTTATTTTCCTACGCATTAAGAAGACGTAGAATACGATGAAGATGACAATCAGCCCGGCAAGTGAACCATACAACCAATACCAGCCTTCGTTGTATATAAAACCGGTAATCAATAAAATCGGAAATCCGAATGCGATTGCCGTCGTCGATCCGGCGACCAAATCATAAGAAGCCGGGGTCTCAAAATTCGGATCCATCTCTCTAAGAATCGAAATGCCGGTGCTCACCGTTCCCGTTAAATTGCCATAAAAAGCCAAGAATGCTTCATCAGGGTAATCTTTGTAAACGGATTTAGTGATATGTCGAATGTAAAAGTAGGTCACAAGTGCGCCAACAAGACCGATGATGATTAGCGTGACGATCATCCCTAGAGAGGAAATCATTTCAATGTCAATCGCCGTAATCGAGGCAATAATCATAAAATCAAACGCAACACCGGCAATCCGGTTAAGCATGAAGTCGTTAGTGTAAGTCCGTTTCATCAACTTGATTTTTTTAATGAATTTGACGAATTTTTTGACCAATATCGTCACAAACGTCGCCACGATGAAATTGAAACCCCAAATTAAAGGGATTACGCTTTTGGTCAAGAAACCACCAGCTGGGTTAGTATCGAGTACTCCTAGCAAAGAAGTTAATCCGTACATGAATAACCACGACAACAAATATACAAGGCCGACGATTGCCATTTGAACGCTCATTTTGTCGACTGATTCGACAACTGGTATTTCATCGCTTCCTTCAACGATGGAGGTCAGTTGCGGTTTATTGGCATCAGTACGCTCCACACGTTTGATCTTGCCACGCTTAATCATGATGTTCAAATAAATGACCCCGCCAATCGCCGCCGAGATGAATCCCATCGTCGAGATTGTTAAACCAAATGAGCGACCGCCGACAAAGCCGGCTCCTTCATATAACAAACCAATATTGTTGGCTTGGCCTGGACCCTGTCCATAACCCATGGGAAGCAACACGCCTGAATAGGCAGCAATATCGGTGAAAACTAGTGCGGCAATAATCGTGATTATCAGACCAACGATACCTTGTAACATGTATGTCGTTACAATCAATAAACCGCTTTTGACAGGGTTAACTTGCTTCATGTTGCGGACTTTTCCGATTTTTTCCGATCCTTTTAGGCCGAGTGCTATGAAACCGATGGCAATCATGTGATAGGTCACGATTGACATGAAATCACTAGTGACCAAAAACGCGCCATCGATTTGAATCTGAAGTGCATTATTCAGTAGGTATTTCAACCCTAATCCCAAAAATCCGGCGATAATCGATGTCGGAATTAATGCTTTCTGGATGAATATGACTTTGCGCCTAATCGTGTTCGCAAGCAATAACAGCGAGCAAAGAATAAGAATTTGCGTAACAATCGACCAGTAGCTATTAAAGTCCGAGGGGGGTAATATCGTCAGGATGGGCCAGGTATTCATAATCAACGATTCCTTTCTTGAATTGATGATGGTTGTGCAACAATTGCATCGTAATCAAATATTGATAAGGCGAGGCCGCAATCGGCAGTTTCGCCACGATGGATAGATTGCCTTTGACATAAACGATGAATTTTCGGCGTGTTTGCATCGTGAAGGACAATATTTCATCAAATGGATAAAGCGTCGTCCCTTCATCTTTGTCAATTTCCAACCCCCGATTGGATAGACGGATTGTTTGGAAGTATTTAGGTGATCGACGCTTTTGCCCAGCGATGAAATAACGGAACTCGGCGCGATCTTGAAGAACAATGTCATCGAGGTGCGCGCCGACATAGTGATTATAATCACGCTTAACGATTCCATCAATCGTGACCGTGTCCAACCGTCCTGTTGGACCATTGATGTAACCGAAAACATCATAATTAGCGCGATATCCACATTTTGAACAGGATAACGTCGATTTGTGAGTATGCATCCCGAACGGTTCATGGCAGCTCGGGCAGGAAAACACGAGTCGTTGCAAGCCTTCGGCTTTGCGGAACCCGCGATACTTGCGCACAGGTCGTTGTTCGAAGGCGTTGACGTCGAGTTGTTGATGCACTAACTCATTTATTTGCTCTCCTGTGAGCGAAGCGTACTCCTCTACCTCCAATATGCGTTTGATAAACATGCCACTTGGACCGTATTTACGATACCGCGACCAGCGGGGACTTGAGAAATATAATCCATATGATTCGACAAAAACAACTGGCACTTTTAACATTTTAATTAGTTTTCCAATTGCCGGAGGCATCGATGAAGGACCGCCATGCATCGTCATATTGCCTTCGGGAAAAATGGCGACATTGCCACCTTCATCGAGCACGCGCTTAATGCGGGGAACGACGGCAATGTCACTCACTGATTTCGACTTGGGAATCGGGGCGAACACGTAATTGAGCAGCCAACTTGAGAATCCTTTATTTAACAACTGCTCCGAAGCCACGAAATATAGTGGAAAATTGAAAAGGTTATTGGCAAATAATATGTCAAATTCGGTGGCGTGATTAATCAATACGAGCATCGGTCCACGCTTCTTCAAGCGATAATAACGCGGCCGGAAATGGAAATAGGGAAAAATGAACCAATCGGCAATGATACGTACCAAAATTAGCAGCAGCCAGTGGCGCGGTAGCACTTTGCGTTTTTTTCGTGTACTTTTTTCCATTACGTTTGTTTCGGCCATTCTAATGGTCGCACGAAGCACGTCCGCTGTTTATGTTTGACGTGTTCGAACGACTTCCATAACAAATTGATATTGGAATTGTCTGATAGTTCGGGTCCGGTTTCCGCGTATTCAACGCCATTTTTCATCGCGTTGCGAATCGCTTCGGTAAACATCATTGCTAAAACGCCGGTGTTTTTGTACTCCGGTTCGACAGCGACAAGTAACATATCGAGGTGTTTGGCATGCTTCAATGCTTTAAGAAATCCGATGAAACCAAACGGATATAGATGGCCTTTGCTTTTTTTAAGGGCATCGCTTGGCGAGGGAATCATCAGCGAGAATCCAATAATTTTTTCGTTGACATCAGTCACGATTTGTAAATAGTCGAGGTTGACCATCGGCACATATTGGGCTGCAAGGTGATCCATGACGTCTTCGGGAATCGGCACATAACCGTAAAGATGATCGTAAGTCCGATTCATCAAATGCAAAATTTCGTGAATGTATGGCTTGAGATCTTTCATCCGCTTGCTTTTTGGTCTCACGATCTTCACGTTGTATTTCTTGGCGGTGTATTCGGCGATTTTGACAAATCGCGGATCAATTTCTTTGGGAATGAACACTTTGTACTCATTCCAAACGGCATCGGGAACAAACCCTAACTCATTAAGGTGACGGACGTAATATGCATGCGTATAAAACGTCACAAACATATTTTTTTCCTCGAAGCCATAGGTGAGTAAACCTTCTTTGTCTTGATCTGAATATCCTAATGGACCGGCAATTTCATCAAGACCATTGGCTTTGCCGTATTCGGCAACAGCGCCGATTAACGCTTTGGTGACTTCGATGTCGTCAATCATGTCAATGCGGTTGAATCGGATGCGCTTTTGATTGTATTTATCGTTGGAATAGCGATTGATAATGGCGGCGACACGACCGACTATCTTTTTTCCTTTGTAGGCGAGAAACAATCGGAAATCGCAGTAACGACTGGCGGGATTTTTCTCAGGCGTAAGATTATTCATCTCATCTTCGAAAATATACGGGGTGAAATACGGATTGCCCTTATAAAGTTTTACCGGAAAATCGATAAATCGGCGCAGTTCGCGCTTAGTGGTAACAATCTTGATTTCAATGAGGTTGGTATTCATTTTTTTTATCCTTTATAGATTAATTTAACATAGTTAAACGAAATTCAATAAAACAAATGTGAACAAAACAACAAAAAAACGCATCAAATGATGCGTTATTGACGACTGGCGGAGCAAGAGAGACTCGAACTCTCGCGCCGGTAACCCGACCTACGTCCTTAGCAGGGACGCCCCTTCACCAACTTGGGTATTGCTCCACGGTGCCTATAAATATTAGCATCGTCACCGAGCTGTTTCAATCAAATTTAATTGATAACTAGCCTAATAGGCTTTGGCGAAATAAACGACTTTCTTGGCCGGTTTTCCGCATATCGAGCAAACCTCATCATGTGGCCTTTGGTCAAATGGGAGCACGCGCGAAGTGGCTGCCGACAATTCTTTGACTTTCTCTTCGCATGCTTGCTGTTCACACCACATCGCTTTTGCATAACCGGTTTCCACTGCCTTTAATAATTCTTCGATATTATGAACGGGCAAAATATGTGTGCTTAAATGCTCGTGAGCGCGCTGGTACATTTCAGTTTGGATGTTATGTAACAAAACGGCGATTTGCTCCAAAATATAAGAGCGATTGATTGTAACCTTAACATGCGTGTGCCGTAGTGCGCCAACTAAAACACCGTTATCGATATCGCGAGGACCAAGTTCCAGGCGGAGCGGGACGCCTTTCATTTCGTATTCTGCGAACTTCCAACCAGGTGTTTGGTCGGATTCGTCAAGCAAGACGCGGTAGCCGGCTTTTTCAAGTTGGTCCTTGAGTTCGCGGGCGCTGTCGAGTACGCCTGGTTTGCTCATCTGAATTGGCACGATTACGATTTGAATTGGTGCGACAAGCGGTGGCAAGACCAACCCGTTATCATCGCCATGAACCATGATGATGGATCCAATCAATCGTGTACTGACGCCCCAACTTGTTTGATGAACCGGTTTCAAAGAATTGTCTCGATCTTGGAATTTAATATTAAAAGCTTCGGCAAAACCCGTTCCAAAGTAATGAGTTGTGCCGCTTTGAAGCGACTTTCCGTCGTGCATAAGCGCTTCGATGCCATAAGTTTCCATGGCTCCGGCAAATTTTTCCTTTTCGGTTTTTCGTCCCACCAAGAAAGGAATCGCCAGCAGGTCTTCACCGAGGTTACGATATATTTCGAGCATGCCCAGGGTTTCTTGGCGTGCTTCCATTTCAGTCGCGTGGATCGTGTGTCCTTCTTGCCACAGGAATTCAGCACCTCGCAAAAATGGACGCGTCGTTTTCTCCCAACGCACGACCGAACACCATTGATTGTATTTTTTTGGTAGATCACGATAACTGGACACGATTTTGGCATAATGCTCGCAAAACAAAATTTCGCTCGTCGGGCGAATGATGAGTTTTTCTTCCAGCTTTTCTTTGCCACCTTGAGTGGCGACAAGTGTTTCTGGTGCGAATCCTTCAACATGTTCTTTTTCCTTGTTGAAAAGACTTTCGGGAATAACTAACGGCATATAGACGTTTTGATGGCCGCTTTTCTTGAATTTATCATCGAGATAGCGCTGGATTTGTTCCCAAATGGCGTAACCATATGGGCGGTAAATAATGAAGCCTTTAACCGATGAGTAATCCATCAATTCCGCCTTGCGGCACACATCGGTGTACCATTTAGCGAAATCTTGCTCGCGACTAGTGATGCTTTCGTTTTTAATCTTCTGTTTTTCCATAAAAATTACCTATGTTTTCTTCACGTCTTCGAATTGACGAATGCGATTAATAATCTTAGGCTCAATCGATTCGATTTTCAAGGAGTAGGGGCTCAAACATTCAGCGCTAACGCCGTCGACCTCGAAATTTGACAAGATCTCAACGCCATCAAGATCACTCATGTCGATAGCGATAATCGGATGATTGAATTTCCTTAATGTCTCGATCAAACTATGGACGTTAATTCGTTGGCGATCATTGGCGACGATGTCGGAAGTCATTCGCGCATCGAGTATATAATAATCGAAAACGTCATATATTTCGTTGTCGAGCAATAAATGCATATCGGCAAACGATAATGCCGTTTTTAGACCTTTGTCTTTAAATGAAGTCAACATTTGGGAAATGACACCGAGATTGGCGTCCCAATCGTTGATTTCACTTTCATCGAACACTAACACGATGTTGGATTCTTTAGCTTTTTTCATCATCGCCAAACTTTTTAAAATGAAATTTCGTTCATAGACGCTGACAGGAAAAAAGAGCTGTTGTTCTTCATTGGTGCGACCTTGCGACATCGTTTGCAACATTTGTCGGGTCATATTCGAAAGCAGTTCTTTGCACGAGTCGGATTCCATGGTTGTTTGGCATAATTCAAGACGATTGGACGTTAGTGGCGAATTAATCAAAATCGAGCAGTAGTAAGCAAACACTTCATACTTCTTAAGTGCGAGTATCGGTCGAAACCTGATTTCATACTTGCGACTTTTTATAATGTCGATTACTTCGAGATCGACAGCCTTGGCGCTGATTTCGGTGTATTTGACATTTTGGTCGTAAATCGTGACCAGTGTCGCCTCTTTTTCGGCTCGATCAGCCATTAAACGAGCGTGATGAACTAGTTCTTCAAAGTTGTGGGGAAAATGTTTGTTTTCGACGACACCAATCGTGAAGGCTACTTCGTCTTTCAAGCCGCTGACTTCAAGATTTCTCACAATCGTATGGGCAATCGAATGCGCGATTTGTTTATGCTCATTCGCGGATATGTTTTTCGTTTCCAACAAAATAATTTCGGAAGCGTCTTGCTCAACTAAATAGAGCCCCATACTCAAGAAGGCGGTAATTTTGTCTTTTAGTTTTTTTAAGAAAACGGCAGAGATGTATGTGCTCGTATTTCCTTGGTATTTTCGATAATAAAAGCGGATTAAGTAGGTCGCCCCACGATTGGATGAAGCTTTTTCAAGCCGATGGCTGGCATCCGTCATCGAAATGACGTTGTTGGCGCTTTTTCTAGCATGCCCACGCTTCGGCGACAGGTAGCGTAATAAGTAACTATTCAAGTGAATGATTTTCTTTTCGACATCCAAATTCGTTACTTCTAGAACCGAAAAATATGTATTCTTGGTCGCATGGATTAATGCGCGAGCTTCAAGGTGCCAAGACGTTTGTTTCTTGGCGTCGAGCAAGTTACGCAACCAGTTCTCGACACGATAGTAATCCTCGGCGGTGTACTGCCGTAAAAAGTGGTCGAAATCAGTCGTTCGCATGTTGCGGGGATTCGTTTTATCGAAAAATGTAACTTTATTAAGATTGAGATCGATTTTGTATATGCGATAAGAATAGACTTTCGATAATGTTTCATGATGCTTAGAAGCGATCATTTTTTTGATGATTGGAAACATAATTGCCAAGACCAAAAAAGCTAAAAATGCCCCAAAAAACATGTATTGGAGCAATGCGGGAATTGGTAAGTTGGGGAATATGGGAGTCAGCACACAAAAACCTCGTTAGTATTATATACTTTAACGTTTGGTTTTCACAATTAAACCCATGCTATTCAGTTCTACTTGGAATTAATATAACTCATGATATAATTACCCACGGAGAAATACCCAAGCGGTTGAAGGGGTCAGTTTCGAAAACTGATAGAGGTTGCAAGGCCTGCGAGGGTTCGAATCCCTCTTTCTCCGCCATTTGATAAAGATTGCCATCGATTGATTTCGATGGTTTTTTGTTTTTTAATTTATTAAATTAACCTTTTTCCTTGTTTTACGCTTTTTTAACAAGTTAAAATAAACCTATAACATTTCGCGCCATTGCGGAAATAGGAAAATCAAAATGAAACATATCCGACGTGGTTTCGGCGATTTAAAACGATTCATCTTCATGTATCGTAAATACTTTTTCATTATTGCAATCACCGCTTGCGTGCCCTTTATTTATTGGCTCGTGTTAATGACCGGTGGTATCAAATATGTTTTTTCACACACTATGTATGTGCCAATCATTTTAGCCGGTGTGTTTATCCATCCGATTTTCGGAGCTTTTATCGGCCTGTTCGGTGGTCTAATGCTCGGTCCGATTATGCCCATCGACACCATTACAAATGAGCCACAATTGGCCATTAACTGGATTTTTCGTCTTATCGTTTTCATTGGTATCGGAATTCTGACGGGGTGGGGTTCCCGCCGTATCATCAGTTTGCAAATGCACAATCAGGATACTGGTTTACCGAATGCCAATTATTACCAACATGCCATCAAAAAATTAAAACCGGGCAAGCAGGCAGTGCTGACACTCTTCATCGGCAATCACCAAGATATCGTTGATGTGCTTGGCATTTCCATGTACCACGCCCTAATTAAACAAATTTTTGAACTTACTTTGAAAACACTTCCGGCACCTGCCATCGTTATCCAAGTCGACAATAATCGTTTTTGGATTATTTCCTCCACCGGAGATGTTGCCAAATCGTGTGAAAACTTAATGAAAACTCTGAAAGACATCCATGCGATTGACAATCAATCAGTCTATATGGAATTCACGCTCGGCGCTTATTCGGCGATGCGGCTCGACACTTGTGAAACCACTTCAGTCTTTATCTATTCCGATAATGCCATTCGCATTGCGTTGGAAACCAATTTGCAATTTTTCATGTACGAGGATGAAGGTACTCAAAAACGATTCCAATACGAGCTGCTAATGAGTTTCAAACAAGCGTTGAAAAGCAAAGATTTTTATCTCGTGTATCAACCGCAAATCGATTTAACGACAAATCGCGTCAATGGTTTTGAAGCATTGATTAGATGGAAACATGCCGACCGAGGGGTGATTCCTCCTGGTGAATTCATTCCACTCGTGGAAAAAACATGGTTCATTAATGATCTGACATTGTATGTAATTGAACATACATGCCAAACAGTCGCTACTCTTCACGATTTAGGATTCAAATTACCTCTTTCCTTTAACATATCTTCCAAAAACCTTTACGATCCGCTGTTTTTTGAAAAGGCCTATGATATTATTCGCAAGTCCAAGATTCCAACCGAATTAATCAGGATGGAAGTCACCGAGTCGGCATTAATGGAAAATCCTGAAAAATCAGCGGAAATCCTTAATATGTTCACCAAACACGGCATCCATGTTTTAATCGATGATTTTGGTACGGGATACTCGTCATTATCATACTTAAGCAGATATCCGGTCCACACGATTAAAATCGATCAATATTTCATCAAAAATCTCGATCAGAATCAATCGGTTCACAAAATCGTCAAAGCGACCGTGCAACTTGCCCATGAACTAGGTTGCCGTGTGTTAGCCGAAGGCGTCGAACGTGAAACATTGCTTCATGAAATTCTTAAAAGCAATTTCGATGAGGCCCAAGGTTACTATTATGCTTATCCGATGACACTCGTCGAAGCTGTTGAATATTTGAAAACAAACAAGCAAACAAACTAATAATCTTCAAATTATTAACAACTTCGCAAAAAATCAGGTAAATATTTATATTTATATTTATCGTTTTTATTTGTTTTGTTAGAATAATTTGACAAGTATAGGTACCGTCATGACATTTTTCCTTGAAGCAAGTGAAATGAGTCTGCTCTATAATCTTCAGGCGAACTTGTATCCGCTCCTCGTCCTGGCGATTGTTTTTATCAGCTTGCGTTTCAGCAAAGATCACATGGTACGCGATAGCCGTTCGTTTAAAACGCTAATTTTCATCACTGGAATATTATTGATTGGCGAAACGTTAATGATTTGGGCTAGTTCCGATAATACGATTTTCCGCCTTGTTTTATATCGAATCCTTCACATTGTTAACTTCATCGGTTTGCCGGCCACAGCCCTATCTTGGATCCTTTATATTTTACGTGAGCTAAGTTATGGCATAAAGAACCGTCCCGGCATCGTGGCCTTGCTAGCGATACCGATTTGTATCAGCATCGGTTTGACGATTGGCTCGATGTTTACAAGTCTGTATTTCTACGTTGATATGAACAACGTTTATACACGCGGACCATTGTTTTTCGTTCATGTCATCGTTAACTATTCATATTTGCTTATCGGTTTGGCCATTGTAATTGCCCAAAAGAAAAAAATTGCACCATCGGAGTTTGTTCCAATGCTTTTATTCCCGATTCCACCGATTATCGGCGGCATTGTTCAAACCTTGTTTTACGGAACGAATATTGTCTTACCGATGCTCGTGATGTCAATTTTGATGATTTTCATTTTCATTCAAACAAGACGCGTCGTGACCGACTACTTGACGGGGCTCAACAACCGTCGTCAATATGAAAAATATATCGCTTCGATTCGACTAAGCAGCGCAGATGGAAAATTGGCTGGTATGCAAATCGATCTCGACAATTTTAAAAACGTCAATGATACATATGGGCACTATCTTGGCGACGAAGTGCTCGTTGGCATTGCCAAATTGCTCCAAGACACGTTTGATAAACAGGATTTTATCGCACGAACGGGTGGCGATGAATTCGTGATATTCTTTAATGTCGATAAAACGCGGACGATCAGTAATGTGATCAAAAAGTTTTTGGACCTCTTGCATAAGTACAATGAAACTAGTTCTTATCCATTTAAGATTGAATGCAGTTATGGCGTTGACTTATTCCATCACCAAAAACATCAAACGATTCGCTCATTCATCGCTCATCTCGATAGCTTGATGTATCGACAAAAGCGTATCCATCACGGCGAAGAGGAACCGACATGAGATTCATGCTGATTAACGAATCGACCCCGGCAATCTTGCTCGATTTTTCAGCCAACTTACTTTTGCTATTTGGCACGATTTTGCTATATCAAATCTCGCGGTTCCGGCCCAAACAAAAAGGGTGGATCAAAAACGGGGTTGTTGGCGTCTTCGTAGGTTTCATCGGTGTAATGTCGATGCTGTTTCCCTTTACTTTAGAAGCTGGGTTGATTTTTGATGCGCGCAGTGTATTGTTTACGATATCCGGTTATTTCTTTGGGCCACTGGTAACTTTCGTTGGTGCGCTGATTGCGATGTCTTATCGTCTGTTTCTTGGCGGCGGTGGCGTCTATGCCGGCATCGCCACAATCGCCACTACATCGCTGATTGGTATTGCCTGGACGAAAATCGAGCCTAAGCTTCCGCAAAAATGGCCGAAATTTTTCAATTTTTACTTACTGGGTTTCATCGCCCACATTTTGACGATTATGTGCCAATTGCTAATAATTCCTTTTTCGAACGTGATTACGGCTATTCGTAATATCGCGATTCCTTTCCTTGTGATATACCCGGTGGCCGTCGTCATCTTAGCGATGTCAATCGAAAACCACAAACAGCGTTTGCTGGGCGAAGCGACGATTCTTCACCAAAAAATATTGCTTCAATCTTCAATCGACAGTGCCGAACAAATTGAAATTTATGCGCTTGATTGCGATTACAATTACTTGTCGTTTAACAAATTCCACGCTGATTCAATGTTGCGTTATTACGGCAAAAAACCGCAAATCGGCGACAATTTTTTGAGTTTCGTGACTGAAGATTCTTTCCGCAAACGACTCCGGCACGAAATTGGCCTCGCCTTGAACGGGAAAAACCATATCACCGAAGCTGAAATCGAAGTTAATCGTGGCAAATTCTTCGAATCGCATTACAATCCAATCCTCGATGCCAATGGCCATATTATGGGTGTCGGCATTTTTGCCCAAGAAATTACCAGCCGCATCAAAAACGAGCAAGAGATTTTGCATCTGTCTTATCACGATTCATTAACCGGACTAAAAAACAGACGCTTTTACCAAGAAGAATTAGATCGACTTGAAAATGAACCGGATCGTTTGTATACGTTTGCGTTTTTCGATATCAACGGTTTGAAAGTCATGAATGATGCGTTTGGCCACCATACCGGAGACCACTTGTTAAAAGTCGTTTGTACAATCGTTTCCAATCATTTGCCTGATAATGCGACATTCCTTCGTATCGGAGGCGATGAGTTTTTCATCATCTTCTATGACATGCACGAGGAAGCCGTATTAACAATTATCGACCTGATTGACCATGCCATCGGTCAAGAATCGATCAACGGCATCAAGTTGTCCGTATCCTTCGGTGTTCAGGAGCACCTAAAGAGTGAAACCGTGCTAGATTCGATTCGCATGGCCGAAAAGAAAATGTATAACAAGAAATTAAGCGAAGTGACGAGTTCGCGCCATGAGACGATTCGGGCCATCTTAAACACATTGCATGTCAAAAGCAATCGCGAAGAAAGTCATTCGATTCGGGTTTCACTCATTTGTCAAAAAATCGGAGAGGCACTTAATTTAAGGCGCGAAGACATCGAATTATTAAAACTAATGGCCACGCTCCACGATATTGGAAAAATCGCCATTGATCAATCGATTCTCAATAAGCCGGGACCATTGACGGAAGCCGAATGGAACGAAATCAAAAAACATCCGGAAACCGGATATCACATTTTGCTAGCTTCACCGGAGTACGCCGAGATTGCCGAAGATATTCTTTCTCATCACGAACGCTATGACGGTAAAGGCTACCCCCGTGGTTTGAAGGGCGAAAACATCCCGTTTCGGTCGCGCATCATCGCCATTGCCGATAGTTACGACGCAATGACGACCGATCGTCCTTATCGCGATGCCCTCACCACCAAACAAGCTTATGAAGAAATTAAGCGCAACAGCGGCACGCAATTCGATCCTGCTCTCACAGCCGTGTTTTTGGAATTACTTGACAAGACGGAAACGCCGATTTAATTATTTACACGGATATCATTATTAATGATATGATATGTAAGTCAATGAGGTTTTTACGATGGATTGGGAAGCAGTCGCGCAATTTTTTACAGCCGTGCCATGGTGGCAATTAGTATTGATTTTCGTATTGAAGAACATCGAAGTTTCTTTCGGAACTTTAAGAATGATTCTGGTTAATAAAGGTTATCGCATCCAAAGTGTTTTTTTATCGTTGATTGAAATTTTCATGTGGGTATTCATCGCTAGTTCGGTTATCAACGACTTAAGCGCGGCGCCAATTAAGGGGATTGTATACGGTTTCGGATTCGCTTCCGGCATATACTTCGGATCAATCATGGAATCGAAGTTGGCTTTTGGCATGGTGCTTATCGAGACAATTGCCTCACAATCCACTGGTGCTGTCATCACCGAGCGCTTACGCGAAATCGGTTATGGCGTCACGACGATTCTTGGCCAAGGCCGGGCGGAAAAACGGCTTGTCATCAAAGTGTTTGCCCCTAGACGAAACGCCGATAACGTCACTAAGGAGATCTTAGCCGTCGATCCAGCGGCGATGATCGTGTGCGAAGATATCAAGCAAATGACGGGCGGTTACGTCGCTCGCAGTCGTTCGCTGTTCAAATAAGCGGAATGCTATAATATATACATATGAACATCCTGACATTTTTGACTCCCAAATCCGACGTTGAATATCTCTACGACGACTTTTCACTCCGACAAGCGCTTGAAAAAATGGAAATCCACCACTACCAAGCGATTCCCATCATCAATCGATCAGGTAACTATGTCGGCACAATCACCGAAGGTGATTTGTTGTGGTTCATCAAAAACCAAAAGAAATTTGACTTACCATCGGCGGAAACGATTCCGATTCGACGCATCAATCACTACAAAGACTATAAAGCCGTTTCGATTTTGGCACCACTTGATGATATCGTCAACCTAGCGATGCACCAAAACTTCATCCCTGTCGTCGATGACCAACAAATTTTCATCGGGATTATTAGGCGCCAATCGGTCATCAGTTATTTTAAGGACAAATACGTCGAAAAGAGACACATTCATGAATGAAGTGATTAAGGCGATTTTATCGCGTCGAAGCATTCGCGCCTATACCGATGAAGCGATTGACCAAGATACCATCAAGACACTGGTCGCCTGTGGCATGGCGGCGCCAAGCGCTCATAATAGGCGACCGTTTCATTTCGTTACCATCACCGATAAAACGATACGCACTGCCCTAAAAGACAAGAGTATGTTTGGAAAGATGATGGAGGAAGCTCCGTTAGTCATCGCCGTATGCGGTGACAAACTTTTACAGCCCGTCCACGATTTTTTGATTGAAGATTGTTCGGCGGCGGTGGAAAACATTTTGCTCGCAGCCCATGGTCTTGGACTTGGGGCCGTCTGGATCGGCGTTTTTGCCTTAACCGGTTGGCAAAAATTCATTAGTAAGACACTTAAACTTCCTGCCCACATTTTGCCTGTTGCCTTAATCTCGATTGGGCATCCCAATCAAACAAGAAAAGATCGTGAGCGATTCGAAGATAGTAAATGGCACCGCGAGACCTGGTGATTACTTCACGGGTTTGATGAAAAAGCGGCCATAAACTTGATGACCATAACTGACGTCAATAAATGATTTGGGGTCGACTAGCCGGACGAGCTTGACGACCTTTTTTACTTCAAAACTCGACACGACCGTGTAAATAATTAGCCGCGGTTCGCCTGAAAATCCACCCGTGGCGTTAACGACCGTGCAACTATGAGGGAAGTTCGCCAAAAGAATTTTCGGAAGACCATTTTGACTCGTGATGATTTGCATTTGCGCTTTCTTGTTGCGGATATTGAACGTATCGACGACGCGGCCATTGGTAAATAGAAAAACCAACGTATACAAGAAACTGTTTAGTGCACCAACACCACTACCATCGCGAACGATCGTCAACGTCGTATAAATAACTAAAATGACGGCATTAATCGTGATTTGATATTTACCAACCGAGGTTGATTTATGGTTCGCCAAATAATAAGTGACGATGTCAAGACCTCCGCCACTAAACTCGAACCGAAAGCATAGTGCCGTGGCCACGCCTGACAAAAATCCAGCGAATAGCGCACGGCCAAGCATGTCTGAGGATATATCGATGATTGTCAACCAATCGTTAGGTATCACCTGAATAAATAGCGATGTAAACATGACATTAATCATCGAAAAAGTTGCGAAACGTTTCCCGATTCCCTTATATCCGAGTATGAACAGCGGAATGTTGAACATGAAATAGAAAATCGCTTGCCACGTTTTAGCGGCTACTGCAGGAAATAGGTTGCTTAATTGCGCTAAAATGGTGAAAATTTGTGATAAGCCCGAAGCGCCTCCAGTAATTAACTGGTTGGCGCTTGGATTGGTCGTGGTAATAAAGCCGCGAAACGAGTAACCAAAGAAAAATGCCGTAATAATCGCAATAATAAACGACGTCACATAGTCGATAACGACCCGAAGTCGTCCATGCTCGAACATGAAGTCTTGGTACCGTTGCTGCCATTTTTGGAGGTGAAACATATCGTGATAAATTTCGGGTGCTAAATTGCTAGTTTGATTATATACTATTTAAGGTTTATCGCTAAAGCCTCATGATAACTTTTTTTGTAACACATGATAACTTTTTATTGAATTAGCAATGACCCTTTGATAATATTAACGTGCTATATGTATATATAGGGGGACCAAAATGAAAAAAGTATTAACGGTCATCGGCGCCTTCTTCGTGCGGATTTGGAACTGGATTAAGGAAACCGCATGGATTCAGCCGTTGCTTATTGTCGGTGTGATCTTCGCGGTCATATTTTCGATTCCTTCAATCAGCAAATGGATTCAAAGTATCGCCGACAACGCCAACTCCGCCGAAACTTATTACAAAAAATATCGTAAATCGCTTGAGGGAGAAGAAAACTCCGACGCCCAAAAACTCATCGACGCGATTATGGATAACGAAGACACTTATGGCGATAAATTTTTCTTGATTCTCGTTCAAGAAACATGCGGTGGCTGTGAAGAATTGCAACCAGCCGTCGACTTATTAAGAACTAAAACGAGCCGCTTCTATGACAAAGAAACTTTTGGCGATTTCAAATTTTACACGATCTTCATCGATCAAGAAGTAGACAGCGACTTGACGACAACGCCATGGCAACGGTTCATCGACCGCAATACGGCCTTCCTCGAGCGTTCAGCCGAAGTGGCCCAAAACTCCTGGTACTATGTCAATGGCTATCTTGATGACAATCGCATCGATGGGCTCGAAGATGGTTCAAACATCGTAACCCCGACGTTGTTCCTCTACGACATCACCGACAACAACCCGATTGAACCAGGCATCAGCGAAGTAATGTTTGGCGTCAGTGGTCCGACCTCTTATGAGAAGGCCGAACTAATGAGCCACGCCTGGCAGCATATCGAAGAATTCTCACAACGCTAACAAGCATTCAATAAACCGCTCGAATGAGCGGTTTTTATTTTACATGATGGCAATGCTATAATTTATAGTTGAGGGCATCATCATGGAATTTAACCTTTGGTCACCATATAAATACATCACCGCATTGACGAGCACCCGCGAAGGTGGTGTGTCCCGTGGCGCATACGCCAAGCTGAATCTCGCATATCATGTAGGCGATAATCAAGACGATGTGGCGACCAATCGCCAATTGCTGTTAGACGAGTTGCAACTATCGTCACGCCGAATAATTACCACCTATCAAAGTCATAGCGATGTCATCAAGAAAGTGACATTAACAGATGGAGGTCGCGGGGCTGAGTCATTTGAATCGGGCATCGCCGCCGACGCATTATATACATATGATAACCGCCTCGCTTTAGCTATTTTTCATGCCGACTGCGTGCCGGTGTTTTTGTTTGACAAAGTCAAAAAATGGGTGGCCATCATCCATGCTGGCATGGCCGGTAGTTTAAAAGGCATTACTGAAAAAAGTATTGCCCATCTCATAAAAATGGAAGGCAGCCATCCAGAAAACATCTTTGCGTACTTAGGACCATCGTTAACTTTCGCGCATAACCCGATTGAAGAAAAAACGATGACTTCAATCTTAGCGCTAAACCCCGATTTCCACTACGCGATTAAAAAAAGCGATGGCATATATTACCTTGACGTGCCATTGCTAAATTATGGCCAATTAAGAAAAAGCGGCGTTCCTGCCGCCAACATTACTAATTCCGGTATTGATACTTATAGCGATCCGGATCGTTATTTTTCCTTTGCCCGTGAAACCACGACTGGGCGTCATTTATCGATTATTTTCCTTAACCGTTAGCGCGCGTAGCGTTTCTTTAAGTATTTATTGACATTGGCGGGTACGAGTGAGGAAATGTCTACTTGCTGCTGCGCCAACTGTTTAATTGTCGAAGAGGATATGAATGTGGCTTTTTGGCGACTCATGAAAAACACCATCTCAACGCTTTTATCGATATACTCATTACCGGCGGCAATTTGAAATTCGTATTCAAAATCCGGCACGGCCCGAAGTCCGCGAACCATGGCTACGGCACCATGCTCTTTGGCATAGGTGACAGATAGTCCTTCGGTGCTGTCGACGGTGACTGCTTCACCAAACTGCATAACCGCGCCTTTGATCATGTCGAGCCGTTCCTCGGCGGAAAACGTCGTCGCCTTGTGCGGATTGATAGCCAATAAGACAATCACGTGATCAAAAATCGTCAAAGCGCGTTTCAATATGTCGAGATGCCCATTCGTAATAGGATCGAAACTTCCTGGATAAATGGCGATTTTCATGGTCAACTTACCTCCACATGATGGCGACTCTAGCAATCCCATAGCGATAGCGGCGAATCTTGCGATATTGGCTTTCGTCAATCACGATATCTTTAAGCGTTTCGGTGACGATAATCGCATCGTCGGTCAACAAATTTTTTTCAAACATGAGTGCAATAACGCTCTCACATAGTTTATCAAAGTATGGTGGATCGAGAAAGAGGAGTCCGACTTTAATGGCTTCTTGCTGTAAGCGGTCAATCGTCTTTAGATAATCAAGATGCCAAACTTGTGCGCCGCTTAGTTGCAATGCGGCAACATTTTCGTTAATCGTTTTGATGCAGATGTCATTATGGTCGGCCATGATTGCCTTCGACGCTCCTCGCGACAACGCTTCAAGTCCGTAAGCTCCCGAACCCGCAAACGGATCAAGGGCGACTCGGTCAATCACGGCAGTCCCCAACGCTGAAAAAATTGCTTCTCTAACAGCATCTTTGGTCGCTCGCGTTTCGCGTACCGTTGGAAGTTTAATTTGGCGGTGACGGTGCACTCCTCCAATGATGCGCATTAGTGATCCTCGCCACAAATGTGTAAGTTAAACGGGGCGAATAATTCAGTTTGTATTAAATCAAAAAGTTCACGTACGGGACGATAGGCTTCATAATAGCGACGAACAAGTGGATGGCTCTCCAGTTCACGTTTGGCCAGGTGAAGTTGCTGTTGGGCGGCTTTGCTAAGTGACTCAGATTCCATACTCGCAGCGTAAGCGTCGGCCCGCTGCTGCATTACTTGTGATAATTTCAAAACGTGTAAGTCTTGATTAAGTTCACACTCGATTATCGACAGGCGTTGCATTCGCTTATCATCGTCAAGCAACTGCTTTAATTGAAAGGTACTACTGAGAAGTTCACTAATTTCCATATTCATACAATACCAAATTTAGCCAATCACATTAAAGCAAAAGCATTTGATATCCACACAAAATAATATAAAATATTATCGCCCATGAAAATTAAGATATATAAAGACGATACTCCCTATCTCCGTAAAAGAAGCGTACCCCTCTCGCTTCCTTTAACCGATAAATATCGCAAGACGCTTTTAGCGATGATTGAATATTTAAAGAAGAGTCAAGATTCCGAGTATGCTGAAAAACACCAAATACGCGAAGGTGTCGGTTTAGCGGCTCCCCAAATCGGATTGAATGTCCGAATGTTAGCCATATACTTTGAAAAAGAAGGACAAATTATCCAACATGGATTTGTCAATCCCGTCATGGTTTCTAGTTCCGTCAAGATGACTTACCTTCCAAATGGCGAGGGTTGCCTTTCAGTCGATGACGAACATCAAGGTTATGTCTTCCGCCACCAAAAAGTCGTCGTCAAGGCTTATGACATCATCCCCGATCAACACGTTGAATTAACATTCCGCGGTTTTGACGCCATCGTGTTACAACATGAAATCGATCATCTTAATGGTGTTTTGTTTTATGATCGCATTGACAAAATCGATCCGTTCAAGGTCATTGAAAACGCTGAAGTTTTGCAATCTTGATTCACATTGCTTTATTTTTAAGAATAGAAACTATATAATATTTCCAAATTATAGTAATACCCATAATAATTTTTTGTTGAAGGAGTAATTTTTAGTGGCGAATGCATTATTATCTTCGCCGGTCTCCGTTTATGCTCTTGGTGGGCTTGGAGAAGTTGGCAAAAACACCTATTGTATTGAAAATGACAAGACGCTGATCATGATTGACGCTGGCGTCCGTTTTCCCGAGGAAGACCTTCCAGGCGTCGATTACGTAATACCCGATTATACACATATCAAGAACAACCGCAGTAAATTCAAAGCCCTGATTATCACTCATGGCCATGAGGATCACATCGGTGGTATTCCCTTTTTGGTGCAACACGTATTCGTGCCTGTCATTTATGCACCCCGGCTTGCAGCCGCTTTCATACGTCACAAGCTCGAAGATAATCGCATCAAAGAGAATGTAAAAATCGTTGAATACAGCGAAGAATCGGAAATTAAAATCGACGATTTCCGCATTCAATTTTTCCATATGACACATTCGATTCCCGATGCTTATGGCATCTGCGTCGATACGCCGGAAGGTCGTATTGTGACCACCGGCGATTTCAAAATCGATTTAACACCGATTGGCGAAGACATCAACCTTGGAAAAATTGCTAGGTTGGGCACTGAAGGCATCGACTTGCTCTTGTCTGATTCGACTAATGCCGAAATCGAAGGTTACACTCCTAGTGAACGCAACATCATCGGAGCGATTAACGATATCTTCAAGAACGCCTCTGGCCGTTTGATTATTTCCACGTTTTCTAGTAACATTTCCCGTATTCAACAAATTGTTGAAGTCGCCGTTAATTATCGCAAAAAAATCGTCGTCATCGGACGATCAATGGAAAATGCCGTGATGTTGTCTCGCAAGATGGGCATCATCAAGATTCCCGATTCCAGCCTCGTGCCAATCGAAGACATCCGCTCATTGCGCGCAGAAGAAACGGTCGTGTTATGCACCGGATCACAGGGCGAACCAATGGCCGCCCTTTCACGCATCGCCAATGGCGAACATCGACAACTCCGCATTATTCCAGGTGACACCGTCGTTTTCTCGTCAAGCCCGATTCCCGGCAACGGATTAAGTATTAACAAAGTCGTCAATCAGCTAACACGCGCCGGTGCGACCGTACTCACGAATTCAGTTTTGTATAACGTCCACTCGTCGGGCCATCCCGCACGGCAAGAACTACGCATCATGCTTAAACTATTCCGCCCACGCTACTTCATGCCGGTCCATGGTGAATATCGCATGCTCAAATTGCACGCTGAACTCGCACATACACTCGGTATGAGTCCCGACCATACGTTCATTTGCGGTAACGGCGATACGCTTGTACTCCGCAAAGGCGTCGTTAGTCGCGGACCGCATGTACCCGCCGAAGCGCTATACATCGATGGGCGCGACATCAATGGCTTGTCGACTGCCGTAATCCGTGACCGCAAAATTTTAGCCGAAGATGGCATGGTCTCCGTCATCGTGGCCATTGACAGCCAACGCAATCAGTTGTTGTTAGCACCCAAAATCACCACGGCCGGTTTCGTCTATCAAGCCTCGGGTAACTTAATTGCTCACGCCGAAATCAAGGTGAAAGAATCACTTGACGAACTAATGAAAAACCGTGTCAATTTCAATGAAATCAAACAAGCGATTCGCTCGACTGTCGGTAAGTATTTGTTTATTAAAACGCAGCGCAATCCGATGATTATCCCCGTCATCATGAACAAGACGGGTGCCTAATGTTCATCCTCGCCAGTTCATCACCAAGGCGCCGCTTGTTAATGCAGCAAGTCGTGAGCCACTTCCGTGTCATCGATCCCGGGATTGACGAGGGCGACATAAAAGCTCGCGATAGCGCTTTGCCCCAAGAAATATCAAAAATTAAAGCCTATCAGGTTTTTAAGGACCATCCCGAGGATACAGTGTTCGCTTGTGACACAATCGTTTATTTCAAAGGTCATAAACTCGGCAAACCCAAAAATCACGACGATGCCAAACAAATGCTTACGCTTCTATCTGGGCAAACGCATAAAGTCATCAGTGGTTATACACTCATCAACAAACACATCGAGGTCAATAAAACGGTCGTCACAAAAGTGACTTTCAATCAATTATCAGACAAGATAATTGACGACTATGTGGCTTCTGGCTTGCCACTTGACAAAGCCGGAGCATATGGCATCCAAGACGAACAGTATCGCTTAGTCGATAAAATCGAAGGCAGTTATGCCAACGTCATGGGTCTTCCGGTTGAAGATATCAAAAAATTACTACAAAAATTAGGAATGTGATTGCTTCGCTTTATCGATAGCAAAGGCGACATTTGAAGCGGTTTCTCCCAAAAGGAGCACCGCTTTTTTACTCATCATTACAAGAGAAATGACGCCATGCTGCTTTAAGATGGCCTCGTTGACCAGCATCGGATTAATAATTAAGACTGACAAGCGTGATCCTCGGACCTTAGCCTCGATAATGTTATCGATTCCGCCTAATCCCTCAATAATGGGACCGACATCTTCATGTGGCTTTTCAACATTGCGCTTTTTTAAAATAATAAATGCTGTAATACCAATAAGTAAAAACAGGGCGCCGACCCCAAGTAGAATCCACTCGTATAGCTGTAATGAAGTATGTATCATCAATCTTTAATAAATGACTTTCTCAATATTTCTGGATAGCGCCGATTGTTTTGATGCACGATACTAATCGTCTGTTGCGCTAAAGAGACGATCAGTTTTTTGACATGTTTGCCATCGTCAATGACCAAATGGTCATAGCCAATCACGGCTTTATCAAATTGGCCCGATAAGACGATGGTTTGTTCAGCCGTTAGCACAAGACTACTGCCAAGACTGCGGAAGGCATTGTTTTGGAGCGTGGCCACTTCAGTAAGCTGCATCGTTTCCAATCGTGTGGAAATAAGCGCGCCACCGAGGCTTTTGTTATAGCCAGATGATCCAAGCGTCGAAGCGACGACGAGCCCGTTGCCGCGAAATGTTTCCAATAATACATCATCAATATAAACATCGCTCACAAGCGTGTGGAACGGGTTTTCAAGCCGCACTTCGTTAACGGCGAGAAACGAGTCTTCACCTTCGGGATATTGTCGTGTGAGTTTTAAAAGCCGATATTGATGAGCCAATTTTTGCGCATTGGGTAGATCACGTAGCAGTTTGTCTAATTCGCTATCGTGATAATCGCAGAAAAAACCGAGTGTCCCCGTGTGAATTCCAATGAAGGTGACTTGATGAAGACGTGACATGTAATGCTGGACGGCACGCAAAAAGGTACCATCGCCACCGATGAAAATGACGATTTCTGGTTGATTGCTTAACTGAAAGGTCACCAGTGGTTTCAAATGGGTTAACAACTCGGCTTTCACCTGGTTAGAACGGTCGTCGCCTCGTGTGAAGATTTCGTATTTCATGGCAGTTCCTTTGGTCGCAAGTATAAAAATATTGTATCATAGTACTAGAAAAAAGAGGAAAATCGCGATGTCAACCAATGTCGAAATCGAAGCTAAAATTCTCGTCAGTGAAGATGAATTTCATAAAGTGTGCCGCTTTTTGGGTATTGATGAATCAATTGCCATCAAACAGTGCAACTATTATATCGACACCCCCTCATCACAACTGCGGCGTTATGGGTTTGGACTCCGTATTCGCGAACGAGTCGATACTTATACATTGACGCTTAAATCACCTTTAGCCGAAGGAACGCTTGAAAAAAATCAAACAATCTCGAAATCCAGTTACTTGAAACTTGTCAAAGACAATGTTTTTCCCGATGGAACCGTCAAGCATTTCTTGGTAACGCTTGGCTTCCCGGTCGAAGACTTGCGCATCATTACCAAATTGACGACATATCGTATCGATACGACATTTCTTGACCGCAATCTCGCCCTTGATAAAAACGAATATGCCGACATTATCGATTATGAAATCGAAAGTGAACAATCGGCAATCAGCCTCGCGTTAGAAACATTAAAGACATTATGCGAAAAGGCCGATATCGAGTACCGGCCTAATTCGATTAGCAAACATGCACGCGCACTGAATGCGCTTAATAACAAAAACTAATTAGTCGAAGACGATTTATTGTCTAAATCGAGCGCTTGGATATGATCGCAACATCCGTATCGTTCGCAATTTTCAGGTGAACACATCAAACTGGCGTAACGTCGCGCCAAAGGAATAAACGTCCTAATTTCTTCTTCGTTATAACCAACTTGAATGCGCCGGTCGTCAACGATGATTGGACGTTTGAGAATCGAAGGATTAGCCCGAATGAATTCAATCAGGTCGCGAATGCTCATCGACTCGATATCGATGTTTTCTTCCTTGATGATTTTGCTGCGCGTCGAGATAATGTCTTCGGTGCCATTTTCGCTTTTTGAGAGCATTTCCTTGAGTTCTTTTTCATTTAAAGTCGCGGAAAATATGTTACGTTCTTCAAACGGAATACTTTGTTCTTCAAACCATTTTTTGACTTTGCGGCAGCTGGAGCAACTCGGTGAAGTATAGATAATAATCATATATGTTCCTCCTACTTGGAAATTTTACATTATTTAGATGGTTGAAACAATCAAAATTATTGTAGTACCCATTGATAAACTTACCCTCCGCACAATAAAAAATGGACGACTTAATCTTTGTTTTAATCTTATCCAAAAATCAATTCGACAATTAACATTGAATGAGTAGGATTAATTTTTAAGAAACGGGAGGTTTGTTTTTACGTCTGACCATGACTATTGTGACAATCACGACTACTAATGGCACTACAATAAATGCAATCCCCGCGATGACGAAAAATAGCATGAATATGAGCAGCTGTGTGCCAACATATGGTATTGGATTAGGCTCGCTACTTATCGATAGTTTGAAGCTTAGCTCTTGATCGGGCAGTGAATCAAAACTAAGTTGGTAGCCTGTTTCTATTTCGGTTACATCATCAAAATTACATTCAATTAGGTACAATGGGGTATTAATCTTCACATTAAGCGATCCGAATGAGGTCCATGTTTTGGCCGGGCTTAACAAGTAGACGTAATCATATATTGCTGGATCGTAGCCCGAGTCAATGTTAGGAAATAATGGTGCAATCACCTGATTAGTAATTTCTTGACCTGGCGGAATCATAATTTCATAGGTGTACCATGTTAACACACTTTGCTCAAAATCATGCGTGATGTGGGGGCCGACTCGCACATAATCAGCGCTATATTGCGCGGCATAAAAATCAACAATAATGTTATATTTATCAATTTCATTGATGGGACTTTCTTCTGAAAAATGGGTCATCACGAAACTCGTAAAATCAAGCGTAGTGGTCGAAATTCGATCGACGATACCCGTCACCTCAACACTGGGATTTAACCGATCAGAAACGTTATATTCTAGGGCGAACAGATCGATATTTTCACCAATAAGATAAATATCGAAAGGGATACCCTGACCAACGGAGAAGGCAATTGTCGTAGATGATAAATTTTTGTTAAAGTAATAATAATTATTGCTTAAAACAATACCTTCAAACGACGAATCAATGACAACCTCAAGTTTGTAAGAGGTCGCATTTCGATCTGCAGACATGACATATCGATGATGATAAATCAGCAGATCATCGTTAAAATATTGATGGTTTTGCTTCGTGTCACGAAGACGACCAAGATCAACATCAACGTTAAAGTCATTGAAGGCACCACTTCGATACGTGTGCCTCAACGTCGTCGTGACTGGCTCATCATTCACTAATACATCATAGTTATCGATGACATCATTAAAAATGTCATCTTGAAAATAATCGACATATGTCGTGACTGGGAATGCTAAACCGGACGTAACCTCATAATCACTCGGATTCGAAAAAGTGTAAGTGGCACTAACGGAACTGTCGTATTGGTTCGCATCCTCAATATATAATTGTGGACCACTGGGAATATCGAAAACTAACTCCTCGTTAGTGACGATGATGGGCGAATCTTCATCAAGTGCGAGAGCCCCGGAGCTATAAGTCCCATAAAAATATCGTTGTGCGGAATTAGCGGAGGCAGCTGTAAAATCACGCGCCTCATCAGTCATTAATAGTCCGATTGAGATCAATGCCAGAAACAACAATTTAGATTGTTTGGGAAAGTATTTTTCCATCATTTTATTTTATCACGGATTATTATTGGTATCTTTATCAAATAATCACATTGATCAATATTTAATTTTTGTGAAACATCACACGACAATAATCAATTATGTTCACGATTGTAAATGTGGAAAAAGCGATTCGCACCTCGTTTCGTTGCAAGGTCGTAAGATTTTTCTTATAATTGAAGATTAATCTAGGAGGTACGTTTATGGCCCGTGTGTTAAGTGGCATCAAACCGACCGGACAATTGACGCTAGGTAACTACATAGGTGCCCTGCGGCGTTTTCCCGTATATCAAAACGATAACGAAACATTCATCTTCATCGCCGACTTACATGCCTTAACACTTCCAATCGATCCCGAGTTATTAAAAACCAACAGCCGCGACATCGCCGCTTTTTATTTAGCGGCTGGCCTCGATCCTGATAAAACAACGATTTTCCTTCAATCACAGGTCAGCGCACACGCGGAATTAAATGCCATCTTGCAAAACTTCATATACATGGGTGAGCTCAGTCGCATGACGCAATATAAAGAAAAAGCATTAGCTAGCAATGAAAGTGCCCTCGGTCTTGGCCTATTTGCTTATCCTGTTTTAATGGCATCGGACATTTTGCTTTATGACGCTTTGATTGTCCCTGTGGGTGAAGACCAAATCCAACACGTCGAATTGGCGCGTGATTTGGTCCGACGCTTCAATAATCGATTCGGTGAAGTTCTAGTCATGCCCGAAGCAAAAATCGGTGCTGGAGCTCGGATTATGTCATTGTCCGATCCGACAAAGAAAATGAGCAAATCTGATCCAAAGGGCGATATCTACCTGAAAGATGATCTGAAGACAGTTCGCAAAAAAATAATGGGCGCTGTCACTGATTCACTGGGCACTGTCGTCTATGATCCACAACATCAACCGGGTGTCGCTAACCTTTTGACGATTTACGCCACGCTCAACGACATCGATATCAAAGAAGCGCAAACGCGATTCGCCACTTCGCAATACGGGGCATTTAAGACAGCTGTCGCCGATTGTGTTGTCGCCGCGCTCGAACCGTTACAACAAAAATACCGTGACCTTATTTCCAGCGGCAAACTCGACGAAATACTTGCACAAGGCGCGCAAAAAGCCAGTCAAGTCGCCATTAACACATTAAACAAGGTTAAACGGGCCGTTGGACTTTTATGATTTTTAAGAAGATTCCCGCTCATCTGATCGCTATTGATCTCGACGGAACGCTTTTAACTGACGAAAAAACGATAAATTCCAAAACACGTCGATACTTGAAACGGTTGGAAAAACTGGGTCACCATATTGTGATTGCAACTGGTCGCCCCGTACGAGCAATCGAAAAATATTACCGAGAAATTGGACTTAATGCACCTGTCGTTTGTTATAACGGTGCTTGTATCACCCATCCCTCCGACCAACGATTCCCAAGTCGCCATTTCGCTTTTTCGAAAGAAGTCGTCAAAGATATTTACGTGGCCGCTGGAGTCGAGCATATTGATAACATCATGTGCGAAACCAATAAAAACATTTGGCTACTAAAAGAAGATACTGATCTAGCAGCCTTCTTTTGGCACGATGACATGAACGTGATTTATGGTGATATTCGCACGACGCTCGATGAAGACCCGATGACGATGATTATCAAAAGTAACCTACGTAGCGACTTCACCGATCAATTGCTTTATGAGGCCGTGAAACGACATGCTGGTCTGCGGATTCGCTTTTGGAACCGCAGTAACTTTTCCGAAATATATTATGAACACATCTCCAAAGGTCATGCGCTTGAAGAAATCGCCACTTTTTACGGCATTCCTAAAAGTCGCACATTGGCGTTTGGCGATGCCGCCAACGATATTGAGATGCTATCAATGGCCGGTACGAGTTTCGCCATGAAAAATGGTGAGGAAGAAATCAAACAACACGCCGATTTCGTAACGCGCCATGATAACAACCACGACGGCATCTATCACGCTTTAAGAAAATATTTCAAAACTACTAAGTTTTAAGAATCGATTTTGTAGGTTTTGCAAAACATCTGATGCAGCTCGGGTATTTTTGCTTTGACGATACTTTCCGATGAACCGACCGCGCTATAGTAAAATTTGCATTTTGGCTCAGTACCGCTTGGTCTAATCGTAATCGATGAGCCATCGTTCAAATAGAACTTAACAACGTCGGAGGGTGGTAACGCAATCGGGTATATGCCCTGTTCGTCTTTTCGCTTTTGTGTTAAATAATCCTCAAACTGAATTACTTTGTATGCACCAATGTTCGCGAATGGCGTCATACGAAGTTTATTTAACAATTCTGTCATCTTAGCAGTGCCAGCCATGCCTTTGAACTCAATCGAATATTGCTCATCGGCATGGAAACCGTGCCTCTTTTGAAGAATGTGCAGCATCTGTCCCAAATCATAACCGTTTTGATGATGGAACAAAGCCATCTCAGCATACATTAATAAGGCTTGCAGTCCGTCTTTATCGCGGGCAAATGGGGCAATCAAACAGCCGTATGACTCCTCATAGCCGAATTCAAAATGGGGTCCGCCGGTTTTTTCGTAAAAATCGATGCGATCGCCGATGAACTTAAAGCCCGTTAAAAACGTTTCAACGCGACAATGGTGAAATCTAGCGACTTTGGCGCCTAATGGTGAAGTCACAATCGTGTCATAGACGACGCCATTATGAGATAAAAGGCCGAGCGCCGCCCGTTGCTTAAGTAAGTAATCAATTAATAACGCCCCCGATTGATTGCCAGTCAAGCGGATGTAACGCCCCTTACGATCTCGATAAGCCAAACCGACGCGATCGGCATCAGGATCGGTGATCACAATCAATTGTGCTTCAATTCGTTGGGCGAGTTTTATAGCCTCTTCGTAGGCAATCGCCAATTCGGGGTTGGGAGATTTGGTGTTGGGAAATTTTGGATCGGGGAAACATTGGTTCTCGACCGGATAAAGTTCATAGCCACATTCTCTTAAAAGCTGGACGCCTAGTCGATATCCTGAACCATGTTGCGGCGAGTAGACGACTTTAAAACCGAGTTTTGGCAAATTCGGGTATAGAGAAATGGCCTTGATGGCATCAAGATACTGACGATCGATGTCCGGACCAAGCGTGATGATTTTTCCCTTGCTTTGATTTTGTGGCGCGGTGACTTTTAGGGCGTCTGGCAACCGATTAATGGCTTCAATCAGCGGTTCGATTTTGTAAGGCGTAAGTTGGCACCCGTTTTCATCATAAACTTTAAAGCCGTTGTATTCCTTGGGATTATGGCTCGCGGTAATCACGATGCCGCCACAAGCTTTCAAAACTCTGACGGCAAATGATAGTTCGGGCGTTGGACGCAATTCATCAAAAATATAAACCTTAAAACCCATGTCTGAAAGCGTTGCGGCGATTTCATCATTGAACTCGCGTGATTGGTAGCGGTTGTCATGGGCTATGACGACGCCCATGGTCGTAGCTGCTTCGAATGTCGCGAGCAAGTATTGGCCAAAACCGACTGTCGCTTTGCGAATAGTGAATAAATTAATGCGATTCGGTCCTGGTCCCATCAAGCCACGCATGCCCGCTGTTCCAAACTCGATGTTTTTATAGAAAGCATCGATTTGTTCGGATTCGCTCATCGTATCCAGCTGAGTTTTAAGTTGCTTGTCTAGGCTTGGGCATTCGCGCCATGATTTGATGATTGATGAAGTGTCCATGTTCATGCTCCTTCGTCTTGATGCGCTAACGCATTGATAATTGCATGTTCTTTTAGTGGGAGTGACGCTTGAAAAACACGTCCAGAAAGATGGGAGATTGGTCCATCTAGTACTTTGAACATGATTTTGTAAGCATGAAGAAATTGGTGCTCATAATCATATTCTTCGCTCATTAGTTTGTTTACTTTAAAATCACCATATTTGCGGTCGCCAACAATTGGATGACCGATGTCGGCTAATTGCACCCGAATTTGATGGGTGCGACCTGTTTCGATTAGCACATCAAGCAACGTATACCCATCCAAAATTTGTCGTACTTCGTAATTGGTAATCGCCTTTTGTCCTAGTTGTTTATTTTTTGTAACGCGAACGACATTTTTCTCGGCATCTTTATGCAAATAACTTTCGATTTTGCCTCCTTTTGTAATAACGCCTTTAACAAGCGCCAAGTAGTGTTTTTCGATTTGTTCGCGGTCGTGGAATAGTGCTTCAAAGCTTTGTTGCGCCGCTAAGGTTTTGCCAAAAATCACGAGGCCTGAGGTATTGCGGTCGAGCCGGTGCGCCGGAGCCGGGCAATAGCCTTCATTATTAATATCAAAGCCTGAATATGAAAGATAAGCCAGCACTTGATTGCTCAGCGTCAATCGTTTCTCAGTTTCATCGCCGTGAACGAGCAGTCCCTTGGGTTTGTTGACAATCAGACAAACATCATCTTCATAAACGATGTGGTGGGGGAACGGTGTGGGGATGATTGGCTTTGGCTTATTGAATTCATCCATTTGCGCATCGGTGACGTAGATGGTGACTACTTCGCCTTCTTTAAGTGAGTAATCAATGGGAATCCATTTGCCGTTGACTTTAACGTCCTTTTTGCGAAAGAGGCGATAAATAAAACTAAGCGGTGCTTCGCCAAGCCATTTTCTCACGAATTTATCGGCGCGTTGGCCGCTGTTGATTTTAGTGATTGTCGTTTGTTTCATATATTGGAATTATACCATTTAACCGCGGGTCATGCCCTGGGTTATTTCTAGTGCTAAAGCGCTTTTATTGATGACACGTTAAGTCGTAATTGCTATAATTACAAGCGCTGGAGAAATACCCAAGTGGTTGAAGGGGCGGGCTTGGAAAGCTCGTAGGTCTGTCACAGGGCGCGAGGGTTCGAATCCCTCTTTCTCCGCCATTAGAATTTATTAGGATCGGCATTCATGTTCGATCCTTTTTTCATGACTTAATGCAACAGCGAGTAACCATTAAATAAGTAAAAAAGTCATAACGCTGTGCTATAGTCAATGCTAGAGGTGATAAACAATGAAACAGCAACTACCAAAGCGCCACGAACTCGATGCTAAATACACATGGGATATAACCAATTTATTCAAAAATGAACAATTGTATTTAGACACATTCGACAAAGTGGAGCAAGACGTCGCTTCATTTTGTGAGAAATTCGAACATAAACTCGTTACAAAAGAAACCATTAACGATGCTTTGACGTTTTATCAAGACATTCAAGCGAGAGTGACGAGAATCGCCGCTTACTTTTCGCTCCAATCGAGTACCGATTCGATTAGCGAGGAAAATCAAATGCGGCAAGGAAAAGCCATGCTACGTTTACAAACTATTTCTCGGAAAATGGCGTTTTTCGAAAACGAATTACAACAAACGAGCGATGACTTATTGCTCGAGGCAGCCGCCACTAATAAACAAAATGCTCATTATTTAAACGAAATCATCCTCGACAAGAAACATGCTCTTGGTCCCGAGGTTGAAAAAACACTGGTGGCACTAGCACCCGTGCTGAATGCTGCTTATATGAACTACAATCGCTTCAAACTCGCAGACATGAATTTCAGCGACTTTGTCGTCGATGGCGTTACTTACCCAAATTCATTTACGCTATTTGAAAACGAATACGAATATGAACAGAATACGCAAGTTAGGCGAACTGCTTATGAAACGTTTTATCACAAACTTGCCGAATACCAACATGGCTTTGCCAGCAATTATCAAGCGCATGTTCAAAAAGAGAAAATCATGTCAGAACTGCGCGGATATCAAAGTGTCTTCGATTATTTACTTTATGATCAAAAAGTTCCTCGACAATTCATGGATCGTCAAATCGACCAAATTATGGAAAAACTAGCGCCAGCCATGAGAAAATACGCCACACTGTTAAAACAGATCCATGGTCTTGATCGGATGACCTACGCCGATTTGAAAATACCGGTCGATCCGAGCTTAGAGCCGCGCGTTTCGATTGAACAATCAAAGGAATTATTAATCGATGGATTGTCAATTCTTGGAGCCGACTACAATCAAATCGTACAACGAGCATTTACCGAGCGTTGGATTGATTTTCCGCAAAATCAAGGCAAATCAACTGGTGGTTTTTGTTCCTCTCCTTATGGCGCTACGTCCTATATATTGCTTAACTGGAACGGTCAAATGGATGAAGTCATGGTGTTAGCACATGAATTAGGACACGCGGGACATTTTCAATACGCTAACCGTCATAATCCCATTCTTAACACGCGGCCATCGCTATATTTTATCGAAGCCCCGTCAACGACTAACGAATTAATCATGGCTAATCATTTGATTAGAAACTCAAAAAATGTCCGCGAAAAGCGTTGGCTCAAATCGGTCATGATATCCCGGACTTACTATCATAATTTCGTAACGCATCTTCTAGAAGCTGCATTCCAACGCGAAGTGTACACGCGAGTCGATGCCAAGCAACCACTTTCGGCACATATTTTGAATAATATCAAACTCAGGGTCTTAAGAAAATTTTGGGGTGATGCCGTTGAAATTCCTGATTGGGCGGGTCTGACTTGGATGCGACAACCGCATTATTTCATGGGTCTATATCCTTATACTTATTCCGCTGGTTTGACTTTGGGAACGAAAGTATCCAAGATGATTGAACATAAAACAATCAAGCCCGAACAGTGGATTAATGTTTTGAAGGCCGGTGGCACCAAAACACCGCTTGAATTAGCCAAAATGGTTGGTGTTGATTTGACGAGTGACCAGCCATTATTGGAAGTTATTGAAGAGATCTCATCGATAATCGATGACATCATCGCCACTAAGTCATAATCCGAATATTTGATTGAATCAAGCGTCTCGTTATCAAAAAAATCACCACATTGATGATAGTCTTTTAAGACTGAACATTAATTGGCAAGCATATATTATTAGACGGCATGTAGTAATTCACATTTTCCTAATTTTTTATACAAAAAAAGCGGGTTTCCCCGCTTAAGATGTTATTGCTTGCTCGTTATTTGACTTCGATTTTGACTTCGACATTGCCACGAATGGCTTTTGAATACGGGCAAAACGCATACGCCAAATCGACATATTGCTTGGCGATTTTCTTATCGAGTCCTTTGATTTGGGCCACAAGATCAATCCCGAATTTAAAACCTCCAGCGTCGTCTTTCAATAGTAAAGCGTTTGAGGTAATCACAACTTGCTCGTATTTGACTTGTTCGGTTGTCAAGATGTACTCAAGCGAACTGGCGAAGCAGCTAGCATAACCCGCGGCAAACAACTGCTCGGGGTTAGTCGTATGAGGTGCGGGATGACCTCCCAATTCAGTTGGTAAATCGAGTTTTAAATCGATGTTTCCATCTTCGCTCAATAAATGGCCTTGGCGGCCGCCGGTCGCGGTAACCGCCCGTTTAAGAATTATTTTTCGCATAAATGATCCTTTCGATTAATGCAGCATTTTCTTTTTCGAGAACAGCAAAGTAATACCGAGCTTCTTGAGTTCGGGGTTTTCTTCAATCAAAGATTCAATGTCTTCCAAATCGTACTCATCGGTTGATTTGATGATACGAATGAAGTATTTGGTCGTCTTTTTTTCCTCCATGTCGATCACTCCTTTGAGTGAGTAAATTATAACATGGATTATTGGAGCAGTCTTATTCGTTGCTTATGATTTCAGCGCCAAGACGTTGGGCGCGACGAAGTGCTTTTTCTTTTTCAGTAATATCTTTTTTTGCAAAATATAATAGATTGATGACAACAACGAAAAGCCCGACGGCGATGAAGATTGTGCCCCATGCGAGCCAATCTAGACTAATCTTCGACCAATCGATGACCGCTTGTTGGGCGTTAGCAATCCAGTTGTCGGCGGCTGGAACGTTTAAGTAATCGCCAATTAAAGAAATTATGCCTAATACTAAACCGGCGAATAAGAAGAATCCTCCGATAATATACCAAGTTAATTCTTTGCCGCTGACAGTGCGTTTTTTCATAAGTGATCCTCCAGGTGTGAGCGAAGTAATATTATCAAACGATGCGTGATAATTCAATGTTAATAGGTCTAAGCATCAAGCGATCGGTTACCCTCGCCATCTGGCGTTTGTCGCGACAGGGCGACGAGTTGTTCATTAATCGGTCGATAAACGTTTTTCCAGTGCGTTTCGCTATTGGCTAAAACAATCCGTGTTACTTCACGCGCTTTGGCAAACATATCACCAAACGTATAATGGCGAACACCGTTAATCATAATGCCAACTTTCTTTGTTTCGGGATTGACTTCCGCTTCCGGCATCAGCGGCAACTCGCGTTTTCCTTCAATCATTTCAAGCACTTTCATGTTCTCATCAATCATCTCATTGAACGAGGTATCTTTGATTTTACTGTGCACCTTTTGGAAGTTTAGTAACTGGACAAGCTTGCTCAAATCATTGACGATGTAATTGCTTTGAGGCGTTTTCTCACCGCGGCTTTCATGCATCGCTTTTTGAAACTCAGCAAACACTTTTTCGACCTCTCCCATAATCGTATAAAATACGATCGATCGATACATCCGTTCATCGGTTTGCAGTAACGGCAACAAATCAATGCTCGTTTCTTGACGGCCAACTGCGGCGTTATAATACCCAATCACAAGATCCCAAATCGTTTGGTGAAGACCGACGACCATTTCAAATAGCACGAGGTGCTGGGCGTGATCAACGCGTAGTTCACTACCCGCTAAACGCACGACCGTGGAATCGGATCCATACACAAGATCGATGAATTCATGCAGTTTGGCTTCGATCTTGGGGCCATTCTCCCCCAATTTTCCAATGATTTGTCTGATTTGCCCTTTTTCCTCTAATGAGGCTAATAGAGCCTGGCGCCGTGCGTGATAAACATTGATGTTGTATTGATCGCGCCGATAAGTATATTCCAGCGTGTCCCGAAGCAAAATCGAGTAGTGATATAAACTGAGTATGAACTGAGTCGCTTTATTAATCATGGTTAACCCCTTTGTTTTCTAATAGGTGCGTGCGCAGATGGTGGACGCGTTTAATCGTGTATTTGGCGAATTTTCTGACGGAGGCATTGGAATGGTGCATACAATAACTGTGTTCATAAAACGCCTGAAACATCGAGATGTCATTGCCTGAATCGCCAACTACATGCACTTGAGATGCATCAATGTTTAATTGCTTGATGACCGTTTTGATGGCGGCAGCCTTATTACAATCTTTGGGAGCAATTTCCACAACGGTATGAATCCAGGACGCTTCGACATCATCGCCGTATTTCTCGCGCATGTGTTTGTTGACTTCTTTGGCAATCATTTCTCGTTTCAATCCAAGACCAAAGTATAGTAACATGCGATAGACGCGACTTTTGCCGATTTCGCTTTTAAAGATGTCATTATCGGCCAAATAAGATTGTTGATAGACACCTTGCGATTTGTAGTAATACTTGAAGAACAATTGCGTCAGATAGGTCGTGCCATTATCAAATAAGAGGTTTTGATATTTGCGACTATCGAGAAACCACGCTAGCGGCTGATGTTTGTAATGCATCATGTCTTCAAATATCGAAGCGGCGACGCCTTTTGGCATCGTTTCGTCTTTAATTAACTCGTTATTAATAACAATCTGAGCACCGTTGATGCAAACATAATCAATCGGGCGATCGATCTTGGTCACCGTTAAGTCGGCAAACTCGCGATTGCGACTCGTTACAAAGATGACACGGTTACCTTCATCGATGAAATCGCGCAGGAACTGGACATTGGCGCTGCTTATCAGCGTTTTGCGGCGTTTCGGATAAAAAAGCGTTCCATCGAGATCGACTGCCAATAATTTCACACCCAATTCCTCCAATTACAAACGCTATTTTATCATTAATCTAATGACTAATGTAGTCAGGCATAAAAAAAAGAGGGCGAACCCTCTTTGTAGACTTATAAACTGATTTTATTTTCGGCTTGGATGATGCCGTAACCTCCATCTTTACGTCGATACAAGACACTGACCAGCATGTCCTCGCCATCGAGGTACATGAAGAACTCATGTCCGAGTGCCTCCATGCGCGTAATCGCGTCTTCGACCGACATCGGTTCGAGGAAAATCGTTTTGAGGCGGACGATTTGATCGAACATCGGTTCGCCTTCGGCGTCTTCGACATTCTCAATTAAGACTGAAGCGCCTAAGCGCGGGTGGATGCGCCGGTCGAGTCTCGTTTTGAGCTTGCGCATTTGTTGTTCCAGTTTATCAATCGCCAAATCGACAGCTGCATATAAATCTTCATGCGTCACTTCAGCGCGGAAATCCATCATCTTCGTAAATATTGTCACTTCGACTTTCGCCCCCGCTTTGTAGGAGCGCACTAGCGCGCGGCAAGTCACATCGTCGTTAATCACAAAGTACTTGTCCATCCGCGATAATTTTTTTCTAATCGCGGCGTCAATCGCTTTGGTTACTTCAATGTTCTTACCAACAATCTGGTATTTCATATCCGTAAATCCCTTTCTATTATTTATGTGGCTTCATTAATTTTATTTTGCCATAAATGAGGTGCGCTTAATAGACATTCGCATCGTCTGGCAAATATTTTTTCAATCTTTCCTTCAATTGATCGACTTTATCGAGTCGTTCCCAGGGCAGATCCAAATCGGCGCGTCCGATGTGCCCATACGCTGCCAAATCACGATATTTGAAGTTAGGACGGTGTAGTCCAAAGTTTAAAATTATCGCTCCTGGACGGCAGTCGAATGTGTCCTTGATAATACTCAAGATAACTGAATCAGTTAGTCCCGGGTGCCGTGTTTTATAAGTAAATATCGCATAACTTATCGGACTGACCATGCCAATTCCATATGATAATTGGATTTCAAGCCGTTTGGCATAACCGGCGGCGACAAGGTTTTTAGCGATATAGCGCGCCATGTAGGCGGCCGATCGATCGACTTTGGTCGCGTCTTTGCCCGAAAATGCTCCACCGCCGTGTCTGGCGGCTCCTCCATATGTATCGACGATAATCTTTCGCCCCGTTAAACCGGTATCGGCCTTGGGGCCGCCTTCGATGAATGTGCCGGCGTCGTTGATGAAATACTTAAAATCACCATTAAGATTGAATGATGTAGCGACAGGAAGCATCACTTGTTCATAGACGAATTTTTTAAATTGTTGAATATTAATGTTGGGGTCATGTTGCACCGCCATCACGATGGTGTCGATGCGAGGAAAACGCGGATTTGTATAGTCGATTGTGACTTGCGATTTCATGTCAGGACGGGCATGGGGAAATTTCCCGTCTTTGCGCATCGAGGAAGCGACTCGCATCAGCTTGTGAGCAATCACGATTGCCAAAGGCATGTAGTTGCGATCCTCATTCGTGGCATAACCAAACATGATGCCCTGGTCGCCAGCGCCGGTTTTGGATGGGTCAATGTGCCCAACGACTTCGTTGATTTCTTGGCTCTGGGGATTGATGAGTACGTCGATGTGTGCTTCCTTGGCGCTAAAACCGAATTTGGGATCATCATACCCAATCGAGGCGATGACTTCTCTCGCAATGGCTTCATAATCGGGTGGAATTATGCCATTAGACAAACTTACTTGTCCGCCGATGACTAAATGTTGCTCACTAGCAAAGCATTCAACAGCGACATGGGCGTTTTCATCAAGCGCTAGGCAGGCGTCTAAAATCGCATCACTAACCTGATCGCATAGTTTATCGGGATGGCCTTCGGAAACCGATTCCGATGTGAATAGTGTTTTTTCGTCCATATTGACTCCTTATGAATAAAAAGACTTCCCACGATGGAAAGTCTTTGTGATAAACGTTCCATCCATATCGTTCGAAGTGGGCTTCGCTTGGGCAAGCACTTACTATTTATCAATAGAGTTGCTACAACGTTTTTGCATCCCTGTAACGTTGTTCGGGATATGGAATTTCTAATATTATCGCGGGCGTTGCCACGAATGTCAAACTAAAGATTAGTAATCAGCTCACCGTATACTTCGCCACTTAATCCGGCAGCATTGGCTTCATCGGTGTCGATGTGCATCGTCAGTCCGAAATCTTCCCGCACGCGAATGAGGACATCGCCGAAAATGAGGCTACGGTCATTTGATTTAACTTTAACGGCAACGACTTGTTTGTCTTTGACGCCATAAAATTTGGCATCGTCCGGGTGCATGTGAATATGACGTTTGGCTAAGATGACGCCTTCGGGAATCACGATTTCTCCGACCGGTCCTTTCAATGTAATCGGGGTCGATCCTTTAATGTCGCCTGATTCGCGAATCGGTGGATTGACACCTAAAGCCCGGGCATCGGTAGCCGAGACTTCGACTTGGGTGGCGCTACGGAGCGGTCCCAGCACGACAACGCTTTTGATAGTGCTTTTCGGACCGATGACATCAAGTCGCAAATCGCTGACGAACTGACCCGGTTGCGACAGCATCCGTTTAAACGGTAATTCGTAATTGGGGCCACAAAGTTTTTCCATGTCCGCCTTGTTCAAATGGATGTGGCGGGCGCTCGTTTCGACAAGAATTGGTTTCATAGTTTATTACCTCAATAATTTCAATTTATTATACTATAATTTGACAATCTCTTTCACGCAATTTACCCAGAGATAAGCCGACCATTTAGGTGTCTTACGCCATAGACGGTAACGCTTATTTCCATCGCTGATTTCGAACACGTCTTTGTATTGGAAACGGATTTGTTTAATCGTCTCCAATGGAATCGTAATCGTCATATTTTCATGCGTAGCAATTTGAATCCGGTCTTTATAAAGCTGTGCTGATGCCGCCTTTCCTCGATTGGAAAAAAATTCACACGACTCAATCATTTCAAACCGACAATGTGATAACGAAAATAAATAACCATCTTCATCAGTCGAGTGCAATTTCTCTTTTAATGCTTCAAATTGAAGATCATCCCAAGCGTCGGGGCGCGTGATGTCTGGCAATGAGGGCACATCAAGCAATAGATACTTGTTTACATGGCCGACCAGCCCGCAATTGATACAAACGAAATGATTGCCACGAGACACAATCGATTCGTAGCTTTGGCACTGGGGACACCAATATAGACCGAGTTCTAACCATTCGGCTCGTTTTGATCCCCACACTTTAACTAATCGCTTGGCTTGGATGTCATAAGAATTGATTTTGATGCCTTTGACGATGCGATCGTACAAACTTTCGATTGTCACTGTCTGCAAACACGTGCTATCGATGATATCAGTAACATCGACATCAATACGTGTGTGATGGGCGAGATTCGACCATCGTGGCGCCCGTAGGTGAGCACCACTAATGCGAACTAGCACAACGGGAATGTTCAACATTTTGGCAAGTTTAGCAATCGATGAGTCAATTGGCAAAGTACGGCCGAACATGTCGATGTCGCCCTCGGGAAGGACGCTGACGCTTTGACCGGCGTCTGTTAAACGCTTGAGCATTTTGATCGGTTCAGCATCAAGACCATTGCGACCACGCCGAACCTGTCCTAGAAACGATCCGAACACAGCCGCATATCGTTTGTTTTTAAACGCTTCATCATGGACGATAAAATGAGGAAAACGCCAATACAGTAAAATTGCGTGGTAAAATCCGTCCCAATTCGTGTGATGGTTGCCAATTACAAATATTGGTCCTTTGGGAATTGGGTGATTGTTGCGGTGGAATCGAACTCGCTGAAATAAGTGAAAATATATAAACAAAAACGGCTTTAACAGGCCGTATAAGAAAATATATGAGAGCCATGACGAGCCCGGCAAACGTCTATTCTTCATAATCGTAATGACGTTCAATCAAACTTTGATACCGTTCAATCGCTTGGTTAACGAAAATTGACCAACTCATCGGAATCGTGACACGGGCGGCTTCGCCAACCGTGCGAAGGCTGTTCTTGTCTTTACATAGGGTCATGATTTTGTGAGCCATTCGCTCGGCGTTTTCTCGTTCAGTAAATCCTGACACGCCATCTTCGATAATCTCCGAGCAGTGCGAGCCGCGCACCAACAAGCTTGGCAACCCGACGGCCGCAGATTCTCGTAGCACAAGCGGAGCGTTATCATACACCGACGGGAAATAAAAAAGGTCACAAGCACGATAAATGCCTGCTAATAAATCGTTATCCCGGATTCGTCCAGCAAATGTGACACGGCCCTTAAGACCCAATCCTTCACAGTATTTTTTAACCATGCGTTCATGACCGCCCTCGCCCACAAAAATCATATGGTATGGGAAATTTGCTTCGTCAAGCTTCTGGAGTGTTTCGAAGATGAACTTCAAGTTTTTCTGCCAGATTAAATGTCCCACGAAAAGTAAATTGTGCTCGTCTTGTCTAATGTTTAAAAACTGCACCGCCTGCATCCGGAAAGTTTCGATGTCTTTGGGAACATCAAAATCGGATCCGTTGGGCATGATTTGAACATCGCCACGATATCCGTAATGACGCAGTGTTCCAGATGTCTTTTTAGACACTGACCACACTTCGTCGACGCGACGATAAAATCTCACGATGTGATTGACAGCCCACTGGGATATCGTCTTGGAATGGGTGTTGTGATAAAAATCTTCATAGTACTTGGAATGGAATGTCGTGACGATGGGAATATTGTTGGCGCGTGCATGCCGCAGCGCCTTATGACCAATCATAAACGGAGCGTGTGAATGATATACCATCGGGCCATCGTATGCCAAAGCTTGCTTAATCGCCCTGTTAAAAGGGAATAGTCCTAACGCATACTCGATTTTAGGAATGCGAAGCGAGGGCACGCGTAAAACCTGATACGGATATTGATCGTTACCCCGTTTATAGTTGGGCACGATGACAATGGGATGGTAACCAAGCGCTAACAAATGCCGAGCATAGGCATCGACCGTGCGCACGACTCCGTCGATCATCGGGAAGAAGTTGTCGCTAAAAAGCACGATGCGCAGTTTCTTGGAAAAGTCGGGAATATGATGTCGTCGTAACTCGTTGCGGCGATTAACACCTAAATAAAACGTCAATATGACTCCAAGCAGCAAGAACGCATAAAAAGTCAAAAATCTCCACGCGAACATCGCCCAAAACAAATAGCGACCTTCCATAAATGAGGCGAAGACCGTCGAAAACGAAAATTCGATGGCACCAGCGTTTCCAACCGTAGGTATGAAGGCTACGGCAATACTGGCATAAGCGACCATGGCCACAGTGTTAGGATAATTAAGGGCAATGCTTAGTTCGTTGACAAGTGCACTACTTGGATAGGCTTTCAGGATAAAATATGGAATCGATAATAGCGCCAACTGCGAGGCCAATGCCAAAAAGAACACGAGCACGACTTCCTTTTTAAGTCCCTTAAAATATGTAAACGCCGTCCGATACTTTTTGAATGATTCTTGGGTGATGTGGATATAGTTTTTCTGACGTTTCAAAAACGTCATCTTCTTTAACAGCCCCACAATGATTTTTTCGAAAATTGGGAACCACGACATCGCTATGGCAACCACAGGCACGAAACAAGTGAAGAATAGACCAATATAAGCGGTGATTCGCACCCACGGCACGACGACGTTGGGAAAAAATATGATTGTTGCTAACCCCAGTATTAACATCGATAGACGCATCGCAAACAAGTCGATCATAGGTATGAAAGTCGCCAAACCAAATGGAATATTCTTTTTGCGCATGTAGACCATCGTGATTGGTTGTCCGCCCAAACCAAATGGTGTGATTAATACATAGTATTTGCTCAAAATCGAATAGCGGTAGGCATCTCGGAGTGTTACTCTTTGTCGTTTGGCTCTTAAAAGAACATATAAACGCAAGGCACCCGTAATCAGCATCACCAACAAACATAAAATCGCCCCAATCATCCAGTACCAACTAGAGAGCCACACGCTTGAGGCTTCGATTAAATCTGATAGATCGACGACCGATAAATCACGACGCAACGCCAAAAATGACACGACAACGCCGGCAATCAGTGAGACGACTAGCAAGACGGCTCCCCATATTTTTTGTCGCTTATTGCTTTTTGGTTTTTCGTCTAGGGCAACTGACGATGATTCGTTCATAATAAAGTTATTATATCATCCCAATTTATGTGCTTGGAAACTTGTTTTGGTTTAAAATAACGTGTAGGTTTTAATGTCGCAATATTTGAATGCGTCGGAGGTGCTCCCATGGAAAAAGAGATGTTAACCACTGAAATGATACTCGATCTTATTCACCGAAAAGACGTTTTAGCACTCCGTCAATTATTTGAAGATTATGAAGAAATCGACCTTGCCGAGCATTGCGAAGAAATACGTGATCCAGTTGATTTATTGTTCATTTTTAAAACGGTCAAAAGTGAATACACGGCGGAGCTATTTGCCTATTTAAGCGCTGATCAACAAGAAAATCTCATTAAACTATTTACCGACAAGCAATTGTTGGATTTGTTGCAAAACTCATACACCGACGATATCGTCGACTTCATGATTGACATGCCGGCTAATCTTGTCAGTCGTATTCTTGATTCAGCTGATAAGGCGACAAGAGCAGAAATCAATAGTTTGCTTAACTACAAAGAAGGCACCGCCGGTTCCATCATGACGACCGAATACGTGATGTTTCCAAACACTTTCAGCGTTTCTGAAGCATTAGCGAGAATTCGCAAAGTTGGCCGTGATAAAGAAACGATTGCCACGACGTTCATCGTCGATGAGAAACGCCTATTGATTGGTATCGTCACGATTGATGATCTTATTTATGCTGATCCGGACACCAAATTGGTTCAAATCATGCATGAGGATTTCATCACTACAAGCGTCAACGTCGACCAAGAGGAAGTCGCCCAACTATTCAAGCGATATGACCTCAACGTCATGCCGGTGCTCAACGATGATCAAAGACTGATTGGCATTGTAACGATTGACGACGTGATCGACGTCATCGATGAGGAAACGAGCGAAGACATCTTGAAAATGGCGGCGTTAAGTCCACTTGATGAATCGTATTCCCGTTCCAGTGTTCTTGTTTTAGCAAAAAAATCGGTACCGTGGCTTCTTATTTTGCTGGCGCTTGGGTCTTTTTCTACAATTATTTTAAACCAATTCGAACATGCGCTAGAGCAGGTTGTTATCTTATCCGCATTCATTCCAATGTTAATGAATACTGGCGGTAATTCTGGTAATCAAAGTGTGACATTAATTACCCGTGGCATTGCCTTAAACGAGATTGAAAAAAATGATTTTCTCCATATTCTTATGAAAGAATTTCGCGTCGGTCTCATCGTTGGACTAATAACTGCGGTTTTCGCATATGTCTGGATTTTCATCATCATCGGTTCGGGAATTATTGTTTACGATGTTTCATCTCCCGCATTCACAAACACTTGGTTCCTAGAATTATCCAAGATTTCTGGTTTGATAAGTTTGTCGCTGTTCCTCGCTGTTTTATTTGCTAAATTAGTCGGTGGTGCCATCCCAATGATCGCCGTATCTCTGAAAAAAGATCCCGCAGTCATGTCAGGACCATTTGTCACGACTATTGTCGATGTGGTCGCTTTATTAATCTACTTTGTTTTGTCAGGACTCATCTTTGGATTATTCTAGGTAATCGTGAATTTCGATTATTGAAAAAAATAATAATTATGCTTATAATTAAGCACGCTGCAGGTATGGCGAAATTGGTAGACGCGTACGTTTGAGGGGCGTATAGGGTAACCTGTGGGAGTTCAAGTCTCCCTACCTGCACCACTTGTTATCAATTAACCACATACCAGACTAGAAAGCGTCAAGGGATGCGGTAGAGGCCTCTACTTGGGCACAATAAAAAAGATGTTTGGCTTTATCGACCTAACGAAAGGTTCACCACTGAAAGTGTTGATCCTTTTTTCAATACCGGTTTTTCTCACATTGCTGCTGACTAACGCTTTAAACCTTGTCAGCACGCTTGTTTTGAAAGTAACCGTTGGTGGTGATAGCGTCACTGCCATCACGCAAACGAATTCATTGAATGCCATTTTGCTGAACTTTGGATTAGGAACTTGTTCTGGTTTCGCGGTCATCGGCGGGCACTATTATGGCAAAAGGGATCAAGCAAATACCGTCAAGGCATTTCAAAATTCCTTTTATCTAGCGTTGTTATTTGGCGTTTTTCTGACGGTTCTAGGTTTTATTGTATTAAAACCGGCATTACAACTGCTTAATGTCGACGCTTTATACTTCCAAAAGGCGTATGAATACTACATCTTCATCATCGCGGGCTTTACGATCATTATTCTTAACCAACTAGCAATGGCGTTTCTACGAGTGATGGGTAATTCGTTTTTCCCATTGATGGTTTCCATTTTGATGATGTTGCTTCAAATAGGACTGATTCTTATTTTGACAAGCAGAAACATTTTCGATCTCGATACGATCGGCACGGGCATCGCCGTTGTTATAATCAATATCGTTGGTCTGTTTATTAACTATCGTTATTTGATTAAGAAATATCCGTTTCTAAAAATACGGCTCCGCACGTTTCGCTATGATGGTGTGATGGGCCGCGATTTGCTTAAACAAGGATTGCCACTCGGTTTCCAGTGGTCGATCCTATTCATCGGTGGTTTCGTGCTGACACGACAACTTAATCTATTTGGTCCTGATGCTGGAAAAGCGATTACCGTTTTCACAAATATGGAAGCCTATTCCTCAATTTTATACGCCACGATTGCTACCTCATTGGTCACGTATGTCTCGCAAAACTACGGCGCGGGCGCTAATGTTCGCATCAAACAAGGAATCAAGTGGTCGCTACTTTTCATATTTGTGTCATATATTATCGTTTTAATACTAGGATACGCTTTGATTCCTGGCGCAACCGCTATTTTCCTGCCCGCCGATTCCATCAACGAAAAAGTAATTTTTTATACAAATTCATATTTGTTTATCTTGTATCCCACCTCAATATTAATGGCGTTGGCCGTTATATCGCGCGCGATTCTTCAAGGAATCAAGCGGCCACTGATTATCTTGTTGTCGGGTTTTGGCGAGATGGTGGCCCGCATCGCGGTTTCGGTGTGGGCTCCGCTTTTAGTCGATGTGAATTATTTAGTTAGCAAATCAGATCAAGCTTACGTCGCCATGTCCTTTTCAAATTTCGGAGCTTGGATTGTCGCTTCCCTAATCATGGGAGTACCGGTATTGCTAATGGTCGTTTTTAACAAAACTATGGTAGGCGAAACCAAACAACTTGACCTCGCACCGGCGCTTGAATCATGATTTTTATGGTTATCACATTCTCTTTATTGTGAGAAGCATCTGTTTATGCTTTTATAAATAAGTATCATGTTATGATATGAACGTTAGAAAACTTATGAATGCCACCACATTAAAAATTATTAATAAAACAAAAACAACATTTATCGCTGTGTGGCGGTTTTTAAAAAACCACTCGTATATTCCCGTCGCCCTGTTCTTTGTTGGTCTTGCAATCTACATTAGGGTGACCAACCTCGACCATGCTTCCGGCGATTACAATCAATTCCTTAAACATTGGATGGAAGACATCGTTGAGCTCGGCGGCTTTGCTTCGCTTGGAACTTCTATCGGCGATTATTCGCCACCTTATGTTTTGATTCTGACAATTCTATCTTATTTTCCCACACCAAATTCTGCGACGCCATTCCTTTATCCCATCAAATATGTTTCGATATTATTTGACATAGTTATGGCGCTTGGCGTGTTTTTCCTGTTGCTTGAAGCATTAAAAAAGCAAGAACGCCGCTATCCGGTTGCCACTCTTTTCGGGGTGATTACGCTTTATCTTCCGACGGTATTCCTCAACTCGACAATCTGGGGTCAAGCCGATTCGATTTATACGGCATTTATCGTTTGGTCGCTGTTCCTCTTTTTGAAAAACAAGCACTTATGGGGCATGGTCGTTTATGGTGTCGCCTTCGCTTTTAAGCTACAAACGATATTCGTGTTACCGCTACTGATTATCATGTACATGATTAATCGGCCGAAGCAACTTTGGCATTTCCTATTGATTCCCGTCGTGTATTTCGTGTTTGCGATTCCTTCTCTTATTTATGGTCGTGATTTTGTTAACATCATGACGGTCTATTTCCGGCAAACGGAAACTTATCAATACATGACCTTGAACATGCCCAACATGTGGGAATGGTTTCCCAAAGATCGTTATGACATGTTAAAAGATTATGCCGTCGCCTTGTTTGCATTATTGATGGCAATTGCTTTCTTTTATCTAGTCGTGCGCAAAATCAAACTTCGTCAAAGCCATATCATCGACATCGCTTTGTGGTCGATTCTGATGGCAAACTTCTTCCTTCCAGCGATGCATGAACGATACCTTTATGCCGCTGATGTACTGGCCATTGTCTACTACGCCATAAAGAAGAAGCACTTTTACGTGCCTCTTCTTGTTAATATGATCTCGTTAATCGCGTATTTCCCGTTTTTGTTTGGCATTCGGGAAATCCCGTTTGAGTATGTCGCCATCGTTTACATGACGGTGCTATTATTATTCACGCGTCAAGTATTCCGAGAATTATCTGATCCGGAAATCGAACAAATAGCGATCGCTTAACTACATTTTCGAATCGTCAAAGCGGGCCAAAATCGGTTCCATCTTCTTAACGGTGCGTGCAATCGTTCCTTGTTTGAATGGATTCTTTAGTTTCGCTTTCTTTAACAGCTGGGTAAACGGATATGATCCGCCCAGTTTACAAAGTTTGACATAGCGCGACCAAGCTAGTTGACGATCTTCTTCCATCATTGTTAAGAACTGGAAGGCGACGACTTGCGCCAGCGTATAGTCGATGTAATAGAATGGGCTCGAGTAAATGTGTCCTTGACGCATCCATCTCGTGCCTTTTTCATAAATCGGGAAGCCTGTATATTTCTTATAAGGCGTATATTTCTTTTCGATTTCCCGCCATGTGGCACACCGTTGTTCGTGGGTATGGGTCGGGTTTTCATAGACGTAATGTTGGAATTCATCGACGGTCACGCCATAGGGCAGGAAGTTTATCGCTCCAACTAAGTGTGAATATAAGTATTTATCCTTGTCTTCCTTGAAGAATTTTTCCATCCATGGCCAAGCGAAGAATTCCATGCTCATTGAATGGATTTCAGCTTCTTCCATCGTCGGTTCACGATATTCGGGAATCTTGATCTTGCGAGAACTATAGCCTTGGAAGGCGTGTCCGATTTCATGAGTCAAGACGTCGACATCACCGGCCGTACCATTGAAGTTAGAAAACACGAATGGCATTTGATATTTGGGGAAATAGGTCATGTAACCGCCGCCTTGTTTGCCAGGTCGTGCTTCAAGGTCAAGCATGTTGAGTTCGACCATTTTGTCAAAGAAAGAACCGATGTCTTCACCCATGTCGTGGTACATGTTTTGCGCCGCGGCGACAAGGTAATTTTTATCACCTTTTGGCGTAGGATTACCCGATGTGAAGTTGAGGCTCAAATCGTAGAATTTCGGATTGGGGATACCGATGCGTGCCGCTTGTCGCTTGACTAACTTCTTTGATAGAGGGACGACGGCGCGGTAAACTTGGGCACGATAGCCTGCCACATCGTTAGCATCGTAATCAGTTCTTCCCATGCGGGCATAGGCTAGCGGGATGAAATTCTTAAAGCCAAGTTTTTTGGCCATCGAGTCACGTAACGTCACGAGTTCGCTATAAATTTTAGCTAACTCCGGTTCGTTTTTCTCAAACCATTTGGCAACGGCTTTTGATGAGCGACGGCGAATGTCGCGGTCGAGCGAATCGGCGAATTTTCCCATTTGCGAGAGGTTATAAACGCCGCCATCAAACGGAATTTGGGCTGAAGCCATCAGTTTCGCGTACTGGCTCGTGAGTTTATTCTCTTTTTGAAGTTCTTCAATGATTTTGGGGTCAAAGGCCTTCAAACTCGTCTCGATTTTCTCAAATAGGAACTTTCCTAATGATTTTTCTAGTTCGAGACGGAACGGCGAGGCGATAAGTGCTTTTTGGTATTCGTTATATAAGGCTTGGAATAGCGGTCCCATCTCATCGATGGCATCTTGCGCTTTTTGATATTCCTCAACACGCGTGTCTTGAGTATAACGAACGGAAATAACAGTGAACTGCGTGGCGACTTCGTCGGTCAGTTTAATGATTTTATCGACGACTTTCTTTTGCTCTTTGGCTGATTTGGCAAGGTGGAAATCTTTTAGCAGCGCTTTAAACTGCGTTTCGATTTTCTTAATGTCGGGGATAATCAGCGGAAATTCTTCTAATCTCATAGTTGTGCTCCTTTTCTATTTGATAATTAAACTAGGTTCATCCATTTCTTGCGGAATCGGTAAACCTAAAAGTTCCAACATTGTCGGGGCGATGTTACTTAATTTGCCGCCCTCGCTCATTAGTTTCGCGCCTGGTATGTTGATTCCAAACGGAACTAAAGAAGTCGTGTGCGCCGTAAACGGACGACCATTGGCGTCAAGGATCATCTCGGCGTTACCATGATCGGCGGTTAGTAAAAGCGTCCCTCCATTAGTTTCGACCCAATCAATGATTGAGCCCACGCAGGCGTCAACCGTTTCCACGGCTTTAACGACAGCTTTTTCGATTGCCGTATGACCAACCATGTCGCAGTTGGCAAAATTGATGACGACGACATCCAAATCGCGTTTATCAAGTTCTTTGATTAAGGCATCGCGTACTTCATAGGCCGACATTTCCGGTTTCAAATCATAAGTCGCAACTTTGGGACTATTGACAAGCACGCGTCGCGATCCTTTTAATTCCGGACGGGTAATGCCATCATAGTTGACCGTTCCATCGAAGAAAAATGTCACATGAGCGTATTTCTCGGTCTCGGCGATGCGAAGTTGTGTGAGCCCCTTGCTGGCGATGTATTCACCAAAGGTGTTGGTCAGTAACGGCAATTCGAAAGCGATTGGCCCTTTGACCGAATCGGCGTATTTCATGGTCTGAACGAGATGTATGTTTTTCAGTTGATGGTTCGGTACATAAGCCTTATACATCGGAGTCCCGTCTTTTTTAAGTGGAGGATTTTGGTAATAGGTCGGATTCGTGAAAACCGTTGCTAATTGAATGGCGCGGTCGGGTCTAAAGTTCATAAAGATAATCGCGTCGTTGTCTTCGATTTTACCATTAACGCCTAAGTGAAAATGGGGAATCAAAAATTCATCGCTTGGATCTTTGCCTGTTGTTGGTAGATAGGCATATTGATCGTTGAAATACTTCCGATAATCGGTGAAGCTCGGTCCATCTTGATCGACCATAACACGATAGTGAATGTCGACGCGGTCCATGTTCTTATCGCGGTCCATGCCATAATAGCGGCCCCCGATTGAAGCGAGTTTGCCAAAATGGAGTTGATCCATCAGATCAACGATTTGCTTGATATACGATGCCCCAAGTTGTGGGTCAACGTCACGTCCATCCATGAGAGCATGGACATAGACGTCATCAAGTCCGGCTTTGTGGGCCATGCGAATGGCTGCTAGAAAATGAGTTACGTGCGAGTGCACACCTCCATCGCTGACAAGTCCGATTAGATGCAATTTGCTATGATTCTTTTTGGCGTGTTCGATTGCGCCTTTATAAGCGGGATTATCACAAATTGATCCGTCTTTGACGGCTTTGTTAATCAACGTCAGTGACTGATAAACGATGCGGCCGGCGCCGATGTTGAGATGGCCGACTTCCGAGTTGCCCATTTGACCTTCAGGCAAACCGACGGCTTCACCGCTGGCTTCAATTAGCGTGTGTGGGTAAGTGGCGAAAAAGCGGTCGATGTTTGGTTTATGGGCTTTAGCCACGCAGTTACCGTACGTTTCACTCCGTTGGCCATAACCGTCCATAATGCATAAAATGACAGGTTTTTTCATATTTTCTCCATTTGTAATTATAAACTTAGCATGTGAATGATTGGGGAAATATGCTAGGAAATTATCTCTTTATCAATCATTTTTCGAACTTTGGCGACCCAACGGAACCAAAAAAGGTGGCTCCAATAATTATATCCGAGCACGTCGGCGTTATATAAAACGACCGAATGCCGGTATTGGCGATCGATTTCGGCGTAATTTTCTTTAATGGCGATGTATTCGGGGTGTTGGGCCAATGCTTGGTTGATTTCCCCATAATAGAATAGCGACTGCGCCGTTCGCATCAAAAATGATTTAATGACGGCCCGTTCGGCACTGCCGATATCAAGTAGTGTTTCTTCAAATTTAGGACGTACATGAAGCATGAATTCGGGTGGAACTGGTATCTCAAACTTAACGAACATCTTGCCAATTAGCCGCAGCATGTCGTACTTCTGTACAATCAAAACATCGATGGCCGCCAAATTGCGTTCCATCCGTTTATCAAATTGCTTCATTTGATAAGCGAATACGATGACCGCAGCCACATAAATGCCAAATAAGACAATCGCTATCGCGACGATGATTTGCCAAGGTTTCACTTTTGTGAATGTTTCTCCATCAAATAAGAATTATACCACACTCGTTTTTACTGAAAGATAGAATATCTTTAGTGTTTGTGGCGAAAAGCTACTAAAAATTGACTAATGGGTGTCTGATTGGTATTATTTTATGGAGGTAAACACCATGCCAAATCGTCCGATTATCGCGATCATGTATGACTTTGACAAAACGCTTTGCTCCGAAGACATGCAAAATTATGCTCTAATTCCCGCCCTTGGAATGACCCCCGCCGAATTTTGGGGCGCGACCAATGATTTCACTAATAAAGAAGGCGTTGAACGCATCTTGTCGTATATGTACATGATGGTTAAGCTCGCCAAAGACAAAAACATCAAACTGACCAAGGAGTTTCTGTTTAGCCTTGGTAAAGACATTCATTTCTTCGAAGGTGTGACCACTTGGTTTAAACGTATTAATGAATATGCCGAAACCCGTGGCATACTCGTTGAGCACTACATTATTTCCAGCGGCACGAAAGAAATCATCGATGGTTGTGCCATCGCCGATGAATTCAGAGCTATCTATGGTTGTGAATTTTATTTTGATGAAAAGACCGGTGAACCGCTATGGCCCAAGCTCGCCATCAACTACACGATGAAAACACAATATTTCTTCAGAATTGCCAAAGGCGTGTTTCGGCAAATCGATGACCATCTAGTCAATGAACGCAGTCGGGAAAAACGCATCCCTTATCGCAATATCATTTATATCGGCGATGGTCTAACTGATGTCCCGCCAATGATCTTAGTTAAGGAAAATGGCGGTAAGTCGATTGCCGTCTATTCAAAAGGCAACAAAGAACACGTGCGTCCACTTATCGATGACGGACGGGTTAATTATATTTGCCAAGCCGACTATCGAATGGGCAGCGAACTCGACAAAGTCGTCAAACTCATTATTCAACAAGTAGCGATTACCGATGAGTTGACGAAAAAAGAAATCGACAGTGTTAAATAACGATTAAGTTATATATTCATCCAGTTATTTATTGTTAAAATTATAAAAGAGGTTTTCGAATTGATTTTTGCGATATTACTTGCCGGTGGTAGCGGTACCCGCGTGAAAGGCTATCCGTTACCAAAACAATTTATCGAAATTGCGGGCCGTCCGCTACTTGAGTGGACTCTGCTTCCGTTTTTAAACGATGCCGACATCGATGAAATCGTGATTGTTTCCCATCAAAATTTCCTTGATAAAGTATTTAACATCAGCGCAAATCATGACCAAAAACCACTCCATGTTGTGACGGGTGGTTCCTCACGCCAAGCCTCGGTGTTTGAAGCGCTCAAATTTTTGAGTAATCGTGCTAGTGGCGATGATACGATTATCATTCATGATGGGGCGCGGGTTATGATTGACGGAACTATAATTACAAGAGGATTGAGGAAATTCACTGGTAACATTGGTCTAACAGCGTTAGTTTCATCTCCCGACACACTGATGGAAATTGATGCCAATGACAAACTGGTAAAAGTTGTGGATCGCACTCACATCGGTGTCATTCAAACACCGCAAATATTCCGTTTTCAAACAATCTATCAAGCCCATCAACAAAATGTCGGCCTCGAAGCGACTGATGATATATCGCTACTACTTGGCCAAATCGAAATCCACTATTTTCTTGGCTCACGCCTGAATTTCAAAGTAACGACTGAAGACGACGTTTTGATCGTTAAAAGTTTGCTAGAAAAGGAGGCGTCTCCATGATTAGCCATAATCTAGGTGACATTGTCAAAGGATTGATTACCGAAATTGCGCCTTATGGCGCATTCGTCGAACTTGACGATGGATGTAAAGGTTTACTCCACATTTCCGAAATATCATCACGATTCGTCAGCGATATCAACGAAATACTCAAACTAGGCCAGGAGTTACAACTTAAAATAATATCAGTCGATGCCAATAACGGCTACCTGCGCTTTTCGCTAAAACAGATGCCGCCCTTACCTAAAATCAAACCCAACCGTCGCGTTCGCGTCAAATTACCCGCTGATCAAATTAACTTCGAACATTTAAAAGAAAAATTGATGCCATGGATCAAGCAAGCGCTTGATGACAATCACGAGGAATAGCCATGAAATTAAACGAATCGTATTTACGACAACCAATTGATTATGATGCTTACGCCGACCGCGTCAGCTCGATTCATCGCTCCATCAAAACAAAAAAGGGACCAGGAGCTGACTTTTTGGGTTGGGAACGACATCCCGGTACGTATAACCGCGAAGAAGTCGAAGCCATCAAACAAGCAGCGATATACATCCGTGAGCATTTCGATATTCTAGTCGTCTGCGGCATCGGAGGCTCGTATTTAGGGTCTCGCGCCGTGATTGAAGCTATTAAGGGCCTATATTCTGGTGACAAACTTGAAATCGTCTATTTAGGGCACACTTTTTCGCCTACCCATACCGCACAAGTGTTGCACTACCTTCAGGGCAAGAGATTTGCCGTCAACGTTATCTCGAAATCGGGCACGACCACCGAAACTTCGATCGCTTTCCGATTGCTTAAATCGCTATTAGAGAAACAACTACCGAAAGAAGAAGTCAAACGCGCCATTTACTGTACGACTGATGCTAGCAAAGGATCACTACGCCAGTTAGCTTCAGCTGAAGGTTATCAAACATTCACACTCCCATCCGACATTGGCGGACGCTTTTCAGTGTTGACTCCCGTCGGTTTGCTGCCAATCGCCGCTTCAGGAATCGATATCCAAGCGCTGCTTGATGGAGCCAGTGCCGCCATGAATGAGTTTGACACACCAGATTTGGACAAGAACATGGCCTATCGCTATGCCGTGATTCGTCACTCGCTATACGCCAAAAAATATGTCGAAATGTATGTATCCTACGAACCTCAATACGCCCAACTCAACGAGTGGTTAAAGCAACTATTTGGTGAATCAGAAGGTAAAGAATCAAAAGGTTTACTCCCGACTTCAGCCTCGTTTTCCACCGACTTGCACAGCCTTGGCCAATATATCCAAGCGGGTGCTCCGATATTATTTGAAACGATTCTTTTTGTCAAAAAACCATTATGCGACGTCAATATACCGCTTTTCGCCGCCGATCTTGATGAACTAAATTACTTAGCGGGTCGCCCCCTTTCGTATGTTAACGAGAAGGCGTTTCTTGGCACACTAGATGCCCATGTCAATACCGGAAACGTTCCTAATCTCGTCATCGAAATCGAAAAACTAGACGCTTATGCCCTTGGGCATCTTTTATATTTTTTCATGAAAGCTTGTGCGATGTCGGCGTATCTATTGAACGTCAATCCGTTTAATCAACCCGGCGTCGAAGTGTATAAGCGCAACATGTTTAAATTGCTGGGAAAGAAAGGTTTTTGACAATCGTTATTAGCCTCATTTTTGTTTGACTTAGATATTCCCGTTTGCTATATTTATTTAGCATGCAACGGGAAGTGCGGATGTTTAGCTCAGTTGGGAGAGCATCGCCTTTACACGGCGGAGGTCGGGGGTTCAAGCCCCTCAACATCCACCATCCATTGTCTGCCTATACGCTGGAGGAATAGCGAAGAGGCCAAACGCAGCTGACTGTAAATCAGTTCCTTCGGGTTCGGTGGTTCGAATCCACCTTCCTCCACCATCTTATTTGGGGTATAGCCAAGCGGTAAGGCACCAGACTTTGACTCTGGCATTTCCCTGGTTCGATCCCAGGTACCCCAGCCACTCCCGTTAGCTCAGTCGGTAGAGCACTTGACTTTTAATCAAGGGGTCACAAGTTCGAATCTTGTACGGGAGACCAATTTCTTGCCCAGGTGGCGAAATAGGTAGACGCACAGGACTTAAAATCCTGCGGTGGCGACACCATGCCGGTTCGAGTCCGGCCCCGGGCACCAAGCCAATTTGAAGTTACCCCCGAATATTGGACCAAATAGCGGTTACGATAACGGGGGTTTTGTTTTGTAAAGGGCTTTGAACAATTAATAACGATTAATCATTAATTAAACTGACAAGTGGTTGTTTCAATGACTTCCGTAACGTCAAAATAGAATTTAATCGTCCCACCTGGATATTTACCGTAATTGCTTTGCACCCATTCCATGTCCACAAACAGCGATTGTTCAAAAGAAAGTTCCATTTTGGAAATGCCAATCACTGCACAATGGGATAATCTCATTTTGTTTGAGGGAAAGCGGACATTGTAATATTCATACCAGCCATCGAAATAAATATGTGCTGGCGCGTTGCTCTCATTAGTAATTGTTAAAATCGGCCAGTATTTCATGTAGCGGTCACACGATATGTAACAAGTATGTCGCATCGTGTATTTCTTATTGATGGTGACATTTCTCACATTAGGGGCCGCGCTACAAGCGTTAATCAAAAGCGTGCATAAGGGCCACATTGTCAAAGCAATTCGTTTAAAAAGAGACATTTTCGGTTATTGTTTTCGTGACTTCATTATAAACGAGAGAATACTTAAGTGAATCAGTCATCTTCAATAAAATCATTCAAGCACTGCCGGTAACGATTTGATAAGTCAGTCGCCGCGAGCATCAATTGTTATACAAGTGATAGAATAAAATTAATCGTAGATGCTCGAAACGCTGCGATTGTTATGAATAAACGAGGACACTCATATGAAATTGATTAAAGCTATTCTAAAACCGTTTATCATTCTTGGTATCATCCTATTCATCATCGTGGGATTGCCGCTGATTTTGTTTAACATGAAGACGGAAGCCCCAATGGATGATTATAATGACACCCAAGAAACGCTATTTTTCCAAGGTCTCGACGATGGGCTCTCACTGCTAATCACCGATCCATCATCGGAAGCGGTCACGCTACGGATCACCGATTCGTTTATCAATCGCATGATTCAAAAAGCACTGACAGCTGATAATGACAAATTCCAAAATGCCTTGTATGAAGGCGAGATGGAGTATAGCTACATGATGTCATTTGGAATATTAGGCGTCAAAGGCGTATGGACAACACTTGAAGATGACACTTTGACGGTTACTGCCGGAGCCGACATCGTCATTAACGGATCGCGGTTTTATCAAACGGGCTTCGAAATGGAATTCGAAATCGTCTTAGGCGAAAACGAAGAATATTTTCTTAAAATCGAGCGCATCCAAGTCGGAGCGATGAAACTACCCTTGAAGCAGGCTTATAGCCTCGCTAATTCCATCGCCAGCGCGATTGCCAGCAAAAGCCTTAACGAGATGATTGCCGAATATCTCAGTTTTGGCCAATTTGATGAAGAAGAATTAAGCTTCACAGTTGGAGAAACAGGTTTGACTGAATATTTATTTGAAGTGAAACCAACGCTCGCCGCTTTATTGAAAATCGTCTATAAAGAATCGCTTTTGATATTAGACATTTCCGATGAAGGGTTTGACGTTGAGTTGCGCCTCGGCACTTTGCGCAAACTGCTCACTGATCCGAGCGAACCAGCTTTCACGAAATGGGAATCAGACGCCGACAAGGCCGCTTTCATGGCTGATTTAAGCGTTCAAGCAATCAATAACGCGATACTCAATCCATTCGATCCATACATCGACATGGATGAAGCGGATTTGAATTCGATTCTCGACTACACACTTGATGAAGACGTGCAATTTGAGGTTCCTTTGACATTCCCACTTCTTGGAAATGACATCGAATACACGTTTGCGTCAACCAACCTATTCGTAAAACTTAGTGGTGATGAAATGTCGATTCACTTCCTCATGAGTCTGACGCGTGATGGTTTATCTGGTTCTTTCGATATGCAATTCAATTTGTCGAGCAATGTCAGCATGAACACCAATGGTGATATGGTTTTATCGATACTTGAAGCCAATATCGGCGCGATTGATTTGGACAATGACATGCTAAGTACACTTTTTAGCGTATTCGATCCCGATTTGATGGTCGATAATACGTTGGTGATTCCCGCAGAGGACGTCAACGAAATGTTTGAAGGCTCAGGCATGGCCATCAATGATAGTTATGTAACTGGTAGTGTACTCAGACTTCACTATGGATTAGCCAGTTAATCACAATAAAAAACTTTTTCATCAGAATAAAGCTATTCGTTAATCGTTTAGAAATCAACCAGCCATCGATAGGCTATCGGAAAATAATGTGCCCAAGCCGCTTCGTTGTGGCCTAGATTAGGATCGATAAGAGTGTTGATATGGGCAATAGGGTAGCCTTGGTCAATTAAGGCGTTTTTAATGTCGTCGACATACCGTGTAATTGTCGGTTCTTGGCCACCAGCATAGATGTAAAGCCGTGGATTTAAACTTGAAGCAACGCTTTTAGAGGCGATGAACGTTTCGCTCATGTTTGCTTCATATATATACATCGCCGTTGAGAATAACATCCCATATCCAAACACATCAGGATATTGTAATGCCATGTAAAACGAGATGACGCCTCCCATCGATGAGCCGCCGATTCCCGTCGTTTCCCGGCTCGGATTCGTATTGAAATTGGCGTCGATGTATGGTTTGACGACATCGACGATAAATGAAGCGTATTTTTCACCCGATGGATTTTTAATATAAACGGATCCGGCGCTGGAACGAGGCCAACTGGGCGATAATTCGTTAAGACGATCGGATGAATTATCAATGCCGACGACAATCGAACCGCCATAACCGACATCCATCAAGGCGCCAATCGTTTCATCGACGCCCCACTCACCGGCAAAACCCGTATATGCATCGAAAAGGTTTTGCCCATCATGCATATACATGACCGGATAACGAGTTGCCGTGTCCGCATCGCTGTATCCATCCGGCAACCAAATGCGGATTGTGCGCTGGCGGCCGTCTTCGTATAAAGGCATGTCTAAGACGACTTTTCGTAATGTGCCACGGCTAAGCGTTGTTTGTCCGGTGTTATTTTTAAAACTGGCAATGGTATCGTTCACGGTTTGGATTCCTTCCCTTAGTGTATATGTCCGGTTGCCGATTTCGCCTCCGGTGCTCGATCCTTCGACATTGGTCCATGGTCCCTCGGTTTGGTCTTCAAAGAGCAACACGTATTTGTACTCTAAACTTGTGCCAACAAGCGTGACATCGAATTCAATCGTTATTTCATAATTATATGCATCAATTTCGGTCAAGACATTGTCGCCCGAAAACGGGTTCCATGAATTGAAGTTTCCGGCAATCACCACCACTGAGGTTGCCGCGATATCGATTGGGATATTCGCCTTAAAATTTACGGTGGGGCCATCATAAACACTTGTATCAAGCGAGGAGTCTTGTCCTAGCGACGTTGTGCAACTAGTCAATAGTGCAAATAGCGTCGCAACTAGTAACCATGATCTATTTTTTAAAGGCATGTTCTTCCTCTTGTCTATTTCTCATTTATCTTATCAAAAAGCAGTATTTCGGTAATTAATGCTATTTTTTCGTTGATCTTTGCTTTTTCCTAGATGATGGTTTCTTGATTGTTTTTTTAGCTTTGCTAATTATTTTTTTCCGAAGTGAAGGTATTGCGAAGATGACGCCAATGACCGTGAGCCCAATCGCTCCAGCAATAATCATTTGCACAGCCGATAGTTCGACTTCGACTGTTAGAGTCGCTGTTTTTGTCACGGCATTATCGGTATAAGAGACAAGCAGTTCATGCGGTCCGATACTCGAGAATGTCAGATTGTCTTGCCCCGCAATAGAAAGTGTGTATTCAACTACCGGCATGGAGGTCGCGTCACTATAAAATGCTGTAACGATCAAATCGGACTTCGCCACATTGTCAAATAAGTAGAATTTGTTACTGTCATCGACTAACGCCACCTCAATCCGGTCGAGCGTTATTGCTGGCTCCGGTAGTCCGGCAGCGGTTGAAGTACCAAGCGCTCGCGACGCTCCCTCGCCGACGTAGGATTCATCGTAGGCAATACGTGCCCATTGGGGATAATCAATAAAGGGATTGCGATTGCCCTGATAATTGTTATAGAGCAAATTGTTGCGTCTGATTTCGTGTTCATCGACCGGGTCAAGTTCATGCCAAGTAAGCAGTGTCGCTAAATCGCCAGCTAGACCCGGTTGTGAAGGTGATGCGGTGATAGGTAAGGGCGAACCATTAACTAATAGAAGTTTTGGATGGAGAACATCTTCATATACATAGTAGCGAGCCGGCATGTAAAACATCGCCCTCGCAATGTCGCCTTTGTATTGATCGAGCGGTTCGAATACTTTTTGAGAACTTCCAACGATGTATCCGTTACGCCCGACATAGGTTCCATAATCGTTGTTATAATTCGTGATACCAGAAGTTGGTGTCGCAAAATTGTAGTTGCTATGAGCGTTTTGGTTGCCTCTGACATCACTAGGCCACAGCGCATGGAAGTCGCTACCGGCGCCACCGGTGCGTCCGAAGTTCCCAAGAGATTGCGCCCAGATGTGCTCCTTATCGAAACTGACACGCGAGGCTCCATCGTTTTTAAACAAATCGGCTGTCGTCGCGGCATCGTTATAATCGGCGTAAAGTTTACGAATATATGGGTTATCTGTTTCGTAGTTAAAGTTCGATAGTTGGGTATCGTTTAATGGCGATAACTCCCAATTTCTGTCAATGATTTTATAAATTGTTCGATGAGTACTCGATTCGTAATCATATTCATTGTGGTCTTTAATAATATCGTGAAGCGCTTCGAGTAATTGATCGCCGCTTGTGCCTTCGACGCCTTGATAGTAGGCGCTTACTGAGGCGTCGGACAAATTAGTCATATCAATTGAAGTCGGCATCGGTGTCAAGGCGTGCATCGGTGTGAAAACATAAGCAGACGATGTGCTACTCGACAAGGAAAACGCCAATGATATAAATCCGATTTTTACTATCCTCAGTTTGTTCACGAACCTATCCTTGATATTAAAAACAATATAGCATAATAGAAAAAATATCGCTCATGGAGTACCTATGCATCGTAAAAATCATATTAAATATCGGCTTTTTGCGGTGTTTTTTAAATTGTCTAAATAATTATAACGAGTAAATTTGATTCGAATAATCGCTCCAATATTCGCTACTTTTATATGCGGATAACGCTGCTGAAGGAACGAGATATTGAAGGCTCGCCGAGGTGTTTTCGAACGAATTGGCAAAGCGCAAAGGCGGAGTTGTCGCTCTGATTTTTACTTGTGTGAGGCTCGTTGCATCACCAAAGGCACGGGACCGTAATTCCAGTAATGTGGCGGGAAGGTCAATCGTCGTTAAGTTAGGAAGATTCTCAAACGCATTATTGCCAATAATGGCAATATTCGTAGACATCGTAATCGAGCTCAAAGAGATGGCGCCGCTGAAAGCATCGGTTTTAATTTCAGTGACTGAATTAGGAATAACGATATTTGATAACTGCGTGGCGTTTTTAAATGCCGCCATTGCGATTGTTCTAAGTTGTGATGGTAACGCAATCGACAAAAGCGCGCCATTGTTATAGAACAAATACTCCCCAAGTTCCAATACTGGTTTACCATTATAAGTCGATTGGATGGCAATCGAGGTCGCGTTGCCCGTATAAGATTCAACATAATACCCTTGCCCATCGAGTGTCGGTTTGAACACAAATCCGGGCGTAGCGTCAATCCATTTAGCGTACAGCGTCATATCACGGTCAACAAATAGCGGGAAATTCACCGGCTGTGTGAATTCCGCGTCGAAATACCAGCCTTCAAGTGTTAACGATCCGTTTTCAAGCGTGGGCATTGTTTCGATTATCGAGGTAATGACTGGATCTAGTTGCATATCCGCATTGGTGACGAAGGTAACTGTGTATGTTTGATACGAAACATTGCTGTCGTAGCTAAAATAACTCGTTGTTTGTGATGTTAGCGAGCTTCCGTCGGACTGGCTAGTCGACAAACTGCTCGACACTGAGCTGCCACAAGAACTTAATAAAGCTAATAAAGCGATTGATAATGTTAATTTTTTATTCATTCGTTATCCAATAAAAGCATTATAACCAAGCGCGTCGTTCGCTTCAACATGAACAGGTGTCATCGCATGAACAATTAATAATATGATTGCGGGCGATTATTTATCTTGATAAGATAAACACATAGTTTTTGAGGTGTGTGGATGAATAAAAAATGGTATGCGCTAGGACTAACCGCCTTAATGATGATTGTCTCCTATCGCGCTTCGATTGAAGCGATTGCCGTAACCGATGGGATTACCGTTCATTATAAAGGCGACTATGCCACTCCTTACATTTATTATTGGAACTCGACTCCAGCGGGAACCGCTTCGGCTGGTTGGCCCGGCGAAGCCATGATCAAGGATGTCGACAGCGACTGGTATACGAAAACTTTTCCCAATGTCTCTGCTATCAACTTGATTTTTTCAAATAATGGCAGCCCTCAAACATCCGACTTATATCGGACAACCGGCGAGTGGTGGTATTTTAACTCACGATGGTATGATCAAGATCCGGGCACAATCGAGTTGCCTGACTATAACAAAACACCGCTTATCACCGTCCATGTCAAATCGGTTAATCCCGATCCCAAGATTCGTTACTATCAAGGACAACCAAACGATATATCGTCAAGTGGTGCCTTGACGATGCTACGAGAACCTGATTATTGGTATCGCTATACGATCGGACCAACCACTTCAATTAAAGCCCGGTTCACGTTTAACGGCGTCGAGGGCGGCGAGTATGAATTTACGACCGGCGAGTGGTGGCTTAAAGATGGAAAACTTACAAGTTTTAAACCGCATGAAGATGCTTTAGGACGGTCTGATTTCCGCGAAGAGACAATTTATTTCTTAATGACCGCGCGTTTTTATGACGGCGACACGGGCAATAATGTCCATTGTTGGGATGATACGCAAGCGAACAATCCGGCCAGTGATCCGGCCTGGCGCGGCGATTTTCAAGGATTGATTGATAAACTGGATTACATTAAAGCGCTCGGTTTTTCGGCGATTTGGATTACACCGGTCGTCGAAAACGCTTCAGGTTATGACTACCATGGTTACCATGGCATCGATTTTACGCAAGTCGATCCACGCCTTGAATCAAGCGGGGCAACTTATCAAGATTTGATTGACGCCGCTCACGCCAAAGGCATGAAGATTATCCAAGATATCGTCTTGAATCACACCTCCAATTTTGGTGAAGAAAATATTTTCCCTCTATTTGAAAAAGACTATCGCAGTGCGGATACAGTTGCTAACATGCGCAAAACTGATCCTAATAATTTGCTGCCTGACAATTACGATGAACTTAATGGTGGCCAGCAATACGGCGCCCGTATCAACGCCATGAAGGAAGATGTCAATGATGTCCGTCATATTTATCATCATGAAAAAAGCTTGTCGTGGGAATCGTATACTGTCCAAACGGGGCAAATTGCGGGTGACTGCGTCGATTTGAATACGGAAAACCCGTATGTGACCAACTACCTCATCGATGCTTATAATCGCTACATCGACATGGGCGTTGATTCATTTAGAATCGACACCGTCAAACATATTTCACGTTTAGTCTTTAACAATGAATTCTTGCCTGCCTTCAAAGCCCGCGGTGGCGATGACTTCTTCATCTTTGGCGAATTAGCGTCGCGTTATCGCCAAGTTTGGAATACTAACATGCCCGCCATTTCGACTCCGTTTTATACTTGGAAAGAATCAAAAGATTATCCGTGGGCGACTATGGCTGACCGCGTCTCAAGTGTTGAGCAAAGCTTTTATGACAACCAATCAAACGTGAGTCAACAGCCAACAAGTTCCAATCACTACCTCAACGGCAACGATTATCGGCCGATCGATTACTCAAGAAACTCCGGTATGGCGATGATTGACTTCCCGATGCATTGGAATTTTCTGAATGCCTATGATGCGTTTGGTGTTGCCACAAGTGGTGATCATTGGTACAACGATGCGACAACTAATATTACCTATGTCGATTCTCACGATTATGCGCCAGACGGTGCCCCAGAAAGTACTCGCTTCAACCAAGATGAATCTGTCTGGGCGCAAAATTTATCGCTGATGTTCACGTTTCGAGGCATTCCCACAATTTATTATGGTAGCGAAATCCAGTTCATGAAAGGTGCTCCGATTGATGTCGGACCCAATCGCCCTTTAGCTGAAACAGGACGCGCCTATTTCGGTGGTCACATCGAAGGAAGTGTCGAAGCGACTGACTTTGGTAAATACCGCAATGCCTCGGGAGCAATCGCCACAACATTAGCCCATCCTTTGGCGCAGCACATCCGCGCCTTGAATATCATTAGACGAGCAGTTCCGGCCTTACAAAAAGGGCAATATTCGACAAGTAATGTTTCTGGTGGTCTTGCATATAAACGCCGATTCACTTCATCATCTGTCGATAGTTTCGCATTGGTGTCCGTATCTGGCACAGCTACATTTTCAAATCTTCCCGCTGGAACATATGTCGATGTCGTCACCGGAGATAGTAAAACGATTGGCAATAACGGTTCGATCACCGTCAATGCCAGTGGCACCGGCAATGTCCGTGTATACGTTTTATCAACAGCAAAAACGCCAGCACCTGGCGACGTGCTCGATTTTTCGGGACGTTATATAAAATAAAGGAACGTACTTATGAAAAAACCATTTGATTACAAACGCTTACTCGCCTTTTTATTCGTTTTAGTTAGTTACGTTTTGGCAACGATTGTCGGCCTTTTCATCTTCTCATACTTTCGCAATCTTCCCACTCCTATGGATCCGATTTTGGCGCTTTTCTTAGCCGACATCGCGATGACGGTGTTTATCTACATTATCGGGCTATTCGTCAATAATGCGTCGATGTATGATCCGTATTGGAGTGTGATTCCTTTCCTTTATGGGCTACTTTACATGTTCAGTTATGGCGATTACAGCTTTGTTACAATCATCATTAATGTGGTGATTGGCATTTGGTCACTACGCTTGACCGCCAATTGGATGTATACGTTTAAAACAATTAAAAAACAAGATTGGCGCTACGATTATTTGAAAGAGAAAAGTGGCGTCTTCTACCCCGTTGTCAATTTGTTTGGTATCCACATCGTGCCGACGCTATTTGTGTTTGCCGCTTTATTACCTGCGCTTGTTCTTTTTAGGAACCAACAAATGGGTACTCCCGTGACATTCAACATCTTAATGTTATTCGGTGTTCTGATTTAGCTGATTGGGATTGGGCTTGAACTAGTCGCCGATATCCAAATGCAGCGGTTCCGTGCCCGGGAAACCAATCGCCGCGCCATTATACGTGACGGACTTTGGAAACATGCTCGGCACCCGAATTATTTGGGTGAAATTATGTTTTGGTGGGGCATCTTCTTGATGGTCGTCGTATTGTTGCCAAATATGTGGTATTTAGTGTTTGGCCCCATCGCTATGACATTAATGTTTTTAATTATTTCAGTACCGATGGCCGATTATCGATATTCACGTATCAAAGACAATTATCCTGAGTATGTCAGTCAGACAAGAATGTTTCTGCCACTACCTAAAAAATAATCATATAAGATGCCAACCCTAGCCGTGAGTGCTATAATTTTTCACGGTGATAACATGATTACGATTGAAGACCAAATTATCGCAACCCTCGATAAGATTCGTCCCTTTATCCTCCGTGATGGAGGCGATGTCGAATTCGATTCGTTTATCGATGGCATTGTCTACATTAACATGCTGGGCGCCTGTAATGGTTGCAGCCTCATCGACACGACGGTCACCGGTGGCATTGAAGTCATTTTGATGGAAGAGGTGCCCGGAGTCATCGGCGTGAAGCTCGTAAGCGAAAAACCAAGCGTATAAGTAAAATAAAAGCGGCAAATGCCGCTTTTTTTATTAACCGATATAATCAGCCGGATCAAGCGTTCCCACGCTTTGCCATTTATCTTTCAATAGTTCGCGCACATATTCAAACGTGTTGATAGCCGTGGTCTTATTATGAGGATATTGACTGTCTGACGTCAGATGTTTTTCGGTTAAGTAATTGATGGAGATTATTTTATACGTAGCATTGTCGCTGATAGCAATTGAACCATCCAACGTGTTCGTGAACCGATTCGCGCCAGCAACGTAATCGTTTTGGGCCAGCCACCATTTCAATTGCAAACCGCTTACTTCGACGATAATTAATTCATTATCGAATGGAAACACTTTATAGACATCGCCATAGGTTACTGTACCAGCGCTAATCGTGTCGCGGACGCCGCCTGTGTTATGGTATGCTACTTGAGCACCCAAACTGGCTCCATAGGCAAGCATTTCTTTAACGGCCAAATCGCCGAGTTTTGCTTTTGAGAAATAGCCTGATGCCTCGCCGAGCACTTCGTTTTTGATGATGTTTATTTCTTCGGTTAGATATTGATCGTAGATGGCTTTCATCCCCTCATTCTCGCTGAGGTTTTGGTTGATCAGTCCGCTATCAACTGTCGAAGAGACATACGTCAGCGTATCGCTAGATGCGGTATAGGTAAAGCGTACATGGCCGACCGCTCGACCATTATAACTAGCTTGTAGCACAGGTTTGCCTCCGACTATATTACGGTAATTGCTGTGCGAATGGCCATTGAAAACGGCGTCAACGTGGCCTAATGTTTCGGTATCGACATCAGGATCGTGATTAAGTAAAATAACGGCTTTGGCTCCTGCCGACCGTAAATAAGTCGCGCTTTGCTCGACGATGTTACCAATGGATACGAAATCGTAGTTGATGACATTCGATGTCAAGATGCTGCTTTCAAGTGAAGCTCCGATCGTACCGATGATGCCGATGCGCACTCCACCGCGGTCAATCATGGTGTAGGGAAGCGCAAAATCGGCCGTACGACCAGTTCTTTTATCAAAAATATTAGCGCCTAAAAACGGAAAATCGGCTCGTGCTTGATTGGAGTGGATCAATTCATCGCCCCAATCAAATTCATGATTTCCAAGCGCCATGGCATCGAAGCCGATGTAGTTCATGGCATCGGTTACCAGACGGCCGCGGGTAATGTTACTATCGGCTGAGCCTTGCCACATATCGCCCGAAGACAAGATCACGGTGCCCGTCGGATTGAGTTCCTTTTTGTTGTCAAAGTAGGTCGCTAACCTGTTAATCCCGATTTCGTTACTTTCAGGCTTGTGCTCGAGCGCGCCATGGAAATCATTGATGGCGTAAAAATCTAGCGTTGTCACATCATTGACCGGGGCGGACGGCCATGATTCATCAATGCTAACCTCTGGTGTTTCAAACACATAGGTGACGTCATCGCCACCACTTGAAGATTGGCAGCCCACCAGCATTAACGCTAATGTCAGAACGCCCAATGATAATCTTTTGTTGAACATATGTTGCACCTCTATGAGTAATCGTATGGATTGATGGCGCCGGTTGCTCGCCATTTATCAGCGACCAAATCGCGCGCAAACGCGTGCGTGTTCAGTTCACTAGCGACGTCGTGTGGATAGTCTTCGATATCTTCGGTTAAATAACTGATTGAAATAATTTTATAAGTTTGGCTATTAACGATCGTTTGTCCATTGTGATCAAAAGTGTAGTTATATTTATCGACACCGGCGACGTATATGTAACGCGACAACCACGTCTTCAGTTGTGAACCAGTCAGGTTAAACACAATCAAGTCGTTATCAAATGGTAAGGCTTTATACACATCGCCAAATGTCACCGGACCAGACGGAATACTCGCGCGAATGCCTCCCGTATTGTGGATAGCGGCGACGGCACCATACGTTGATCCATACTCGAGCATCTCGGCCACTGTGAGATTTCCGATTTGTGATCGTGAGAATGAGTAAGTCGCCGCTCCGATTATTTCTTCTTTAATTTCTCGGATTTCCCGTTCATAGTAATCGGCATATAAAGCAGCCATGTCGGGATCTTCCGCCAAATCCTTGTTTCCTAAATAGTCATCGACGCCATAGGATAACGTCGTCACGGTATCGGTTCTTTTGTCGTATTGAAGTTTGGCAAAACCAACGGCTACGCCATTGCTACGCGCTTGGATAATCGGCGTATTGTTGCTAATGGAAACATCATAGGCATGCGCGTGGCCATTGAAAACAAGATCGACATAATCAAGCGCGCCATAACTGACGTCACCGTCATGATTAAGCAAAATCGTAATATGGGCGCCTTGTTGCTCCAATTCACTGGCAGCCGCCGCCACATACGAATCAATTGGATTAAATGAATAATCAGCGACGACAGATGTTAAAATCGAACCTTCGAGACCCGGTCCGATTGTTCCGATGATGCCAATGCGGACACCAGCGCGTTCAATCATCGTATGACTTTGGGCGAAATCGGCGCGTTGTCCGGTCGACTTTTGGATAATGTTAGTTCCTAAAAATGGATAGTTCGCTAATGTAGCGTTACTTCTGATGACGTCTGTGCCCCAGTCGAATTCGTGGTTTCCAATCGCCATCGCGTCAAATCCCATCAAATTCATGGCGTCGGTGACTAAACGACCACGCGTGATGTTGCTATCAGCCGATCCTTGCCACATGTCGCCACTTGAAGTGAGAACAAAGCCATCGGAATTTAAACTACGCTTTGTTTTGATATAATTGGCGAGCCGGTTAATGCCGGGTTCGGCCACCGTTGCGTCCGGGGCATACTCGACCGTACCATGAAAATCATTGAAATTATAAAAATCGAGTACCGTCACATCATTAATCGGATCATCGGGCCACTGTGAGGATGAAGCGCTCGAGGAACTTGAGGTCGATGATTCGGTTGAAGGCGACGAGGAAGTTGTTGAGGCGCTGCTCGAACTAGCAGCGCTTGATGAAGCTGATACGCTCGAAGTATCGCTTAAGCTCGAACTAGTGCTCGTTAGTGATGAGGTCGGACTTGAAGTGTCATCAAGCGATGAGGAAATGAATAGGCTTGAATCGCAGCTTGCCAACACGAATGTGGCAGTTAATAGTAAAATTTTAGGTAATCGATGACGAAACAAAATGTGCTCCTTACAATAAGATATTTTCTTTACGATTGGCGATGATGTAACCTTCGCGATTGCGAACATCGCTACGATTATATGTTAACGGTCGGCCTTGTGGGGTAACTAAAAGACCACCGGCTTCCTCAACCACGAGTTGACACGCAGCCGTGTCCCATTCTTTTGACCCATCGGAGAGCCGGTATGTGATTTCGGCTTTTCCCATGGCAATCCGACATGCTTTTAGACAACTGCCAACCGTCGCTGTGTGCTTTATTTTATCGGCATGTTTATTAATGGCATCCCATTCTTCTTTTCGGACGTGAAAGCGTGAGAGCAAGACGGTTAAATCGTCAAGTTTGTCATTAACCCTGATGCGTCGCACTTCGTTTGGGGTTTCCATAAAACTTCCATGGCCTCGTGATGCATAATAGATTTCATTAAGTGCGGGAGCTAGCACGACACCAACAACTATTTGATGTTTATAGCACAATGCAATATTGGTGGTAAATTCGTCGTTTTTGGCAACGAAGTCCTTGGTTCCGTCGACGGGATCGATAATCCAAACATAGTCGTTATTCAACCGCGACCGATCATCGCTTGATTCCTCGGTCAAAAAAGCGTGGTCAGGAAACACCGATTTCAAGTAATTGCGAATGATTTCATCAGCGGATTGATCGGCAATAGTCACGGGCGACATATCATCTTTGATTTCGACGTCAAAGGGTTGATGGTAAATTTCCATAATCGCTTTGGCGGCTAACCGACCGGCGACTAATGCTTCTTGCAGTTCGATTTCCCAACTCATGTGTGTGACTCCTTATCCAGCATCGCATCGATCGCGGCGATGATTTGGTTGATTTGTTCTATTTGTTTGACGTGACAGCCACTTGCTTGAAGATGGCCACCGCCTCCGTACTTGTAGGCGATTGTTTGAACGTCGGGTCCCGCGCTGCGGAATTCACAGCGAACGTCCTGGTCATCTTCGGCAAAGAATGCCCATACCGGATAGTAGCGGATGTTTGATAACAAGTTCACACGGCTGGCGGCACTTACCGCATCCATATCCAATATTCGTAATTGCTCTTTAGAGAAAACGCAGTAAATCAGCCCATTAGGCGTCGTCTTATAGTTTTGGTAGACATAACTTTCAAATGACATTGACTTAAAAGATTTTTCGTAGAGTCGATCGTAAATAAGATGTAAATCGGCACCCATTTTTACAAGTTGGCTCATACAATCAAATGTATGGCTCGTGACTTGACCATAAAGGAAACGGCCTGAATCGGTGATCAAACCGAGTGCCAACGCCATCGCGCCTTTGGAAGATAATTTCAAACGCTGGTTGATGACAAATGAAGTAATCATTTCGGCAACGGCAATCATCGTGGTATCAACCCATTGATGATTTCCAAATTGGTAAAGCGGAATATGATGATCAATCTTAAAAACAAACTGTGCGGTTTGATACCGTTGATCTTCGATACGAGGAGCGTCGGCGACATCAACTACGAGCGCTAATGACTGAGCGATGATCGCATCGTCGACTCGATCCATCGGAGTAATCAAATCATGGAAGTTTTCATAACCGGACCCAAGTGCGTATACCGCCTTGTGTGGAAACGTCGCTTTAATCGCTTCTTTCAAACCAATTTGACTTCCATAGCAGTCTCCGTCGGGAAACACATGCCCAAAAATCGTAATCGTGTCAAAGCGTTTGATGAGTTGCAAAAGCAAATCTTGACTCACAATGGGCTCCTTTTTAATTTTTTAAATTAAAATCCTTGGACTGGCCAAGGATTTATTATAACTTATTTGGCTTTGCCGATACAACCGAACACTTCGCATTTAGCCTTGACGACGGCGCGAATCGCTTCTTTGCCAGGGCCGATAATTTTGCGAGGATCATAGACGTTGGCGTCTTTTTGGAGCAAGGCTCGGACGGTCGCCGTCCAACCTTGTTGCAATTCGGTGTTGACGTTGACTTTGGCCGTACCTCGATCAATCGCCATTTTCAATTGGAAATCAGGAATGCCGGAACCACCATGGAGCACGAGTGGTAACTTAATTAAATTGTTGATGACCGCCATCTCATCAAATCCGAGTTTCGGTTCGCCTTTATAGGGTCCGTGGACAGATCCAAGGGCGGGAGCCAGGCAATCGATGCCGGTCTCTTTGACTAATTTTTCGCATTCAGCGGGAACGGCGTACATCGTTTCGGCCACGACATGGTCTTCTTGACCACCAACGCGTCCAAGTTCGGCCTCGACCGAGACATTACGAGCATGGGCGTATTCAACGACTTTCTTGGTCGTGGCGATATTTTCTTCAAGCGGATGGTGCGATGCATCAATCATCACGCTGGTGAATCCGGCGTCAATCGCCGTTTTGCAAAGTTCAAAGCTTTCGCCATGATCGAGATGAAGGGCGACCGGGATCGTGATTTTTCGTTCTTCGATGATGGCTTTGACCATCGCGGCGATGATTTTATAACCGCCCATGTATTTAGCGGCGCCGGAACTGACTCCGAGAATGACCGGGGCTTGGAGCGCTTCGCATTCGTCAAGAATCGCAAGCGTCCATTCGAGATTGTTAATGTTAAACTGACCGACGGCGTAGTGCTGCTCGCGGGCTTTGATTAACATCTGTTTCATGCTGACTAATGGCATATAAAAATTCTCCTTTAGAATACTATTCTACTTCTTTTTCGATTTCTTCGTCGTCTTCGATTTCGACTTCTTCATCATCGAGCAATTCTTCTTCCGGCTCTTCGAATGGATCGATTTCTTTTTCTTCTTCGATTTCTTCGACATCACGGAAAACGCCGCGGGCATCTTCATATAACTCTTTAAAAGTATATTTGCTGCGCAAGTCCCACATATTGCCACCGAGGGCGACAAAGCGGCCATCGAGCGTCATATTCGTATAAAAACGGGCGACGCGATCAGATGGCGTTGCCGGTAAATGCACAAGAACTTGTGACCAAATATCTTTGAAGGAAACTGGTTCGCCTTTAGCGACAATCAGTTCGTAGGCGATGTCAAGCATTGATTTTTCGACCATGGTAGATCCCCTTTATTACATTTTCACTGGCGCGGAGACGCCAAGTAACGCAAGCGCGTTTGCCATCACGATGCGACTGGCACGTACAAGCGCGAGACGCGATTTTGATAAAGAAATATTTTCTTTATCGACGACACGACATATAGTATAGAAACTATGGGTTAAACTTGCAAGTTTTTGCACATAATTCGTTATTTTGTACGGTGCGCGTGCATTGGCGGCTTCAACGACTTCCGCCTCGAAACTTTCAAGGTGACGAAGCAGTTGTTTTTCTTCAATTGTATCCAGTCCGACACCCGAATCATCAAAGCCGATTTCTGCGCCAGCTTCAAGTAGACTTGATAACCGAGCGTGGGCGTATTGGGCATAGTAGACAGGGTTGGCGCTTGAGGCACTGACAGCTAAATCTAGATCGAAATCGAGGTGTGACGAGGCCGCTCGCGCTACAAAGAAATAGCGCGCGGCATCAACGCCTACCTCTTGGCAGAGTTCCCTTAACGTTACGCCAACGCCTGTTCGTTTGCTCATTTTCATTTCCTGGCCATCTTTGATCAGACGCACCATTTGCAATATTTCGATATCAAGCGTGTCCAAGGGATGACCTAGCATCGCTAATGCGGCTTTCATACGGGAAATATAGCCGTGGTGATCGGCGCCCAAGATGTCGATTAAATGACGGTGTCCGCGCTCAATCTTGTCAAGATGATAAGCTATGTCAGGTAAAAAATATGTAAATGTGCCATCGCTTTTGACAATGACACGATCTTTATCATCACCATATTCGGTTGTTTTCAGAAACGTCGCGCCTTCGTGTTCATAGATATGCGGTGCCAGCCTAATAAACACGCGATCGATTGACTCTGGTGTACGAATCGATGTCTCATAACTGAATTTGTCGAATTCAACGCGGAAAAACGATAAATCGTCTTTGATAATCGCTAATTCTCGCTTAATACCTTCGGCCTTAAAAAACGCTTCATCGTAATGACCGAGATAGAAATCTCCAACTTCCTTTTTTATATCGGCGGCGATATTTTTGATATCTTCGCCATGGTATCCGTCTTGAGGCAATTCAGCGACTTGGTCGAATAATTGAACATAGCGCGCATAAATCGATTGGGCGAGATTGTTTATTTGCGCTCCCGCGTCATTGACATAAAACTCCTTTGTGACTTGATAACCGGCTTTGCTTAACAACCGGGCAATCACATCACCAAGGGCGGCGCCGCGAGCATGACCAAGATGGAGCGCTCCCGTGGGATTGGCGGATACAAATTCGACATTGACGGAAATGCCTTGACCAACGAGGCTTGAACCATATGATTCGCCTTGATTGATGATTTTTGCAATGATACCCGCAAGTGATTCGGCTTTCATGAAAAAATTAATGAAACCTGGTCCAGCCACTTCAATGCGTTCAAATCGAGATTGATCAATATGGGCAACGATTTCCGCGGCAATGTGACGCGGGTTTTTCCGCAGTGTACGATTTAATTGCATGGCCACATTGGTAGCGAAATCGCCATGAGCAGCGTCTTTACTTTGCTCAATGATGATTTCATCAGTGGAAATCTGATGTCCGATTTTGCTTAAAGCAAGATATAGTTCTTGTTTGATAAGGGTAATTGAATCCATATGTTTAATCCTAATGTTTGTCGCCGACTGTTTTTTCAACAAGCACGACGCAGGTGGCTTCCGCTGCTAGTCCTTGTCCAATGTAACCCATGCCTTCGTTAGTACCGGCCTTAATTGATATTTGTTCGGGGTTAATTGTTAACAATGAGGCGATTTTCTCAATCATTTTAGGAATGTAGGGGCTTAATTTGGGTCGTTCAAGCGTAATTTGGATATCGATGTTGCAAACTTTGTAACCGCGAAGTTTAACGAGTCGATCGGCATAACGCAAGAAATAGGATGATTCCTTGTCTTTGTATGCGCTATCGGTATTGGGGAAATGTGTGCCTAAATCGCCTAAAGCCAGCGATCCAAGTAACGCCTCCGTCAGCGCATGGATGAGAATGTCACCATCGGAGTGAGCCTCAAAACCAAGTTCGTAGTCAATCAAAACACCGCCAATCCATAATGGACGGTTACTGACCAGACGGTGGATGTCGCGACTCATTCCAATACGATACATAAATTCCTAAACATTAAATTTGAAGAACATCACATCGCCGTCTTTGACGACGTATTCTTTTCCTTCAAGTCGAAGTTTACCGGCTTCTTTGACCGATAATTCGCTCTTATATTTTATTATATCATCATAATGATATACTTCGGCTTTGATAAATCCACGCTCAAAATCAGTATGGATGACACCGGCGCACTGCGGGGCTTTCATGCCATGGTGGAACGTCCAAGCGCGGCATTCATCGGCGCCAACGGTGAAAAACGTTCCTAAATCAAGTAACTGATAGGTTGCTTTGACAAGTAAATCCAAGCCTGACATCGATGCGCCGATTGATGAAAGAAAGTCGGCTTGATCGGCTTTATCTAATTGCGAAATTTGCGCTTCGATGGCGCACGAGATTGGAATCACGGAAGCGCGTTCAGTTGCCGCATAATTGACAATGGACCGATAGCTAACATTATCAGCAAGCGCTTGTAGCTGCGTTTCTGAGACATTAGCAACGTATATGATTGGCTTTAAAGTTAATAAATGAAGCGTATCATCGGCAAAAACGAATTCTTCTTTTGTCAATGTGATACTTCGTGCGGACAACCCCGCTTCTAGATGTTTCTTTAATTTGAGAAGCGTTTCATATTCAAACAGTGCTTGGGTGTCTTTGCTCGTTTTGGCTTTAGTTCCCGTGCGTTCGATGCGTTTGTTGACGGTTTCCACATCGGCGAACACCAGTTCGAGGTTAATGATTTCAATGTCGCGAATCGGATCAATCGACTGCTCAACATGAATGATGTCGGGATCTTCAAACGCACGCACGACTTCGACGATGGCGTCGCATTCGCGAATATGACCGAGAAATTGATTGCCGAGCCCCTCGCCTTTGCTGGCGCCTTTGACAAGTCCAGCAATATCGAAAAACTCAATCGTCGTGTAAATGGTTTTTAATGGTTTGAAAATGGCGCTTAATTGTTCGAGCCGGTGATCGGGAACAGCCACAACGCCGGTATTTGGCTTGATGGTCGCGAATGGATAATTTGCAGCCTCGACATTGGCGCGCGAAAGCGCGTTAAAAAGCGTTGATTTTCCAACGTTAGGTAGTCCGACGATGCCTGCCTTAAGTGCCATATGGTCCTAAATGATTTTATCGCAATGAAAGATTAGAAAAAAGTCGCCGGAGCGACTTTCTTTTTTTTAAATTAAAGTAGGATTAACCTTTTCTAATTTTCGTAGCCCGGGGACCACGATCTGTTTCTTCAACTTCGAACTCTACAGCTTCGCCAGCGACGGCGGTTTTGTAGTTGTCCATGACAAGTTCGCTGTAGTGGAAGAAGACGTCTTTTCCATCTTCCGTGCGAATGAAGCCGTAGCCCTTGTCCTTGTTGAACATTTTGACTGAACCTTTCATCGAAACCTAAACCTTTCTAAAAATTGGAAGCCGTTACTTTTAATCGTTCGACTTACGGAATAATAATACAACTTAGCGTCTTTAAATACTAGAAATATATGTTTTTTTATTCACGCTCATGCGTTAGCGAGTGCGTGATGATGACGGAGACGATGAGAAACCAATTGCAAAAGTATGAATATAACAACAGAAAACAACGTCATTGTCACGATTGAAACGCTTGGAAACGAATAAAAAAAGTGCGTATGAAAATAGTTGGCAAGTGCTTGTTCAATCAAAAAAGCAGCGATGATCATTTGTAAGATTGCGCTTAGTAATGAACCAAATACGAGAATGATTGCCCGAGCGGTCAACAACCGGGATATTTGCCCCGGCCTCGCTCCAAGTTCAAAAAGCAATGTTTTATCTTTGGCAATGTCGAGCCAAGCAAGACGCAACACAAGAGCTGCAAGCATTAAGCTATTGACACCAGCAATCGTGGCAAGCGCATAGATGCCGGCATCAATGTTTCGAGTCAGATTACTCAGTGATTGCCGCATGTCCATCTGTGGTAAACTCGTTTGCAAATGGTGGAAAGTTGCCATGATCCGACGTGCGCTATCATTTAATAAACGCTCTTGTCCCGCGAAGTAGGCTCGTTCAATTCGTAATGAATCACCGCTGAACCCCAATAAATCGCGATAATACGATACCGACCACAACGAACATCCGTAAATCGAAAGATCGTCGTCATCGACGATAGCCGTAATTTGATGATCTGTGGTGATAAATTCGCTGCTAGTTCCTTGCTCGTGCGTTGTGGTCACAATTCTAGTGGCAATATATAGTGAATCGCCCAATTCATATTCGCTTGCGTTCAAACGACGCGCCAGTCCTGATGAGATAGCGATTTCGTGCACATCAATTGGTAAACGTCCAATGTAGTCGCAACCATAACTTTGTTTAAGTTTGACAGCCGCGCCGCTTTGGTCCTGATAGTGTCCCCGGGCTACCGCTGGAGGCAATACAACCATTTGACCCGGACTTGTGAATGATAACCAATCGATGACTTGATCGATGTGATGCTGGTCGATGGCAAATAAAGTTTCGTTAGCGAAACCAGCAAACATCGATTCGGGATATAAAAGATAACCGCCGCTTGTAGTTAAAATCGGTTCATTTAAACGCGGTTCGGCTTCGATTATGTAATTTAAATGGCTTAATGACAATGATTGATATGGATCGAGCAAGACAAGAACCCGCTGAAGTACACACCGACCCAATCGCGGACAATACGACTTCATGTGAGTATTGCTAACGTAATCGAAACGCATTCCAAATAGCTCTAAATCTTTGTATAAGATGGCGCTTAATGTCGCGGCATCGTCAGTTTTTAAATAATAAGTTTTTTTTAACATCCATGGCAATTGGTGAGTCGCGCTTAAATCGGTCGTCGCTGGAAACCGCATCGATTGCTCGAGTACGGCCTCGGAAAACAATGGATTTGAATGAATAACTAACGCATGTTCGCCTGAATGAACTTTGACGAGCCGCCACACTTGTTCATCTTCATATGTCCAAGCAGTGTTGGCGAATCCGGCCCCGAGGAAGATTGTTTTGTTAGCTAGTATCATATTGATTTGATCAGCATTTGCCAAACTGCCGATTTTTTGAGCGAGTAATTTGATGTCGGTCTCTGGCAACATTAAGGCAACCTCGTCGTTTCGCAACGTTATACGATCCAACCCCAACTCGTCAAACCCTAACGGTTCGGTTAAATGTCGAGCACTAAAACTCGGCAAAATCACAATCGGCCCTTCGCTAATGACAAACAACTCATTTCGCTGTGGAAAAAAGTCGTCTATATTAGTCTGATAAACGACTCCAATGTCGGAAACATAGTCAGGGTAACGCTTAGCGACCTGCTCAACCTGGACAAAGTCGGCAGCGTATACTTGTTTTAGTCCCGAATGGTTGGCTTTATCCGCCCGTAGTTCGAGTCCCGCTGGTCCGATTAAATGTTTGATTGTCGATTGGACTTTATCATTGATTGATGCCGTCACTTGGATGCCGATGCCAAGAGCGACTAAAGCAATCGCTAACATTACTTGTGAAAGAAAATGGCGCCACTTGTGCGATTTCATTTCGTAAATGGCATGACGGAAACAAAAAGAAAATGGCAAAGTGCCTGTGTCTCCATTATGTTTTAAACGAATCATCGTCCGACGAGACACATCTTTGTTTGCATGAAGAATCTTCTTATCAACTAGTTTGCCATCGACCATTTGGTAACATATATGTGCATATTCACTCAACAATGCCCGATCGTGACTGACGATAATGACAAGGCGTTGCGAGGAATAAGATGCCAATCGATGCATGAGCATCTGTTTGTTTTGATCATCAAGTGCGGAGGTCGGTTCATCCGCAAGGATGATTCGAGGCTGTTTGATAAGTGCCCGCGCGAACGCGACACGTTGTTTTTCGCCCCCCGATAACGTGGCAACTTTGCGTTGACCAAAACTGGGTAGACCGACTGAAATTAACGATTGCTCGACATGCTTTTGAATCATGGACCATTTGTCATAGCCAAGCAATAGCAATGGTAATGCGAGATTCCAAGTCACCGTTTCATGCTCGAAAAGACGATAGGTTTGAAAGATAAGCCCGACATTACGCAATCGGTAATCGCATAATTGATCAATATCAAGCAATTCAAGGTTTTCATTGTTAACGCTGATATGTCCTTGAAATTTTAATAGACCCGCCAATATTTTAAGCATTGTCGACTTGCCGCTACCCGAACGCCCATAAATACCGATGATTCCCGTCCGCGGTAAATTGAGATTCATGTCATCTAAAACGATGTTTTTGTGAAATCGTTTCACTAATGCTTTTATTTCAATCATCGTCGCGCAACTCCTCGGCTAAATTATCAGTACATAGTACTTTTGATGAAATCAAAGCCCCGCTATCGGCGATGAACATCATGATTAAAAATAGTAGTATCACTAAACCTGCTGGGATATTTAGAAAACTTAAAAACGGCACTCGTATTAACTGAACTATCTTAACTTTTAAAAAAATAACCTGGTTGACGATTAACTGAATTATTGGTGCCATGACCATCCCAAGCGTCAATGACATCATCGTGAGGTAGCGGCTGATATTGCGCCACATTATTATCATTTGCGAACGCGTGATGCCAAGCGCCCATAAAATGGCCAGACGACGCCGATGCATTTTATAAAAATGCACTAGTGAAATAATCATGGTCAGCAATCCTGATAGTCCATTGATCGACACGAAGAAATATAGTCCAATCTTAATCGTGTTCATGATTGAAGCCAGGTAGTCACGTTCGCCGAAATACGTCCCCGAACAAGTCATGGCATCATCTTGATCCCATGTCTCATAAAATCGCACAACCTCGCCGACTTCAAGAAAGACGAACATCATCTCATAATTCCCGATTTCATCGTTTGCTAAAGCCGACTCGAGTCGATCTGCCAGTGAATAATCAATGCGCAGTAACGAGGCTGCATTTTCAAGGACATAATCAGAAAGCAAATTTTTCGCAGCCAAATGCGAATAAAAAATGGTCGGAAGCGACTGAAAACGAACATCCTCGATGATGTTTGAAGTGTCAAGAGTGATGTGAAACTCGAATCGGTCACTGGCGACTTGCCCATGAATATCTGTCGTGTTGATTGGAATATTGACATCGTATGTTAGCGGGGAGTCGATAGCATTGCTATTTTCGATTAGTTGCCAAGCTTGATGATTGATCAAGACTTTTGATAAATCGTCGGGATTGGTTTGGTCGAAATATGGTTCGAAACGTATGTTCTCGAGAAGATAATCATTAACCGTTAAGCGATAGCGATGAGAAAAAATCGCGCGTACCGAAACATCGACAAAAGCTTCACCATAACCATCTAACATCGCGTAAACTTCACTGTGCGTCGGTCGATGATAGCGAAGTAACGTCAGTGGTGAATTGGCAATTAAAGTCTTGTCCAAGCGACTAACATAGACAATATTTGAAGCACCGCCACGCAAGGGATGGTATTTAATGGCCTGGTTAGCGCCGATGGTTAGGCCAATTGTCAATAACGTCGTCGTGATGCTGAAGGATAATGCGGCGATTGCCCAGAAAAAGTGGTGCTTCGATAGTCGCAAAATGCGTTTGCGAACAAGCTTTAACCGATTGCATTTAGTTTTTCGAAACTTAATTTTTGGAATCGGATTCTTGTTGTCAGTAATCATCGCATCTTCGACAATTCGTCCATTTACAAGTTTGATGATGCGATCTGCGTATTGGCTCGTTGCTTCGATGTCGTGGGATACGACAATGACTAATTTTTCGTTTGATAATGCTTTTAATGTTTCCAAAACTTTGTGACATGAATCGTTATCAAGCGCACCAGTCGGTTCATCAGCCAAGATCACATGGGGGCTTTTTGCTATGGCGCGCAAGATGGCGACGCGCTGAGCTTCACCACCTGATAGTGTTTCGACAAGTTGATTCTTCAGGTGATTGAGATTGAACATATCAAACATTTGGTCACATTTTACCAACGCTTGTGCCTCATCGACATCGTTTAACAATAGTGAAATAAGGACGTTTTCAAATGCGGTAAAACCTTCAAGCAAATGAAAATGTTGAAATAGATAACCGAAATATTGACGTTTAATAAACGAATCGGCTTGAGTGGATAGACGGGTTAAGTCATTGCCATCGATGTGGACGCTCCCCGATGTCGGTGTGTCTAACTGACCGATGATGTTTAATAGTGTTGATTTACCACAACCCGAAGGTCCATTTATTAGTACGAAACCAACATTCACAAAAGACAAAGTCACACGATCGAGCGCGTCGTGATTTGATAATCCAATTCGATAAGATTTACTAATATCAGAAAGTGCAATCAAAAGAAAAACCTCTACTTCATTAGTAGAGGCTTACATTTATTCTTGGCTGGCTTTAACTTCGATGCGTTTGAATCTTTTATTGAACAAATCCCGAGTCAACATCACGACATGACCGCAGCCCATACACGATAATTTGATATCAGCGCCGACACGAATAATTTTGAATAATTTGCTGCGGGAGTCGCAAGGATGTGGCCTTTTCATCTCAACGACATCGCCCAGACCGTACTTTTCGATTACCATGGTTCATCTTGCATCTTGACGGCGCCCGGCACTTTTCCGAGTCCAGGCATTGTCATTACGTCACCGGTCAATGGGATAATGAATCCAGCGCCTGCCGACAAATCGACTTCACGAATGTGAATTCTAAAATTGGTTGGGGCATTTAAAATATCGGGGTTATCGGTCAAGCTTTGTGGTGTTTTAGCCATACAAATCGGTAGAGAATCATAACCTAACTCACGGTATTTAGCGATTTGTGATTTAGCTTTCTCTGAAAAATCGACACCGGAAGCACCGTAAATATCCTTGCAAATCTTGGCTATTTTCTCTTCTATCGGTAAATCTAGTGAATAAAGTGGTCGATAGTCAGAACGTTTCGTTTCGATTAACTCGATGACTTTTGCCGCTAGGGCAATCGCCCCTTCGCCTCCTTTGGCAAAGGCATCGGAGATGGCGATATGGTGTCCTTGCTCTTGTGCCCATTTCAATAGAGCCTCAACCTCGGCCTCGGTGTCGGTACTAAACCGATTAAGGGCGATGACTGAAGGAACGCCGAACTTTTTCATGTTTGATACATGCTTGGCGAGATTGTCCGTACCACTTAACAATGCGGGTACATTTTCATGAGCCAACTGATCGAGCGTGACACCTCCATGCATCTTAAGTGCTCTGATTGTGGCGACGATAACCGCGGCATCGGGTTTTAAACCACCGATACGACATTTGATATCCATGAATTTTTCCGCGCCTAAATCCGATCCGAATCCAGCTTCTGTTACTAGGATTTCGCCAAGTTTGAGTCCTAGCTTTGTCGCCGTGATGGAGTTACAACCATGGGCGATATTCGCGAACGGACCACCATGGATTAAGGCTGGATTACCTTCAAGCGTTTGAACGAGATTCGGTTTGAACGCTTCGCGCATTAGTTTCATGATTGCGTGAGAAATTTTTAAGTCTTTGATACGAACTGGTTTATCTTCATATGTATAAGCGACAATAACTTCATTTGTCATTCGCTCAAAATCATCTGGATTATCGGCTAAGCACAAAATCGCCATCAATTCGCTGGCAACCGTAATCATGAAATGATCGACCCGTGGGGTGCCATTATTTGTTCCTTGCGCCACGGTAACTTCCCGTAGTGCGCGATCGTTCATATCCATGACGCGTTTCCAAACGATGCGATTGGGATCGATGCCGAGTTCGTTTCCTTGAAAAATATGGTTATCGATAATTGCCGCGGTGAGATTGACCGCTGATGTCAAGCAATGGATATCACCCGTAAAATGGAGGTTAATTTCTTCTGCTGGTTCGACCCGCGATAGCCCCCCACCAGTGGCACCGCCTTTGAGCCCAAACACCGGACCAAGCGATGGTTCCCGTAGCGCTAACACGGCCCGTTTCTTTAATCGAGCCAGTCCGTCAACCAAGGCGATTGACGTCGTGGTTTTTCCTTCTCCGGCTTTCGTGGGAGTAATCGCGCTGACGAGAACTAGTTTGCCATATGGGACATCTTTTAGGTCATCAAAAATCGCGGTGTCGATTTTTGCCTTGTAGTGTCCATAAGGGAGCAAATGTCGTTTCAGAACTCCGATTTTTTTGGCGATGTCGCCGATTGGTAATAGTTTCATAGTAAATCCTGCCTTTCTAGTATTGTAGCAACGATATAGTGCGCAAGCAAAAGACCTGCGCTTGCAGTAACCGCCATGTATGACCCGACCGGTGTCTGTTTTCTTATCGGAATTTCGCTTGAAAAGACGACTGGAACTTGTGCAATATCGATTGATTGTTTCCGAAGCGCGGTTCGCAATGCTTTGGCAAGCGGATCATATTCGGTGTGCATGAGGGTCGTAATTCCAATCAATTCAGCCTTGATCCGGTTACCCATGCCGAGGCTACTGACAAACGGAACATGATGTTGGATTGACCATTTGATCAGCGCACATTTTCCGGTAATGTTATCAATCGCGTCAATCACGTAATCGGGTTGATAATCGTCAAGAATCGAAATAGACTCCATCTCAATGGGAACATCGCTTGTCGCAATTTCAAGTCGCGGATTGATTGCTTGAATCCTTTTTTTAGCAGCGGCCACTTTTTTAGAGCCAATATCCGTCGAATCGTAGAGAGTTTGTCGATTTAAGTTTGAAGGCTGAACAATGTCGGAATCAATTAACAAAAATTTGACGATGCCCGAACGTACAAGGCATTCAAGCGCTGGTCCGCCGACGCCACCAAGGCCAATTACAGCGACTTTAGCGTTGGTTAGTTTGTCGATACCATCCGGCGCGAATAAGAGGTTTAACCTTTCAAGTCGTTGATCCATTATGTTCGTGCGCCCTCATTAGATATGCGAATGCTTCATCCGCGTTAGCAAACCAAGTCATCGGCAGTTGATGTTTGAAAAATGTATCTTGTCTTTTTATATAGTTGCGATTGGCTTGTTGTAATTTGATAATCGCTTCCTGCAATGTCGCTTGCCCTTCAAAATATGGAAAAAATTCTTTGTATCCGATGGCTTGAAGCGCTCGGGCGTTCTTACCATATCGATCGTACAATGATCGGACTTCATCGAGCAGTCCGGCGCTAACCATGTCCAATACGCGGCGATTGACTCGCTCGTAGAGCATGGTTCGATCATGTTTGATGCCCACGAATAGGGCATCATATAATTGATTAGGTGCGACTTTATGTAAGTGTTCGCTTTTAGAAATACCCGTTGCATAAAATATTTCCAGTGCCCTAATAATACGTTTGCGGTTGTTTGGATGGATATTCTTAGCGGCGTCAGCATCAATGCTTTGTAATTGTTCATGCAGCTCTTGGTTACTTTTAGTGGTATCGATCGGAGCAAAGTCTTGATTATGTTGTGGGAAAAAATAATCAAACAGCGCCGCCCGTATGTACAGACCCGTTCCACCCACGATGATAATCGGGATGTTTTTCTTATTCAAATCATCGATTACGTTACGAGCATCGCTTTGATAAGCACGCACATCATAACCTTGATCAGGGTCAACAATGTCAATCAAGTGATGTGGTATTTCCTGACGTTGATTTAAACTAGCTTTCGCGGTTCCGATATCGAGTCCACGATATACTTGAAAGGCGTCAGCGTTAATAATGTGAGCGCCGATAGCTTTGGCAAATCGTAACGACAAGGCGGTTTTTCCGCTCGCGGTTGCGCCAGTGATGACGTAAATCATCAAAAACCAGTCCGTTTGAACATTTTTTCAAGCTCGGATTGACTAAATTCAATCATCGTCGGTCGGCCATGGGGACAGCTGTAAGGATTATCCGTTTTTAATAAATCGTCGATAAGTTTTTGCATTTCTGCCAGCGATAAAGATTGATTGGCTTTCAGACTTCGTTTACAACTTTTTGAGGCTATCGCCTGATCACGAATCGCAAGAATGTCAATTTTATCAAGATGGATAATCTGATCAATCAATCCCTCGACGTAGCGGCGTTCGTCATCCTCGCGCGCCCAGATTGGTATTTGATTGACTTGGTAGGTGTTGCTGCCAAACGGAACAAGCGTGACTCCCGTCTCATGAAGCGCGGTGATTTTATTTTCGTCGAGAAGTCGTGCTTCGCTCGGTTTCAATTCGATGATTAGCGGTACTAACGGCGTCACGATGTAGGCAGATGTCTGGGCCATCGCTTGATATTTCTCATAATTGATCCGTTCGGCGGCCGCGTGTTGATCGATTAGAAGAAGTGCTCCGGTTTGCGAAGTGGCAACGATATATGTTGCGTGAATTTGCGCGATGGCCTGAAACTTTGTTCGCGGCGGCGCATCGTAAGAAAGTGAAGGTTGCGGCACTATAGTCGCATATTCCATCGTTGGCTCAAATATTGAGATTGGTTCATCGACAACAGATTCATTTGTCGTTTTCTTAATCGCGCTAATAAGTGGCTGGGCCACCAGCGTCGTTATTTTCAAATGGTGCGGAATTATTTCAAGCAGAACTTGTCTTAAAACGTCTTCTTTCGAGAAGCGAATTTCACGTTTGCTCGGATGGACATTGACATCGACTAGGGAAGGATCGACCTTTAAGTTAATAATTGTGAACGGATACCGCACATTGGGCAAAAAATCGCGATATGCTTCAATAATCGCCGTTTGGATTTTTGGCATATAAACGGCGCGTCCGTTCAGCAGTGAAATCATATAATACCGATTGCTTTTGGCAATGTCGGGTTTACCGATAAAACCATCAATCGTAAAATCTGGACACGAATATTTCATCGGCACCATATTTTTCGCGGCATGAGTGCCAAACACTTGCATAATCGTTTCCAGTTGGTCGCCGCGACCCGAAGTTTTGAAAATCAGTTTATCCTCCACGCTTAAACTAAACGAAACATGGGGATGGCCAACGGCTAAACGCGATAGTGACTCAATGCAACTTGATGTTTCCGTTTGGTCGCTTTTCAAATATTTCAAACGGGCCGGTGTATTATAAAATAATTCTTCAACGGTGATTGTGGTACCTATTCGCGCGGTGGCGTCGCTGATGGCGATTTGGTCTTCATACGCTTCGATTTTCGTGCCGCCACGACCGGTCGAGGTTTCAAGCGTCATCTTGCTAACGGAGGCAATCGAGGGCAGTGCTTCGCCTCTGAATCCGAGCGTCTTGATTCGGAACAAATCGAATTCAGTTTTAATTTTGCTCGTGGCATGGCGCTTAAGCGCCAATTGCGCATCGTCGCGGTCCATGCCCTCGCCATTATCGCTGACAACGATCTTGGTGCGTCCGGCATCATGGATGGCGACTTCAATCGAAGTCGCTTTGGCATCGAGACTATTCTCGACTAATTCTTTGACGACGCTGCTCGGTCGCTCGACCACTTCACCGGCGGCAATCATGTTTGACAGCGTATTATCTAATAAGATGATTTTTCCCATATCATTTCATCTTCTTTTTCAATTCGTATAAAAATTTTAGGGCCTCCATCGGCGTCATCGCTAATGGATCGAGTTGTTCGAGTTCTTTGATCCATGGCACATCGTTTGGCGTCGGTTGTTCCATCACCTCAAACGAGGTATGTGTGCCATTGCTTTCGAGATGTTTCAAAATATCTTTGGCACGCTTGAGCAGCACTTCGGGTAAATGCGCTAATCTTGCGACATTAATGCCATAACTTTTGTTCATGGCGCCACGGGCAACTTTGTATAAGAATGTAACTTTATCTTTTTGTTCGGAAACGAATACTTGAATGTTTCGTAAATTGGGGAGTTTCGTTTCGAGTTTCGTCAGTTCATGATAATGGGTTGAGAATATCGTCTTGGCTTTGACGCTAGTGGCGATATATTCCATGATCGCTTGGGCAAGCGCCATCCCATCGTATGTTGCCGTTCCGCGTCCGATTTCATCAAAAAGTAGCAACGAACGATCACTAGCGTGACGGAGCGCGTAATTGGATTCATTCATTTCAACCATAAAAGTCGATTGGCCGCTGACAAGATCGTCACTGGCGCCAATCCGTGTATAAATGGCATCGAATATTGGCAAATTGGCATAATCGGCCGGCACATAACATCCTAACTGTGCCAAAATGACAATCAATGCCAATTGTCGCATATATGTCGATTTACCACCCATGTTGGGACCGGTAATCAACAATATGTCAACCGTTTGATCAAAATCGATGTCGTTAGCAACATAGCGATTAATTTTCATGACTTTTTCAATCACGGGATGGCGGCCTTTTTTCACATCGATGACACGGTCGGTGTTGAAGGTTGGACGGACATAACCGTTTTTGCCCGAAACATTAGCTAGCGCAATTAAAACGTCGATGTCCGATAACTGATCGCTAATCGTTTGAATCGTGTTGGTATGGCGTTCAATGTCGCGTCGTAGTTGAATGAATAATTCATATTCAAGATTTTGTCGACGCTCCTCGGCATGCAATATTTGCGTTTCCTTGGCTTTTAACTCGGGGGTGATGAACCGTTCGCATGTCGTTAGTGTTTGTTTGCGTTCATAGGCATATTCCGGTTTTAAAAGCGACAAGTTGCCTTGACTGATTTCGATGTAATATCCGAACACTTTGTTGTATCCGACTTTGAGATTTTTAATGCCCGTCCGTTCGCGTTCTTTAGCTTCAAGCGTGGAAATCCACACTTTTCCGCCACTAGCTAAATCGATTAACTCATCGAGTTCACGATTGAAGCCGCGCTTAAAAATGCCACCTTCTTTAAGTGTCAATGGGGCGTCCTCATCGACAGCAGATTCAAGGAGTTGGTACACATCGGTAAGCGTCTCGAACTGCTCGCCCAGGCGATGCAAATGTGGTTCAGCAATAGATTGTAGTGCCTGTTTAATTGATGGTAATTTAGCTAGTGAATGTTTTAGTTGCAGCAAATCACGGCCATGGGCATTACCATATCCAATTCGGGCTATGAGTCGTTCAAGGTCATAAATATCAGCTAAAGCTTTGCTTAAATCGTCACGAATCAAAAACTGTTCAATCAAGGCGCCAATCATGTCTTGCCGTTTGACAATCGTTTCCAAGTCAGCGCTAGGACGTAAAATCCATTGTTTTAGTTTTCGCGTTCCCATCGCCGTTTTAGTATCGTCGAGTAGCCAAAAAAGCGATCCGTACTTTTCGTGGTTACGCAGTGATTGGATTAACTCGAGATTGGCTGAAGAATAACTGTCGATGCGCAAAATCGATTGGGCTTTGTAAAGAACGGCCGGCTTCAAATATCCCAACGAGCGCTTTTGGGTTATTTCCAAGTAATGAATGAGGCGGGCAACGGCTTTCATTTGGTGACCATCGTTAATCGAGGTCAACAGCGGTTCGTATTCTAAAGTCGGCTCATTATCGTCTTGCCGCGATACAAGTAAGCGTCGGCCTGCTATTAACTGCGATAGAATCGTCTCGTCAAATGAGCTTGAAACGACAATTTCGCGTGTTTGTCTAGCATCAAGTTCACTATTCAAACTAATCAAATCGCGTTCGACGTTGGTCACGAACAGATCGCCCGTGGCGATGTCGCAGGCAACTAACACGAAATTAATTCCCGTATCTTCAATCGCGCAAATGAAATTGTTATCAGAACCACCAGCGTCGATGAACGCTCCCGGCGTCATGATTTGGATGACGTCGCGATCGACCAATCCTTTGGCTAACGCCGGGTCTTCAAGTTGCTCGACGACACCGACTTTATAGCCACGGTTAACTAGTTTGGCAACATAACTTTTAATGGCATGATGGGGAACGCCGCACATCGGGACTTTTTGTTTACTGCCGGCGTTTTTGCCGGTAAGTACCAACTGGAGTTCTTTCGAAGCGATTTTGGCGTCATCAAAAAAGAATTCGTAAAAGTCCCCGAGCCGAAACAATATCAAGGTATCCGGATGCTTCTCCTTGATGGCTAGATATTGCATCATCATCGGTGTATAAGGCATTTTCATGAATGTTTGCTCAATTAATTATTTTAACATAATTTCTTAATGTCGTTTTGGTGTCATTCGAGGGAAAGAATGTCTTTCATCTGCGTCAAAATAAGGTTGACGGCTTCCTTAAGATTACGGTAATTGACGACGAGTGGATGCGCTTCGTAAATCGCAGTCGCTTCGTCATATACCGCTCGATGAGTTTTGTAGTGCTCGTCGTTAAGATGCTGTCCCATACCACGTTGCGCCGCCCTGATTTTTTGATCTAGTTCGCTTAGTTCTTGGTTTTGCAAAATCGCTTGACGCACCGCTAAAAATTCGATGACTTCGGGTATTTGATATAGCGCTTGTTTGACTTCTTGTAGTTTGCTTTCTACTTCGTTCATACGAGGTCTCCGTGCACTGAATATAAATGCGATGAAGTGATTTTGACGTTTACAATCGATCCGATCAAAGTTTCATCGCCGATGAAATGCACGAGTTTATTGCCCTCGCTATAACCGGAAAGCACTTTGTCGTTACGCTTGGATACCCCATCGACAAGCACTTTCAGCGTTTGTCCCACCAAGGCATCGGCGCGAATTTGAGCGCTGGCTTCGACTTCTTTAACAAGTTGATCAAACCATTGATGTTTCAATTCTGGCGTCACGTTATCGATCATACGTGAAGCGGGGGTTCCGACTCGAGGCGAATAAATAAACGTAAAGGCGCCATCGTAACCGACTTCTCGCACGAGCGAGAGCGTGTCGTTGAATTGAGTTTCCGTTTCATTTGGAAATCCGACGATGATGTCGGTGGTCAGCGCTAGATTGGGCATCGCCGTGCGCATGGAAGCGACTAACCGCAAGTAAGATTCGCGTGTATAACGGCGACCCATTAATCTTAAAATGCCATTATTACCTGATTGAACCGGTAAGTGGATGGCCTTCATGATATTGGGATATTTGGCAATGACTTCAATCATGCGGAGCGAAAAATCCCATGGATGTGATGTCGTGAATCTAAGTCGAGCAATGCCGGTCTTGGCGACATCCTCAAGCAACGCGGCAAAATCGTAACCGTCGCCCTTGTCTTTACCATAGGCATTGACGTTTTGACCAAGTAACGTTATTTCTTGATATCCGTCCCTGACAAGTTGCCGGCATTCGTTTAAGATGTCGGCGACAGGACGTGAGCGCTCGCGACCCCGCGTGTAAGGAACGATGCAATATGTGCAAAATTTATCGCAACCATACATGATATTGACAAACGCCTTGAAACGGTGCAGCCGTTTCGCAGGGAGCGCTTCATGCGATTCACTCGTCAATGAAGGAATGCTGACGACACGTGTTTTGGTAGCATATACTTCATCGAGTAAATCGAGCAGCTGGTGAATATTATGCGTTCCAAACATCAAATCAACGTGTTTGTACTTGTCAATCATATCGGTGACGATGTGGGCTTGTTGGACCATACATCCACCGATAGCAACGACCAGGTCTTTGTTTACTTGTTTGATTCCTTTTAACACACCGACTTGGCCGAATACCTTATCTTCGGCGTTTTCTCTAACCGCACACGTATTTAAGATGACTAAATCAGCTTCTCGTTCGTGGTCGGTGGGCTTAAATCCAGCCGCTTCCAAAAGACCGCGCATCGTTTCCTCGTCGCGTACGTTGGCTTGGCAACCGTATGTTTTAATAAAATAATGTTTCCCGGCAGCCACTTGACGGAGCCGTTCGGGAATTGCAATTTCATCGTGCAAAATGAGCACTTGCTGATGCAATCTGGAGCGGGCTTTGATTAAATTAGGCGTTTGCTTAATATCAATTGGCATCGAGATTATTCTCCAGTAAATATAATGGAGTTATTTCCAACGTTAAACCCGTCGTTTCATCGACACTGATGATGATGGCTGAGAAAATGGCGCTGGGCCGATTGTCAAGGGTGAACACGACTTTTTCGTTATGCCATAACCGCTTGATGATGGACTCAGGATTGACGCCTAAAATACCTTCATAGGGGCCGGTCATCCCGACATCGGAAATGTAGCCGGTGCCATTGCTCAAGATGCGCGCATCGCGGGTTTGCACATGAGTATGTGTACCGATTATGGCGCTGACTTGGCCGTCAAACGCGTGTGCTAACGCATATTTTTCACCTGTGGCTTCAGCATGGAAATCGACGATATGAATGTCGGTCTTTTCTTCTTTTTTGATGATTTCATCGAGACAATCAAATGGATTTTTGACTTCTTCACTCATGAAGGCGCTACCGAGCAGATTAGTGATTCGTATCGAAAAACGGTCGTCTTTGAACACCGTCGTGCCCACGCCTGGGTATTCTTTCAACAAATTGTAAGGACGCACAAGCGATAAGGCACCATCGAGATAATGCCTGATTTCGCTTTTGGCGTCGTAATGGTTACCTAGCGTCAGGCAATCGATGCCGTAATCAAGTAAACTTTCATAGTGATGATAAATCAAACCTTTACCATGCGTGGCGTTTTCGGCGTTGGCAATCACAAAATCAATATTGTGTTTTTTCTTGAGCTTCGATAGGTGAAAAAGGACGGCTTGCCGTCCCTTTTGTCCTACGATATCTCCGATGAAAAGGATTTTTTTCATGCCTTTATTTGGCGGTCTCTACAGCGCGGTATTCGCGTATGACGGAAACCTTGATTTGACCAGGATAGGTCATCTCGGACTCGATTTGTTCACGGATGTCGCGCGCGAGTTTGTAAGCGGCGGCGTCATCAATCCGTTCGGGAATAACCATCACGCGCACTTCGCGGCCCGATTGCATCGCATAGCTTTGAGCGACGCCTTCATGCGCCTTGCAAATCTTCTCGAGTTGTTCCAATCGCTTGATGTAGTTTTCAAGCGTTTCGCTGCGGGCACCGGGACGGGCGGCCGAAAGCGTATCGGCGGCAATCACGAGATTGGATATCACGTATTTGACGTCAACGTCGCCATGATGGCTTTCAATTGCGTTGATGACGACATCGGGTTCACCATACTTTTTAGCGAAGCGAGCCCCGAGTTCAACGTGGCTGCCTTCCATTTCAAAGTCGATTGCTTTGCCAATGTCATGGAGCAAACCGGCACGTTTGGCTAACGTTTGATCAAGACCGAGTTCGGCGGCCATGATTCCTGTTAGTTTGGCGACTTCGATAATGTGGTCATAGGCGTTTTGGCCATAGCTAGTCCGGTAACGCATGCGGCCGACAAGTGTCAGTAATTCGGGGTGGATACTCGGCAATCCAAGGCGGAACGCCGCTTCTTTGCCGGCGACCTTGATCGTTTCATCGACTTCTTTTTTGGCCTTTTCGACGACTTCTTCAATCCGGCTCGGTTGAATGCGACCGTCTTTGATAAGCGTTTCTAACGTCTTTTTGGCGATTTCGCGTCGGATTGGATCAAAACAGCTGACGGTGATCACTTCTGGGGTATCGTCGATTATCAAATCAACGCCTAATAGTTGTTCGAGACTACGAATATTTCTTCCTTCACGGCCGATAATCCGACCTTTCATTTCGTCATTTGGAAGGGCGACGACGCTGACGGTTCGCTCCGTCGTAAATTCTTGAGCATAGCGATTAATCGTGATGCCAAGAATCTCTTGAGCTTGTTGAAGTGCTGTGTCTTTGGCTTCGTCTTCTTTGTTTTTAATGAAGGTGGCAATCTCTTTACTTAGTTTGCTCTCGACGCGCGCCATGATTTCGGCTTTCGCTTCGTTGATTGACATTTGCGACACTTTTTCAAGTTCACTGATGATTGAATCGAGTTTTTCTTGGAGTATTTTTTCTTTCTTTTCGAGTTCGCGGCCCCGTTGTGATAAGGCCTCGGCTTTTTCCTCAAGAATGTTTTCTTTGCCGATTAAGGCAACGTCGCGGCGATCGATGCTTTGTTCGCGTTGCAACAATTTGTTTTCGGAGGCGGCGACTTCGGATTTTCGTTCTTTGATTTCGCGCTCGGCTTCCTGCTTCATCTCATAGGCCATTTGTTTGGCGTCAAGTTGACTGTTTTTAATGAGGTGCTCGCTGCGGATTTCGGCGTCGCGGATAATCTTGGCGGCTTGCTTCATCGCCCGTTTGGCTTTGAAGAAAGGCACCAAGGCGTAGATGGCTAATCCAGCGCCGATGCCGACGAAAAGCGCGATAATTATGAGGGAAACCGCGAGTCCGGCTTCCATGGCATAGACTACTAACATAATTATTTCCTTTCGTGGTTAGTTTTTTGGTCAATGTTATTAGGACCAGAACCGATAAATACAATAAAAATGGCTGGGCCACTTTACCCAAAAACCGTTTCGCGCGAAAGGCGAATAACCTTAGTATGTATCACAAGCTGGGCTTGAAATAATGGAAGCGATCTTTGGATTTATGTGAAGTATCTATTGATACGCTAATATTTTAGCAAAATAAAAGGCCGAATACCACAAATAATATTCGGCCATTGACACTTTTAAAATGACATTTTAACCGAGGAAATTGAGACGAATATCACCATTTGAAGTGGCGAGGCGAATCTTGTTGCTCAAACCTGTATTGTAGGCGTTTGTGCTTACTTTTGAGCCATTGAGATAGTAGTTGCCATTGGTCGTTTCCATATTGACGCGGTAGTTGGCCAATGTTCCAGGCAGCGTTGCTTCGATGTCGCCGTTAGAAGAGATTAATTCCAAATCATCTGTTACCAAATTAGTCACGACAATATTACCATTACTCGTACGCGAATAAATTTCGGGAGCCGAGACATCGTCGTAAACAATCCGGCCATTGCTCGTCCGCAATGTGATCTCCTCAAGGGCTGTCACATCATCAAGTTCCAATCTTCCGTTTGATGTCTCGCCAGTCAGCGTTTGGCACTCAAGTACCGCATCGAGTTTGATAGCCCCATTGGATGAGTGCAAAGATAGGTTACCGATGGATCCGATATCGGTCAAACTAATGGCTCCATTGCTTGTTCTGGCGGACAAATCAAGTGTCGATGTGGTGGGAATGTATACTTCAACCATGAAAATTTCGGGATTGCGAAACATCGCCCACCCCCACATGTGCACGAATGGATCGACGTCACTAGTCATGCTAAGCGTCGTACCAACCAATTCAACATCAATCCGGTCGTGATCGGCGACGTAGTAATGTAGTTCAACCGTTGCCGCTTCATGGGTAAACACATTAATGCTGCGATTCGATAAATCAAGTTCAAGCTGTTCAACTAGAGCGATTTCTTCAACATGAGGATCCGCCGCTTCATAATCTTCAATGCGTACCATCGGCATCATCGGTTCGCCCGAAATGATGGAACCGGTCACGGCACTGACAAGACCCCCACCAAGAATAATCGCACCGACGAGGATAAGCTTATTCATGTGAAGGCCCTCCTTTGTTAGGGATTATCGCTTGATTTAGTTTTTTAACCAGGCAGTTGAAATTTCCACGTGATTTTGTCAAATATCCGATTAAAATGACCCAAATGCCGGCCCCAATCAGCATTTGCCCGATATAAAGGGCATAAGCCGCCTGGGAAACACTGGCGTTTTGGATTAGTTTGGTAATTCCAAAAACGAAGTACGACAAGCCAAATGAGAACAAGCCGAACATCAAAAAACCAATGGCGACTGCAATCACAATCGCGAGTAAATACACGAGCGATTTCTTAAGCTGCGTCGCGGTTGTTGAGGATTGGTCAGGCACAATTTGTTCGTTTCGCAGTTTTGCCACAATCGTATCAATCGATCCGAGTCCGGCGACAAACGCGGTTTCTTCGATTCCGAGCTGTTTGGCATCTTCGAATAATCGACGATATTTGATTAAGGTTTGTTCACGTTTCTTTGGCGACAAAAAATCGAGTCGTTGGGCTAATTGCTGAATAAATTCAGTAAAAGTCATAGCATCACATCCGTTTCCAGTAGCACATTATCATAACTTATACATAAATGTATATAGTAGTAAGCATAAAAAAACCACCGATTCTGTCGATGGTTTCAATCAATCCTTATTTGTTTATGATTTCCACGGTTTGTAAATACGGATTGTTTTCGGTATTGACTTCGTGGACTTCCTTGGTCGACATCTCACTATAGTAATAGTTGGTGTATCCTTCCGCCAACCATGGCTTGATAAGGCTGAATTCGTAGTGATAGGCGATGAACTTTGATTCGGTGAAAAAGTAGGAAATCAGTCGGATGTGGGAAGTACGTTTCTTTTCGTCATCACCCTCACGCGACAGGATTTCGATATCTTTGTATTTAGTGGATTCGGTAAATGAATAATAACGAACCGTTTGCAACACATCGCTTTTCAGCGGTGTGATTTTAAGTTGATCAAGCGCGAGTTTCTCAAACATGACCACGCCATCGCGCACTTGCTTGTCAATATAACTATCTTTGATACGGCAACGCAACGGGAAAAACGCCCCAAACGAAACTCCTAATAGCAACAAAATACCACCGAGGACATAGCCAAGATAAGTTGGCGTCAACATGCCTGAAAAGCTTGCGTAGATCGCACCCCCAGCGATGAGTAAGAAAAGCAACAGCCACCAAAAATTGTATTTGCGGGGATTTTTGAAATACAAATAATTGCGTTGATAATTCATGTTTAATCCTCTTTGGTAATTTTAGCACGGATCAATCAACGTTTTAATAATTCGCACAAAAAAAGGAGCCGGCAGGCTCCAATTTGTTCTAGGCGACGATTCCTGTCTTTATCTTCGTGGATAAATCGAGGAATAATTCAGGATTGTCTTTTAAAAACTGCTTGGCCGTTTCCCGACCTTGACCAATCCGTGTTCCATCGACTTCGTACCAAGAACCCATTTTCTTAATAAGGCCTAACTCGACTGCTAAGTCTAGCACCTCTCCGGTTTTAGCAAATCCTTCACCGAATATCAAATCGACCTTGCACGATTTGAATGGCGGGGCAACTTTATTTTTAACGATTTTGATGTTGACGGTGTTGCCAACGATTTGATCGCCGTTTTTAATCGCTTCGGCGCGACGGATGTCAATGCGCACGGTCGCGTAAAACTTCAAAGCACGGCCACCGCTAGTCACTTCGGGATTACCATACATGATGCCAACTTTTTCACGCAGTTGATTAATGAAAATGACGGTGCAGCTCGATTTATTCAAAACACCAGCGAGTTTGCGCATCGCCTTTGACATCAAACGAGCTTGTAAGCCTACTTGCGTGTCGGCCATGACTCCGTCAAGCTCAGCTTGTGGCACTAATGCCGCCACGCTATCGACGATGATGATGTCGATGGCTGATGAATGCGCGAGCATCTCCACGATTTCAAGTGCTTGTTCGCCATTATCAGGTTGCGAAAGAATCAATTCATCGATTTTGACGCCTAATTTCTTGGCGTACACCGGATCGATCGCATGTTCGGCATCGACAAACGCCGCCCGTCCGCCCCGCGCTTGCGCTTCGGCGATGGCGTGAAGCGCCAATGTCGTTTTGCCACTGCTTTCTGGACCGAATATTTCAATGATGCGTCCTTTGGGATAACCTCCGACGCCTAGCGCCAAATCAAGCGCCAATGAACCGGAGGGAATCGTATCGATATCGGTATTCGGACGTTCGCCCAATTTCATAATCGATCCTTTTCCATACATTTTTTCAATTGCGCGTAGCGCTTCTTCCAACGCAGCGTCTTTTTGATTGACAGTTTCTTTTGCCATATTGTTTAAATACCTTTCATGTATTAATAGTCACTTTAATTGTAGTTTGGCGATTAGCAACCAATTTTTAGCGCATGAATTATTTCTAATAAAGCGGCGTTGACGGCTTGGCGACGAATTTGTGTTCTCGTGCCGCTGACCATGAATTTCTTGACACACACTTCATGGGGCGTGGCGATAGCAAGGTAAAATAAGCCGATTGGCTTGTTTTCAATTGCGGTGGGACCCGCATTTCCAGTTAATGCCACACATAAGTCGACGTTAAGGCGATAACGACCAAGTTTAGCCATCTCATGAGCGGCTGCTTCGGAAATAGCGCCATGCTTTTCCAACAAAGTCCGCGATATCGTCAATAGCTTCTCTTTTTCTTCGTTTGTGTAGGTCACCAAACCACCCTTGATGACTTTAGATGCGCCACTGACCGAAGTAAGGGCAGCAGTCAGTGCGCCACCGGTGATGCTTTCGACGGTGCCAATCGTTTTTCCGAGTTCGTTCGCCAGCTTAAGAAGCGTTTTTACTTCACGCATTGTCTTGAAACACCCGTTTGTTTTGGATGATATAAATCACGCCCGACGCCAATGACAACAAAGCGGCAAGGTAGACAAGCAAGTCGGTGACTGTCAAATATTGTGGCAGCCCCAAAAATGAAAACGGCCAATCGTTTAAAAATAAAAACGTGACGGCAATCATCTGAGCGACCGTTTTCAATTTTCCAAAAATATTCGCGGCGACGACGACTTTTTTGCCACTGGCTACGAGTCGCATCGCGTCGACGATTAAATCGCGAGCAATGAAAATAATCACAATTAGTGGCATGACCACGATTTGGCTAGATGCGGCGTAAACGGGCCGAATCATCAAGAAAATCAAACTGGCATCGACTAATACCTTATCGGCAACCGGATCCATGAATTTGCCAAAATCAGTCACCAAATTAAATTTTCTGGCGATGTATCCATCAAGGAAATCCGAAAAACTGGCAATCAAAAAAATGATGCCACCAATCAAATAGATGAGGTTAATATCGCCCGAAATAATTGGAATACTAATGCCAAAGTTAGTGTAAGGGAACGCCAATAACACGATGAGGATGCCCACCATAACGACGCGACCAATCGTAATTTTGTTTGGTAAATTCATATCGTTGCTTTCTTTGTTGAGTAGCCGACCCTGTAAGCCATGTTCTGTCATTGGATGATTATTTATCTATGCATTGCATGCGTTGGGCGATTCGATTCTCGCCATACACTTCCCCTACCAAATTTGGGTTTCTCGCTTGTGGGGTTTACCGCGTTCCATTCTAGGGTTTCCCACTAGACTACGTCACTGTGGCACTTTCAGGTGCGCCGCCATGTCTTGCGATTTAGGCCTTGCACCGCCGTTATATGCTCCCATATACCTAACGTTATTTTTTCCGTTAGCACAATCACTACGGGCATCACAGCCCGTGCGAGCATGGACTTTCCTCTGGCCGAAGCCAGCAATCATCCGGGTCGGCGACTACTTCACTTTGTTCGGATCTTGTCCGAGTTTGTACAGCGCTTTTTCAAGCGCGCTGATGCGCCGGTGTAATTCGAGGTTGTTTTGGTTAATCGTTACCGTGTCATTTTTGGATAAACCGGCGAATTTATCCTTGAGCACCGCGAGTTCGATTTCGAGTTCTTGATTCCGATTTTTGAGTTGGTCGTACTGATCGCCAGCTTTTAGTAAAGCCGGTAGTTCGTTATTGACAAATGCTTCATAACGGCGAAACTCTTCCAGCACGCAATCGAGAAACTCATCGACCTGTTGCGCATCATAGCCACGCGTGTCGGCAGCGAATTTCTTGGTTAATATTTGTTCGCTCGTCAATCCCAACCGATAATCCATTGCTTAACCTCGAATTGATATTATATATCAAGATGTGTGTCTTTACAATTTTTGGTGATGGTCAAGCCAGGGAAAAAACAGACATGCACCACTATTAATAAGTGCTATACTAATCACGATAAATTATGAAAACAATCATTAAGCAAATCCATCATCGTAGGCATTTGTTGTTTCTTGACCTAGAAGGAACGCAGTTCTCCCATGAGATGATTGCTTTTGGCGCCATCAAAACGACCTTAAAACCAGATGGCTCGATCGCTCGCACTTACAAAGGCATTAAACGTTATGTGAAACCTAAAAATACGATTGGTAACTTTGTAACCAAATTGACGGGGATCACCAAAGAGATGTTGGCCGAACAAGGCATTACTTATGCCCAAGCGCTTACCGATATCAAGAACTACTGCGGACCCCATTTTTCTAAGATGGCGTTTGTGACGTTTGGAACCCATGATGTGCGCATATTCATGCAATCGTTAGTTTATTCGCCTAATGCCGATGAGGCCGTGGCCAAGCATATCGCCAAACATCACCTTGACATGTCGTCGCTTTTAGGACAATTCATTCGTGATGATAAGAACAATCCTTTGTCACTTGCTAACTATTTAAAAGTTTTCGGACGTCAATTTGAAGGAACGTCGCACGATCCGCTTGACGACGCCAAGAATTTAATCGCAATCTATAAAGATTGTTTTGTGAAAAAAGACATCATTTTTGATGAATATCTGAAAGTTTTGGCTCAAATGAGACATTTGCCAGAACCGCTGACAAAAACGCTTAACGCTCTGCTATCGGGAGAAAGCGTGTCCGCTGAAGAATTCCGCAATTACGTAAAGGATTACCTAGGATGATCAAATATCCTGGCGGCGTGCCGTATAAACCAGTGACCAAAAAACCGACGATTGGGCAAACGTCAGCCTCAAACCGCGGCATGTCACTTGAACACGATTTGAATTTATCAAACGAGTATTATAACGAGGTCGGCATCGCCCTTATCACAAAAAGGCCAACGCCGATAAATGTCGTCAAAGTCGATTATTCGAAAGGCGCCCGGATCGTTGACGCCTATTTTGAGAAGCAATCGACAACCGATTATAACGGCATTTACAAAGGTCGCTATCTTGATATGGAAGCTAAAAGCACATTATCGAAAAATTCGTTTCCGTTATCAAACGTTTACGAACATCAACTGAAACATCTATCACGGGTCATCGCCCAAGATGGCCTAGCGTTATTTATTATTCGCTTTGCGAGTTTAGATGAAACGTATCTAATTGAAGCCAAACACATCATTGAAGTGAAAACTGGCGACAAACGCCGCTCGGTGCCCTTACAATTGATACGTCAACATGGAATTTTAATTGAAAACGGATACGCGCCGCGCATTGATTATCTTAAGGCGCTTGACCACTTATTAGCGCGTCGCTAAATTTTTATGCTTTTCGACGCAAATGTCGACTAAAGGGCATACCGAACAATTCATGCCTCTTGCGGGGCAATAGTAACGACCGAAGTGAATCATTTGATGGTGCGTCTTAATGTAACGGGCAACCGGCAATGCTTTTCTCAGTTTTCGCTCAATCACGTTGACATCGTCACTCAATTTAGCGAATCCCAATCGTTTTGAGATACGAGCCACATGCGTATCAACGGCGATTTCGGGAATCTTAAATAACTCCGCGCGCACGACGTTGGCCGTTTTGACGCCGACACCAGGAAGCGCCAAAAGCGCGGCTTTATCAGATGGAACTTTACCTTGATGATGTTGTAACAAGGCCATGCATAACGCTTTGACATGTTTGGCTTTTGTCCGATATAGCCCAATCGCGCGGATATGTTGCTCAATCGATTCCAGTGGTGCCTGGGCTAAATCGACTACGGTTGGGTAGTTATTAAATAAAGCTGGTGTCGCCTTATTGACGCTGGCATCGCTAGTTTGGGCCGATAAAACAACGGCAATCAAAAGCTCGTGAGGTTTGCGATAAACAAGCTCGCAACCGGCTTCAGGTAAAATATCGTCGAAATATTCAATGATGCGCTTTAATTTTTCACTCGTCATCGTCGAGCCATTTGGTTTGAGCGATGGCAATCGTTTTTTCGATATCTTTTTCCCACTGCTCGGAAACGGCGGAATATCCTTCTTTGGCGACATCGCTACGCGCCGTACGTTTTAATAAGATTTTATCGATGGCCCGTATCGATTGTTTCTTAGTTGCAAGCGCTTCATGAAGCGCATCGATAATCATCTGATCGGTATAGCCATAACTAATCCATTCGCGAATACGACCGAATTCAAGCGGAGAAAGCGTTCGTCCCCATTCTTTCTCAAAAATCGCATAGACGTTGGAGACCGATTCGGCGAAATCTTCGCGTGCGTTTTCTTCGCTTTGTTTGACAATCGTCAATTGAAAATCGCGATATAACTTTTGTTTCAAGGGTGCCAGTGTCGTTTTCATGTTGTTGTCGGAATTGTCGTATTCGAGTAAATCTTTAGCGAGCAGCTCCACTAAGATGCCATCGATGCGGTTAAGGGGAAGCGACATTTTTAACGACAACACGTCGGCGGTCACTAACATCGTCCCTTGAGACAGTAAGTGGTCAATCAGTAAAAGCGTTGTCACATGTTCTTCTGACAAACCCATATTTTTATAATTCTCGAGTAGTAAATAGCGGATATCAACCGCGCTAAACATTTGATCCATATTAGTTATTTTACACCATCAATAGCGTTCCTGTATGCCGAAAGAAAACAGGATGTCCTTTGCTCGTGTGATATCGATTTTTTCCATCTTGGCAATCTCGGCGTTCACTTTGGCGGGATTGACATAATCGAGCATGTCGATATTGTTGATAATTGCCTTGCACAAAGCCTCGTCGAGTTCAAAATCGAGTCGGAGCATAAATCGTAGTGCACGAAGAATTCGAATTGGGTCTTCTTGGATTCTGGTATTCGCCTCCCCGATGACGACTAGTCGTTTTTGTTTTAAATGCGTGAGCCCTTCACAAAAATCGTATATGTTCAGTTTAGCGTCGATATATATCGCATTAATGGTAAAATCACGTCTAGGATAGTCTTTTTCGATTTCGGTTACGAAGCTGATTGATTGCGGATGGCGAAAATCCTTATAGCCGGCTTCTTCGCGAAGCGTCGTTACGTCGATGCGTTGATTTCCCACTTTAAGCTTGACATTGCCATAATGTGAAAACCGATAATCGGCGTCAGGCAAAAATGCTTCCATTTGCGTCGGCGTGGCATCGCTGACCAAATCAAAATCCTCAATCGGCAAGCCCAACAAATAATCTCGCGATGAGCCTCCAATCATGTACAAACGATGGCCATGCTTACTGAAAAGCGCGGCTAAGTCAAGAAAAACGTGCAGATCCATATAGACCTATACTATACGAATATATTTTTATTGCAAATAAAAAGAGGGATAACCCTCTTTCATTGTCAAACGATGTTATTTGACGTTTTCTTTCAGCGCCTTTGACGGCTTGAAGGCGACGACTTTGGTGGCAGGAATCTTGATTTTGGCGGTCGTGCGCGGTTTGACGCCGACACGCGCTTTGCGATGGCGGATTTCGAATGTGCCGAAGCCCGAGACTTTGACCGAGACGCCCTTTATGAGCGATTTTTCAATCAGATCAAACACGGCTTCAACAGTGGCTTCTGCTTCTTTTTTAGTCGAGTGGGTTCTTAAAGCAACCTCGCTGACCAAGTCCAGTTTATTCATATGTGCCTCCTGTGATGATACCTAAAAACTAGCACAGCACGCATTTATTAACAATAGCGACCCTTGATATTATTTTAAAAGTTTTAATTTTGGTTTAAATTATTCTTCTTTTAACGGCCGGGCCATCATTTCGGCGACCATATCGCTGGGACGGGCGCCTTGATACAAGACTCGATACACCGATGTAACGATCGGAACTTGGATATTTGCTTGTTTAGCCAGTTCATACACCGTTTTGGCAGATCTAATTCCTTCAACGGTTGTCTTGTTGGTCGCTAAAAAGGAAGCCGCGGAATCGTCTTTTCCGATAGCTAAACCCGCTTTGAAATTACGGGAGTGGAATGAATAGCAGGTAACGATTAAATCGCCTAGACCTGTCAATCCCAAATACGTTTTAAGCTTGCCGCCATAGTGGCGACCAAACGAGGTCATTTCTGCCAAACCACGCGTGACAAGTGCCGCTCGCGCGTTATCCCCTAACCCTAACCCTTCGATGATGCCACTAGCGATGGCGATGGCGTTTTTCATGGCGACGCCAATTTCCGCTCCGATCTCATCGGTTTGGATATAAACGCGGAAATAATCGCATGAAAACATTTGGGCAACTTTGCGAGCATAGGCACGACTGATTGATGTTGCGCTTAATACGGTCAAATGCCGGAGGATGACTTCTTCGGCATGGCTGGGACCAATCAAGGACACTAACGGAAATCGCTTGGTTTCATCAATGCCGTCTCTGATGACATCGCTCATGCGCTGATTATGGGAACCAAAACCTTTTGAAACGTTAATTAACATTACTTTGCGCGTCAATAACGCATTAATTTGTTTGACGACGCTTTCCATGGCGACAGATGGAACGGCCAAAACGATTGCTTTCGCTTTACTCAGGGCAAGCGCTAAATCGGTGGTCGCCTGTATTTTTTGATTGATGACAATTTCTTTGAAGTAGGCGGAGTTACGATGATTAAGGCTGATGTCGTCGACTTGGCTCGTTTCGACGCCATAAATCATAACGCGGTGGCCGTTATCGACCAAAACTTGGGCCAGAGCTGTCGCCCAGGCGCCGCTACCAATGATGGCAATACGCATAAAAGTTACTTCCTTTCGCGCGTAATCAAGTGAATCGGGGAACCTTCGAAATGGAATGTGTCGCGAAGCCGGTTTTCCAAATACCGCTTATATGAAAAGTGCATGAAATCCGGGTGATTGACGAACAAGACGAAGGTCGGCGGTTTGACGTCGACTTGATTCGCATAATATATTTTTAGACGCCCGCCGTTAAAGTGGGGTGTCGGGTTCATGATTTGAGCATCGACGATGATGTCGTTAAGTAAACTTGTGGAGACACGAAGCGTATATCCTTCGTAAGCGATAATCAGACTCTCGAAAATCGTTTCTATTCGCGTTTTGTTTTTGGCAGAAGTAAAAACAATCGGGGCAAATTCCAAAAATTTGAATTCATCGCGAATTTTCTTTTGAAATTCGTGCATCGCATTTTGATCTTTGAGTACTAAATCCCATTTATTGACGACGATGATCATCGCTTTGCGCGCTTCATAAGCATAACCGGCCACGTGCTTGTCTTGTTCACGGATGCCTTCGCTGCCATCGATTACAAGTAATACGACATCGCTACGGTCGATTGCCTTCAGTGCTCGCAGGGCTGCGTATTTATCGACGGCTTCGAAGATGCGACCGCGTTTTTTTAGCCCGGCGGTATCAATCACGACATAGTCACGACCTTCGCGACGAAACGGTGTGTCGATGGCATCACGGGTCGTGCCTTCGACTTCGCTGACGATGACACGTTCTTGTCGCAAAATGGCGTTGACGAGACTTGATTTTCCAACATTTGGTCGTCCGATAACTGAGAAGGAAATGCTTCCTTCATATTCATCTATTGCCTTGTTAGGCAACAATTTCACGACCTCATCGAGAATATCGCCCACGCCAATGCCATGGCTGGCGCTGACGGCTATCGGCGTACCAAAGCCCAGTTGATAAAACTCATTCGTATCAATGGCGAATTGCCCATCATCAATTTTATTGACGGCGAGCACGACTGGCTTTTTGGCCTTGTAAAGCATTTTTGCCACAATTAAATCATCGCGGGAAATTCCGACTTTTCCATCGACGACAAATAAAATTACATCAGCTTCTTCAATGGCAATCGCCACTTGGGCGCGAATTTGTGTTTGGAGTCCAACGTTTTCAATTTGAATTCCGCCGGTATCGATCACATTGAAATCTTTAAGAAGCCAATGTGCTTTGCCATAAATGCGATCGCGCGTTAAGCCGGGTATGTCGTCAACAATGGCCAAACGGTCGCCAATCAGACGATTAAATAGTGTTGATTTACCAACGTTAGGACTGCCAAGTATTGCCAATGTGCCACTGATCATTTTTGAATTCCGACCAATTTTTTCTCAATGATGTCGATGATTCGTGTTACAACCTCTTCAACGCTCATGAACGAGGTGTCGATTAATATCGAATCCGGGGCTGGTTTTAACGGAGCAAAATCACGGTGCGAATCGATATAATCGCGCTTGCGCAAATCTTCCTCGACGCTTTCAAGCGTGCAGTCAATGCCTTTGGATAAATTTTCTTCATAACGGCGCACGGCGCGAGTTTCCACCGAAGCGATTTGGAATATTTTGATGTCGGCGTTTGGTAAAACATACGTGCCAATATCACGACCATCCATGACGACGCAGGCCACTTCGGCGAGCTTTCGCTGTTGTTCGACTAACGCAAGTCTGATTTGTTTATACGAGGCGATATATGAAACGTTTGCTGAAACGTACGGTTCACGAATTTGTTTGGTGACGTCTTCGTCATTACATAACACGGTGCCACCCGGTTTAAGTTCGATGGTTACTTCAGGAATAAGCTTGTTGCAATCGGTCTCAATTTGCGGGTCAACGCCTTGTTTGAGCACATAATATGTGAAAGCGCGATACATTGCACCCGTATCGATATATGTGTAACCAAGTCGCCTAGCGACTTCTTTGGCGACCGTTGATTTTCCGGCTGCGGCCGGTCCGTCGATGGCGACGCTGATGCGCATTAGTTGTTTCCTCCGTTAATAATCCAAGCAACGATGGCGACGATGGCGATAACGACCACGACGCAAATGAGCACCACTTTCATGGCGAAACGGCGGTTAAGCCGCGCTTCGTCAAGTTCTTCGTCTTGCTCAGGCAAGCCTGAAATTTCGTTGGTTGCTTTAAGAATTTCTTTGACGGGAATGCTATTCGTCCGTCGAATGCCATCATCGGTTTCTAAAACGGCATGTGATTTTTGAGGTGATAAAAGCTTGGCGTCCGAATCTTGGCGCGTTTCTTCACGGGGAAGTTTCGCGATTCGTTCACGATAAGTCCGGTATTTTTCAACGCGGGTCGACTGTGGCAAGGAGTATTACCTCTCTTAAGGTATTTTAAAGGAAAGCGACGCTTAATCATAGTGAAAAGTCACGATGCGCTTACAATTTTTGACTTGTTGCTTTATCTGTGCCGTTTGCCTATAATGTGTTTTGTACAGGAGGACTCTATCATGGGCAGAAAAGTTCGTATCGACAAAGACGCTTGCATCGGCTGCGGTCTTTGCAATTCCATTTCTCCGGCCACGTTTGATTGGGATGATGACGGCAAAATGAAAGCTATCGTCGATGAGATTCCCGAGGGCGAAGAAGCGGCGGTTGAAGAATCCGTCGGCAGTTGCCCGACATCAGCGATTATCGTTGATTAATCCAAAATAAAACCCGGTCTTTATTAGCCGGGTTTTTCATTTGCCTAAAATTTGTAAAATAATTGGTGCACGCGTTTATAAACAAGGAACGTCAGCAAAATCACCAAGGTGTTTTTAACAAAGTTAAACGGTAAAATGCCGTAAAGCACGAGCGACCAGTGAATGTCGGTGATGCGTGGATTGGTCGCTTGTACGAGTTCCAACAGACTTTCTGGCGTTAAAAACGGATATAAAAACAAATAGAAATCAATCATAAACAGTGCGTTAAAAATCGAACTAACCACGAGTTGGGCGATGAAGCCCAATGAAAAACCAATCATGACGCCTTTGATATTGCGATTTTTTCGATAATAAAACACCGCCGGCAAAACAAACGCCAACGAGTAGAGTAAATCAGCTAATTCGCCAACCATAGCCGTTGAAGAAAATGGAAGTTTGATTAACGTTTTGACGATAAGAATCAATATCGAAGTCACTGGTCCATAGGCAAAGCCGGCGACGAACACCGGAATCTCGTCAAAATGAAATTCAAGAAAAGGAGGGAAGATTGGAATTTTGATCGTGAATAACGGCACGATGTATAAAATTGTGGCGATCGCCCCAAAGATGGCGGTGCGGGCCATGACTTTTGAGGTTAAATTCCAATTGATGACGCTTTTTTTCATAATTTCTCCTTAAGAAACAAAAAGACCCCGCCTCAGGGTCAAAAAGCGCTGACTTCTTTCATCCAGACTATACTGTCGCCACTAGAATCTCACTAGTTCATGCCGAAGCTCGCGGGGTATACCGCCGATTGGGATTCGCACCCGACCCTGAAGTCAATTTAATTATATGGAATGCCCTATTAATTACAATACTTTTTGGTCATGTAAGCGTTTTAGGAAGGCATCCAGTTCTTCTTTATTATCAAATGAGAAGGTGACCGAACGGCGTTTGATCGACATTTTTGATTTGGGGCTTTTTTCAAAGTAATCAAGCATCTGTTCGCCGCCTGGCGCTTTGCTGAGGGCAGCGGCGGTTTCCAGCGACCGAACCGACCATTGGCGCTTAAGCGTCTCATTAATTAGTTTTGCTTGTGTGTCGGGTTCTAAATTGATAATCGCCCGTGCATGACCATAACTAATGCGACCTTCGGATATCAGATGTTGAATTGACGGTGGTAATTTCAACAATCGAAGCAAATTCGCCATCGTTGAGCGCGACATGTGGGAAACGGTTGCCAGCGCCGCTTGCGAATAACCAAACTCGGTGTATAAGGCTTGGCCAAGCGTGGCGATAGAGACGGCATTGCTTTCACGACTGTCGCGAAGATTGGCAATCATTGTCAAAATCATTTCGACATCGTTAAGAGGGGAAACGATGACTGGCAGCTGCCGATGGCCAAGACGTAGCGAAGCGTAATAACGCCGTCGGCCAAGCACGATTTCGAAATCATTACCGTAAGGTCTGACAATCAAGGGGGCGACGTCTAGTTGCGTGGATACTGAAGTCATCGTCTTTTCGAGTTCCGAGGGAGAAATCGACAAATGTTTCAAACGATCGTTATCGCGAATTCTTTCGATTGGAAGCATTTGGCTGCTTGTTTTAGCGTATTGACGCGCCATCGAGGCGACGACATCGCTCGAAGCGTATTTTTTTAACAGAGAGGCTAAATCTTCGCGCAAGACCGCTTTGTTACGCTTCATGGTCGATTACTTCTTTAGCCAAACTTAGATACGCGAGACTACCCGAAGAACTGGGACGATACAAAGTGATGGGAATACCCCTGGCCGATGCTTCAGGCAAAGAAATATTGCGTGGAATTTGCGTTAGAAACGTATTTTCCTTGAATAAACCGCGGACTTGGGTCGATATTTCGGTACCAAGCCGTGTCCGTGAATCATACATCGTCAACAAAAAGCCTTCGATGATGAGATTGGGATTAAAATCAGCTTGGATCCGACTGATAGTCGCCAGGATTTGGGCAACGGCTTCCATTGCGAAATATTCGCATTGAACAGGAATTAACACGCTATCGCTAGCAACGAGGGCATTTATTGATAGAAGGCCAAGCGAAGGCGGGCAATCGATAATAATATAGTCGTATTCTTTTTTCAAAGTGGCCAGCGTGTCTTTAAGTAGGAAATATGGTTGCTTGGATATGGCTCCGATTTCCGATTCGGTGCTGGCGAGTTTCAGATTCGCCGGAATCAGTTCAAGATTCTTCATCGGTGTCTTTTTAATGATGCGGTTGACGTCGTAATTTCTTAATAGGGCATCGTAAATGTTACGAGACAAAACGCTGACGTCAGTTCCGACCCCACGCGAACTATTGCCTTGAGGGTCCATATCAAGTAGTAAAACGCGCCGGTTGAAATGGGCAAGCGAAGACGATAGCGAAATGGCCGTCGTCGTCTTTCCGACGCCACCTTTTTGATTAGCGATTGCGATAATTTTTGCCATATTTTTAACAATATCGATTATAGCATACAAAAAAACGGCCGCGCGGGCCGATTTATAATGGTTTTCGCTTGATTTCTGGAAATGGACGCGGGTATTTAAGAGCCGTCTTCGCGCTTTTTTCATATACGAGCAAATGGCGTTGATGCCCTAGATGTGGCAAAGCCGCAATTTGATGGCCATTTAGTTGCAGCGCCAATACTTTGGCGGCGAAACTGGCATCAATCGCTTCTTGTTCAGCCTCTCTTCCTTTGTAGGCAAGCAACAGCCCACCGAGTTTTACTAGTGGAGCGCCAAGTTCAAGCAGCATGTTCAGCGGTGCGACGGCGCGTGCTGTCAAGATATCGAACATTTCACGAGAGAAACTTGCATAGATTTCAGCGCGCTCGTTAATAACTTGCGTCTTCGTGAATCCAAGCGCGGTTACGACTCGTTCAAGGAAATGTGTCCGTTTGGAAGTCGGTTCCAATAAATATAAGGTCAAGTCCGGATACATTATTTTTAAGGGGATGCCGGGAAATCCAGCTCCCGTTCCCAAATCGATCAAACTGCCCCGTTGCCGGGCTTCTTCCAGTGGAAAGAGCAATGAATCGACGAAATGCTTTTCATAAATATCCAAACCATCAGCCCGACTCATGAGATTAATAGATTTATTCCATGTTTCAAGCAGCGATTTGTATTGCTCGAATTGGGCGAGTTGACCATCGGTAACCGTCGGATAGTTTTGTTTCAGCCATAACTCGAATTGGGTTTTGTCCATGTCAATGTCCTTTTCTTAAGTATAGGACAAGCATTGCGATATCGCTTGGATTAACACCTGAGATACGACTCGCTTGGCCAATCGTCACGGGTTTGATCTTATGTAGTTTTTGCCTCGCTTCCACAGCGAGACCGTCAAGTGCCAGATAATCGATGTCGGGAGGCAACTTGATTGATTCTTGTTTTTGTTGCCGTTGGGCTTGACGAATCTGTTTTTGGATGTAACCTTCGAATTTGACGTTGATTTCAAGTTGTTCAATTGCCGTATCGTCAAGGGTGACATCTTTAAGTTTTGGCATCCAATCGAGCAAGTCACGATACCCGATTTCATGACGACGCAAAAGTTCCATGCCGCTAATCGAACCGATAAATGGCGGACTATTACGCTCAATCATCGCTTGTTCGATTTTGGGATTCATCTTGATATTGTTTGATGAAAGCATCGACAAAACCAAGCGCAAATCATCGTTCTTTTTCTTAAAACGGTCATATCTACTTTCGCTAATAAGACCAATGTCATAACCAATTTGTGTCAAGCGCAAGTCAGCATTATCGTGACGAAGCAACAACCGATACTCAGCTCGTGATGATAGTAAGCGGTAAGGCTCTTCTGTTCCTTTGGTTACTAAATCATCAATCATCACGCCAATGTAAGCTTGGTCTCTTCTAAGGATGAGCGGCTCTTGACCTCGTATTTTTCTAACGGCGTTGATGCCGGCCATTAAACCTAAACCCGCGGCCTCTTCATATCCCGATGTTCCGATGATTTGTCCGGCACCGTAGAGGCCTAGCCAACGTTTTAACTCTAATGTGGGAGCTAACTGCGTTGGAATGATGGCATCGTATTCAATGGCATAGGCATATTTGAGAAACACGGCGTTTTCAAGTCCTGGTAACGAGCGCACCATTTGTTCTTGAACCGTGGTTGGCATCGACGTCGAGAAACCTTGCAAATACATCGAATCGGTATCAAGCGATTCTGGTTCAATGAAGAGCTGATGACGGCTTTTATCGGCAAACCGTACGATTTTATCTTCAATGCTTGGACAATACCGCGGTCCGACTCCGGTGACGAGTCCACCAAACAAGGCCGAATGATTAATATTGTCTTTGATGATGTCGTGTGTCGTTGGTTGTGTATAAATTAGATAACATAATTGTTGTTCTTCAACGGGAACAAATTGCGTCGTTTCATATGAAAAAGCCAATTTGGCATCGGTACCAGGTTGCGGTACCATTTTTGAAAAATCGATTGAATCGCGCTTGATACGTGGAGGGGTGCCTGTCTTGAGCCGGAATAGTTCGATACCCATCTTAGCCAAGTTGGGAGATAGGCCAAGCGAAGGCGATTCGCCATCGGGACCGCCACTTTTCGAGGTGTGGCCAATGAGTATTTGGGCTTCCATAAACGTTCCGGTCGTTAAAATGACGGCTTTCGATTCAATTGATTCGCCATTATCAAGCATAACGCCGTAGACGTGATGATCAGAATAAAGCAGATCTTTAACAGCGGCCTCACGCACTGAAAGATTAGGCGTATTCAATACGAGTTTTTGCATGTAGGCTGGATAGCGTTTTTTATCGGCCTGTGACCTTAAACACTGGACTCCGGGACCTTTGCCGGTGTTCAACATTTTCATTTGTAAATAAGTATGGTCGGCAGCGATGCCCATTTTGCCTCCTAATGCGTCGATTTCACGGACGACGATGCCTTTGGCGGAACCGCCGATTGATGGATTGCATGGCATGTTGCCCATCATTTTGATGTTTAACGTCAAAAGAAGGGTGCTAGACCCCATGTTTGCGCTTGCCATCGCCGCTTCTAATCCGGCGTGACCGCCTCCAACGACGATGACATCGTAAGGCACTAACCGACGCTTCCTTCCATCTCGAGTTTAAGAAGTTGGTTCAGCTCAACGGCGTATTCCATCGGCAACTCGCGTGAAAATGGTTCGATGAACCCCATAATAATCATTTCCGTAGCCGCGCTTTCACTAAGACCACGGGACATCAGATAAAACAATTGCTCTTCGCTAATGCGACTGACAGTCGCTTCGTGTTCAATAAATGAGTCGTTGTTAAACACTTCATTTTTTGGAATCGTGTCACTACGGGAAATGTTATCAAAAATTAGCGTATCGCATTCGACATGACTCTTGGCGTTGCGCGCCTTTTTGCCAATCGAAACGAGGCCGCGATAGTTAGAAACGCCACCGTTACGCACAATTGTTTTGGATACGATTGTCGAGGAAGTATCCGGGGCCAGATGAATCATCTTGGCGCCGGCGTCTTGATATTGGTTGGCGTTAGCGACGGCAATCGATATGCACGTTCCTTTGCTACGAGCGCCACCTAAAATGACGCATGGATATTTCATATTGACTTGGCTGCCGATGTTTCCATCGATCCATTCCATATGGGCATCTTCATGGCAATATGCGCGTTTGGTCACCAAGTTAACGATGTTAGTCGACCAATTTTGAATCGTCGTATAACGGCATTTTGCCCCTTTGTGCACGATGATTTCGACAACGGCAGCGTGGAGCGAATCTTTGTCGTAGATTGGTGCCGTGCAACCTTCGACATAATTAACGCTGGCACCTTCGTCGACAATAATCAGCGTCCGTTCAAATTGACCGGATTTCTCGTTGTTGATGCGGAAATAAGATTGCAGTGGCTTATCAAGGCTTACGCCTTTTGGCACATAGATGAATGAACCACCCGACCATACCGCCCCGTTTAGTGCGGCAAATTTGTTGTCAGTGTAGGGAATGACGGTGTTGATATATTTTTTAACTAGCTCGGGATGAAGTTTTAAGGCCATATCGGTTGAGAGGAAAATAACGCCTTTGTCTTCAACCTCTTTTAACATGTTGTGATAGACAGCTTCTGATTCGTATTGTGCGGTAACGCCTGCTAAATATTTCTGTTCGGCTTCGGGAATGCCAAGCTTGTCAAATGTCGTTTTTATCGTTTCTGGCACGTCTTCCCAAGATGTCTTTTCGCCTTCGGATGGCCGTGTGTAATATGTATAGCTATCGAAATCCAAAAATGACAAGTCGGGGCCAAAAGATGGCATCGGTTTGGCCAAAAATGCTCGGAGAGCCTTAAGTCGGAATTCAAGCATCCAATCAGGTTCGCCTTTATATTTGGAAATGTCGCGCACGACGGCTTCGCTTAAGCCTTTTTTTGTCTTAAGCACGGACGTGTCGACGTTTCTAAAGCCGTATTTATATTCGTTTGGTAGATTATCGTTATTCATGGTGATGTTGTTCTTCCAGTAGCGTTTTGGCTCCAATGAAACCGAGCGTCGCGCATTTGATGCGGGCTGCTTGTTTGTGCGTGTTCATGAACACGATGGCTTCTCCAAGCACGCTATCGTCATATTTTCTTTCATTAATCATCGCTAAATACTGGTCAATGATATACATGGCGTCCGTTTCGCTCTTTCCGATTAATAGTTCGGTCATGATTGAGGTTGATGAAGTGGAGATGGCACAGGCGACGCCGTTAAATGCGGCATCGGTGATGATTCCGTGTTCGATTAATAAATAAACATGGATATTATCGATGCATGAAACCGAATCCATGTGGATTTTTTTGTAATTGGGACTATTTGGCGTCCGCTTGTTACGCGGATGCTCATAGTGATCCATGATGATTTGGCGCATCATCGTCGCATCAAGCGAAATAGGCATCGAGGAAGTCGCCTCCTGTCTTCAGCGCCTCAATAAAGGCGTCGATTTCTTCAAACGTGTTATAAAAATATAAACTGAACCTAAGCGTCGACACGACGCCCAAATAATCGATGAGGATTTTGGCGCAGTGTTGACCCGAACGCACGCATATTCCTTTGGAATTCAAATGCGTGGCCGCGTCTTGGGAAAATACGTCTTTGATGTCAAAAGCGATGATTCCGGCTTCGGCATGTTCGTTATAAATATCGATATTCGGCAATTGTTTCATCTTCATAATCGCGTATTCACGAAGTTGCTTTTCATACGCGGCGATGTTTTCAAGTCCGATTTCCATCAGGAAGGTGGCCGCTTCGGCCATGCCGAGGGCCCCGGCGATGTTTTGGGTGCCCGCTTCGAATTTGTGGGGCGGTTTCATGAAACTGGCATCGCCGCACATGTCAAATCCGGTCGACATGCCGCCACCGGTCATAAATGGGTCGGTTTTCTCTAAGAAGTCATATTTTCCATAAATGACACCGATGCCGGTTGGCCCGCACATTTTGTGGCCTGAAAACGATAAAAAATCGATGTCCAAGTCTTTGACGTCGGTTTTAAGATGGGGGACGCTTTGAGCGCCGTCGACGACGACAATTGCCCCATGGTCATGCGCGATTTTGGAAATTGACTTCAAGTCGATATGATAGCCCATAACGTTAGTAACGTGAGCCACGGCAACGATTTTGGTTTTTGCGCTAATTGCTTTGGCTAAATTTTCAGGTGTCAGTCTTCCCTGGTCATCGAGCGGGATAAAATTGACTTGACAGCCTGTTTCCTCGCGAACTTTGAACCATGGTAGTACATTGCTCGCGTGTTCGGCTTGCGTTATTAAAATCTCATCGTGTTCGGTTAAATATTTGCGGCCATAACCATAAGCCACCATGTTGATTGACATCGATGCGCCGGAAGTAAAAACGACTTCGCGCGGATCGGCGTTGATTAGTTTAGCAATCGTTGCTCGCGCTTCTTGAAATTTGACATCGGTTATGTGTTCCAAATCGTAATCGCCGCGTCCGGTGTTTGACGTATGTTTAAAATAATACTCGTTCATCGCTTCAATTACCCGACGCGGTTTGAACGTCGTTGCCGCATTATCAAAGTATATGAGGGGATGTCCTTGCATTGATTTGTTTGTGAGCATCGGGAACTGGGCTCGCAAAGCGTTAATGTCCATCGTTACAACCTCGCTTCTAAAAGGGCCAGCAGTTTTTTTTGCACGTTAGTGTCATTGAACTGCCCGATTGCCGGTTTTAAATAGCCGTATGTGATTAACGTTCGTGCTTCCTGTTCACTCAGTCCGCGCGATTTTAAATAAAATAAATGATCTTCGTTGATTTTTCCGACCGTTGCCGCATGGCTCGCGGCTACTTCGTTATCATCGATGGCCAAAACCGGATCGGCGCGGCCAATGCAACCGTCGTCGAATACCATGATGCGCGCCGTTTGGTGCGTTGCGCTATCGGACGCCCCTTTATAGATGTGGCTGATGCCAGTGAATATTAGTTTGGATTGATCTTCGATGACGCCGAAGTTCGTCATCTCGGCGGCGGTGCTTTTGGCTTTGTGATGGAAGTTGACCGCGAAAGTTTTGGCATCATTTTGTCGTGACAAGCTTGCCAAATGCCAACTGAGGCGACTTCCAATCCCGAATAATTCGCCGTTGATGGTGATATTGCCTTGATAGGCACCAAAGTCAGCCATCGTCGCTTCGATAACAGCGCCAGCATCAAGTGCGATATTCAAAAGCCAATCACCTGAGGTTTGGCGTCCCACAATCTGAAGTTTTAGGCGAACGCCCTTATCCATTATTAAATATAAAGGGACGGGTTTATCGCCGCATTCGATTAATAGATCGGCATCGTTTTTGATTGTTAAAGTTGCGACTTCATAAGCTGTTTTTGATAAGTCGAGCATCGCGAAATGATGCAAAAGCGAAAGTTCGCCGTTGAGTGTTTGTTTATGTTTGTGAAGCAAATATCGTCTCATGGACGCGTTTTTTCCCTTGTAGCGCAAATGCCGATTGAAGTGGTGTTCATGCTTGGGGTGATTTTCTCGATGCTGATGCCTAGTTCCTTGCGAATCCAATCGTAGCCGGTGCGATCAATCTTTTGGATGATTTCAGGACCGCCGGAAACGACGATTTTTCCGTCAATCATCACGGCGACGCGGCTGGGGGCAACAAGGTCGTAAAGTCGCGCATAATGTGATATCACGAGGAAACCGACACCTTTCTTTTGCAGCGAGGAAATGACTTCACCGACCATGCCTAAGGCATCGATGTCCAGCCCGGAGTCGATTTCGTCGAGCAATGCGATTTTTGGTTCTAGCAATAAGAGTTGTAAGATTTCATTTCGTTTCTTTTCGCCACCTGAGAATCCTTCGTTTAGTGGACGATGTGCCATTTCCAGTGGAATTTTCATTGTTTTGGTCGCCGTATCGAGCGCTTTATAAAATTGGAACATCGCCAGTGGCTTTTCGCGTCTAGCATTCATAGCTGCCTTCAAAAAGTCGGAATTGACGACACCTGGCACTTCACTGGGGTTTTGCATGCCCAAAAATAAGCCGGCTCGTGCCCTTTCATCGGGCGACATCGCTAATAAATCAATACCATCGATGGTAATTGAGCCTTTGGTAATTGTATATTTGGGATGACCCATAATCGCCGCGAGTAACGTCGATTTGCCATGGCCGTTGGGACCGAGCAAAGCTACCGTTTCATGGTCGGATATGCTTAAGTCCACGCCTTTGAGAATGTCGACGCCCTCGACTTGGACCCATAAATCTTTAATGTTTAATGTCGCCACAATATTTGTTACTCCTATAATTAAATCGTCAATATTTTAGCACCACCGGCACTTGAAACAAAATAATATGATACCCCCATATCATAATACCCGCCTTCGGCGCCCGTCGCTGCCGTTTGGGCCGAAGATTCGATGAAATTAATTGTTGAATTAGTATTATTAAAATAATACAATAGTTGTGCTGTATTTATAGGAGGAGGGCATTTATCACATATGAATAAAGGCAAACTAACATTCGCGCTTTTATCGATGGTATCCCTGGTGGCGTTATCGTCATGCGGAGATCCGATCAAAGAAAGCGACGAAGGTTATGTCATGACATTAACAAGCCCCGACGGTACGGACATCCATTATACGACCGAAGACTTATTCGCCCAATATAAAGGCAATGCCGTTGGCGTCGCCAAATTTTATGAGGCGGTCGTCGAAGTCGTCATTCGCAACGAAATGAATCAACCGAGCAAAGCCGGTCAGTTAGCGGAAATCATGGAAAAAGCCGACAACCGCGTCGATGGGGTCAAGGAAACGGCCAAGAGCAACGCCGATTCCAGCAAAACCAAGTACAACGATGAGCTCGAAAAGCTGCTTGACAGCTACAACGTCGAAGATCTTGATGAACTGAAAGACTATTTCGCCTATCAGCTCATGAAAGAGAAAGTCGAAGAAAACTTCTATGAGGACAATAAAGCCGAAATGCTTTCCGGCGCTCCTGATTACGAAGGTTACCTCGATAACAAACTTCCATACCACGTCAAACACATCCTCGTGAAAGTGTCTGACCAAAGCAACAAAATTTACGATGGTGCGATTACCGAAGGCGAAGCGCGTAAACTGACTTCCGTCATCAAGCGTTTGGCTCGCCGCCAAAACAATGAAACGTTTGGCGACATCGCCCGCGAAGCGAGCGAAGACACCGGTTCGGCCGCTAACTTCGGCGACTTGGGCATCATGTCCAAAGCGACGAGTTTCGTCAATGAATTTAAACTCGGCGTCTATGCCTACGACGCGCTTTACAACCAAAGCGCGCAAGCAATCGCCAATGCTAGCAAATTATCGATTCCTACCGATGTTGCCACCTACCTAAATGGTTTAGGCCTCGGTGATATTCCTTACGAAGCGGCATTGAAGATTGAAGAATTCGCCGACATCACCAAAGACGTCAACGGCGACCGCGTTAACGACGGGGACACGAAATATTTCCCACGTAACGTCTACTTCAACAAATTCTTCAACAAACACAACGTCAGCGTCATCACGCCGACCAACACCGATGGATCGGCCAATCCCGCTTATGAAGCGATGGCTGGTTTCCAAGCGGTCGCTGAACTCGGCGGCCAAAAAGCACTCGTTGATGAAGACGGCAAAGTCGTCCTCGCCGTACGTGCCGGCACCGGTTCGGGTGAATCTGGATACCAAGGCATTCACTTCATCGTCGTCGAACGCTCGGCTCTAATTGAAACTTCAGGCTCCGGCGTCACGCTCGAACAATACTACACGACCGAAATTCCCGGAACTTCAACCTTCCCGAAAGACGGATCGGATAACGAACTGATCACCTATGTCAATTTCATGCGCACGACCACGAAGATTTACAAAGAACGGTCAGAAACCATCGTTAACGAAATCAAAAAGTTCGATACGATGCTCCAAGCTCGCATCTTTGAAAAACTTTCTGACGCCCAAGCAGTCACATTCGTCGATCAAGAAATCGAAGACAGCATCCTCAACTATATCGCGGTCACTCGCGCGAGCAACGCTTTCGCGGAAGAACTTAACTACGACGAAAATTGGCGCACCTACGTCCGTTATCTCGAATATCAGGAATGGCAACGGCTACGGCTCATCCCCGAAGTTTGCGCTGAAAACTTCCTCGATGCCGATACGGCTGTCGAATACCAAGTCGGAGGTACCTGCTATGTCAAAAAATAAGATTAAATATATCGTCGCCGCTACCGGAGCCTTGCTCTTAGCCGGTTGCGATATCATCGCGCAACCATCCGATTATGAGCAACCGCTTTTATCGAACTTGGCCGCCGACCTTGAAAAGAACGTCGCCTCGGTCGTTTATGACGCCCTACGCGATAATGGCACGCTGAATCAGCAAGCCAAAGACGACATCTTCATCCTCATCGCCGAACATGTGTTTGGTAAATATGAGGACAACTTAACATCGACAGACGCTGATAAAGTCGCTTTTGTCGCCGACGTGCAAGAACGCATCAACGAAAAGATGTACGATCGCATCACCACCGGCGCTTATGAAACACGTAGCTACTTCAGTGAAGAACGTTTCGCCGATTTTGTCAGAAAGCAACTTTACCCCGTTGCTTACGATCCGATTAAAGGTTATGTGAAGGATTATATTTTCCTTCCCGTCTCCAAGGCCGAAATCGCCAGTGGCGCCGTGCTTGATGAAGCCATCCACATGGAATACTATGAAGAATTCATCAATGGTGTCATCATCCCTGAAATCTATCGGGAAAAACTCATTGAGCAATACGTCCTCGACCAAGACTACGCTACGATTGGACGTTCTTACGCTCGCAAAGTCAACTACATCGCCATCAAGACCAACTCCAACCATCCGGAAGCTGCTAAATACTTGATGGACACCTTCATTGATCAATACATCCTCAATGATACGCCCGCGGGCGAAGCTGACCTTGAACTGTTGGCCCGTGCCTGGCGCGGTATCGACATCGACCCGGCTAGCGCCGAAGAAAACCTGCTGATTGCCGCCGGTCTTGACTTAACCAAAACGCTTAACGGCGACATCTTGGCGCAATACGCGAAAATCAACACCAACCCACAATTGACCGACGAAACCATCGAAAACGATTTCACCGGCAATGGCGAATATCGTCCTGAGGAAGGTTTGCTCCGTAAGCAAAACTCACTGCGTAAGCAAGACTTGACGACCGATGGCTGGTATGTCAAAAACGGCGGTCTTGAATCGCTTCCAAGCGAAATTCGCGATCGGCTGTTCAACATTGGCGTTGCCAATGGCGTTGATCGCATCGTTGATGAGTACGATCCAAGTTTTACCGGCGAAAGTACACAAAAATCCGAATTTGTCCGCAAATTGCATGGCAAGTATTACCTGATTCCCCAAAACAGTCAGCAAATCGTCAATCCTAACGTCCCGAATCGCGACTTCTTGCTGTTTGATGCCAGCAGTTCCACCTACTACATCATCCAAATCGAAGAAGCCGTCAACACGACCAAACTCAATAAGTCGGAAACCTCGACCAACAACTACGACGCCCTCCATCCATCAATGCCCGGATATCGGGAAATGATCGCTGGCGACGTCGCCAAGATCTTGGGTAGCCGCGATGCCAACAAAACATCGGCCTATAACCACTTCTTGAAAGAATACTCGATCGTGTTCCACGACCAAGACATCTGGGACTACTTCAAAGAATCGTTCCCCGACGTCTACGATACTGAAGAAGACAAATAAGCATCAAGTTAGTTAATGACGACTAAAGGAGGCAAACGCCTCCTTTTTTTATATAATGTTAACTGAGAGGTTGATTATGATAGATTGTATTTTTTGTAAAATCGTCGATGGAATCATCCCAGCGACGAAAGTATACGAAGACGATTATGTCTTAGCGTTTTTAGACATTTCGCAAACGACGGTTGGTCATACGCTCGTGATATCGAAACAACATCACGATAACTTCCTGGCGACGCCAAAAACGGTGATGCACAAAGTGATGAACATTGCTCAGCGCGTCGGCCAAGCGCAAGTCCGGCAATTAGGCGCCCATGGCGTCAATGTGTTGACCAACAATTACAAAGCCGCCGGACAATCGGTGTTTCACTTTCACGTGCATGTGATTCCCCGTTATGATGTCAATGACAATCTGCGCATCGAAATGTATGAAAACGTTCATCGAGGCGAACTTAATTTGCCTGTTTTAGCCGGAAAGATCAGCGCTGGCATCAAATAAAAAACGGCCGGAGCCGTTAATTAATAGACTATTTTTTATTGAATTTAGGTTGATACAGACTGCGGTCGTCGAGCGCGTACACGCGTGAGGAGAAATCACCCGGCTCAACTCCTTCAAGCGCTTTTTCAGCCATGACCAATTTGGCATCCATGTCATCAATCATCGATAATAGCAACGCCTCTTTCGTCATCGGGATAATCGGAGAACCGAATTCCTGTTTGCCGTGATGAGAAATTACCATATGGGCCAGCAGTGTTCCAACTTCTTCGTCGACGCCAAGTTCCTTAACGAGATTCAAAATCTCGGAAGTCATTAAGGTGATGTGGCCAATCAGTTTGCCGGTCACGGTGTATTTTGGAATAATCGGACCTGAAAGCTCCACCGTTTTACCTAAATCGTGAATTAAGATGCCGGCGATGAGCATATCGCGGTTCAAACCTGGATAATGGGGTAATATCGCTTCGCCTAAACGGACCATCGACAGCGTATGGTACAACAATCCCGACGCATATTCGTGGTGGTTTCTGACCGCGGCTGGATAGGTAATGAATTGCGGATAATGATTTTTGATTAACGTTGTGACTAAGAGCTTGATTTGTCCGTGTTCAATCCCGTTGAGGACTGCTTCCAATTGACGTTCCATTTCCGCGACGGGCACAGGGGCTGCCATCGTAAAGCAACTTGGATCGATTGGGGTATCGACAATCGCCGCGGAGATGATTTTTAGTTGCAGGTTGCCCCGATAATTTAAAACGTCAGCATCGAGATTGACGATGTTCCCGACGGCGAATACTTCGATGTCGGTCGGTGCCACATCCCATAATTTGCCGTCGATCGAACCCGTTTTGTCTTGAAAGCTAATCGTTAGATAGGTTGAATTGTTGGACGTCACTCCTTTGGAAACGTTAGTAATCAAATATCGTCCCTTGATTCGTTGTCCGTCTTTAATCTCATTAATCCATTGTGTCATCATCTTGTTCCCCCAAAAGTGTATTGATATTTGAATAATTATAACCTTTACCGATTAGGTATCGGATGATTCGGTCACGAAGTTTGCGTCCCTGCTCGTGTTTGTACTTGCGTTTAGCGATATGATAATCGCGTTTTAGATTAAGCAATTCTTCCTCATTTGAAGGATGATCGAGTTTGTCGATCACACGGTTAATGAGCTCGTGACGGTAACCCCGACGCGCATAAAAGTCGTGGTATCCTTGATGTTTGGCAAGTCGCGACTTACTGGCGTGCAATTTTTGAACGCGGGGCCAAAGCGCTTGCGCCTTCTCAAACTCGACCGCTTCGTCATAAACAAGTTCGCGGATGTATTTATCATCAATCCCTTTAGCTTTGATATCAGTGAGGATACGATCGAATCCTTCAAGTCGCGCATGGCCATATTCGAATCGCTCCTGAACATAGTGAAGGTCATCAATTAGTTGATAGGCCGCCAGTTGTTGCAAAATCGCTTCAACCATCCACCGTTTTGCCCCTTTAGCGTATAGTTTTTCCTTGACTTGCTTCTGGGTGTAAAGACCTTTGCTCAAGAGATTGTGGGCATAAGTTTCCAGTTTCTCGATGGCGGCGTCGTCTTGTAGTTGTTGATACTCAGCTTCTGGTAACGTCTTGCCGATATATAAATATCGATCCGTAAATCGTTGATGGGAAATCGTGACTGTTTCATGTTCAAATGAGATGCGAACGCTTTTTTTAAGCGCGCGAATGCCGGTGATCGTTCTACCAGTATTTTCTAAGGGCACGGTTATACACCTCAATGATATGGTCATAAAAGCGGTCAATCGAATAAATATCGACAGTCTGATAAGCCGCGTCGATGATTTTATCTTTATTAGTAGGCGGCAGTTTCACCAAGCGTGCGAGTTTTTCGTGAAAATCATCTTCGCTGTCAAAGAAGAAGCCGGTCACATTATCGATGATTGTATTTCGCAAATTATCGTCATAACGGGCTAGAACGATTTTTCCGCTTGCCATTGCTTCCATGAATGTTAAGCCTTGAGTTTCCGTAATCGAGGCTGACACGAACGCGTCGGCTAGATGATAGAAAAACGGAACGCGTCGGGATTCGACGGCACCTACGAACAGTACATGGTCGACAATACCCAACTTTACTACAAGTTTTGTCAACTCCGGGCGCGCTGGTCCTTCCCCGACAATAAGCAATTTACTTGGATGATCCGATTTGGCGACAAATTTGGCGTATCCTTTAATCACGACGTCGATGCTTTTTTCAGGCGCCACGCGCCCAAGCGATAACAACACAAACTTGTCGGTAAGACCATGGTCAATTTTGTATTGTTCCAATTCGGTTTGATTAATGTTTTCAAGTTTGAATTTGGAAAAATCGATGCCGGTTGGCACGATGTTGATATACCTATCGGTGCCATATTGCCGAAACGCATCTTTGGTCTTTTCCGAGGGCGAGATAAATTCGGTCGCTTGCATGGCGACGTATTTTGAAAAGCTCCGGACGACGCTTTTGGCTAAACGATCAAATGTTTCGCCTTTGCCAGCGTAATGGGTGTAGTCCTCATACATCGTATGATAGGTGTTGACGGTGGGCAAACCACTTCTTGTGGCGATGATTTTGCCGAAAATGCCAATCCCGGCTTCAGTTTGGATGTGCACTAAATCTAGATGCCACGATTGAATGATTTTCATCGCTCGCGAATTATAGAAACTCGCAAGTTTGTAACCGTAAAGTTTTTTTAGTTCAATGCCGGGAATGTATAAAACATTGTCTTTGTATTCAAGGTGGTTGCTTAAGGCATTAGTCGTTACCACATATGCTTGATGACCATTTTTTCGCAATATGTTAAAGAGGTTTTGGGTTGATATGGCGACGCCGTTAATCTGAGGGGGATACGTTTCCGAAAATAGGGCGACGTTCATGGTTAATCTTTCGTGGGATCGGAAGGATCGATTAAGAATTCATCGGTATCCAACGTCATTTTTTCTTTCAAGTGGCGTTCCGCGCTAATGCGCTCGGCAATGTCCTTGCGTTTTTTCTCCAGCTCTTTGCGACGACGACGCGCTTTTATGCCAAGGAAATCACCAGTGACGTTTTTAAGTTGTTTCGCAATTTCGCGACGCGAAAGCTGCGAGGTTTCCCACATCGTATCGCTCGAGATTTTACGGATGGCGAATGTCGAACGCTGCAATTCGACGAATGTGCGACGCGTTGATTGGAAGTTGTCCTCTTGTGGAGCTGAACGGTAAAACGCGGATACAAAACCCGATACCACAAGCGTCAGATAGAAAGTTGTTGAACGCCATATTAACTGCGGGGCAATCGTTGCGGCGTAAGAACCGAATAGCGACTGGAACAAGTGCGAGAAAAATAGTTCACTAGCGCCAGCCGAACCGGGAAGCGGCACCAAGTTGGTAATCACGTACAAATAGCTTGTCATAAATACGCCGTCCCATAACGTACCACTGATAGTAATCGTTGGAAGCGACATCGCAATGACCATCGGTAACGAATACAAAACGAGATAACGGAACATGAATAACAAGTATAAGAAAACGGTAACCCGAATATTTGATTGCAAACGCCGTAACTCAATCCGGAAGTTCTCGATTTGCACATGCAAATTGCTTTTAACGACTTCCGGATGTTTGATGATGTGCATCTTTCCGAGCAGGCCCACGATGCCATTAATTACGAAATCGTGGATGAATTTTGAATAAGCTAAAAAGAATATACTGACGATGACGATAAAATTGAGCGTAAATCCGAAAATTGCCAATGAGATCGTCGGGAAATTGACGCCGAATAGAGTAATCGGTTGAATGATTGTCAAGAAGTCCTTGAGTTTAAAAATGACCGCCAGAAGGCCCCAAGTGACAAGCGCCATTTGATTAAGTAAAAAATGCATTACCAAGATAGAAGCAGCGCTCGATATTTCCAAGCCTTGCTTTTTAAACGTATAGGCTTGAGCAAATTGACCGCCGCTATGGCCGGGCGTGACATTGTTGTAGAAAATGCCAATCAGGGCATTGCCAAGTCCTTTACCAACCGAGTATCTAGTCGTGTATAGACGCGCGAGAATGAATAAGATGATGCCCTCAATGAAAAAGGTTCCTAACACCAGTCCCATCGCCAACAAAATAAACTTGTAATCGACATTGACCATCGCTTCAAGCACAAGCGATAAATTGTCGCGTAAATTAAAATATAAGACGCCGCCGGTAATCAACAATACGATTGAAATATTGATGAGATACTTGCGGTGTACTTTTTTCGGGCGGTGGCGACCATGGACTTCCGCCTCGCGTCCTTCCGATAAGTCAATCGATAATGGGTCTTTGTTGTCGTTCATATTAGTTAATTAACCTAATGTATTATATCATAGGCTTCGATTTTTGCTGTCGCGGTTTATGATTGAAATATCATAAAAAGACTATTTGCTAAAGATGAAAATATTCGCTTGGAAACATACAAATTCATTTATAAGATAGTATAATATTTAAGCATGTTTTAAGGGTAGGCTATGAAGAAGTATTTAAAAATCATGTGGGATATTACCAAAGGACATCGCGGCGCGTACCTTTTTTCGTTCGTGTTGCAGTTTTTTGCGATTACCTTCATGCTGTTGGCGACGTTCATGACCAAAGTGCTCGTCGACACGATTCAAGGCGATGCCCCGACAGGACCAATTGATACCTTTTTAACAAACTTATTTGGCGGTCAAGCATATTTGGCGGACCGGTTATGGATCTTTTCGGTTATCATTTTGGGCCTGGGCACTTCGCGAGCATTAATTTTCTGGGCACGCATGTATTACCGCGGCCTCGTCGAATCCAATATCGGTCGCGAAATGCAACTAAAATTGTTTTCACATATCGAACGTTTGCCCTATCCCGCTCTTAAAAAAGCTAAAAGTGGTGATTACATCCAAACATGCACGAGAGATGAAGAAACGGTTCGTTCATTCGTGACGCGACAACTATTCGGTGTCACCTATACCGTCATTATCCTGATTGAATCTTTTTTTATTCTGTGGACACTGTCCTGGGAAATCGCCCTGATTACGATTTCGATACTACCAGTCATGTTCATTTATTCGTTCGTGTTAATTAAACGAGTCAGAAAACTATATCGGGCGACGGAAGATAGCGATGGACTAGTCAGCGCGAAAATCGAAGAAACGTTGTCGGGCATTCGTCTTGTTAAAGCATATAATAACGAGAATTACGAAATTAAAGAATTTGACGATCATTTACAAGATTATCGCCGCAAATTTATCAAATGGCGGAAGTTATCAAGTTTCTTCTTCGCAAGTAGCGATGTGTTCGTGTTTGGACAAATCGTGTTGACGACGCTGTTTGGATTATATTTAGCGCTTAACGATCAAATCTCGATTGGAACGCTCGTTGTTGCCTTTTCATTTGTGACCATGGTCGTGTGGCCCGTCCGTGACGTAGCGATGACGTTATCAAATCTGGCCCGCGCCATCGCGGCGATGGACCGCATCAACGTGATATTGCATCAACCACTCGAAGATATTGAAAATGGACTGCGACCCGATATCAAAGGGACGATTGAAATATCCGACATGTCGTTTCAATACGATGATGGCGACGAGACGATTTTGAAAAACATTACCTTATCGATCAAAGCTGGCGAAACGATTGCCATCATGGGTAAAACTGGCAGTGGCAAATCGACATTAAGTCACCTATTGACGCGTTTATACGATTACACGTCCGGTTCCATAAAAATAGATGGTTATGAACTAAAAGACATATCCAAAGAACACATCCGCCAAAAGATTGCCACGGTATTGCAAGAACCATTCCTGTTTTCAAAGACGATTATCAACAATCTAAAGATTGCCAACCGCAAGGCGAGCATGGAAGACATTTTCCGGGCCGCGCAAATCGCCGACATTCATCAAAACATCTTATCTTTTAAAGAGGGCTATGAGACAAAAGTTGGAGAAAAAGGCGTGACGCTTTCTGGTGGTCAAAAACAACGATTGGCAATTGCGAGGACGATTATCAACCGGGCACCGATTCTCGTCTTTGACGATAGTTTAAGCGCCGTCGACACCGAAACCGACATTCACATACGCTCAGCGCTCAAATCGCGACAAACCGATACGACGACACTGATTATCACCCACCGCGTCGCCACGGCCAAAGATGCTGACCGCATCGTCGTCCTTGAGGATGGTCGCATTTCCCAACTAGGCACGCATGCCCAATTACTTAAACAAGATGGTTTGTATCGTCGCATCTATGACATCCAAACCAGAATGGTATAAATATGGCTAGTTTCGCATTTGAAGAAGAACAAATAAAAACCAAGGTACACTTTGGTGTCTGGGGTAAAATCATCGGTTACGCGCTGCGTCGCTGGTACTTTTTGCTGATTATCGCCTCGTTTATGATCTTAACGAGTTTCCACGACTCAAGTTTTGTGCCACTTTTAAACAAAGCCGCAATTGACGCCGTCGGAAATTCTCTCGGTGTACCATACGACCAAGTTGTCATTGATGTCAAGTTAATATTCGGAATCAACTTCCAAACCGACTTTTGGGGTTATGGCTCGTTGCTTTTAGGTGGTATTTTGATTCGTTCAATCAGTATTTTCGTCACTTTCTTCGTAACTAACTACTTAGAAATGAGCATTTACGTCAGCATGCGTCAAGACGCGTTTAAGCGCGTTCAAGAACTATCGTTCTCGTATTTTGACAAAACGTCGGCTGGATGGTTGATTGCTCGATTACAAAGCGACACTTCAAAAATCAGCGATATGATTTCGTGGGGCATCATCCGCGTCGTGTGGTTGGTATTTGATTTGGTGTTGACACTGTTTACGATGTTTGCCGTCTCTTGGCAAATGGCACTGATATTGCTCGCGGCCACGCCACTGATCATGATTATTGCTCCATACTTTGAAATCGTTTTGTTAAAACTTAGCCGCATTGCCCGTAACGCATTCAGTGGCTACGTTGCTTGGTTGGCGGAATCAATCGCCGGTACGAAAACGATTAAAACGTTAGCGATTGAAAATACCGTTTATAAGGAAGCCGACGATATTATCACCGACATTCGCAACAAAACATTCAAACGAATGAAATTTCAAGCTTTGTTCCATCCTTCCGTCGTCGTCGTCATGTCGATAACCACGGCCATCGTCATCTTTTTTGGGGGTCGATTCATGGAGCAAAACACGGCGATTAACGTCGCGACGTTTGCCCTATACATCGGTTTTGTCCGGGCAATTTTTAATCCGCTACAAGAGTTCGCGGAACTATTCGGCGATATCGTAGCCACGCAATCATCGGTGGAAAAAATCGTTTCATTGATCGAAACAAAGCCGGCTATCGTCGATCGCCCCGAAGTCATTGCCAAGTATGGAACGCTTTTTAATGAATTGCGTGAAAACTATGAACCGATCGTTGGTGAAATTGAATTCAAACATGTAGATTTCTCATATCTTAAAGGTATTGAAATAATCCATGACATGAATCTCAAAATCAAGGCCGGTCAAAGTATTGCCATTGTCGGGGAAACCGGCAGTGGTAAATCGACGACAGTGAATCTATTGTGCCGTTTCTATGAACCGACTTCGGGTGAGTTATTGATTGACGGGGTCGACTATCGCGACCGTTCGGTCGCTTGGCTACGCTCCAATATCGGTTATGTCCAACAAACGCCATTCATCTTCTCGGGCACGATTCGCAAAAATATCGCTTATGGAAAACTCGACGCCACCGAGGAGCAAATTCAAACGGCGGCCAAACTCGTCGATGTCCATGATTTCATCATGTCGTTGCCTAAAGGCTATGATACCGAACTCGCCGATGGTGGATCCGAACTTTCGGTCGGTCAAAAGCAGTTGATTTCGTTTGCTCGTGCCATCGTCCGCAATCCGGCCATCATGATTTTGGATGAGGCGACTTCAAGCATCGATACCGAAACCGAAGTCGTGATTCAAAAAGCTATCAAAGACGTGCTTAAAGGGCGCACTTCGATTATCATCGCCCACCGCCTCTCGACCATCGTCGACTCCGACCGCATCTTGGTTATGAGCGATGGCCGCATCATCGAAGATGGTACCCATGCCGAATTGATTAACGCCAAAGGTACATATCACAAACTTTATATGAACCAGTTTGCGGAACTTAAGGTTGAAGAACAAATCGAAACCTACGAAACGCAAATCGCCGGTATCGCTAAGTAGTTAAAATAAGTATCTATTTAATCGAAGGCGGAACATCTTGTTCCGCTTTTTGTGTGGGCTTGACTAAAAACCGAATGATGAAAAACATGATTGGAATCGGAAGAATCGCCGCGAGGGCATAACTGACGTAAGGATTGACACCCAATACGATTTCAAATAAGTAGATAAACCCTTGTTGCAAGATGAAATTTGGAATCGACGACAGCGGATAAATCGCCAACCGTTTGAAACTCCATTTCGTTCGAAACGCCCAAATGGCTTGCGTTGAATACGAAACGGGCAAAAGGCCAATAAACATGATCAGTCCGGGAATGTCGATTTGTAGATTCAAAAACCATAAAAACACAAAATCCCATTTAGGGTTATAACCAATCAAATTGTCAAAAGTATACCGTAGGATATAAGTAACAATGATACCCAAAAGCGTATTGAATCCGCCGACGACCACGAAGCGGATAAACGATTTTTCCCATAGCTTATAAATTAGTGTTTCCATCTTTCCGAAGAAACTGGATTCATTTTTAAAGAGACGTTTGTTCATGCGAAAAATTATAGCATACATCGATGAAGATATTCGAAAAAGCCGGCATAACCGACTTCGTTATCATTAGTTACGATCTAGTTAGCGTAATCGAGACGATTTCG
>DAOSDC010000002.1:0-126583 GCA_035361955.1 Bacilli bacterium
TGGTGGAGATGCGGGGAGTCGAACCCCGGTCCAAAATCGGTCCTGCAATAGCGCCTACAGCTTAGACGATATTTTTTGTTTAACACGCCATTCAATATCGACAAATGAAGTGCGCGCGAGACCATATTGTTTTCTACCTACGCCGCTGGTCAAGACGAAGGCCTAGCCACTTGTTATGACACTAACTCGATGCGTGAGTGACGTAAACCATCGGTAGCGCGCTGTGCCCGCTAGGCGGGACGGTATATTGTGCGATTAAGCCGCAGCGTATGAAATTTGACTGTTGCCAGTTAAATTGGTTTGGCGATAACGTCGCCACTCGGCTGCCCCTACTGCCAGACGCAACCCTGTCGAAACCTGTACATCCCCAGGGTGTGCTCCAAAGAGCGGCTTCATATTAGCATTTATCGTCCTATTAATCAATTATGGGTCATTTAATGGCTCTAACAATCTGTTTCTCGCAACTATATAAACGGTTGACGAACAATTGTATGACTTCATCGATTGACTCGTTTTAGTGAATGGCAATTAAAAGCGATGTTGCAACCTTTTTCTAACATAATAAAAAGCGAGTGTTCCAAACGATAACAAGGCAAGCATTGACATGACTTCGCCTATTTCGTCTTTTGTGTGTAATGGCATTAACTCTAATGGCTCTTCTTCATTGATAAATTCTGGATAGGTGACCGAATCAATTCCATTAAGGTATTGATAGCGCGATAGCATTGCCTCAATATCCGCGCTTTGCATCTTCAAATCATTATCAACGAATAATGACTGCGTATCCCAAGACATATAACTATATTCATTTGATAATAGCGTCCACTGGGCACCAGACAAACCTTCGCACACGCCATTGAGTCCCGATCCGCCAACTTCATCGGTCATTAAATTGAAAGACAGCGCATAGAAAAGCGCTTGATCTTCATTAGAAAAATAATCGGTGTCATACTCGGTGCCGGTCATCGAAAGCTTGAATGTAAACAAAGTATCTTCTATTTCGGCCGTTTCCATATAGAAGGAAACTGCTTTGTATGCTGATACATTCACATAATCAACTTGGATCGTCGAATCAATTTCAACCGTTGATAGTATCTCAATATATCGCGCGGTATCTTCAATGTTGGCCCCTTGCTCATCGCGTAGCCAAATACTGAATCCATTCCTAGGATCGCTGCCTTCATAACTTGTCTTTCCCAATATCGTGATCGTAAAATGCATTTCTTGAACCTTGGTGCCCTGCGATTCAAATCCCTGAGCTAGTGTCAGAAAGCCACCCGGATTAAATGTGTATTCGCTGTAATACGCTGATGGGTCTTCGCCTTCATAGTGATCGACGGTATCAACGTTTTCGCTATAGGTGACCATACTCACGAGGTTGCCGCCCATCGGTTGTGGGTCTGGTTCAGCAATTGTCACACCTTGATTAGTGACATTTACTTGTAGTGGTATAGTCGCTGAGAAAAACATGATGTCGGAGGTCTGTATGCCAAAGCGATGAACAATATCGACATTTCTAGTTGTGTCCAAATATGCCGTATCGATCGCTTGATTGCCGTAAGTTGCGCTAGCGAGTGCGCTAACCCAACCAGTGATGGATACCGGCATGTCTGGAGTCGTTTCCGGATTGGTTAGCGTTAGTTCCATCAATGGAAGGGCGGCATCGACAACGACGACGGGTACGACCATGTCCAAAGTTACAAGCCCATCTTCACTGTCGACGGCAAACGGAATATCGTGTTCAACGTATTCCTCCGATACTTGAAGCGCCGGTGTTATCGCCGAAGAATTATCAATTTCGTAATCGTCATCCGTGCGATTGTCAAAATTAAAAGTTAGGCCCCAGTCTTCGGATATGTTTGTTTCTTCATACGCCGCATAATAATAGGGCGTTTCATTGTATGCTTCGAAAAAGTGGGAACCTTCCACATAGATGCGCTCGAAATGCACTTCACTCAACGTAATAAGGCGGAAATTGCTTATATCGTCGAGCCTTGTCTCATCGTTGAACAACGGCGTAAATCCTTCGTGACTCGGTACATCGGTGGACCGCCAAGTCAAATCCCATTCGACAATCCATTCGATATCGTCGATATATGTCGGGCCGGCCCCCTCGTTTTCGGCGCTTGAGAAATCGCCGTTTTTCCCTTCGCGGACTTGAAGTCCGATCACGCCCGCCAATTCTGTTTCTACGTCTTCATACATGTCTTCAGCGATGTCAAAGCCAATTTTGGTTAATCGCCCCATGTTGTAATAACTATTAATCATGCCGAAATTATCGTCGGCGAACCCAAGCGTCATGTAAGGCGCTCTTGCTTCTGGGTCGCCAATCATGGGGATAAACAAGCCTGTGAAGTTCATTAAAAATGAATCGGCTTCATGATTTATTTCGTAAGAATATGTCTCATATGGGTTTGGATTGGCGCTTGTGAAAAAATACTCGTCTTGCGCAAGAATTGACGTGGGCGTCACCTCGACGCTGAAGGCGAAGTCGCCAGGAATATCTTCTTCGGCGGTCGCTATCCAGTTTGGATCAGTGGCGTCTACTTGTAGGAAGGGTCTCCCCGTTATGGCTAATAACAAGGTCAACAATAGGCCGCCAAGTGGCAGCAAGACTATTTTTTTCATAGTGTGACCTCTATTGTATATTGTAGAAGCAATTGTGAAAAAAAGAGCAGTTATTAAGCAAAATATTTATGGATTAGATAAGTCGATTAACGTTCAAAACCAAAATGTTCGTTGATTTTGAAGTTATCGAGTTCGTAATAATAGGTGCGGTAATCGTACAAGCGTACGGCATCTAGCCCGAGATAGTAAAGCTCCTCGTTTTCATAACCGAAATAACTGGTGACGCGTTCTTCAAGTTCATTGAGCGTTGAATAAACTAGTAATGCCAGCGTGCCATATGATTCATTGGGCGGATCACCATAATAGGCATGTCGAATAAAGAGCGTATCGGCGTTTTCAATCAGCGTTTGAAGCTTATTGACCGCGGTATACGCCAGTTCATACATTGGGCCGCTGCTACAAGCCATCAGCGGCAATGCGACAATCATCAATAATGGGAAACTCGCTTTTTTCATATCAGTTGAATACCACAAATAATAATACGGCACCTATCTTTTTAAATAAAGAGCGTGTGTATTATTCAATTGTATTGAATGACGCTTTCCCATATAATTTACTAGTCAGGTCAAGGAAGCATTAAAATGAAAACATTAAAACTAATCTTCGCATCATTATTCCGTAACGACGCCGCGATGGAAGGCCGCTTCCAAAAGTGGTATCTTGCGGCAATATTATTTCTTCTTTCGATTATCATCTCGGCCGTACCATTATTTGTCAGCGCCACCAATACCAACGGTGCCGACTTCATGGATTCGACGCTATATTCATTTGACGTCGGCATTCAAAACTTCTCAGAGGCGCTTGTTGACGAAGACGTCGATTTAATCGTCGAACAAGATGGTGAACTTCATAAACTCGCCAATCCCAATTCCAGTTGGGAAACGGCGTTTCCGCTGTTTGACCGTGAAGGCGGCATCGATTTCCACTACTATGAATATCGCAATCACGCCAATGATGTAAAATTGAAAGTCTATTATCAAGGCGCGGCTTCTAACGACGATGCCCTCGCTTTCTTAAATGCCAAACTTGAAGCGACGAATAGTGCCGAAACCCCAAACTTAACCATTGGCAGTTTCGTATTCTTCGGTCAATATTCACTTAACGTTTTCTTATATAATCCCACGGGTGTGGCCGCTGGTACCGTGGCTGGACGCGACTATGCCTCAGCGATGCAAGGTGATTATCTATCGTTTGAGGTGAATACAAACATTAAACAGTTGGGAACGATTGATCAATTCGGCAATCCGATCGAACGACCCACGCCAACCTCAACCGGGCTTGAATTCGCCGAATACCAAGAAAAAATTCTCAAAAATTGGGAAATCTTTCTCGACGAAGCTTACTCCAACATCAAAGTTCGTAACGTTTGGTTCACGACTGGAACAATTCTGGCCATCAACTCGATTTTAGGGGTATTCATGGGCCTCCTCGTGTTTGTGATGACGCGGGGTAAAACCAATCCCAACCGCACGATGACGTTCCTGGAAGCCTATAAGATTACCGGTTGGTTGTTACTTAGCCCGGCAATCATCTCGCTGATCGTCGGCTTTATCTTCCCCAACTACGCCTCGATGGCGTTTGTGCTCCTTGTTGGGTTACGGATGATGTGGCTTTCAAGCAAAACATTACGCCCACCGATGGAACCAGTTAAAGTTGCACCCAAGAAATAAAAATAACCTCCGGATTTTCTCCGGAGGTTTTCTTTAATAATTAGTGAACTGTGCGCGTCTCGCGCGGAATACTTTTTTAATATAACGCGCGATGTACCAGCTGATGTACATGCCCGTCGCCCGTTCAATGGCCAGCATGCTGGCATTGGTTTTGACTGAATACACGTATAAGCGTTTTTTCTTATCGATGATCATATCGATGGAGGCGAAATCGGCTCCGACGGCTTTCGCGGCCGCTTGAGCGATTTTCTTAATCGGGCGACTGACCTTGATTTGTTTGGCTTCTTCAATGATTTTGCCTTCATCGGTCGTCTCACGGAATCGTTCAATCGCGGCGATGACCGAACCACCGACAACACTGACGCGAATGACGCGCCGGCCTTGAGGCATGATGTATTGCTGGGTCAGGAGTGACTTCTTGCCGATGTCGATTAATAGCGCTTTGAATTTAGCCTCATCAGCGACGAGGTAAATCTTATCATCGAGCGATTCGAAGCGGTCCTTGACCAAAAACGGATATGGTAAGTCGCGCATCATTTCTTTGACATCGTCAAAATACTTTAAAAGATTGACGTTGAAGGTAAAGGGCAAAATGACTGTTTTGGGCGTTGGGATATTGTAGTTTCGAAGCGCTAAATATATCAGTGCTTTGTCCGAACACGTTTCAATCGTGTGTTGGTTGTTAAAGATGGGAATGCGCGCTTCATCTTCGAGGTATCGCGCCACGTGTATGTCTTTGTCCCAAAACACCGCGAACGCGAATCGAGCGGGGTTTTCTTCGACAAGGTTAAACACCTTGATATTGGAAACAGGCGTCAAACGCATGCCGGTTTTGCGAAAAGCCGTTAGAAAAGACGTGATCTCTTCTTGGTAACGGGCGTTATCAAGCGCAATGTTATACACTAGTAATCCTTCGATGGCCATGCTGTTTCCCTGTCTTATAATTGTTGCTTATTTAGGGTCAAATAGCAATGATGAAGGCCTGTCAAGTGCGGCTTATTAAAACAAAAACCGCATGATGCGGTTATATGGCGACTGGATTGAAATAGATTAATCTAAACGCCTTTTCCAAACACGTTGGAACTATTGACGAAATACAGTTTCAAATTGCCGACGACATCGCGTATTTCTAGGTAGATGAAATCATCGATTCCGCGTGTGATCGGGTGCATGTAATCGAGCGTGAACACGATGCGGCGGTTCTTTTTGACTAGGCGCAGCATTTCATCTATGATATAACCAAGTTGGCGCGGCTCCCGTTCCTCAATCGCTAATAACTGGGAATAAAATGCCGGTTCAACGTAAAAGCGCCCGCCGTCTTCCGTCTCAAAAAGCGCTGAAAACGGATTCGCTTTATCCTCGATTCGCACCAAATTGTAATTGTGGAACATGTTCATGATTTCACCAGTCATCAATATATACGAATCGCGCTTCATGTGCAAAAGAAAGGACTTGTATGGATCATAAAATCAAACTAGTCGTTACCGATATCGATCAAACGCTCTTCTCCCATAAATACAAGCGCGTGCCCGACAGCGCCGTCGCCGCTTTTAAAGCACTACAAAAACAAGGCATCAAAGTATTCCTTGCTTCAGGTCGTAATCGCTACCTGATTGGAAAAGTCGGCGTTTTGTCACAAGTCAAACCCGATGGCTTCATCACCATGAACGGAGCCAACGCCATTCTTGATGGCAAAATCATTTACCGCTACCCACTGCCAGAAAATGAAGTCGACATGCTTATTAAATTCTCAAAACGGCTTAAATTCGGTTTAACATTAATTGAAGAAAATGAAGGGCACATCAACTATGTTGATGAACGCGTGATATCCGCCCACGAGAAGTTTGGCACCCGCTTCCCCCAACCCCGAACATTTCCAGACCACTACGACCGGACGATTTATCAGGCCATTTGTTTTTGTGATGAACTCGATGAATCGCTATTTCTTCCCCACCTTGAACAATGTAAAAGCGCGCGTTGGGACGAATACGCCGTTGATATCATGCCCAAAGACTCCGATAAAGCCAAGGGTATTCTCGCCGTGCTTGAACATTATGGGTGGAGCCCTGAAAACTGTCTGGCCATCGGCGATAATCCCAACGACATCGAAATGTTAAACTTCGCGGGTATCTCGATTGCCATGGGCAATGCCAAACCCGAAGTAAAAAAAGAAGCCGACTTTGTTACCGACGATATCGATAACGACGGCTGGGCCAAAGCGATGCGGCACTACGGATTGATTGAATGAAATCGTGAACGAATCCAAACGTTGGGTTCGTTTTTTATTTGGTGATTCTTATGCGTTACTTGATATAAGCCGTCAATACTTGTTTTGTCTCTTCGCTAAGTGGCTGCGACCTTCTAGTAGTCTCATTCATATGGACAATGATTGATATCGCATCAGCCACCTTGATGTCATTTTGAAACAAGCTTTGCGATATGGCGATGGAACTATTGCCGATTTTGGTTATCGCCGTGCCAATCTCGACGGTCCCCGGCCAATTGATTTCTTTCAAGAAGGCAACTTGTATATCGGCAATAACGAATTGGCAATTATCGCTGTATAATGGGCGCTTAGGATTGAAAAAAAGTTCCGTTCTGCCTGTTTCAAAGAAAGAATTGAAAACGGCGTTATTGACGTGACCTTGCCGATCGGTGTCGCAATAGCGAATTTTGTCATATGTACGTAATGGGAAGTCCGATAATTTCATTGTCTTGCTGTCCATTTGTAGCGCCTCCAGTTAATCGTTAATGTCACATTTGCTGTGATTTGTTCATTTATGATAGGGTTCGCCTCGATTAATCTTAAAAGCGCGATAAATTTGTTCTAGTAAAATGACGCGCACCAATTGATGTGGGAAAGTCATGTCTGAAAGTTTTAGACGTTCATCGACTTGGCTCTTTAACGATTCAGCAAGTCCGTGCGAACTTCCAATAATGAATGCTAATGAGGAATGTCCGCTACTCATCAGCTCATCGATATGCGCCGCCAGCGCTTCACTAGATAACTGTGCGCCGTCCAAATCAAGCGCGATGGCATAATCTTCGCTCTTAGTTCGCTTTTGAATGTCTTGCGCTTCTTTGGCTAATGCTTGTTCGATTTCTGCTTGTGAGGCTTTGTCTTTTAAGCGCGCTTCCTGGAGTTCGATGATTTCTATATCGGTATATGGTTGCAATCTTTTAACATATTCAGCAATTGCCGAAGTAAAATATCCTTCTTTGATTTTGCCGATACCGATAATCTTTATTTTCATTTATCGGATCCACCGATGGTAACTCCGTATTGCTTGGCCGGTTCAATGCGAATTTTGTCGATGTCGATGTACTTGCGGCGATATATATTCACATGGGCATTAAGCGCGACTTCGGGCGTATTCGCCTCTTCCGATAAATGCGCAAGGATGATTTCTTTGGTGTTTGGTCCTAATAGCTGCGTCAAATACATCGCTGCATCTTCGTTTGATAAGTGGCCGGTATCACCCAAGATGCGTTGAATCAGGGCAAACGTGCGATCGGTTTGTAGTAACATTCTGACGTTATGATTGCTTTCGATAATGTAATAGTCAGCGTTTTTCATGTAGTCCATGTTGACTTCGCTGATATATCCGGTGTCGGTCATGTACACGAGTTTTTCGCAACCCGATTCAATGATAAAGCCGACGCCGTCGTGGGCATCATGGCTGATGGGAAGCGGTGTTATTTTAAACGATCCGAACTTAATCGGTTCGTAATGGCGTAGTTCGTTTTCGGGCAAAACCTCAATTGTGCCCCGGGTGGCATAGCGTTTTTCGATATCGATGAATTTGTGTCCACTTGAATGGTCGCCGTGATCGTGAGTGAACAGGGCGAAATGGATGTTTTCAAAAGCAATCGGCGTTTCCGCTAATCGTTCTAACAACCACTTTTTAGTTAAGCCCATATCGATGAGGATATTAGTCACGCCATCGCTGATAACCGTGGCGTTACCTTTGGACCCACTCGCCAGTATATAAAAACGCATGTCTAATCTTCGATGTCGGAAATATTGTGATCGGCGCGAATTTCGCGTAATTTCTCTTCAAACTCTTTGCTTGGCGTTTCAAACCGTCCGTAAGAGGTAAAAAACAGCAAATTGATGTTACCGATGCGGCCATTACGGTTTTTGGCAACGCGCAGTTCCACCAAATCAAGAGCTTTGTCGATCGACGACAATAGCGTCTCTTCTTTCTGGGCGATTTCCTCGTTTTTCCCTTTCGATCCGGGGCCGCTTGTGCGTTTGACGGTATTGAAGCCTTGATAATACTTCGACCGGTACATTAATAACACGACGTCGGCATCTTGTTCAATCGAACCGGATTCGCGTAGATCGGACAGCATCGGACGGCGATTGTCGCGTTTGTCGACTTCACGCGATAACTGGGATACGACAAGAATCGGTACTTTTAGTTCACGTGCCAACTCTTTGAGTTGCCTTGAGATGTTACTGACTTCTACTTGTCGATTTTCAATCTTCTTTTCACCGGTGGTGATTAGACCGATATAATCCACCACGAGGAGCCCAAGATCGCCTAATCGTCCTTTTAATTGACGCGATTTAGCGATGATATCAATGAGTTTGATGCCGGCGCTGTCGTCGATGTATAAATTAGCGGAAGCGACGTTTTTAATCGCTTGACCGATTGAGGCTTTTTCCTTGGCATTTAAAAACTGCGTTCCTTTTAGAATTTGGTCAAGATCGATGCCGGCGTCGGTGGCAATCAATCGTTTGATCAAAGCGTTGGCCGGCATTTCCAGTGAAAAGATGGCTACTGGCAAGTTATTGCGCCGTGCGGCGTTAAGGGCGATGTTCAGCGCCATCGCCGTTTTACCGACGGAAGGACGCGCGGCTAGAATGACCATTTCCCCTTTTTGGAAACCATGCGTGAAATCGTTGAGTTGGTTGTACCCAGTGTCGATGCCGGTTAATCCGCCGGGACGAGCGACGATTTTAAGTTCTTGTTCGACGCGGCTAGCGATATCGGCAGCACTTTGGAAATTGGATATACGCCGTTTTTGCGTCACGTCGTGAATCTTGGAATCGGCACGAGCGATGAAGTTGGTAATGTCGTCGATCTCTTCTTCGTCGTATTCTTTACGGATCGTATCGATGGAATTGATGAGGTCGCGCAAAATGCGATGGTCTTTCAATATTGCAATGTAAAAGTCCATGTTCGACAGTGAGACGACGCTTTGGGTTAATTCCATTAAATAATCGACACCGCCGACGTTATCGAGTTCTTTCGTATTCAATAACTCGTCGGTCACCGTTTGCACATCGACGGGTATGTGTTTCTTTACAAGTGCCGCCATCGCGGCGTAAATCGTCGCATGGCGTTTATTAGCGCCATAAAAATCGGCTTCCGACAAATCGCCGATGCACGTGGCAAGCGCCATCTCATCGATAAGCATCGCTCCGAGAACCGTTTTCTCGGCATTAATATTAAACGGAAGTGGGCGTCCCATATTATTTCTTCTCCGTGACAAAGACGGTAATCGTTCCAAGCACGCCTTTGGCTAATTCGATGCGCAGCCTAGTATAGCCGGCTGCATTGACAAGGAAGTGATCGACGAATTTGCGTTTATCGACGACAATTTGGTGTTTGTTTTTAAGTTCTTCGACGATTTGCTTGGTCGAAATCGTACCATACATGCGTCCATCATCGGAAAATTGGGCGCTAAATTCCAAAACGATGTCTTTCAGTTTGTCGGCAATCACTTGCGCTTCTTGTTGCTTGCGAAGCAATTCATCTTCAACTTGTTTTTTCTGGGTATCGACGATTTCTAGGCCGCGTTCGGTCATTGGCACCGCTAGTTTGTTGGCAAACAGGAAATTACGGGCGTAGCCGTCGGCCACTTCGACGATTTGGTCTTTCTTGCCGACTTTTTTGACATCTTTAAGCAATATCACTTTCATATGGCCGTCTCCTTATTTCTTGTCTTTGCCATCGGCACGTGCCGCGGGTAGGTATGTTTCTAACACTTCGAGTAGCTTGGCTTCAGCTTCTTCGATGCTTAAATTAGCGAACGCGCATGCGGCTTGTGAATAATGTCCGCCCCCGCCAAGCTTTTCTAATAGGAACTGGACGTTGATGGTGTTGTCGCTTCGCGCGGAGATGCGCACTTCTTTGGCGTCGGTTTTTCCGATTACGAAGGTAGCGTTGACACCTTTGATCTGAATGTTCATGTTGGCGACTTTCGCTAGCGTGGCGCGGTCGATGATATCAGCGGGATCAGCCAGGGCGACGACGATGCCATAATAGGGTGTCTTTGAGGTAGCCATAATCTTCGTGATTAAGTTATGTTCTTCATAATCGTCTTTGAGGAAGGTGTCCGCTAGTGAATTATCGGCGCCTGATTCCTTTAAGAACATTGAGGCTTCAAACGTGCGCATGCCGGCGGTCTTTGCTCGGTAGTAGTTGGTGTCTAAAAAGATACCGGCGAGCATTATCGTCGCATAGGGTGCGGGAATCGTGATGCGTGGATTAGGTGACGCGTAGCGGATAAGTTCGGCGACTAACTCGGAGGCGCTAGAAGCGCTTGGTTCGACATAACTATAAACTGGGTTTTCAATGAATTCTTCGGCGCGCCGATGATGATCGATGACGACGACTTTCGTTGCATCGTCGAGTAGTTTCGGAAACATCGTCAGTGACGGTCGATGAACATCGGTGACAATCACAAGTGTATCCGGTTTCAATAAATCGAGCGCGTCTTTGGGCGCAATCGTCATTTTATCGAGTTCGTCGCGAGAAAACATCGTCGTAACGGCCATGCGCGTTTTCTTTTCAGCAAGTTTTGGTGCATATAAAAGCTTGGAAGGTTTACCAACACTATCGACCATGGCTTTAACGCCAAGGGCTGAGCCCAGCGCATCGAGATCCATGTCGCTGTGCGACATGATTAAGACGTTACTGGCGTTTTTAATCAATCCAATCAAACCATCGGCCAAGGAACGCACTTTGACTTTGTTACGGCGTTCTTGGACTTGGGTGCGTCCGCCATAGAAGGCAAGCTCTTCGCCATATTGGTTGACGACGACTTGATCGCCGCCGCGGCTAATCGCGATGTCAATCGCGCTGGTCGCCATTTCGTTTAACTTGACGAAATCGTCGGGGAAGTCGTGGGCGAAACCAATTGAAAGTGTAATGTATGTCTCGGTATCCTTCGTCAATTTTCTGACGCGGTCAATCAGCGAGAAATTGTCAGCTTTCATCTTGGCAAGCGATTCATAGTTACAAAGGGCAAAATAAGCATCGGAACGGTAGCGTCGTAATAACACGCCGTATTCTTTTGCGTATTCGAAAATCGTATTGCGAATGTTTAAGATGATGTCGTTATTCTCTTCGATGTTAATCGATGAATCGGAATAATTGTCGAGCACGATGATACCGATGACGGGCGCTTGCTCTTTCGAATATTTATAAAGTGATTCATAGGCCGTCACATCTTTGAAGATGTATAAATGGGCCTCGCTTAAGTATTTTACTTCGTAATCTCGGGTATTGATTTCGATCTTGACGGTGTTCGCCGGTGTCGCGCTACTAAGCTCTTTCAAAGCTGGTTGGAAATCAAGAATGTTACGATCAATGATGTTGATTTGGCGATCTTCGAATAGTTCGTTAGACCATAACACCGTTTGCTCTTCATTGACAACGGCGAGTCCAATCATGCCGAAGTTATAGGCCTCTTGGATGTCGGTCCCGATGATTTCCGCGGCTTTCAAATCGCTTTTTTGGCGTTGTCGTCCCATCGCCGTTACTGAAATGATGACGAAGGCGAGGTTTAAAACACTCCAGCCGATAATCGTCGCCAAGATGACATCAAGGCTAAAGAAGAACCGGAAATTGAACCAGTCGAATCCATAAAACAGCGTCAAAGCGACAAGGATAGCCAACTCAAAAGCAACGAATACGATTGCGGCAATCCGAATTTTGTTAAATACTTTGTTCATGAGCGGCCTCGGCTTGTCTTATTATACAATATTATCTGATTAACATAAGAAAAAAGTCGTACAAGTACGACTTAAGTTCAAGCGTGTTATCGCTGAAATCGAGTAAAAAAGCCGCGTTTTGCGCGACTTTTTGCTTCAATTAGTCAATTGTGTAAGGCAGTAAGGCGACGAAGCGAGCATTCTTGATCGCGGTGGCCAATTCACGTTGGTAACGGGCACTGGTGCCAGTGACGCGACGCGGCGCAATCTTGCCGTTGGGCGAGATAAAGCGTTTTAAGAGTTCCACATCTTTGTAATCGATGTATGGAATCTTGTTCTTGGTAAAGTAACAGACTTTCTTGCGTGGTCTGAGTTTTTTAAAAGCCATGGTGGTTCCTTTCTATAGCGTTAAAATGGTAAGTCGTCATCGACGATGTCGATTGACGCAAGGTTCTTGTTGTCATCGGCGGGCTCGTCAGCAGGGAAACTTTCATCAGGACGCGATTCTGTCACTCCTTTTGGTTCTAGGAATTGAACGGAATCGGCAATCACTTCGATGACGTTGACCTTGCGGCCCTCTTTGTTTTCATAGGTACGTTGTTGCAACCGGCCTTCAAGTCCAACCAGACTTCCCTTGCGGGTGTATTTGGCCATGTTGTCGGCAGTCGCTCCAAATGCTGAGCAGTTAATGAAGCTGGCGGAGCGTTCGGCTCCGGCCCGCACGCGGTTGTCAACGGCAATCGTGAAGGAGTTGACAGACATGCCCGTAGGCGTCCGACGGAGATCGGGGTCTTTCGTGAGGCGTCCGACTAAAACAACGCGGTTGATCATGGATAATTCCTCCTATGAATTAATCTTTATCGATCGTTACTAGGTGACGAAGTAGCAGCGGATTAATTTTTCCGAGTCGATCGAATTCATCGATCGCCGCGGGTTCCGCCGTAATCTTTAACACGACGTAATAACCTTTTTTCTGGTCCCTAATTTCATAGGCCAGTTCGCGTGAGCCCCATTCGTCGACTTTACGGATTTCAGCACCTTTTTCGGTTAAAATCGCGTGAAGTTTGGCGATGGTTTCTTGCCGCGCGGATTCTTCTAGGTCATCGCGTACGATGTACATGATTTCGTACTTTGGCATAAACTTACCTCCCTTTGGTCATTCTGGCTATCATCTGCTGATAGCAGAGAGTCAATTAGATATAGCCTTCACACTATACCTAACAGATTATATTTTATATTAATTACTTTGTAAAGGAACAAATCGGCATGAAGGATTGGCCCATATTTACTAATAGTGGGCCCAAACCAAAACAAGTCAAACGATTATCGATCACGTAGCAGTGGGAACAAAATAACTTCGCGAATCGAAGCGGAATTCGTCATCAACATCACAAGGCGGTCAATTCCGATGCCAATACCACCGGCAGGTGGCATGCCGTATTCAAGTGCTTCAAGGAAATCGGTGTCGACGTCGCTTGCCTCTTGATCGCCGAGCGCTTTGGCCCGCACTTGGGCTTCAAACCGTTCGATTTGATCAAGCGGATTGTTCAGTTCCGTAAAAGCGTTCGCATATTCGGAACCATCGATGAATAATTCAAACCGTTCCGTGAACCGTTCGTCTTTGCTTTTTTTGGCTAGTGGACTGATTTCAATCGGGTGGCCATACACAAATGTCGGTTGCACGAGTTTCTTTTCGCAAAATTCTTCAAAGAAAGCATTGATGACATGACCAGAGGTCATCTGGTGTTTTTCAAGGTGGATTTCGTGCTTTTTCGCCAAGTCCAATGCCTCATCGAGCGACTTATGTTCGAAAAAGTCGATGCCTGTTGCTTCCTTTATTAGTTCGACCATGTGTACTTTGCGGAATGGTTTCTCAACGTCGATAACCTTCTCGCCCCATGGTAATTGTAATGTTCCCGCTACTTTAGACGCGACTTCGCGGAATAGTGATTCAGCCAGTTCGGCCATATCTTCGATATCGCCATAAGCTTGATAGGCTTCAATCGTCGTGAATTCGGGATTGTGTCGTGTATCGATGCCTTCGTTACGGAACAAGCGCCCAATTTCGTAAACGCGTTCAAGGCCACCGACTAGTAGTCGCTTGAGTGGCAACTCGGTGGCAATCCGGAGATAGAAGTCACGGTCAAGGGCGTTGTGGTGGGTAACAAACGGACGAGCAGCCGCGCCTCCCAGCGTCGGTTGGAGCATCGAGGTTTCAAATTCGTTAAATCCGCGGTTGTCCATAAAGTTTTGGATCGTACGGATGATTTTGCTGCGTGCCATGGCGATACGCCTGGCGTCTTCGCTGACGATTAAATCGACATAACGGCGACGATAGCGCTCTTCGACATCGACCAGACCATGATATTTTTCAGGTAATGGCCGGAGGGCCTTGACGAGGTGGGTGTATTTCTCGACGCGTAGCGTCACTTCGCCCGAGTGAGTAAGCATGACACGTCCGGTCACACCGACGATATCACCGAGGTCGGCCAAATCGAGCAGAGCGTAAGTTTCATCGCCGACAACGTCTTTTTTCATGTAGCACTGCAATGTTCCTTCGCGGTCGAGCAAATGGAAAAAACTTGCTTTACCCATGCGACGAATCGAAACGATGCGTCCGGCAACCGTCGCGTGATGATTGGCGGTTTCCAATTGTTCCGCCGACTTTCCTGTGCCAAATTCTTTGATAATCTTACTACTGGAATCGGTGATGAATTTATGTCCAAACGGATCAATGCCCTTTTCGGTGTATTTAGCAAGCTTACTCCGTCTGACGATTTGTTGTTCTTGAAGTTCTTCCATGGTCGTTACCTTCCTAACTTAACTATTATATGGTTTTTATTTACTTTGTTGTACATGAGGGTCTCGTCGAGCTTGGCGCAAGATGGTGTCGAGGTCATTGAGTGTATTGATTTGACTGATCATCGCTTTGTATTTTTTCATGCCTGGATAGCCAGTCAGAAAGTGGGCGCCGATGCCTCGGAGTTCGCGCATGGCGACGTCTTCACCCTTTAAAGCAATCAATCGCTTGGCAAATTGCCGGAGATACCGAAGTTGATCTTTGATGGTTGCCTCAGACAAAATCGTGCCATCTTTGAAATATTGACTTAGTTGTTTGACGAATCCTGGGCGGCCAAGTCCCCCGCGAGCAACCATGACTGCGTTGGCCTTGGTTACGTCAAGCGCGTATTGGGCATGCTCGATTGAATCAATGTCACCACTGATGACAAGCGGAACTCTCATAGTTAGACCCAAATCTTTAATGACCTCATGGCGAGCCGGCCCTTGATAGATTTGCTTTGTCGTGCGAGTGTGAATCGCAATCATGCACACGCCTACGTCTTCCATGCGGCGCACGATGTCACTGTAATTGATACTCTGATCATCGCTTCCAATGCGGATTTTGGCACTGACGGGCTTACTGCTTGCGGCAACTACTTGCCGCATCATGTCTTCTAGTTCATCAGGTCGTTTCAGCCAAGCGGCGCCGGCGCCCGTCTTCGTGACTTTGGGCATCGGGCAACCTAAGTTAATGTCGAGAAAATCATAATCGATGTTCATGGCTTCGAGTTTATGAATCGCTTTGATAAGCGTCTTGGTTTGACCGCCAAAAAGTTGTACGCCGATTGGATGTTCGTTTTTGTCGATAACCAGATATTTCTTCGTGTTCTTGCTATCGTAGATGATGCCGCAGTCAGATACCATTTCGGTATAAAAAAGGTCGACGCCGAACTTTTTCATGAAACCGCGATACGCCAATGTTGTAATGCCGGCCATCGGGCCGAGCACAACTTTGCCTTTGATTAAAATGTTACCAAATGTCCACATGAGAGAAAAAAGGAAGGGCTACGCCTTTCCTTCCTCACTGTTTGCTTCGGGTGTGCCGTTTGGCTTCTTATCGTTTTTGCCATTGGGCAATTTGCGATGCTCTAGTAGATAAGCGATTTCTTCCGCGGATATCGTCTCTTTCTCAAGTAGCGTCTCCGCGAGCAGGATCACGTCTTCTTTATGTTCATTTAAGACGCGGTGAGCTTCCTGATGTGCCTCATCAATGATTTTGCGGACCTCGGTATCGATTTCAAACGCGATTTGGGTTGAGAAATTTTTCTGCGTCGAGGTATAGTCGCGGCCAAGGAATACAGAGGAGCTGTCGCTTTCGTATTGAATCGGTCCCAATGATGACATGCCGTATTCGGTCACCATCAAGCGGGCGATACGCGTCGCCACTTCGATGTCGTTTTGAGCGCCCGTGGATATATCTGAGAAGAAAATCTCTTCTGAGGATCGTCCGCCTAAATAACCGATGATGCGCGCTTGAAGTTCTTTTTTCGTAATCAAGAAACGGTCTTCGTCGGGGGTCATCAGCACGTGACCGCCAGTACGTCCCCGTGGGACGATGGTGATCTTTTGAACTTTGTCAGAGTGTTTCAAATTTAAACCGATGATCGCGTGGCCAGCTTCGTGATAGGCAATCGCTCGGCGTTCGTGTTCGTTTAAGGCGCGGCTGGATTTAGCCGGACCAGCAATGCGACGATCAATCGCTTCATCGATGTCTTCGATGATGACTTCTTCGCGGTTGCCTCTGACGGCAAGAATCGCCGCTTCGTTTAAGATGTTTTCAATGTCGGCGCCCGAAAAACCAACGGTGCGTCGCGCCAATTGATCGAAATCAATCGAAGGATCGATTTTCTTGTTGCGAGCATGAACACGGAAAATCGCCGCACGACCTAAACGATCGGGTAAGTTGACGGTGATTTGACGGTCAAACCGACCAGCGCGCAGTAGCGCCGGATCAAGGACGTCTTCGCGGTTGGTCGCCGCGATGACCATGACGCCGGAGTTATCGGAAAAACCATCCATCTCCACGAGCAGTTGGTTCAATGTTTGTTCGCGTTCGTCGTTGCCACCGCCCATGCCGGCGCCTCTTTGGCGACCGACGGCATCGAGTTCGTCAATGAACACGAGACAGGGCGCGGTTTGTTTGGCGCGCCGGAACATATCACGGACACGACCGGCACCGACGCCGACGAACATCTCGACGAAATCGGCACCCGAGATTGAATAAAACGGGACTCCGGCTTCGCCGGCGACCGCTTTGGCTAATAATGTTTTACCAGTTCCGGGCGGCCCGACTAACAAAACGCCGCGCGGAAGTTTGGCTCCGAATTTGGAAAATTTCTTCGGATCTTTAAGATATTGAACGATTTCGACCATCTCGGCCTTTTCTTCCTCACAGCCGGCCACGTCGCTGAAGCGGACTTTGCTCGTGTCTTCACGGCGAGCGCGTGATTTGTTGAATTCCAGCGCTTTGTTGTTGGAACTGTTGACGGAAGCGTTCATCCGTGAGAATAGGAAAATAAATAGCGCGGTCGAACCGCCGATGATAAGTAGCGTCGGTCCCCATGTGGCAAACCAATTTGTTTGGAAGGCGTTTTCGCTCGTCCAGACGTCGCCATTGTAAAAGAAAGTACCCGGTTCGGTGCCCGGACGGGTCGCTAGTACTTCGTCGACGGCGTCTTTGATATACGTGTTGCTCGTTTCAAATGTGGCGGTAAAGTAGACGGTCTTGCCTTCGTTATCGACATATGAGCCAGTCACTTGCGTAATCGTCTCTTTTTCGGTAGTCGTGACTTGGGTGACGTTTTGGGTGTTTAAGAATTCGGCCAAATCGGTTTGTCCAATCGTAATCGTGCGGGTTGGTCCTTGGAAGAAGACAAGCCAAATGAAAACAAGGACGGCGATGCCCATCAATAGGTAGGGTAGGATAAAGCCGAATAGGCCTTTGCGTGTTACGGGTGTTTTTTGCATTTAATCAACCTCTTATATTCTTTGAAGGAGCGAAACTAGTTCGCATCGATAAGCATAGTAATTATACATTAATCGACTATTTTATATGAGTTAAATGTATCATTTAACGAAAAAGCGTGGATTGTCTTCGATTTTGAATTCGGGCCGATAACGGGGCACGAAGATAATCTCGCCGTGTCGATCAAGCATGACGGGCCAACTATGACGACGATGCCGCGGCAATTTCCAATCGATGAAAAGGCGTCTAAGTAAACGACGGTGTCCCTCAATTAACAAGTAGTCACCTGGCTCGGGGTTTCTAATCGTGATGGGATAACTTTCAATCGGGGCAACACCACGATGGCTCGACTGGGTAAAATCCATATAGAAATATGGCGTGTCATCTTTTGATGGCTTGGAATATGTATATGAATACTTGTCGGTCCTATCGAATTTCATGACTTCAAGCGTGTCATAGCTGCGTACCAACCAAACATCGCCGCGCAAGTGGCGCCGCCAATGGGATTTAGTACCATGGGCAATATCGCGAACTTCCTTAAGGAGCGTTTTCGAAATTGGATAATCGTGACATTGTTTTTCTAAAAGCAGATGCAATGCCAGAAAAATTTCTCGGTCACCATAGCCAAACACTTGCTTGATAAGCAGCTTTCCCTCGATAAACGATTGTGCGATTTCGTGCAATAATTTTTCGGTGTTCGCATTATAGGTTTCGGCTTCCAACAATAGTTTCTCAATCTCATGGGTTTCTAGTTTTGGAACTAGATGGTGGCGAATGCGATTGCGTTCGTAAGCGTCAGTCATATTGCTTTCGTCAATTGCGTAATCAATATGTCTGCTGGTGCAATAGTCGATGAGTTCGTCTTTGCTCACATGTAACAATGGGCGTATGACTTGCTGACCTAGTATTGTTGTTTTTAGGCAAATACCCATGCAAAAACTCATTGTTTTGCGTTTCTTTTGTAATAATATCGTTTCGATATGATCGTTAAGATGGTGGGCGGTTAAAATCGCCGTGGCATTTTCTTCATTGACAATGTCGGCGAAAAAGCGGTATCGAATTGTCCGGGCCCAACCTTGAAAGTTGCCTTCCGCGGCGGTTGCATCAACGTCTAATACGTAGATGGGAATATCGCGATTCAAACAATATTGCTCAAGTCCTGTTTGTTCGAGATTGCTTTGAGCGCGTTTGTGGTAATTGACATGGGCGACGATAACTTGATAGCCACCTTCATAAAGCAAATTTAAAAGCGCCATCGAGTCGGGACCAAATGACACGGCGACCACGTATCGTTTGTTTTTATCGAGCAGATTCGGGTTTAGCGAGCAATTCATACATCGGCTCAAGCGTCCCTTTAACTGGTTTGTCGTTTAGCGAAATAACGCGCACTTCAATCACGCGTCCGCCCAGGCGGAGCGTAATCAAATCGCCGACTTTGACTTCGTCGGAAGGTTTGACTTGGCGCCCGTTTTTGTCGACGCGACCGGCTTCGGCGATTTCTTTGGCGATGGTCCGGCGCTTGATCAGCCGGGATACTTTTAAATATTTATCGATTCTCATGTTGGTTATATTTTATCAAACTGGGATCGTAGTTTCATTTTTCGGGGCTAGTTCATCATATACATTAGCAATCGTCACCATTAAATCCTCGAGATTTTCAAACCATTGGCCCTTTTTGAAAAGCCGAATCTTTAATTCGCGATTTTGATAGTTGATGCGAATCAGCGGCATGATCAATTGTGACCGTTCGAACAGCAACGTCCCGGCTTTATTTAATAAGACGAATTCACGAGAAAGTTGCAAATCGACATATTGCTTCGTCTCTTTGATATTGTCGAAAGCGGGATGCTTCATATGTAAATCAAATTGCCGTTTCCGTAACAATAAATCGACCTCGCTAGGAATACGACCATACAAATCGCGGATGTACTCGCGGATCGTCTTGATATCGTCGTTGGTCTTGGCTTTATCGATGTCTTGATATAGCTCAATCTTGTCGGGGTTATCGGCATATGCTTGCGGAATATACGCATCGATGGCCAATGACACCGGTGTTTCAGGCGGTGGTGTCGGGACTCCCGTCTGTTTTTCAAGAATGGCTTCGTTTAATAGTTGTAAATACATATCGATGCCGACGCTATCGATGAATCCGGCTTGCTCGGGTCCAAGAATGTCACCCGCGCCGCGAATCATCAAATCGCGTTGGGCGATTTTGTAACCACTGCCGAGTTCCGTAAAATCTTGAATCGCTTTCAAGCGCTTGGCGGCCGTTTCATTAATGACTTTGTGCTCGCGATATAGCAAATACGCGAAGGCAATCCGGTTACCACGGCCGACGCGCCCTTTAATCTGATATAGTTGCGACAAACCGAAGTTTTGCGCGTCTTCGACGATAATCAGGTTGGCGTTGGCAATATCAATGCCGTTTTCAATAATCGAAGTGCACACGAGCAAGTTTAAATCGCCACCATAAAAGCGAACCATCACATCTTCGATGTCGTCGCGAAGCATTTGCCCGTGGACGATACCGATGCGTGCATTATGAATCATGTCACCGAGTTTTTTAGCAACGCCGTCGATGGTCGAGACGTTGTTGTGTAAATAAAACACTTGTCCTTGACGGCCTAATTCGCGTTCAATCAATTCTTTGATGATGGCTTTGTTATATGCCATGACATATGTTTGAATCGGCATGCGGTGGACTGGCGGCGTATTTAGTTGCGATAGTTGCCGGATGCCGAGCAACGATATTTGAAGCGTGCGCGGAATCGGCGTCGCCGTCAATGTCAATACATCGACGTTGGATTTCAGTTCCTTGATTTGCTCTTTTTGTTCAACGCCAAAGCGCTGCTCTTCGTCGACAATCAATAATCCGAGATCGAGATATTTGATTTCCTTGCTCAGCAAGCGGTGCGTGCCGATGATCAAATGAACGCGACCTTCGCGGATGTCGGAAATATAACGGCGTTGGTCGGCTTCAGGAATCAGTCTTGATAAAATCGCGATATTGACGCCAAAATGGGCAAAACGTTCTTGGGCGACCTCGTAGTGTTGTCTTGCCAGTAGCGTCGTCGGACACAAGAAGGCGACCTGTTTGCCATTACTGATGGCTTTAAATGCCGCGCGCATGGCCACTTCGGTTTTGCCAAACCCGACGTCACCGCAAAGAAGCCGGTCCATCGGCATCGGTTTTTCCATATCTTGTTTGATTTCTTCAAGCGACTTTTGCTGATCGGGGGTCAGTTCAAATGGGAATCTTTTTTCGAAATCGCGTTGGAATTGGTCATCGGGAGCAAATGCAAATCCTTGGGCGTTAGCTCTTTCTTTATAAAGAGCGAGGAGCCGTTCGGCCAAGTCATTGACGCGTTCCTTAATTTTCCTCTTCGTCTTTTCCCATTCGCTTGAATTGAGGCGGTTAAGCCGCGGGGTCGCCCCTTCTTTCGCCCCGTATTTGCGCACGAGATTGAATTGGGCCAAAGGGACATATAACACGTCGCTGCCGGCATAAGCAATTTGCAAATAATCGCGGTGAATACCATCGACTTCAATCGTTTGAATGCCAACGAATTGTCCGATGCCGCTTGTTTCGTGAACAACATAATCGCCAGGATGCAGTTCATCATAAGATTTAAGAATCGTTGCTTCTTTATAACGATTCATGAATCGCGATACGCGTGAGCGATATCCAAATAGTTCTTGGCTCGTCAAATAAGCGACGCGTTGCTCTGGGAGCTCGAATCCTTCTTCAAGATTAAGTTGGGCGATGCCTAACTTGCCTTTAGGTAGCACCATGCCTTCGACATGTTCGTATTCGACACCTGTTTCCTTGAGCAACTCTAAAATAGTTTCTAACTGCTGGGGCGTGGCAATCGCCAACACGAGTTTATCGACTTTATATAAATACGATTGAATGAGATTGCTGGCATTTCGTACGTTATTGGCGGCACTGATAATGGCATAGACTGGTAACGTCCATGTTTTGTCGGAACCACTGAAGGGTTCGTTGATTAACACAGGATGGTGTTCGCCTAGCACACGTCCAATATCGCGGTACATGCCCAAATGTGATAACAGTTGTCCATGTTCGAATAATTCGTTGAAGTAATTGAACGCCTCTTCGACAAGCAGTGTGCTTGATGCTTTTAGTTGATCGTCGTTAGCAACCAGTGCAATCGCGTCAGGAGCATAATCAAGAATGCCGTGATGATGCGTCTGGGCATAGCCCAGATACTTATAAAGCGAGTGGTGGTATTCGAAATTTTCAAGCCTTGCCAAATCGGCTTCTGTCTTTGTTCTTAAATGTTCGTAAGCTTCATAGCCGAGTATCGTACGATCGTCTTCTAATTGAAACGCCATTTTGCGACGCAAATTAGCGACATCTTGAGGGGCAAATAGGATATCGCTGGCTGGCAAGACTCTCACCTGCTCCATCTGATCAAATGAGGCCTGCGTCGCGATGTCGAAGTAGCGGATGCTTTCAAGTTCGTCCCCGAAAAATTCGAGACGAATCGGATGGGCGTTGTTCACAGAAGCGATATCGATAATCGCGCCTCTGACAGCGAATTGAAGCGATTGATCGATTTTATTGACACGGGCGTAACCGCTTTGTGTGAGCACGACTTTCAGCCGTTCGATGTCATAACTTTTGCCTTTGTTGAAAAGCAGTGTTTGCGAATCGAAATAACGCGGGTCGGGCAAAAATCGCATGGCCGCGGCGGCATGGGTTATCAATATCTTCGGTTTGCCGCTTAATAGTTGGTCCATGACGTAAAGTCGTTGGGCCATCATTTCCTTGCTTGCGGCAATTGATTCGGCTCTTAATAGTTCGTCGGAAGGATAAAATAGACATGCTTCTTCCCCCACAAACGAAGAGAGTAAATCGTAGACGCGTTGCGCATTGTATATATTCGTGGTAATGAGGGCATAGCGACGCGGTTTCTTGCTATAAGCACTGGCTAACATCAAAGAAACGCCAAGCGTGTCGTCAACTTGAAATCGTCCTTGTCCTTTGGATAGGGCAACGACGGTTGGATGCAAGCTTAACGTTTCAAATAAATGGGGCATGTTAATTAAAATGGTTCATCGCGTGCAGGAAATCGTATTTCAAATAATCGATGATGGCCGCCAGCGCTTTGTCAATTGCCTCATCAATGAGTTTTTGTTCGGTTTTACTCGGTTTTCCCAGCACGTAATCAATTCCGGCGAATGGGGGCTTGCCAATACCGATGCGGATGCGTTTGAATTGGTCGTTTTGTAAGGCGTCGATGATATTTTGCACGCCGTTATGGGAGCCACTGCTGCCTCCTAAGCGCAGTCTAATCTCGCCCGGATCAAATGCCATCTCATCATAAACAACAAGCAAATCATCGAGTTCAATCTTGTAATAGCGCATGGCCTCGGACACGGCTTGTCCGCTTAGATTCATAAATGTGGTCGGCTTTAAAATCATCAGGTCGTGGCCTAAATATTTAACAAGCGCATATTCGCTTTTAAACGCGGTTTTATCGATGGTAATGCCTAATTCGTGTGCGAATCGATCAAGTGTTTGATAGCCGAGATTGTGTCTCGTTTTCGCATATTTTTTGCCGGGATTACCAAGTCCTACGATGAGTTTCAATTGCCGTTTCCTCGCACGAAATTATAGCATATAGTGCTATACTATTAACATTATCGCCATAAGATGCAAAGTGAACCGGAATGATGCAATATCTTAAAAACAATCTGAAACTTTTCGTTAAAGGGATGGCCATCGGCACGGCGGTGATTATACCGGGCGTCAGTGGTGGCACGATTGCGTTTCTACTTGGAATCTATGATCAAATGATTGAAGCCATCGTCGGCATTCGACGACATTTCGTCAAATCGGTTTTATACTTATTGCCCATCCTTGTCGGCGCACTTGTGGCCGTTCTCGTTTTGATTATCCCCATTACATGGATGTTTGATAACGCGCCACTACCATTAGTGACGCTTTTTGCCGGGCTTATCCTTGGCGGTCTTCCATCTTGGTTTCCTACTGTTAAAGGAAATACTTCCGCGTTAAGAATTATCGTGTTAATCATCGCCCTATTCGTCGCCGCGCTGCTAGGAGTTTTATCGGTTGTCACTTCATTTGACGCCAGCGCGATTTTGGCCACACTCACACTTCCTAACTCCCTGTTAATCATTTTTGTGGGAATGTTGGGCGCCTCCGCCTTGGTCATGCCCGGAATTTCTGGATCAATGCTGCTGTTAGTAATTGGTTTTTATGCTCCCTTGACGAACATGATTAAAGACATGATGACGGCCTTGGGCGATGGAACATTGTTTAATAATGGGACGCCATTAGTCGTTTTGGGATTATTCGTGATCGGTCTTTTGGTTGGATTTATTTTGATTAGTCTATTGATGAAATTTTTGCTCGAAAAACATCAACTGACGACTTATTTTGGCATTATCGGTTTCATCATCGGCTCTGTTTTAGCGCTTTATTTTAACTATGAAGTGGTCTGGATGTACGCCTCATTACCCTGGTGGCATATTCCGATTGCCATCGCTTTGTTGGCGCTCGGTTTTCTTGGCAGTCACTTATTATCCAAATTCGGAGAAAAACGCACACCAAAGGAGACTTAATCAATGGCTTGGGAGTTTGATGTCCTCTACTGGATCCATCAGCATTTGCACGGATCTGATTTTATTAATCGCCTCGTTCATTTCTTCACGATTTTCGGTGAAGGGGGCATTGTCTGGTTCGCCTCGGCAATCGTGTTCCTCTTTATCAAGAAATACCGAAGATTAGGTATTACCGTTATTTTGGCGATGATTTTGATTGCCGGATTCAACAATTATATCTTTAAGCCTTTGATTGCTAGACCACGCCCTTTCTATGAAGCTCAAGGTGTTGGATTAGCCGCGTTTGTAACCGAAATATTTCAACCGGTGTTCGTCATCGGTGGAAAAGAAATTTGGGGTGTGCCCGATTCGTGGTCGTTCATGAGCGGCCATTCGGTGTCTGGCGTCTTAGCGGGCACAATTATTTACATGTATGATCGAAAACGGTTTTGGCCGTTCTTGGTGTTGGGCTTCCTTATGGGCTTGTCGCGCTTGTTCCTGCTCGTGCACTACCCCACGGATATCCTAGCTGGATTCGTCTTTGGCGCGCTTTGGGGACTATGTGTTCATTATCTATCAAAGCTAATCGCCAATAAGATCAACGAACGAAAATTGAAACTTGTCGCCAAGTCCGAGCATTAACGTTTGACTATAAGTCAGCGCGGTATATAATCTATTATTGACAAACCGGTCAATATTAAATGCCTCGCACGAAACAATCGCTTGAACAACTCCAACAACTTCGCCGGCAGCAAATCTTAAAAAACTCGCTGCGGCTTTTTGCCATTAAAGGGTATGATGCGACTTCGGTTAACGACATTGCCGCTTCGATTGGCTTTTCCCATGGGCTCATTTATCACTACTTCTCCGATAAGGAAGAAATATTCACGACCTTGCTCGATCAATCGCTCGCGCTTGGTTATTTGCCGCTATTCCCACAACTCTCTTCCGAGCAACTCGCTAATCCTTTAACTACGCTCAAACAAATCGTCACCCACATTTACGATGAGCTTGAACGCGAGGATTCCGACTTCGGTTATTACTTCTATTTATTCTTAAACATGCGCTTTCAAAAGACAGCGCCCGCACCAAGATTCAAGGTGCCCCAAAAAGAGCAGCGACCATTTGGCATCATCGTGAGATTAATCGAAGCGGGTCAGCGCCTTGGCGTGTTTGGAAGCGGCGATGCGCGTGATATCGCCGTCTTGTTCTTTGCCTCAATGCGCGGTCTGACCTACGCTAAATTAAACAGCGAATCAAAATTCGCATTGCCCTCAATCAACTCGTTGATGAACATCTTTATCGGAAAGGCGGTTACCAATGCTGAAACTGCTTAAATATCTTAAATACACTTGGTGGCAAGTGCTCATCGCCATCGCCTTCGTGGCGACACAGGCGTATTTTCAGTTGGAGCTTCCTCGCAAGATGGGTGAGATGACCAATCTCGTCCTTCAAGGAGCGGAAACAATCGAAATACTTAAAATCGGCGCTTATATGGGCGGAGTTTCCATCATCGTCATCGTCTGTGCGGTCAGCGGCGCCCTGCTTAACTCGTTTATCGCCACGACGTTTGGAAAAAACATTCGCGCGGACATCTTTAAAAGCGTCTCCACTTATTCGCTAACCGAATTTGAAAAAATCGGGACCGCTTCGTTAATGACGCGGACGACTAATGACGTCGCGCAACTGCAAATGGCGGTTTTCATGGGCATTCGCATCATGATTATGGCTCCGATTATATTCACGATTGCCGTCAGCAACACATTGCGAAGCAATGCGATATTAACACTCGTGTTTGCCGCGGCGATTCCGTTAGTAATCATCGTCTTAGCGATCCCATTCATCATCGCCTATCCGTTATTTGACAAGATTCAAAAGAAAATCGATCGAGCCACGTTGGTATTAAGAGAAAACTTAACCGGCGTTCGCGTCATTCGCGCCTTTAATCAACAACGCGCAGAAGCTAAACGCTACGATGAAGCCAACCGCGACATGACCGGCACGATGATGAAGGTCAACCGCACGATGTCGTTTATCAACCCGGGTATCAACATCATTTTCAATCTTACTTATTTAGGCATTTATTTCCTTGGCTTCGCTTCGCTTGATGGCAAACCATTCGATGACCCGAGCAACTTTGTTAATTTTGGCACGATCATGACCACAGCCCAATATTCGATCAACGTCATGAACTCGATCGTGATGTTCGCGTTCATCTTTATCATGCTGCCGCGCGCTCGGGCGAGCGCCAACCGCATTCGCGAAGTGTTAGAAATGAAACCTTCGATCAATGATCCAACCGAACCAAAACACGCTGGTAAGACCGAAGGTAAAATCGAATTTCGCAACGTTACTTTCCAATTTAAGGATGCCGATCGGGCCACGCTTAAAAACATCAACTTCGTGTCAAAGCCGGGGCAAGTTACGGCCATCATCGGTTCGACCGGTAGTGGCAAATCATCAATCATCAATTTGATTCCCCGTTTTTATGATGTAAGCGATGGTGCGGTTTTAATCGATGACGTCGACGTCCGCGATTATACGCAGGCGGAACTACGCTCCAAAATCGGATTTGTACCTCAACAAGCGCTATTGTTCTCAGGTTCGATTGCCGACAATCTACGCTACGGCAACAGCAACGCCCAAGAACAAGACATGTGGGAGGCGCTCGACGTCGCCCAGGCGATGAAATTCGTCCAGCGAAACGAGCAACAACTATCGTTTGACGTTTCCCAAGGCGGAAAAAATTTCTCGGGCGGTCAAAAACAGCGTCTTTCAATCGCGCGGGCTTTAGTTAAAAAACCGGAAATATACATCTTTGACGACGCCTTCTCCGCGCTTGATTTTAAAACAGACATTAAACTGCGCCGGGCATTAAAAGATTATGTTAAAAAAGCAACTGTGATTATCGTCGCCCAACGCGTGTCGACGATTATTGACGCCGATAACATCTTGGTGCTTCACGAAGGAAGTGTAGCGGCCCAAGGCAAACACAAAGACCTATTGCGAAACTGTAAAATATACCGCGAAATCGTTTATTCTCAGCTCGATCCCGAAGAAATCGACAAAACGATGGAATTGAGTCAACAAGTATTGTCCAACGAGGGGGTCGATTAATATGGCTGCTCCTCGTGGAAGAATGATGGGGACGATTGAGAAACCGCGTGACTTTAAAAAGACAATGCGCCGGTTACTCGCCGACTTCCGTCCAATGATGTTCAAACTGGCGATTGTCGCTTTAATCGCCATCATTTCCGTTTTGTTTTCGATTCTATCTCCTTTATACATTCGCGACATTTTAAATAGTGTCGCTCGCACGCCCGAAAACTTCTTTACGCTGACGCTTGAAGGTCTCATCGTCGTCGATTGGATTGCTCTGATTCAACGATTCGCTATCGTTTTGGCCTTTTACGCATCGGCGGCTTTCCTTAACTGGCTCGCCGAATGGCTCGTAATCCCGATTGCCGCTGGCTATTCATATAACATGCGCAAGAAGTTCCAGGCGAAGATTGACACCTTGCCACTGAACTACTTTGACTCGCAAACATATGGCGAGATTCTCTCAAAAGGAACCAACGATATCGATACGATTGCCCGCTCCATGCAACAAATCATCACGCAGGTGATTCACTCGATTTTCCTATTCATCGGAGCAATTATCGCGATGTTTGCCAGCAGTTGGCAACTGGCGCTCGTGGCGATGGCTTCATTGCCGTTGACGATTGGATTCACGGTGCTGATTGCCAAACGTTCGCGCAAACACTTCAAGGTTTATCACAAGAAACTTGGCGTACTCAATTCCCACATTGAAGAAAATTATGGCGGTTTCAAAATCGTCAAACTATTCAACAAAGAGCCTGAAGCGATTGAAAAATTCAACAAGATCAACGCTGACATGGCTAAAGACGATCGTTATGCCCAATTTTTCTCGGGCGTCATCTATCCGACAATCCATTTTGTCAACAACCTTACTTTCGTTGGCATATGTGTCGTTGGCGGTTTGATTAATGACATCGGCAACATGGTCGCTTTCTTCGTGCTCATCTCACTATTCCAAATGCCGTTCCAACAAATCGGTCAGATTGCCAACATCATTCAATCGAGCGCGGCTGCGGCCGAGCGTGTCTTCTCGGTGTTTGACGAAAAAGAAGTGACTCCGAATCCGACTGATGCCTTAGTTGATATTTCGCGCATGACGGGCGAAGTCAGATTTGAAGACGTGTGGTTCTCATATAAAGAAGACGCGCCTTTGATTGAAGCGATGAATCTTGATATACGACCAGGTGAAAGCGTGGCCATCGTTGGACCAACAGGCGCTGGCAAAACGACGATTGTCAACTTGATTCTTCGTTTCTATGAAGTCAATAAGGGCAAGATTACGATTGATGGCGTCGATATCCGAAATTATAGTTATGAAGCACTCCGTAATGCCATCGGTATGGTGCTTCAGGATACGTGGCTCTTTTCAGGATCGATTAAAGATAATATTCGCTATGGTCGCGTCGGTGCTAGCGACGAGGAGATCATCGAAGCCGCGAAAGCTGCTCACGCCCATTTCTTCATCACGACACTGCCGGGAGGATACGATTTCGTGCTCAATGAAGAGGGCACCAATATCTCGCAAGGACAACGGCAACTTTTGACGATTGCACGAGCCATCTTAAGCCAACCCAAGATTTTGATTCTCGACGAAGCGACCTCCAGCGTCGATACACGCACGGAAACGGTCATTCAAGAAGCAATGAATAAATTAATGCAAAATCGGACGAGTTTCGTGATTGCCCATCGGCTCTCAACGATTAAAAACGCGAAAACGATTCTGGTCATGCGCCATGGCAAAATCATCGAAACCGGCAACCACGAACAGTTATTAGCGCTCAACGGTTTTTATGCCGATTTGTATAATGCCCAATTCTCAGGGTCGAATCCGTTGGCCCCGCTTGATATCGAAGCTTAGTTAAAACGACCCGCGGGTCGTTTTTTTATCATTTCTTAACATTAATGGCCATAATGTCGATGTTCATCTCATCTTCGGTCAATCCGGCGTGATGACCTTTGACGTCACCATGGGCAAGCTTGCCTTCTTTTAAGTGGTCGAATGATGCTTTATCGACTGATATGGCGAGAAAATCGCCAATGAATTTATCTGTGATTGGGTGAGGGTCTCCCTTACCATACCACTGTTCCTCAATGATTTGTTGTCGTGATTTAAGAATGAACTGCCGACCGTATCGTTTATTGAATAGCTTGGCAAATGCTTTGTGTTTTCCTTTTTTTACATAAAAGTTAGCCGAACGCGGTTCATTCGAAAATGGCCGTTCAAGCATCGCGAACAGTTTATCGTTTTCCTGCTCGTTGATGAACTCGACATCGATTAGCCCATGATCGGAAAGCACTAAGAATAATGTCGTTGGATGTTGCTTTGATAGTGTTTCCACACCATCGTTAATCGCGCGGATGACTTTTTTTACGTTAGGGTGATTGGTCCCAAAATCGTGAATTTCCAAATCTGGTGACACCCAATAACCGTACACGAATGATGGTCCAGCAACGGCGCATTGGGCTGACATCATCGTGAAAAATTCATCGAGTGACTTAGCCCCTTTGGGTCTAACAATCGAAGGCCACACCGACGTGACGTGATAGGTCGGATTTTTATCCTTAATCAGGGTAAGGATGCTTGGGTAATCAAGTAACTCGCGAATATGGTTGGGATCCAACAGCGGTTCTTTTGTCAAATTGTTCTTGCCGCTGAATAGGTCGACATTGGCTGCGACTTCTTGGAAATACTGCGACCAACCGAGCCAACCGGTCTCAATCGGATAACGACCCGATAATAATCCATTGGTGGCGGCAACGGTCGTCGGCGGAAACGTCGAGGTAATCGTATGAAGGTGATGCCTAGGAAGCCACGCTCCTTTGGGAAGATGTTTCTTAATAAGCGCGGTCCCGAGTCCGTCAAATAACAGCACGGCGATTCGATCGGCGTTTTTGATGACATCATCGACTCGTTTAATCGTTTCATGAAACGGAACGACGCCAAAGCGCGCTAAAAGCGAGTTTGAGAAATTGACGATGTTGTTAGTGGTTTGTGAATATTTGATTTTCATAATGGTGTATTTTCAACATTACCACAATTAGTGCAAATCATAAAACAAACAACGCTTTTCAGGTTACTTTTGGCGTTTATTTATCGTATTCGTTAATATCTATGATATTATATTTGCCGTGAGTGTGTCCAAACGAGGATGCACGCTGATATAAAATGGAGGAACACACATGTCAGAAAAAAAATACGTTTATGGATTTAAAGAAGCCAAAGGGCTTGGCCGTGAGATTTTAGGCGGCAAGGGCGCCGGTCTCGCCGAAATGACCTCGATTGGCATCCCAATTCCGCAAGGATTCACGATTACAACCGAAGCTTGTAACCTCTACTACGATTCCGGTAAGAAAATTCCCGAATACGTCATTAACCAAATCTATGCTGCCGTTAAAGTCATCGAACAAGAAACCGGCAAGAAATTCAACGGCGACAAAAACCCGTTGTTAGTGTCCGTCCGTTCAGGCGCTCGCGCCTCGATGCCCGGCATGATGGATACGATTCTCAACCTCGGTCTCAACGATCGCACCGTCGAAGTGTTGGCAAAAGAAACTGGTAACGAACGGTTTGCTTATGACTCATATCGGCGTTTCATCGTCATGTACTCAAACATCGCCAAAGGTCATCCGCGCACTGACATGGATAAGATGCTCGAGCAAATGAAAGAGCACAAAGGCGTCCGCCTCGACACCGAATTAGATGCCAACGACCTCAAAGCGCTTGTCAAACAATACAAAGATTATTATAAAAAAGTCTTTAAGGAAGATTTCCCCTCTGACACTTACCATCAACTGATTGAAGCGGTCACCGCCGTGTTCCGGTCATGGGATAACCCACGCGCCAACGTGTATCGCAAAATGCACGCGATCCCATATTCATGGGGAACCGCCGTCAACGTCCAATCGATGGTGTTTGGCAACAAAGGCGAAACGTCGGGTACTGGCGTCGCCTTCAGCCGCAGCCCCTCAACCGGGGAAAAGAAACTATTCGCCGAGTATCTTCCTAACGCTCAAGGCGAAGACGTCGTCGCTGGTATTCGCACGCCATTACACATCGATTATCTTAAAGAAGTCATGCCGGAAGTTTATGACCAGTTCATGGGAATCGTTGCTAAAATGGAACACCACTACCGCGACATGCAAGACATGGAGTTCACCGTCGAAGAACGGAAACTATACTTCCTACAAACTCGTAACGGCAAACGTACCGCCGCTTCCGCACTCAAGATTGCTTGCGATCTCGTCGATGAAAAATTGATTACCCCCGAAGAAGCCGTGCTTCGCATCGATCCCAAATCGCTCGACAGCCTGCTACACCCAAGCTTTGATCCGAAGTTACTCAAGTCATTAAAGCCAATCGGCGAAGGTTTACCAGCCTCACCAGGCGCGGCCACCGGCAAAATCGCCTTCACGGCGGAAGAAGCCCACGAACGTCATGAAAACGGCGAAGCCGTCATTCTTGTGCGCGCCGAAACTTCTCCGGAAGACATCGAAGGCATGGTCGCCGCCGAAGGCATTCTCACGATGCGCGGAGGCATGACCTCGCACGCCGCTGTCGTTGCCCGCGGCATGGGCAAATGCTGCGTCGCCGGTTGCTCGGCCGCGCTGATTGACGAAGAAAAACGCATCGTCAAATTCAATGGCAAAGTCTACACCGATAAAGACATCATCTCACTTGATGGCTCAACCGGTTTAGTTTATGAAGGCGATGTCAAAAAAGTCGCTCCGGAACTTACCGGTTACTTCGGCCGCATCATGAAGTGGGCCGATGAAATGCGCACCTTGAAAGTTCGTACCAATGCCGATACGCCACGCGATGCTAAACAAGCGCTCGCTTTTGGTGCCCAGGGTATTGGTTTATGCCGTACCGAACATATGTTCTTTGATAAAGATAGAATCTTCCACGTCCGTGAAATGATTTTGGCCGATAACACCGCCGACCGTGAAAAAGCGCTCGAGAAACTGCTTCCTTACCAACAAAGCGATTTCTATGAACTATTCATGGCCATGAAAGACTTAAACGTCACGATTCGCTTATTAGATCCACCTTTACACGAATTCCTCCCGCAGGAAGATGAACAAATCGAAGAGTTGGCCAAAGCGCTTGACTTATCGGTTGAACACATCAAAGCCCGCATCGAATACCTCCACGAATTCAATCCGATGATGGGTCACCGTGGCTGCCGTTTAGATGTTTCCTATCCGGAAATTGGCCGCATGCAAGCCAAAGCGATTATTCGCGCGGCACTCCAAGCCCAAAAAGACCTCGGCATTAAGATCGTGCCTGAAATCATGATTCCGTTAGTGCTCGATGTAAAAGAGTTCAACTTTGTGCGCAATCTCATCGTGGAAACAGTCAATGATGAAATCGCCAAGTCGGGCCAAGAAATGAAATACGAAGTCGGAACGATGATCGAAATTCCGCGTGCCGCCTTGATGGCCGATGAAATTGGCAAAGAAGCGCACTTCTTCAGCTTCGGCACCAACGATTTGACCCAAATGACATTTGGTTTCAGCCGCGACGATGCCGGTAAGTTCTTACCCGATTACTATGGAAAGAAGATCTTTGAACAAGATCCGTTCCAAACGATCGACCAAAACGGCGTCGGTCAACTCGTGAAACTTGCGGTCGCTAATGGCCGTAAGGCTAACCCGCACTTACATCTAGGCGTGTGTGGCGAACACGGTGGCGATCCGGTCAGCGTCGAATTCTTCCACAATGTCGGACTCGACTATGTATCATGCTCGCCTTACCGCGTGCCAGTCGCGCGCTTAGCCGCTGCACAAGCTGCCATCAAAGCAAAAAAAGCCTAATAATCATTTGCCTTGATTAATTAACAAAAACAGTGCGCTACAATCGCACTGTTTTCTTTAACTTATTTATCGAGCGACTCGTAGATAATGCGAATCTTTTCTTTACTTTTGATGAATACTTCTACGATTTCGGGATCAAATTGAGTTCCGGCACCTTTTTGGATTTCGGCCAATGCCGTCTCATGGCTCATCGCTTCTTTGTAAGGTCGCTTCGAGCGAATGGCGTCATAGACATCAACCACAGTCATGATGCGGGCAGCTAGAGGAATCGTGGTACCCTTTAATCCTTCAAGATAACCTTTTCCGTCCCAGCGTTCATGATGGTAGCGAGTGATGCTAACCGCCATGACCGTGATAGTGTTATCTGGAAATAATTTGACCATTTCAGCCAAGGTGTCGGCCCCGTATTTAACATGCAGTTTCATTTCACCGAATTCTTCAGGTGATAATCGATCGGGTTTTAATAAGACGGCATCTTTGATGCGGATTTTACCGATATCATGTAAAGCGGAAGCATAAAAGATGTCATTGATGAAATCGGTATTAATTTCATTTTTGTAAACGCTCGAAAGTTTCAGTTGCACAGCTAACGTTTTGCATAAATATTGGACGCGTTCGACGTGCGTGCCGGTTTCGTAGTCACGACTTTCGGTCAACTTTGCCATGGCTAACACGGTGGACTTGTGTGATTCTTCGAGATTGTTCAGGATGAGTGCAAAGTCGTCCCGGAGTTTCGCTTGATTGACTTTTTCGATTGATTCTAAATATTTCTTTTCGGTAATATCTACTTTGATGCCAATATAATTGATTAAATTACCTGTCTCGTCAAATATCGGGGCAATTGAAGCAGATTCCCAATAAATTTCACCGGATTTTCTTCGATTTTTAAATTCCCCGACCCATTCATGGCCGTGGCCTAGTTGCTTCCACAACTCATCATAGAAGTCTTTGTCATGATAACCCGATTTAAAAATGGCTGGTTTTTGGCCAAGCATTTCTTCTTCCGTATATCCCGTTAGTTTCGAAATATATGGATTTGTATATTGAATAAGGTTGTCTGCTCCGGTGATTATAACCCCAACCAAGGAAGATTCGATTGCGTGTTTAATAATTCTCAGGCGTTCTTCTTCTTGTTTTTGTTTGGTAATGTCAATATGGGTACCAATCATTAATAAAGGCGTTTCGTTGCGCCATAAAATGACTTTTCCAGAATCCCGCACCCACACAATGCTTCCGTCTTTGTGAAACATTCGAATATCGTTATGATAGTCCTCTGCCCGCTTTTCGAAAACGGCATTCAAATTTTGGCTAGCCTTTTTTAGATCATCGGGGTGCGTCAATCGCTTCCAGGTATCGATGGTGATTGGAGCTAATTCTTCAATCGTGTAACCTAGCATATGCGCCCATTCGTGATTGAAAGCGACCTCACCGGTTTGAACTTTCCACTCCCAAGCTCCGATGTTGGAGGCGGTTATTATATATTCGTAACGAATTCGATCGGTACTAAGTTGATTTTCAAGCTCAATGCGTTTTAGGAAATTGACTAAAATGTGTGAAAACTCAAATAAGACTTCTTGCTCAAAACGGGTATAAGAGCGTTTTTGTTTGACTGAATCAAATCCAAGAAATCCAGCAAGTTCATCCTTGTTAAAAAACGGAATGGTGATGAGACTTTGGACGCCTTGAGGTTCAAGGATCTGTCTCACGCCATCTTTAGGATCTCGCAGGAATACGTCCGGAATATAAAGTGCCTTACCATCTAAGTGGGCGGACACCCAATCTCCGATTGCTCCTAATGGAATGTCTTGCAATGTGTCAATAACTGGTAAAATGCCGCGTGAGCAATATTCGTGGGTATTACTACATGTGTTTGCTTTGAAATCATATGTAAAAATATAAGCCCGATCGGCTGTGACAAATTCACAAAGAAGCTCCAACGTTTTGTTGAGTGTCGCATCGGCATCCTCTTTTTGCGCTCTGGCGAATGTTGAGGAAATGGAGGAAATAAGAGAATATAAATCAAGTTTTTTTTGTGTTGTAACAGATTGATTGGGCATGATGTTTTTTTAATAATTATGTTTATAATACACGAAAGTATTTAAATAGCAAAAAAATAGAAAATAATCCTATTTCAAATTATCAAATATTATATGATTATGAATTTGGTGAGTTTTCTTATGATAACGATAAATAGGAGAATTTCATCAAATTTAATTATTTTGCCTTCTGGTCAATTCGGCGACGGATTACCTTTGCAAATCCCGGTTTGTTTTCTTGTCGCGCTCGGGCGATGGCCATGTCGTTAGACGGCACATCTTGATTAAGTGTTGATCCCGCGGCGATAAACGCATCATCGCCAATCGTCAGCGGGGCGATGATCGTCGTCCCCGATCCAACGAACACGCGTTTGCCGATTTTGGTCTTCCATTTGTTTTTACCATCGTAGTTAGCGGTGATTGTGCCGCAACCGATGTTGGCTTTCTCATCGACTTCGGTGTCTCCAAGATACGATAGATGAGCGGCCTTGGCTCCGTCGTGAATCGTCGAGGCTTTGACTTCGACGAAATTGCCCACGCGCGTATGATTCATGATTTCAGCATGTCCGCGTAGATGCGTGAATGGTCCAATCGCATTGTCGTCTTTGATTGAAGCATCGGTTATATACGATTTGATAATCTTGTTGCGGTGTCCAATCGTAGTGTTCTCAATCGTTGTATCGGGTCCAATCTGGTTAGCGGTTCCAATTTGGGTCACTCCCATGATGTAACAGCCTGGTTTAATGACCGTGTCTTGTCCAATCACGACTTCCGGACCAATATAAGTGTTGTCGGGGTCTTCGATCGTAACCCCTGACTTCATTAATCCATTGTTGATTCTGCCGCGCATCAGTTTGGCGGCCTCGGCTAGTTGATTTCGATCGTTAATGCCAAGCGTCTCCGTGAAATCAGTTACGATTTGAGCGCCGACGCGATAACCCAACTTATTAAAGATGGCAATTAGATCGGTTAAATAGTATTCGCCTTGTTTGTTAATCGGTTTTAAGCGTTTTAACTCTTGAAATAGTTTTTGGTTGTCAAACACGTACACTCCGGCGTTGATTTCACTGACTTGTGCTTGTTCTTTGTTGGCGTCAGCTTGTTCAATGACCGCTTTGACGTGTCCATCACCATCGCGAATAATACGACCATACCCAAATGGGTTATCAAGTACCGCTGATAAGATTGTCAAATCGTTGGCTTCATCTTGGTGCCGCTTAATTAAGGATATTAACGTTTCAGATTGAAGTAGCGGTGTGTCACCCGAAACAATCAGTGTCATGCCGCCTTCGTTTTCGAGCAAAGGGGCGACTTGCATAATGGCGTGGCCCGTGCCTTTGAGTTCTGTTTGCCAGGCGATTTCGCACTGGTCTTGAACTAGGGCCTTCGCCGTTTCGCCACCAAAGCCAACGATTGTCACAACGCGCGCGCATTGTAGTGGTTCGATCGCCTTTAAAACATATTTGATAAGCGGTCGTCCTAAAAGCGGATAAGCGACTTTGCTAACGCTCTCATCGAGTGATTTCATGCGGCTGCCTTTGCCGGCGGCCATGACGATTGTATAAAGTTTCATGCGGCGTTTTTCTCCTTTAAGCGTAATTGGGTTAATAACACTTTGTGACCAAGTTTGACATACTTTTTCGCGACTTTTTCTAGTTTGTGCAATTGTTCACATAACGCAAACACGGTGCTGCCTGATCCAGTCATCATTACTAATGATAAACCATCTTGAGTCAGCATTTGCTTAATCGATGCGATTTCGGGGTTAAGTTTCATCGAAGTGGTTTCCAGCGCGTTGAACATGGTCTGACCTAGCAATTCGGTATCCCCCAATTCCAATGCCCGCATCACGGGATCAATGTCGTTAATCAGGTGACTAGTTTGATCATATTGTTCAAACACGTGTTTCGTCTTGAGTCCCGATGAAGGTTTTACTAATAGGGCGTAGTAAGGTTTACTGACTTTTATCGGTGATAATATTTCACCCGTGCCTCTAACACGCGCTGGTTGCTGGCGATAGAAGAATGGGACGTCGCTACCGATCGAGCGACAAATCTTGATAATGTCGGCTTCGTTAACTTTAAGTTTTAATAGTGAAATGATGGCCCTAACCGTCGCTGCGGCGTCGCTGGAACCACCGCCCAGACCGGCTGACATTGGGATGCGCTTGTGAATATGGATTCGAAAGTGTTCGCTGAATTTGTAAAATTCGCGCATCTTGGTGACCGCGATTGAGCAAAGATTGTACTCATCAGCCGCTAAATCAAAGTCGTCGCAAGTTACCGTCGTCACATATGAGGAAGGCATTAAATCGATGACAATCGAATCGTGGAGATCAAGCGGAACCATAATCATGTCTAACTCATGGTAGCCGTCTTCGCGCCGTGCCACGACGTTAAGGGCGAGATTCAATTTGGCGTAAGCTCTGACAATCATTGGGCCATCCTCGTGCGTCTTCGATATATTCTAGGAGTCTATCTTACTGTTGTAAATAATTAGACGACTCGCTTGGCGATTAATGCTTTCACGAGTTCGATATAATGCGCTAAATCAATGTTCTCGGGGCGTTGTTTGGAATCGATTCCAAGCGCGAAAAGCAATTGTTTGGCATCTTCTTTATTAGAAACAACGCCGGCAAGATTATTCAATATCGTTTTGCGGCGATTTTTAAATATGTGACGGACAATCCGGTCTAAATTCATTGCGAAATCCCAATCAATTGGTTGTTTGAAATTCAATCCAATCACGAGTGAATCCACGGGAGGCACCGGATAAAAATAACTTGGTTTTACATCGAATAGGGCCGATATGTCACACATATAAGAAAGCGTGATTGCTAATGGTCCATATCCATCTTGTCCAACCGACGCGGAAATACGGGGTAATACATCTTTTTGAATCATGAAAACCGCTTGTTTAATATTCGGTGTTTCACGATAAATCTTCTCGATAATCGCCGTTGTCAAATAATAAGGTAAATTTGAGGCAATCATCGTATATTGGCCGAAGTCAGCTTTCATGACATCGACATGATGAATCTTCACATGTCCTAGATGTCCGTAATGATCATTTAGAAATTGACACATCTTGGCGTCGATCTCATATAAATCAAGACGACCTTGGCGATTGCATAAATGCGCCGTCAGCGCCCCAAAGCCGGGGCCAATTTCAGCGACGATGTCATCGGCTGTAATATTCAAAAAAGCGACGATTTTTCTAGCTGTGTCATCATCAATCAAAAAGTTTTGACCCAAACGGCGAATCGGCGCCATGCCATAGGCGTTTAGATAACTTGTGACTTGATCTTTGTTTAGGGTTTTAATCATGATGTTTTAATGCTTCGATGAGCGTTTGTTTCTCAATATTCAAATTGTTGAGTCGATATAGTAATTGTTTGCCATTATTATGGCCTAGATGAAACCGGATAGAAACGAATTCGCGGAGACGCTTCGAATCGATGGTGCCCACTAATCCGAGTTCGCGTAAATCAGCTATCGTCAAACGTCCAAGCGTCAATTGTTTGGTTTCGATTGGATGATTGAGTGCTTCGAGCACGGCTTGTGCGGTTGATTGGGCAATCCCGACCTTGCCGTTTTTTATCGCCGCCTGTTTGGGCACGAACACGTGAATCAATCCCGGAACTTCCCGATCGAGCCGATGACGAATTTGAATGCCCGGTCCGTCAGGGTCGACTAACACGATAATTGGCTTTATCTTCGATAAAGACTTGATATAATCTATTGTTTCACGTGGAACATCACTTCCGTTGGTAGTAATAAATTCCGCGTCGATAAAGTTTTTTAAAAAGGCGACGTCGCTTGTTCCTTCAACGACGATAGCGGTTGCTATTTCGGTTTTCATATATGTTTCACGTGGAACAATTTGATGGCGTTAGCGGTTGTGCTTTCACAAACCGATTCAATTGTCACGTTTTTGATTTCGGCAATCGCTTTGGCCACAAGCGGAAGCATTGAAGGTTCGTTTTGTCGACCCCGATGAGGGTGGGGCGCTAAATACGGACTATCGGTTTCAATTAACAATTTGTCGTCGGGAACAACCAACGCCACTTGTTTGGGGACCTTGGCATTTACAAACGTAACTGGGCCTGCAAGTGAAATGTATAACCCCAATTTGATAAAATCTGGCACAAGCTCGGCCGAGCCCGAATAGCAGTGCATCACTCCTTGGTATTTCGGTACATGATGTCGCAATATTTCAAGCGTTACCCCAATCGCGTCGCGGCTATGGACGACGATTGGAAGTCCTCGGCGATTAGCGATGTCGATTTGAGCAATTAAGTAACGTGTTTGGAGTTCGTGTTGCCATGCTTCCTTATGCCAATAAAAGTCAAGACCGGTTTCGCCGATAGCGACGACTTTGGGGTGTTGGGTCAGTTCTTCAATAACCCGAAGTCTAGCATCGATGTTTTCGCTGACTTCGGTCGGATGTATCCCGACGATGGCAAACACTTCATTAAAACGATCGGCAAGCTCGATGGCGACGCGCGAAGACTGTTCGTCATAGCCAACGACATGCATTTTACTAACGCCGGCGGCAATGGCCCGCGCGACAATCTCATCGGCTTGAGCATATAATCTTTCGTCATTAAGATGACAGTGAGTATCGATTAATTCCATATCACTTACCAACGCAAAAACGCGAGAAGATTTCCTTGGCTAAGTCGGTGCTTGTTTCCAAACCAAGAATTTTGAGAATGTCTTGATAGGCATCTTGTAGTGAAGCGCTAATTAAATCGAAGCTTAATCCATTCTCGGCATCGGTTAAAGCCGCTTCTAACGATCGATCGATATTTTGCAATAATCCAATCTGCCGAGCGTTATTAAGGCTTGGTCTCAAGTAGCTTTCTTCCTCAATGCCGAATAGATCAAGAATCGCCGTTTCTAATCCTTTGATGTCTTTGGTCAGCGCCGAAATATATAGTTTTCCATCGTCTTTGATTGGTTTAAGATCGGATTTGTTATAGACGATGATCCGTTTGCTATCTTTGGTCATTTCCAATATTTTTTCGTCTTCGGTTTCCAATGCTTTTGACGCATCGAGCACAACGATGACGAGGTCGGCTTTTTCGATTGCTTTGCGGGATTTGGCGATACCCATCTTTTCGATGGCGTCAAGCCCTTCTCTAATACCAGCGGTATCTGAAAGATGGAGTACGAGACCCGCGAGGTTAATATCGCCCTCGACAACATCCCGCGTCGTGCCAGCGATGTCGGTGACGATGGCTTTGTCTTCCTTTAACATCGCGTTAAGGAGTGACGATTTTCCAACATTCGGTTTTCCGACAATCGCCAGATTGAGTCCTTCCTTAATGATTCGTCCTTGTTTGCCTTGTAAAACAAGATTTTGAATCGAGGCGCGAATTGCCCTTATTTTTGTTATCGTTTTATCGCGGTCAATCGGTTCTAAATCTTCGTATTCGGGGTAATCGATGTTGACTTCAATGATGCTTAATATATCGGCAATTGCCGTTTTAATTGGAATAATCAGGGCGCTAGATTCGCCCGATAGACTTAATAACGCCAGGCGTTTGCTTTCGCTTGTCGTGGCGTTGATGACATCGTTAATGGCTTCGGCTTGCACCAAATCTAGACGTCCGTTTAAGTGGGCGCGCGAACTAAACTCCCCGTTGGTGGCCAGTCTCGCCCCATTGGCCAGACACGCCTCAATCACTTGCTGAGCAATCAGTGGCGAGCCGTGAATGTTGAACTCGACGCAATGTTCGCCCGTAAAGCTATGCGGCTTTAAAAACACGAGCGCAACCGCTTCGTCAATTAGGTGTCCCTGATGGGAAATCGTTCCAAAATAATGACCCGGACCAGCTACTTTCTCGAGGTCGAAAGAAAACACTTTGCTGGCAACTTTTAAACTGTCATCGCCCGATAATCTGACGATGGCCAGTGCGCTTTTAATTGGAGGTGTCGCTAAGGCGACAATCGTATCAAAGATCATAATAATTATTTTAGCACAATAAGAGAAAAGGCCCGTTGGGGCCTCTTATTCAACGTAACGAATGACGATGGCGCGGCGGCGCCCTTCGCCGTCGCTTTCGGTTTTGATATGTTTATAACTGCTTAAGGCGTTATGAACGATGCGCCGTTCATCGGCCGGCATCGGATCAAGTGTGGCATCAACCTTTGTCTTTTGGACTTCGCGCGCGGTGCGTTTGGCGATGGAAACGACTTTGTCGTATTTGCCATCTTTGTAATCGTTAATGTCGAGTAAAATCCGATAACGCTTTTTGAATCGGCTTGATGTCGCCAATCTAGTTAGTTCGTTAAGCGCTTGGAGCGTTTGCCCGTTTTTACCAATCAGAATCGAATTGTGGTCGGTGTCCAAGCTAATGTTGATGATGTCTTCTTTGAGCACCGTCTTCGTGGAGGCGTTAATGCCAAATGTCGCAATCGCGTTAATCAAATATTGTTCGGCGAATTCAATGACATCGGATAGTTCGTAAACGACAATCGTCGTCTTTTTGACGAACAAGCCTTTTTTGTCTTCGGTGACTTCGTAGTTAAGTTCCTCAATCGGCGTTTTTAATTCCTCGACGGCAACCGCCAAGGCTTCCTCTAAAGTTTTTCCGGAGAATGTTTTCATTTTTTATGGGCCATCACTTTCCGAGTAATGCCTGTTTGGGCTATCGAAATCAGTGCGCCGATGAACCAATAGATGCCCATTGCGCTTGGCAGCGAGAAGCCCATGACGATAATCATCACAAGCATGACGTTACTCATTAATTGCATTTGTTTTTGTTGGGAGTCGGCCGCCGGGTTTTTCATCGTGCGGTTGACTTTTTTCAAATCTTTCTTTTGAAGCCAGGTTGGTAGTTTCATGGCCACGAATTGGCCGCCGCCCATCAGCAGGAACAAAATAACCGCTGTCCACCAGCCGCCCGAGAAGAAGTTAGCCATCATCGCGGTGCCAACCGATGTATTTAAGTTTAGTCCCAAGAAACTTCCGGTCGCCAAAATCGCCGATCCGGTCATCGCGCCCCACACAGCAATAAAGATCGGGAACTGGAGGAATACGACGACGATTTGCGAGAAGGGGTTGACGCCATTGCGTTTATAAAGCTCCATCTGTTCTTGCGCCAGGCGTTGCTTCTCATATTGGTTTGTTTTCGAATTAGGATATTTCGATTGGATTTTCGCAAGTTCTGGTTGTAGCAGTGACATTTTCTGGGTGCCCATCGTCGATTTGAAGGTGGCCGCCATCAGGATGCCGCGGACGATGATCGTCGTGAATAAAATAGCTAGTACTTGACCCCAGCCCCCGAGTCCAAAACCAACGGCGAATGTTTCTAGTAGCCAAGCGACGGGATAGACAAACAATCCTTCAATCAGACCGCGTTCAAAGGCATAGCCCCAAGTTTTCGCGGAAAAGAAATATTGCTCGGTCGGGCCGTATGTGCCATCGTTAACGGCGATACAAGCACGATAGGCGTTGTATGAATTATTGACGTTTGTCTTATAAAGGCTTGTAAAGTCACGGTCGGGACCATGTTCGACGCCAAGCGTGTTTTTAATTTCGTTTGTCCATGTGTCCCAGTTTTTCCACAGTTCGTTGGAACCACCTAAAAACTTAACATAGCCAAATTGGGTCAAGATTTCTTCGTCGCTTAGCGATGCGGCTTGGGTGCCGGCGCGTTGTGTCGCCGCGGTCAATACTTTTGCGTCAAGCGCGAGCCAGAAGTCTTCCGATGGTGTGGCGATGCCGCTATTTTCGGCTTGGGTAACGATTGCTTCAAGCGATTCGTTATATTCAAACGTCGCGTTGCTAATGTCGGTGTCGCCACCTTCATAGACATACATGATGCGCGCTTGGTCTTCTGGTGAGCAGAAGTTGGCGGTACAACCTGAAAGAATGAACACAAAAGCGGCGAGTCCGGCAATACTCAGCCACCGTTTTGTCTTTTTATTCATGGGCGGGTCTCCTAATGGCGTCGATAATTTCGGTTAACTTGGCAAGGTTTTGTTCGAAGATTTGAGATTTGAATTCCAAGCGGACGATGACGAGGATGTCGTAACTTTCCTGTAGCGTCAACGTTTGGTGGAGCATCGCCTTTATTTGGCGACGAATGCGGTTTCGAACGACGGCGTTGCCTAGTTTCTTGGACGCGGATATCCCGACGCGGGGATGTCCAAGCGTTGTTTGATCATGGTAAACAACGAAAAAGCGGTTTTTATGAACGTGAGAAGCGGCGATGACTCGTTTGAAGTCTTGATCTTTGATTAATCGATATTGTTTTTTCACGGTCATCTTACATTATGAATGAAAAAACCACATCCTTAAAGAAGTTGTGGTTTTTGATTCACAAACTAAGCCGAAAGGACCGCTCTGCCCTTGGCGCGACGGCGCGCTAAAACTTTGCGGCCATTAGCGGTCGCCATGCGGGCACGGAACCCGTGGACCGTCTTGTGTTTGCGTTTGCTTGGTTGATAGGTACGTTTCATTTAAAAAGCCTCCGGTGTGTATTACACGCGTAGAAAATTATATTTATATAATTACTTAAAGTCAATCTAAATAAGGGAAACAAGACCCTTAACTCATCGATTGGGGATATTTCGTTTTATCTACAAAAACACGAACAAACCAATCACGATCATCGAAAGGACGAATAATGAATTGGCGGTCAAGAAGCTGATTGGGCTTTTCCGCAGCAAACGGAATGGCAAATAATCGCGCTTGACGATGAAAAAATAAATGAGATAGGCTAATGCCAAGTAACCAAAGTATTCCACATAGATCATGACATCTAGATATAAAGCTCCGCCCCAAGTTAGTGCGAATAGCGATTTGAAGATTGGATAAAAGGCGGTTCCGATTGCGATTGACGCGATTGCTAGTAACGACATCGCCAAATGTTGTTTCGTTTGTCGTTCGACCACTAAGTTTTGTTTGGGACCAAATAAAATCTGCGAGAACTTGGCAAACGAAATCATCGTGCCCAGATTAACCACCGTGAATACGATCATCTTGAGCAAGTCTTGTTTAAAAGCATATTTAATCATCGATTTGCTGATGAACCCATTAAAGAAAGGGGCGCCTGTAATCGATAGCATCGCCACGATTAATACGATGCCCGTCCAAGGCATTGTTTTGAAAACACCGCGGATTTCATATACTTTTTTGGTTTGATAAACGCGAATAATCGTTCCCGCGGCCAAGAACAACAACGATTTGAACACCGCATGATTGATGGCGTGCAGCAGTCCGCCGAACGCTCCCGGACTCGTGAATAAAGTAGCAAACGGCCCAGTCGCTACCAGTCCCATCATGATGATGCCAACTTGGGATACGGTATGATAGGCCAGAATTTGTTTCAAGTCTTTTTGTGACATGGCAATGAACACGCCGACTAGCGCGGAAACGGCACCGAGCCAGAAAAACATTTCGCTCATGTCGTAAATATTCGCAAACATGTCGAAATTCACGCGCAGGAAAATGTATATGGCAGCCTTTACGATCAAGCCAGACAATAGCGCGGAGATACTTGCTTGGGCGACGCCATGCGCTCGAGGCAACCATGTGAATAGCGGAAATAATGCGGCCTTAACGCAAAGGCCGGTAATCATCAACACATACGCAAACTTTACGATGTTGTATTCGCTATATAACGCAATTTCGCTAGCGATGACACGAATGTTGATCGTCCCGTAAACGTAATATAACAAGATAATGCCAATCAGGAAAAACATCGCGGCGACGGTGTTTAGAAGCATGTATTGAAGTCCGGCCTTGAACGCCTCTCCACCTTTGCGATACACAATAAGAATCGTAACCAAAACGGTCGTCAGCTCTAAAAACACGAATAGGTTGAATAGATCGTTTGTCTGAATCAGTCCCAGGAAGACGCCTTCAAGAAACATCAAAAAGAAAAATAGTTTCTTTTGTCTATAGTTGATTTTGAAGGTATATAGCAAAATCACGAGCCAAACGAATATCGTCAATCCAATAAATACGAGCGATAGCTTGTCGTTATAGAAACTGATGGCAAAGCGCGCATCCCAACCGCCAAACACAATCATGTTTTGGCTGGGATCGTTAGATAGATGAATTACGTATAACACAAACAAAGCGATGAGGGCTAATTGTGACAAAAACACCAGATAATGCGCTTTCGCGCTCTTGATCAAAAACATCGCGATGGCGATGATAATCGGTATGAAGACGAATAATACTGGTGCGTAAAACATTGTTTTGATTACTTCCGTTTAATAAAATCTTTCCACTCAATCGAGCCGGTAATATGGAAAATCTTAATGGAAATCATTAATGCCAGCGAAGTAATCGTCGAGCCGATGACAATCGTGGTAATCATCAGCGCTTGGGGAATCGGATCGACGATCTCAATGCCGAGCGCTTCCATGATTGGGATTAGTCCGCCTTCATATTGGCCAAGATTCAAGAACAATAAAATGAGTCCGGCCTCGATAATCGTGACGCAAAATACGGATTTGATGATGTTGGTGCTGACCGCCAACCCGTAGATGCCAATCAAAATTATGACAAACGAAAGAATTGGATTCATTAGCGACCCTCCTTTAAGAAAGCGATAAATACAGCCGTGAGGCCGAGGGCGACTTTGGCCCCAATGATTATGTTCAAAGCAATCAAATAAATTGATTTTAAATCGGCATTTCCATCAAGCGGAATGAAATTAGTGAATAGTTCACCACGCGTGAATAAACTGATGACCGAAATAATGATCAACGAGATAAACAACCACTTTTCAATCGTTAAAATCGCTTTCATGTTCGTTGATTTTTTCAAATCGATGTAGAAAAGGATCAACAGCGCGCTGGCGATGACCGCGCCCCCTTGGAATCCTCCTCCCGGAGAGTTATGGCCGTTAAGCACGATGTACAAACCGAATAGCAACATGATTGGATACACGAGTCGGCTAAACGTAATGAATAATTCCGGGGTCTTGTATTTATCAAGCATGAAGTGGGCGTTTTCCTGTTCGTCATCATGCTGAGAAATCCAGCCGATTCCAGTGACGGCGACCAGAAGAATGCCGGCTTCAAACAAACTGTCGAACAGGCGGTAATCAAGATAGATGGCCGTAACGATATTGCGGCTGCCCGTATCAAAAAAACCATTGGTTTGATAAAACAACCGACTAATATTGTTATAGATTGTTTGATAGTCGGCAAAGCTGATGATAAACATCGTTAACACCAGGCCGAGCAATATGATGAGTAAATATTTAATCAATGGCGTCACCGTCCTCAATCGTTTCAACACGGATATGTTCCATGCCTTTAGCGCCTTCTTTAAGACGCGCGAGAAGTAGGTTGCTGGCCCGTCCTTTAAGAATGTATATTTCGCTGTCGGGCAATTTATCGACGATTAAGTCGACATTTAAATCGCGCGTTAATACTTCTTCGGTACCCGAGATGTCACAGCACACATTCAATTTCATGTTGTGTTTTTTTGTAAATGCCAATAACACCTCATACACTTCACCGGTCAGTTTCTCATTTGGATCGATAAATCCATGTCGGATCCGATCAAGTACGATAAATTCTCGTTGCCTTGATATCGAAATAACGTAAATTAGCGGGATGATTGCCGCATTAATGGCCACCTCAGCGATGGCGACGTCAGGCGCTTGATTCATCATGTAAAGCGTCGCCGCGATAAGTGAAAACACCGAGATCAAAATGATGATCGTGAATTTGCTTTTGTGAAGCACGATGGCCACGGCCACGATGATGAGAAATATTTGTAACGCGAGCGCAAGTTCCGGCATGGTTATTTTCCTTTGCGTAGCTGCTCAAGCGGCACTTTCGACAAGTAGGCCGAGCGAATGTTGACATGGGTGGAAATCGGTCCGGTAATCAGCATGAAACCAACAAGCATAATAAACCGCAGCACGAACCCAACCGAGGGACTGATAAAAATCAGCGCGAGCAACACCAGGAAACTGGCGACGGTGTCAATCGTGGCCGAAGCCATGATTCTCATATACATATTTTTAAACGCAAAGATGGATACGACGCCGAAAATTATGAAAAACCAAGCAACGCCTAAAATAATCATGGTGAAGACGTTCATTTCTCCCGTCCTCCGCTCATGATGAATTTGGATAACAGCGTCATCGTCAAAAAACTGATAATGCCATAAGAAATAGCGATATCAAGCAGTACTTGGCTCTCGATGTAAATCGCATACAAGATGATAAATAACAAGATTTTGGCCGAAATCATATTCAGCAACAACATCCGATCCCAAAGAGTCGGGCCTTTGATCATTTTGATGAAAAACAAAATCATCGCCATAACTAGTAGCGCCATCGTGATAACGAGGAATATTTGTAACGCCGTCATACTCGCGCTCCTTTTTTAAGCAATTTTTCGAATCTTTCTCGTATCGGTTTTTCCAGTTCGGAGGCCGGCGTTCCTTTTTTGGCGATGGCCATGACCGTGATGTCGCTACCATTGACGTCAATCGTCACCGTGCCTGGCGTTAGTGTAATCGAGTTAGCAATCATCCCAACCTCAATCGGATCTTGTATATCAAGGTTCATCACGAAAACAACCGCTTCATAATCGCGTTTCATAATGCTGAGAATATATTTGAAGGCCGATTTAAAAATCTCGACGAAGACGACGAAAATATAGAAGACAAGATACGGGATTTTAATTTTTTGAAACCGAAATCCGTTTTCGTCATATAAAACGTTCGCCGCAAAAATAGTCATCAACAAGCTGATAATAACCCCAAACGCGATTGTCTCGATTTTGAGGTTGAAGTTAAATAGGAACCACAGGGCAAGCATCGCGATGAAGAACGGCCAGCGATGTTTTACATACGACATGATATTCACCTTTATCTACTTGAATATAACATAATTAAGCCTCGCGTGAAAAACGATGATAAATCATGTATTTCGTTTCCTATTTTAATTAAGGCGTCGCATTTAGACGGACCCCCGCGTGCAATCCGCACAATAATATATCGCCCGCATTAGACGATGTGCCACATTAACGCTTAAAATAATGTGGATATAATGCGGATGTAATCATTTTTAAAAAGAATTGATTTTTCATCGTAAAATGGCGCTTTTTTACCATTTCTGTCTCTTTTTGATAGAAAAAAGCAAAAAACTCGAAGCAAAAGCAGAGGTTTTTTCCACATCGGTGAGAAACATTTGGTTTTTCCACAACGTTTTCCACAACGAAAAGATGGGGATATTGTGGATTTATTCGTCCAATCGTGCTTTTCGGGCTTTGGATTGTGGAAAGTTCAAAAATCAACGAACTTTTTGTGCTTGTCCTATGTGCATATGTTAAAATTTCATCAACTCAAAGGAGACTTTCTATGCGACCATCGATTAGCGAAATTACCCAGCTGTGGGATCGTGTTTTGGAACGGCTCAAAACAAAAATTAACGATCGCCACATCTTCGATTCGTTCTTTGCCGGATCATACCTCCATGGCATTGATGCCAATATGATGGTCGTTGTCGTCAATTCCGGGTTGGCCGCCACTTTGTTGGCGACAAAATATTTGGATTTAATTGCCGCGACGGTCCGCGATGTTACGGAATCTGAATTCTCACTAAAATTTATTCAATCCTCAGAAATACCAACCGTCACCAAGCAACTTGAAAAGAAACCAACGTTCTTTGCTAATTCGTTTATCAATCGTAAATTCACGTTTGACAACTTTGTTGTCGGCACGAGCAATCGCGAAGCTTCACAAGCGTCATTGATGATTGCCAGCAACCCCGGCAAACTATTTAATTACAATCCGCTTTTCATCTATTCTAATTCGGGATTAGGCAAAACGCATTTGTTGCATGCGGTTGGCAATTATATCAAAGACAACGCGCCAACTTTAAAGGTTTTATATATATCTACAGACGATTTCGTCGACGAATTCATCAAATACGTGCATGGTGATCGCGAAAGCGAAAATTTAAAAGACTTCTTCAAATCCATCGATGTGTTAATGGTTGATGATATTCAATTCTTGGCCGATAAAACAAAGACCGAAGAAATGTTTTTTCACATCTTTAACGCTTTAATCAACGCCGGAAAACAAATCATCCTTACAAGCGACCGCCATCCCAGCGAGCTTCGAGGTCTCGAATCGCGTCTTGTCTCTCGATTTAATTCTGGTTTGACGATGAACATCACCAAACCCGATCAAGCCACTTGCGTCGAAATATTGAAACGGAAAATTGAAACTAATGGCTTGGATGTCAAATCGTTTGACCAAGATGTGCTTGAGTTTTTCGCAGAACGCTTCTCCAATAATGTGCGCGAGCTCGAAGGCGCGCTCAATCGTTTGCTTTTTTATGTCATCAACATCAAACAAGTTAAACACATCGATATGGCTCTCGCTGTGGAATCGGTACAGCCGTTAATCGGACCCAACGGACCAAAAACAGGCTTGAGCGAAACTAAAATCATCAACACTGTGGCTGATTTTTATAATTTAACTCCTTCGCAGTTGACCGGGAAGATTAGAACGAGTCAAATCGCGATGGCGCGTCATATCGCCATGTACCTGATTCGCACGATGCTCGATGTCCCATTTTTAAAGATCGGCTCCCTGTTTGGGGGCAAAGACCATTCGACTGTGATGAACGCCGTTTCCAAGGTGGAGAAATCGTTGAAAAACGACCAAGCTTTAATTGCTGCTATCGACCAGATTCAGAAGCGGTTAAAACCATAGTTTATTGTAAATAAAAGGCTGAATCAATCGGCTGTCTGTGGTAAAATAATAGAGTGATACCGATATCAAAAATCGTGTTCTCCACAGTTCCCACGCCCCTTATTATTATCATTAAAGGAGTTATAGAAAAATGAGACTGAAAATAAACCGCGAGGCGTTTCTCAAAGGACTAAACGTCGCCAGCAAAGCGATTGGAAGCAAATCGCCGTTACCAGTCATGTCACAGATCAAATTAACGCTTGACGACAAAGGATTGGATGTTCTCGGAAGCAATAACGAAATCGCCATCAAAACTTCGATTCCTTTTATGATTGACGGAAAAACAATTATTTCCGATTACGAATTTGGCGGAGCTTTACTTAATTCCAGAATCGTTACCGAAATCGTGCGACGAGTCGAGGGCGAAACGGTCACCATTGACATCGTTGATGACACTATTGTTGAAATCGGCGATGGCAATTCGAGTTTCAAACTGAATTCGATGCGCGTCGAAGAATATCCGGAGTTAGAAATGGACGCCGATGGCGTCGTCATCCACTTGCCAAGCAAAACATTCGTGAAAATGGTTGAACAAACCGCGTTTGCCGCTTCAAGCAAAGAACAACGGCCGATTTTAACGGCGGTCAACCTTGAAGCGATCGAGTCTAAGATCGTAGCCACCGCCACTGATAGTGCCCGGTTATCACGCAAGGAAATCCCCATCGATAAAATCGTCAAAATCAACGCTAATATCCCCGCACGGGTGATGATCGAGGTCGCACATTTAATTGAGAAGGAAACCGACCTGCTCATTTCTATTTCCGACAAAAAGATTTTAATTTCCTTCGACAACACCGTCATCACATCGCGCCTTATTGGTGGCGAATACCCCAATACTCACAACATCATCCCAAAGACATTCAACTTTTTCCTTGAAGTGAATTCACGCGAAATTATCGCGGCGATGGAGCGCGTATCGCTTTTATCGATCGAACGCGAAAACGTTGTTAAATTATCGATGAGCGAGGATGCCGTTGAAGTATCGAGCAAATCCGCGCAAGTCGGATCGGCCAGCGAACGCATTACGACGTTCACTTACACCGGAGATCCGTTCGAAGTTTCGTTCAATTCTGAATATGTGATGGCTGCCATCAAAGCCGCGCAATGCGAAGACATCACGATCGCGTTTTTAGGCGAAATGAAGCCATTTGTGGTCAAGAACGCCAAAGATGATTCCCAAGTCCAATTAGTCACGCCAGTCCGCACGTATTAGGCCAAAACAAGCCGATTTTTCATGAGTCTACCAAAGGGAATATTTATATTCCCTTTTTTTGATGTAAATGATATAATTAGTCAGTAACCGAATGCGAGCTAAAATTGTGACCGAAACGAAGAAAATTGCCATTGTTACCGACTATATTACGCTTGGTCAATTTTTGAAGTTGGCGGACATCATTTCTTCGGGCGGATATGCGAAAATGTATCTCGCGCAACACTCGCTTTTGATCAACGGGACGATGGATAGCAGACGAGGGCGCAAACTATATGTTGGCGACCGCATCGACCACCAAGGCGTCTCGTATTTAATTTCCTCACAATGATAGTCACGCAGCTTGAGCTGACGAACTTTCGTTCTTACGAAAAGCTCCGGCTCGATTTTGACGAAGGGCTCCATGTATTCGCTGGACCAAATGGCGCCGGGAAGACCAACATCGTCGAAGCGATTCACTTCTTGTCATTAGCTCGTTCGTTTCGAACGTCGAAAGATGAATTACTGTTACGGCGAGGAAGTGCGTTCGGCGCGATCAGGGCGACGATTCGCGCGGGAGCGCGCACTAGGAAAATCGCCATTGGATTGAGTCCCACCGGTAAAAAAATATTGGTTAACGACAAATCGATTGCGCGCCTGTCGGAACTATCGGAACTTGTAAACGTCTTAGTGTTTGAACCGCGCGATGTCTTGCTATTTGAAGACTTGCCGAGAGCCAGGCGGCAATTCCTCGACATTGCCCTAATAAAGCAAGAACCAGGATATCTTGACGCCTTGGCGCGATATGAAAAGATATTGAAGGAAAGAAATGAAATCTTAAAACAAGACCACGTTAATCACACGCAATTGGATGTGGTTACCAAGCAATTGGTCGAAGCATCATTGCCGTTAGTTGTTGGACGGGCGGCCTACCTTGAAAAAATTAATGGCGTGATTGAAAAAATCGTCAAATCGATCAAATTGGCGCCCATGGGCATCAAACTTCACTATCGTCCCTATGTCAAACCTTCCTATGAATTCACACAAGATGCGTTGGCGTTATATGAAAAGGCAAAAGACATCGACATCCGCCGCAAACTGACAAACATTGGCATCCATCGCGAGGACTTCCGCATCGAGCTTGATAATAGCGACATCGCCGACTTTGGATCACAAGGGGAAAACCGCTTGCTGGCAATCGCCCTAAAACTTAGTCCCTACTTCATTATCGAAGCCAAAGAAGACCGCCCCATCATCGTGCTTGATGACGTCTTGTCTGAACTCGATCCCCCTTCGCAAGAACGCTTACTGCAATTTCTGACCAAATTCGATCAAGTATTCATTACCACGACTAAATACAACAAAAATTACGGCGTCGTCTATGACGTCGGTCACCAAAAAGCGCAAAGGAGAAGTGCCCATGGAATTTAAAGAAACACTGAAAGAGAAACAAAGACGCGATCTTGAACGCGAAAAAGAACTCGAGCGAGCCGACAAGCAATATACGGCGAGCAACATTCAAGTGCTCGAAGGTCTCGAGGCTGTTAGAAAACGTCCGGGCATGTACATCGGCACGACATCCGCGCCAGGTTTGCACCATCTTGTTTGGGAAATCGTCGATAACGCGATTGACGAAGCGTTAGCCGGATATTGCGACACCATCGAGGTTTCAATTAATCCGGGGAACACCGTCACCGTCTCTGACAATGGGCGGGGCATTCCCACCGACATCGTCCCCAAGACCGGCAAATCGGCGCTGGAAACCGTTTATACGATTTTGCATGCCGGCGGAAAATTTGGCGAAGGTGGCGGTTATAAAGTCGCCGGTGGTCTTCACGGGGTCGGCGCTTCGGTCGTCAATGCGCTAAGCGAATGGTTGGAAGTCCATGTTTACCGCGATAACATCGAACACTTTATACGGTTCGAACAAGGCGGTAAATGCTTGAATCCCATCCGCATCGTCGGACCGACGGATCGCCAAGGAACAACGGTAACTTTTAAACCCGACGCCACGATTTTTACCGAATCAATCGAATTTAGTTACGAGACGATCCGCGATCGTCTAAAACAAATGGCGTTTTTAAACCGCGGCATCAAAATCGTGATCACCGATTTCCGCTATGAAGCAATTCAAGCGGAAACGTTCCAATATCACGGAGGCATCTCCGAATACGTTGAATATATCAACAAAAACAAAGAACCGATATTTGACGAAGTCATTTACTGCGAAGGGCGCGAAAGCGATATTTTCGTTGAAGTGGCGATGCAATATAACGATGGATATTCACCCAATGTTTACTCGTTTACCAACAACATCCATACCCACGAAGGCGGCACCCACGAAGAAGGCTTCCGCATGGCGATGACTCGTGTCATCAACGCCTATGCCAAAGACAATAAATTCCTTAAGGAAAACGAAGAAAACTTTACGGGAGATGACATCCGCGAAGGCTTGACGGCCATCGTCTCGGTCAAACACCCTAACCCACAATATGAAGGTCAAACTAAAACGAAACTTGGCAACTCCGAGGTTAGAGGTATCGTTTCTAGCGTCGTCGGCGAGCAGTTGGCGCGATATTTGTTGGAAAACCCAAAAATTTCCAAAATCATCCTCGACAAAATTTCGCTAGCCGCGGAAGCGCGCATCGCTTCGCGTAACGCTAAGGAAAACATTCGCCGTAAAGGCGCGCTCGATATTACGACGCTCCCAGGAAAACTGGCCGATTGCTCGAGCAAAGACCCATCAAAATGCGAACTCTACATCGTCGAAGGTAACTCTGCCGGCGGTTCCGCCAAAAACGGACGCGACCGGGAAACTCAGGCTATCTTACCACTACGTGGTAAAATCCTGAACGTTCAAAAAGCACAACTTAAACGCATTTTTGCTAACGCTGAAATCGGCAACATGATTACCGCGATTGGCGCCGGCATGGATCCTGAATTCGACATCGCTAAAATCCGTTATCACAAAATCGTGATCATGACTGATGCTGACGTTGACGGCAGCCACATCCGCGTCTTGTTATTGACGTTCTTCTACCGGTTTATGCGCGAACTGATTGAACAAGGATACGTTTATATCGCTCAGCCCCCGTTATACAAAATCGAATACCGGGGCAAGAGCTATTACTGCTATAGCGACGACCAACTCGCCAATTTGAAAAAACAACTAGAACTACAAGATGGTTATCCGTTCCAACGCTATAAAGGTTTGGGCGAAATGGATGCCGAGCAATTATGGGAAACAACCATGGATCCCGAACGCCGCAAAATGCTACGCGTCACGCTGAATGACGCGATTGAAGCCGACGATGTCTTCGCCAGTTTGATGGGCGAAAACGTCGAGCCGCGCAAACGGTTTATTGATGAAAATGCTAAATTCGTCAAAAACCTGGATATTTAAGGAGGAAAGGTTATGGCTGATGATATTAAAAAAACTGATGGAATTGAAACCGAAGCCGTCCAAGCAGGTATTGCCGCGGGGATGGTCGATGTCGATATTTCCAAAGAAGTAAGAAGCGCCTTTCTTGATTATTCGATGTCGGTCATCGTCTCACGGGCGATACCCGATGTGCGCGATGGTTTGAAACCCGTCCACCGCCGCATTATCTATGGCATGAACGAATTGGGGATGCAACCCGACAAGCCATACAAGAAATGCGCACGTATCGTCGGTGACGTCATGGGTAAATATCACCCTCATGGCGATCAAGCGATTTATTCAACGCTCGTCCGTCTGGCACAACCGTTTTCGATGCGCTATCCGCTCGTAGACGGTCACGGTAACTTCGGAAGCGTCGACGGCGATGAAGCGGCGGCGATGCGTTATACCGAAGCCAGAATGGCTAAAATGGCGATGGAAATGGTGCGCGACATTAATAGCGACACCGTCGATTTCGCCGATAACTACGACGGCACCGAAAAAGAACCGGTTGTTTTACCCGCACGATTCCCCAACCTGCTTGTTAACGGCAGTTCTGGCATTGCCGTGGGCATGGCCACCAACATGCCACCCCACAATCTGAAAGAAGTCGTCAGCGCCATCAAGGCTTATAGTGCCAACCCCGACATCAGTGTCCTCGAGCTCATGAGCGAACATATATCCGGACCCGACTTCCCAACTGGAGGCTATATTTTAGGAAAAGGCGGCATTCGCCAAGCCTATGAAACGGGGACGGGTTCAATCACGATTCGGTCACGGACCGAAATCGTTGAAAAAGACAATGGCAAAAAGCAAATCATCGTTAGCGAGATACCATACCAAGTCAACAAAGCTTCGATGATTGAGGCGATCGCCCAACTTGTTAAAGATAAAATTATCGAAGGCATTACCGACATTCGCGACGAATCGAACAAAGACGGCATCCGCGTCGTCATCGAGCTGCGGCGCGACGTCATTGCTGACGTAATTTTGAACCAACTTTACAAAAACACGCAAATGCAAGTCAATTTTGGCATTATCAATCTCGCGCTTGTCAACGGTGAGCCCAAAGTCATGCCACTTAAAGACTTGCTGCGTCATTATCTTGACCATCAAGTCCAAGTCATCGAACGCCGGACGCGTTATTTGCTCAAAAAAGCCGAAGATCGCGCCCATATCGTCGATGGATATTTGATTGCCATCGATAATATTGACGAAGTCGTGGCGATTATCCGTCGCTCGGAAACGGTCGATGCCGCCAGAAACGCACTGGCCGAACGCTTTGGATTAAGCGATAAACAAACGCGAGAAATCGTCGATATGCCACTACGTCGCCTTACCGGCATGGAAAAAATCAAACTTCAAGAAGAGAAGGGTGAATTGGAAGGCAAGATTAAATCGTATCACGCATTGCTTGGCAATCGCGCTTTGGTAATTGAGGCCATCCTTGGCGAACTTAGCGAAATTTCTGACAAGTTCGGCGGACAACGCGTTACCGAAATCAGCAACGACATCTCAACGATTGACGATGAGGATTTAATCCCCCAAAGCGACATCGTCGTCACTTTGACGGTCAATGGATACGTCAAACGGATGGCTCCCGACACGTTTAAGATTCAAAAACGAGGCGGTAAAGGTGTCAAAGGCATGGCCACTAACGATAATGACATCGTGTCATTTTTACTCCATGCCAACACGCATACCGATTTGCTGTTTTTCAGCAATTTCGGCAAAGTGTACCGCATCCGCGGCTATCAAGTACCCGAATATTCACGGACGGCCAAAGGATTGCCAATCGTCAATTTGCTGAATTTGGACAAAGACGAAAAAATCATGGCCGCGCTCCCGATTGATGAATATTTAGAGGAGCACTATCTCGTGTTCATCACTAGCAAAGGTTTGATTAAACGGACGGCAATCACCGAATTCGCGTCGATTCGCCAAACGGGTAAAATCGCCGTCGCGCTACGTGAAGGTGATGAATTACTCGATGTCAAACATACTGACGGCAATACCTTGATTGGCATTGCTTCAAGCAATGGCAAAATGGTCAAATTCCACGAATCAGACGCTCGTGACATGGGACGCAACACCTCGGGCGTCATCGGCATGAACGTTGATGGCGGCAAAGTTGTCGGCGTAACCACATCTTCAGAAGGCAAATACATTCTCGTGCTGACCGATAAGGGGTATGGCAAAATGTCACCCGCCGACGATTATCGTCTCACGAAGCGGGGCGCAAAAGGCGTCTTAACGATTAACGCCACCGAGCGCAACGGCACGATCGTGGCCATGCGCGCCGTCAATGGCGACGAAGACTTGCTCGTTATTTCCAATGTTGGCATCGTGTTGCGCACTTCACTGACACAGGTCAAGATTTCCAGTCGCGCCACCCAAGGCGTCAAAGTCATTCGGATTGATCCCGACCAACACGTGTCCGCGATTGCCGTCGTCGCTCCGAGCGATGAAGAAGAATACATCGACGGAGAAGAATAGTATCTGCTATGCGCGTCTTGGTTTATTTCCAGCCTCAAAGTCGCGATACCCATAATTACGAGGGAAAGCGCGTCGTTAAAAACTTGTACGAGGCATGTCGCCTCGCCGGGATTGATTTTACGACCGATCCTTTGGAGTCTTATCAAGTTGCCCATTTCGTCAGCACCAAAGCTTATAAATTCATTAAGAACACCCACCTTCGGAAAGTGCCAATTATTATCTCGGCATTGATGTCAGAAAATGATCCCGACGCCAGATTACTAATTAAACGCGAAAATAAATGGGACATACTTCAGCGCGATAAAGCCGTCCTTCAGCTGGCGTCACTTATTATCGTACCGACGCAATCGGGTAAAGAAATTTTGCTATCGCTGGGCATTACCGCGCCAATCGAAGTATTGTCCGAAGGCGTTATCAAGGGAAGGTTTAATCGCGAACACGCACTTGAAAAAGGTATCTTTCCACGCTATTTCGACTACGATGTCCGGCGCCCGCTAGTCATTGCTAACGGACCTTATTCCAAAGAAAGCGGCTTACCCGATTTTATTGAAATCGCCCGCAAGTTTCCCAATGTCGATTTCTATTATTTTGGACCACAGCCGAATTTGTTATCATTTTGGTTTTTCAAAAAAGAATATCACCATGCGCCTGCAAACGTCCATCTAAAGAAAACCGTTCACGAGGATGTCTACCGTTCGGCGCTATTAAATGCTACCGTGTTCATGTTACCGAGCCATTATCCATCAGGAACCGTTTCCGTGCTCGACCCGATGATGAGCAAGTGCCAAATCATTGCCCGGCAAGAAGCGATATTCCCGGAATTAGTTGCACACAAAGCGACCGGATACATCGCCAGAAGCAACTACGAACTTGAAAAAACACTGGAGGCATTCCTTGACGGAAAACTTGCGAGTACAATTGAGTTAGCCTATCAAAAAGCGCTCGAAGTAGATTTGGAAACGATCGCCCCCAAACTGAAATATGCCTATGAAGCATTGGCTGCTCAAGCGGGCTAATGCTTAGAAAACGAGGATTGAATATGCTAGACATCACCCGAATTGAAAAAGAACCACACGTCATTGAAGAGTTGCTACGCCGCAAAGGCTGGGACGTTGATTTAACGCCCTTGATTGCCAAAATCACTAACAAAAGAGCGTTGCTTTTTAAAATTGAGCAAGTCAAAGCCGAAGTGAACAAATTATCGGCCGAAGTACCCAAATTAAAAAAAGCTGGTCAAGACGTGATGCCGCTTTTTGCCAAAGTCAAACAACTTAACGCTTCGATTGTTGCCGATGAAACCAATTTAAAAATCTTGGAAGCGGACATTAACGAACAATTACATGCGCTTCCCAATATCCCCGACCCCGACTTAAAAGAAGGTGGGAAAGAACATAACGAAGTCATCATGACGTTTGGCCAAAAACCAGCGTTTGATTTTAAGATTAAAGATCACGTCGAATTAGCAACCTCACTTAAAGTAATCGATTACGCACGAGCCGCCAAAATTTCAGGCGCCGGCACCTGGATTTATACCGGCATTGGCGCGCGGCTTGAATGGGCGCTGATTAACTTCTTTATTGCCGAACATTTAAAAGACGGTTATGAGTTCATTTTGCCACCACACTTGCTAAATGACGAATCGGGATTCACCGCCGGCCAATTTCCCAAATTCAAAAATGACGTGTTTTGGTTAGACGGCGTCGAACCGAAACGGTTTCTGCTACCGACCGCGGAAACAGCGCTAGTCAACATTCATCGCCAAGAAATCATGCTCGAAGCCGATTTGCCCAAGAAGTATTTTGCCTATACGCCTTGTTATCGTTGCGAAGCCGGTAGTTATCGATCGGAAGAACGCGGGATGATTAGAGGCTATCAATTCAATAAAGTTGAGCTCGTTCAATACACGACCGATACCGGTTCCGACCAAGGCTTTGACGAGCTTGTCGAAAAAGCGATTTCGCTCGTAAAGAAACTCGGACTCCATTTCCAAGTATCAAAACTGGCCGCCGGTGATTGTTCGCATTCAATGGCGCGAACGATCGACATCGAAGTATACATTCCCTCGATGGGCATCTATAAAGAAGTCAGCAGCGCTTCTAACGCCCGTGACTATCAGGCGCGACGTGGCATGATTCGGTATCGCGACGCATCCGGCAAAATTCACTTTGCCCATACACTAAACGCATCAGGCCTAGCCACATCACGGCTAATCCCAGCCATTTTGGAACAATTCCAACAAGCCGATGGCTCGGTTATCGTTCCGGAAGCACTCCGGCCATTTATCGGGGTTGACATCATTAAAAAGTAACATGGCGCGACTTAGAAACATCATCCAACCATTTGAACCTTGGATTGATGAAGCGAGCCGCATCTTAATACTTGGAAGCTTTCCATCAGTCAAAGCGGTTGCCGCCGGTTACTATTATGGTAATCCAAACAACCGTTTTTACGATGTGCTTGAACACCTGCTAGGCACGCACATATCCGGAGATGCTTTGATGAGGCGGACTATTTTATTAAGTCATCACATTGGGATATACGACGTAATCTTTTCGTGCACCATCACCGGATCAAGCGATGCTTCGATTAGGGATGTCCATGTCGCCGCGATTGAACAATTGGTGAATAAGTATCAAATCCGCCATATTTTTATCAACGGGTTAACGGCAGGTCGTTTGTTTGACAAATGGTTTCCACAATTTAGGGAGCAGCGAACGATTCTACCATCGACGAGCCCAGCAAACGCGCGCATGCGGCTAGATGATTTAGTGTGCGCTTGGTCGCCAGTGCTCGCATATTTATAAAAAAAGCAAATGTGATATAATTTCTATGCCATCGCGATGAGATGAGTGCGAACCAGGTCAGGACGGAAACGCAGCAGCCTTAAACATCTCGCTCATGTGCGGTGGTTTCTTTGTTTAATGAAACAATTAACGCACGAACATTTCATGAAACTGGCCTTGGCCGAAGCTCGCAAAGCCGAGCAGCTTGACGAGGTGCCGATTGGCGCCGTCATCGTCAGCGACGGCCGCGTTATTGCGCGTGGCCACAATAAACGGGAAACGACGAATGACCCGACTGGTCACGCGGAAATCATCGCTTTGCGAAAAGCAGCTAAGAAACTCGGATCGTGGCGAATGCCCGATGCTCGCATTTACGTGACAATCGAACCGTGCTCGATGTGCGCCGGCGCTATCGTTTGGTCACGACTTGACGAGGTAGTATTCGGCGCAACCGATCCTAAAGGTGGCGCACTCGGTTCATCTTATAATTTGTATGAACAAAAAAACCTCAACCACTATCCCAAAGTCACATCTGGTATTTTATCGCAAGAATGCAAAGCAATTTTGAGTGGGTACTTCAAAAAGAAACGCGAACAAAAATAGGGCGTTTTTGCAAAGTATTATGAATAAAAACATCGTTAAAAAATTTGGAATCATACTGATGGTCGCCCCTTTTCTTGTTGCTTGCGACACCTCAAGTTATAGCGTCTACCCTTCGTCAAATCCTAGTTATTCAAGCCCGGACTTTGATTTCAACCCCATTTTCGGCACGAAGCGAAAACTCGCAGAGTATCGGGTTGAACGCGAATTCGAACACGTCGATGAGGGCATGTTTGATGGAACACTACTCAATCCAAGAAACTATCCTGAAGACACGACGGTGGTGCCGCATTATCGACCAGAGGTTGACGAGGAACAAACTTCAAGTACCCTCGAGCCCATTGATTATAGCGATGAACTTATTACTTTTAGATCGTTCGATTCAATCCTCAGTGACACCATCGCTGGCTTGAGTTTGGGCGAACTATCAGACACGCAAATAGATGCATTGCTCTCCGTGCTTGATGGAAACGACGACTATATCAACAAACAGACGACGACCTATTATGAAACGATTTTGCACAATGATTTCTTAAACGACGCTTATAATGGCTATAACAACTCTCATAAAATCGAAACAAAACAACTGGTCCGCTATGACGATGCGATTGTTCACGGAACCGGATCAGGCATCATTTATTATCAAGACGGATTCAATCACGAATATACGCTGGTTGAACAAATTCGAGCGACCGGATTTTTGATTTATGAAATGCGCGATGAAACGTTCCCTTCGGGTAGCACGAGCGCCCGTGATTACAAACGGACCAGTACGCGCGTCGCAGGTAATTATCAAGCAGCGCTTGGCCTTGGTGGTGGCGCACGCATGAAACGCTTCCTCCAGCGCCGATATGAAGAATACAGTCAGTTTACCGATCCCGAAAGTGAGACTTACAGTCCGTATTACTCTTATTCGATTACTGGCGAGAAAACAGAACAAATGACGACAATTGCATTTGATCTTCACATTGACCAACACGTTTCGAGTGAACCTAAAGACGTTTATGAAATGGATCTCCATTACGAGATTTCAATTGTTGATGGCTTGATTGTATCAGAACACTCATCCCAAGTTTTTTGGGCAAATTTAAGCTGATTAAGCTCAAAAACTGAAAATCAAGACCTATTATTGTATAATAGGTTTTTGCTAATAGGAAAAAATAAAATGTTAGAACTTCGCAATATCAAAAAAGAATATATCGTCGGAAAACGACCGCTGGAAGTGCTTAAAGGCGTCGATTTGACGTTCCAAGAAAAAGAATTCGTCGCGATCTTGGGACCATCGGGATGTGGCAAGACGACATTGCTAAATTTAATCGGGGGCCTCGACCAATACACCTCGGGCGATTTAATTATCGAAGGATTGTCGACCAAAAATTTCAAAGACCGCGATTGGGACAGTTATCGCAACCATCGCGTCGGGTTCGTGTTTCAAACATATAACTTGATCATGCATCTAAACGTGTTACAAAACGTCGAACTTTCGATGACGCTTTCAGGTGTCAGTTTAGCGGAGCGGCGTGCTCGAGCCACTAAAGTGCTCGAAGACGTCGGACTTGGCGATAAACTGTACAAAAAACCGAATCAATTGTCCGGTGGTGAAATGCAACGGGTCGCCATCGCCCGGTCGATGGTTAACAAACCCGACATCCTTCTAGCTGACGAACCAACCGGTGCGCTTGATAGTGTTACCTCGGTAACGATTTTAGACATGCTCAAGGAAATCGCCAAAAAGCGACTTGTAATCATGGTGACCCACAATCGGGAACTGGCTGAAAAATATGCTACGCGTATCATTAAACTCAAAGACGGCCTTGTAATATCCGATTCCGCCAACGTCTCAAGCGTCAAGCCGCATGAAATACTTGGCGATGAAGTCGGCAAGAAGACATCGATGAGTTTTTTAACTGCCTTGCACATTAGTTTTAACAATTTGCTAACAAAAAAAGGCCGCACGATCATGACGGCGGTCGCCGGCAGCATCGGCATCATCGGAGTTGCGCTCGTGTTGGCGGTATCTAATGGATTTACCAACTACATCCACCGTATGGAAATGTCGACACTATCGGGATTTCCAATTACGGTTAACTCGGTGTCATTTAACTTTGCGCCTCCCGATCGCACGATTACCTTGCCGTTATTACCTGAAGATGAAAACATCGTCGTTTATGATCAACAATTTGTGACGGGACATGTGAACAACTGGACGCCCGAATATTTTGAATACATCGAAGGATTGGGAGATTTAAACGCTGTCAACAGCATTAGTTATCGCTACACCGTTGGCATGAATCTTGCCGTAAAGAGTCCCGCCGGAAATGTATCGCTGTGGCGCGACGATGGTGGCGGTTTCTTTTCGACGCTTTCCAACCTATCGACGTCATCCTGGCATGAACTGCTGGGTGATGAAACGTTCGTGCGCGAATACTACGATTTAATTGGTACGACCACTCCCGGAAAATATCCAGAAACGACCGATGAAGTCGTCTTAATCGTCGATCAATATAACCGCGTCGATCGTGACGTGCTCCAAAACCTCGGCATTATTAATAGCGCCGATACGACGAGTACGGCCCTACCTTTTGATAGCATTATCGGCCGACAAGTACGGCTATTTAACAATGACGAGTACTATATTTACAATCCCGATACCTCCATCACGGTCACCGATGCGCTCAGTGGCGAAAAGGAAATGCGGATGTATCGACGCCCCAACACCACGGAATTGACGGCGCTTTACGATGACGATGAGATCGGACGTACGATTACGATTACTGGTATCTTGCGGCCTAAAGACGAAACCGGCTCACGATTAATGGCAACGGGGCTTGGTTATTTGCCGGAATTGGCAACCGAGATGCTAGCGGAAAACAAAGCATCGCAAATCGCACTTGACCACTTTAACAATTTCTATCTCGAAGCTGTCGACATCGGCGGTAATATCGTTACCGTGCCGCATTTTTATAGTACTAGGCACGATGGCGTCGAATCTTCGCCGCTTGATTATATTAACCACGCCAAAGCTTTAGGGACGGATTTGGCCCAAAACCCACTGATAGTGACTGCGCTAGCACAACTATCAAGTGCTACGCCCATCAACCTATCACTGGTGGCCGGCATCTCGATTTTCCCACGCAGTTTTGCCGATAAGAAAACAATCGTTAACTACCTTGATGATTGGAATGATGATAAACCGGAGGAGCAACATATTTACTATACCGATTTAGCGGAAACACTGACGGCCTCAATTGGCACGATGATTGATGTCATTTCCATCGTGCTCGTGGTGTTCGCCGGCATTTCACTCGTCGTCTCCAGCGTCATGATTGGCATTATCACCTATGTATCGGTCATTGAAAGAACGAAGGAGATTGGCGTCTTGCGCGCGATTGGCGCTCGAAAAAAAGACATTGCCAGGTTATTCGAAGCGGAAACAGTCATCATTGGCTTTACTGCCGGGGTAATTGGTATCGCCGTGACACTATTATTAACGATTCCCATTAATTTGATTTTAAACGCGGCATTCCCCGGTCAGGGATTATCGAATATCGCCGCGCTAAATCCGTTCCATGGTTTAACCTTAATATTGATTAGTATTGGATTGACGTTATTCTCTGGTTTATTACCAAGCCGTATCGCTAGCAACAAAGACCCAGTCGTGGCCTTAAGGACGGAATAATATGCTAAAAATCGCACCCCACATCCAGAAAGCACTAGCAGAAAACAAACCGGTCGTTGCCCTTGAATCAACGATTATTTCTCATGGTATGCCCTATCCCGATAACGTTAAGACGGCGCTCCTTGTTGAAGCGGCCGTACGCGAGATGGGGGCCGTGCCGGCGACCATCGGCATCATCGATGGCGATGGCATCATCGGCATGAGCGAACAGCAAATCGAAGCATTTGGTCAACGCACCGACATCAAAAAAGCGTCGCGTCGCGATTTGCCCCTAATATATGCGCACAAGTTATGGGGGGCGACGACTGTAGCCACGACGATGATCTTAGCCGAGCAAGCTGGCATTGAAGTTTTTGTTACGGGGGGCATCGGCGGCGTGCATCGCTATGTCGAAGAAACGATGGATGTATCCGCCGACCTTGAAGAATTAGCGAGAACCGATGTCACGGTCGTGTGCGCCGGTGCCAAAGCGATTCTTGATTTACCGAAAACATTGCAATACTTAGAAACCAAAGGCGTCCCTGTCTATGGTTTTCAAACTGATAAATTACCGGCGTTTTATGTTCCCGATAGCGGACTTTCTCTCGACTACGCTTTAAAAGATGAAGTAGACGCCGCGCGCATCATCCACACCAAAAGAGCGCATCAACTCAAAGGTGCTGTTTTGATTACGGTACCGATTCCTAGGCAATACGCGCTTGATGCCGCTATCATGGATAAGGCAATTGAACAAGCCTTAGAGGAAGCCAAACAACAACATGTCGCCGGGTATGAAGTAACGCCGTTTTTACTACGGCGCGTTGGCGAATTGACAAAGGGCGCTTCACTAGAAAGCAATATTGCGCTGATTCTTAATAACGCTCGGGTTGGAGCCCGCATTGCCAAAGCCCTAATCAAATTATGACCAAAGAGTACATCCTGGCCAAAGCACTTAAAAAAATGATGGCGTTCCAGACGCTAGAAACGATCAACGTCAAGACGCTAACCCAAGCATGCGGCGTGACGCGGCAAACGTTTTATTATCACTTTCATGACATCTATGACTTATTGACTTGGATTTATCTTCACGAAGATATCGACGGACTTGAGAAGGTCAAAGCGTGGCCTGAGGCTTTAATGAAAATTGGCCGCTACTGTTTGAACAATAAGACATTTGTCAAACAAACATATTTAAGCGCTGGTCGTGATTTGCTCATCGAATTTTTATCGAACCGTCTCTATGGCTTTCACCTTAAAGAAATTGAAAACCGCGATGTGAGCGACAAGATTGATGCCGACACCAGAAAGCGGTTAGCGCAGTTTTATAGCGCGGCACTTAACGCCGTTTTGCTTAACTGGATTAGTGAAGGCATGAATGAGCCATTAGCCGACATCGTTGACAAATTATCGCTGCATCTAGGCGATTATTTAAACTTCATTGATAAGGGAGTTCACCATGATACCATTTGAATTCAGTCTCAAAACCAAGGTCTTTTTCGGTAAAGACACTGAAAAACGCACTGGCGAAATCGTCGCTTCGTTTGGTCTTAAGAAAGTTTTACTCCATTATGGACAAGGATCGGTCGTCAAAACCGGGTTACTTGACCGCGTCAAAAAATCATTGATGGAAGCTGGTATTGAAATATGTGAACTTGGAGGAGCAAAGCCAAATCCGGAAATCGGTCTTGTTCGCGAACTTCGTCAATTGGCGCGCGACCAACAAGTTGAGGCAATTATCGCCATTGGTGGTGGCTCGGCCATCGACTCGGCTAAATACGCCGCGGCTTCGTTTTACTACGAGGGCGATCCATTTGATTTAGGAACCAGAAAGCATATTCCCGAAAAAGGTTTGCCGGTCGGTGTTATTTTAACGATTGCCGCTGCTGGTAGCGAAATGTCGACTTCAGCTGTTGTTACCGAACCTAATACCAAAACGAAACAAGGGTTTAACAGTCATTTAAATCAACCGTTATTTTCAATTATGAATCCAGAACTGACTTATACGGTTTCCAAATATCAAACAGCGATTGGCGTCGTCGATATGATGATGCATACGCTTGAAAGATATTTTATGCCCTCGGCCCCACTCGAGTTTGCCGATTATATGGCCGAATCATTGCTACGCGCAGTAATGGAAGCTGGACCAATCGCTTTAAAAGAACCGGAAAATTACGACGCTCGCGCCACGCTCATGGTCGCTAGCTCATGGGCTCATAACGGACTAACGAGTATTGGTAAACCAGTAGCGATGCCCGTCCATATGCTAGAGCACGTCGTCAGCGGTTTATATCCAGATGTGCTCCATGGCGCTGGTCTTTCGGTCCTCTTCCCGGCGTGGGCGCTATACTATTATGCGTTCGACGTTGAGAAATTTGACCGCTTTGCCCGAAAAGTCATGGATGTGCATTTAAGCGATAAATTGGAAAACGCCCGAACTGGCATCTTGAAGTTAAAAGCGTTTTTTGGTAGTTTAGGTATGCCCCTTACTCTTACGGAGCTCGGAATCGAAAATCCCGATATCGAATGGATGGTTCAAAAACTGACAAAAGGTGGTACACGTGTGGTTGATCACTTTGTCAAACCACTGGACCAGGATGTCGCTAAGGCGATTTATGAATCCTGCCGTTAAGGAGTAAGTATGCGCAAAGAAGATGTTTATAGTTTGATTGTCTACGCAGTGATGATTGTCATTGCGCTTTTTGTTGGCTTACAAGTAATCGCTCCCTCATTTGAGATGACGAATATTTACGGTGCCGCCCAATACGGGTTTGCGCTTGGATCGATATTCGCCGGTTTCTTACTTAATGTGGTGTTGTTAGAACTGGGCCATGTCATCGGAGCCAAACTCGGTGGTTATGACATTTTATCAGTCAACATGCTCGGCTTTTGTTTTTATAAACATGAAGGACGCTGGAAATTTGGTATCCGCGGCTTTGATGGTTTGACTGGCGAAACGAAAATCACGCCTAAAAGAGCCAAAGCCACGCCATATCCCAATTTGTGGTTCGGCCTTGTGTTTTTCATGTTGGAATTCGTCGCCGGAATGATTGCTTACGCGCTGATACCCGAAGACTTATGGATTCGCTACACGATTATCATCATGATTGCCATCGGCGGCATGTTGATGCTTTATAACGTCGTGCCATTGAAACTCGACACGATGAACGATGGCTATCGACTGGCGCTAATATCAAAGGGCATCAACGTCGAAGCCTATAACGAATTAATGCGCATCGAACGGCTTTATAGCGAAGGTCAACATCCAGACAATATCAAGACGTTTACCGAAATCACGACCCTGACGGCGCAAGTCAATTTATATCGCGTTTATGAACTTTTGGCAGAAGACAAATTCGACGAAGCCGAAGCATTACTTGATAACATCATCGCCCAACCCGACAAACTCAACGATGTGACTAACGGACGCGTCTTTTCACAGAAAATCTATATTCGGCTACTCAACTCATCGAAAGAAGAAGGAGCCGAATTTTATAACAATAATTTAAATTCGCGGCAGAAGAAATTTCTCGCTGGCGATTTATCGATGGAATCATTGCGCGCTTATCTACTCGTAGCCGGAACGGTTGAAGATAGTCAAAGTGAATGCGTCTATGTGCTTGAACGAAAAAACGGCGCACTGAAGCGCTCCGTCGAACCAGGTCGTAAAGAAGTCGAACAACGCCTATTTGAACGGGCGTTAGAAAAGGTTAAGCAAACGCATCCCGATTGGACATTCGAATATTGAGGCAAGCAAAAACCCTTAGTGAAATAAGCTAAGGGTTTTTAATTTGATTTATTTTGTTTCTTCCTTTTGTTTTTCGGCTAGTTCGGCCACGGCTTTCGCCCGCAGTTTTTCACTGGCAAGCGCAACTTTGACGATTACGAATAAAACGAGTCCGATGATTAAGAAATCAATGATTGTTTGGATGAAGTTGCCGTATGTCAAACGAATCGGGGCAACCTCCCAACCGCTAGGCGGTAAAAACGAATCGGCGCTTTCGGCCGGATTATTTGGTGTACCGGGCTTTAGGGTGAAATACCACTGTTTGATGTCGGCTTGCACAAGCACCGAAATCAGCGGCATTAATATGTCGTTGACTAAGCTACTGACAACTTTTTGGAAGGCGGCGCCGATGATGACGCCAACGGCTAAATCAAGCACGTTGCCTTTCATGATGAAACCTTTGAACTCACTGAGAAATTTTTTCATGTAATCTCCTTTTATGACTCGATTACCGAGCAATATCTAATAATATCTTACATTTAAATAACGTTAGGGCAACAATAACGGGTATCAAGTTGCAACCAAGGTCAATTTTTGATTTAATTTCATCATATGGGGGTTCGTCCATGAACAAAATTAAAATCATTACGGATTCGACGTCCGACCTGAAAATGGAGACATATAAGCAATATGACATCCACGTCGTTCCGTTACTTGTTAACTTTGGCGAAAAATCGTATGAAGACATTTTCGAAATTACGTTGAAGCAACTATATGACCGCGTCGAAAAGACCAAAGAATTTCCCAAGACGTCGGCAGTGTCACCCGCGGTATTTCAAGAAGTATTTACCAAATATGTCGACGAAGGTTACGATATTTTATTCGTCGGCATTGGCAAAGAACTGTCACTGACGTTCAGTGCCGCGACGATGGCGGCCCAAGAACTGGGGAGAGGCAACATTAGATTGGTCGATTCCATGAATCTATCTTCGGCCACCGGCCTTCTTTTAATGCGGGCGGGCGAACTTCGCGAGATGGGCAAAACGCTTGATGAAATCGGTGACGAACTTGAACGTTTAGCTAAAAAGATGAACACGTATTTTGCTGTTGAAAACCTTGAATTCTTATATCGCGGCGGTCGTGTCAGCGGCGGCAAATACTTCCTAGGCACGATGCTGCGCGCCCATCCGATCATCAAAGTCAGTGAAGGCAAATTAAGCGTCTATAAAACGCCTAAAGGCAAGATGGTCAAAGCGCTGGATGAAATGCTAGCCGAATTTTATCGCATCGGACCGGATAACGTTGATACCGGCCGCGTGATGGTTACTCACGCATTTGCCGACGATAGCGTTGACTACATGGTTAAGAAACTTAAAGAAATGGGCGTCGACGAAAAGACGATTTACATCGGTACGGCCGGATCGGTGATCGGCACCCACTGCGGCCCCAACACCATCGGCATCTTGTTCATTGAAAAATAACTAAGAAAAAAGCACTTCGGTTGAAGTGCTTTTCATTTGGAAGTTACTGTGATTATTGACCGGAGATAGCCAATTTTTTAATGAGCATGCTCGGTGAGTTGAATGAGGATAGTTGCAGTTCTGAATCGTTACCGACTTCGCTGACGTCAAGGAATAAATCCTTTAAGTTACCGGCGACGGTGATCAGATTAACCGGACGTGAAATTTTACCGCCTTCAATGAGGAATCCAGATGCTTGTAGCGAGAAGTTGCCGGATTGGGCATTCAAACCTGAATGTAAACCTTGAACTTCCTTAATCAGGACGCCTTCTTTGACTTTGGCAATGATTTCATCAAGTGATTTACGGCCAGGTTTAACCGACACGTTGATGTAATGAGTGCCGATTTTGCCACCGCCACCGCGATAACCGTTACCGGTTGTTTTAACACCGTCTTTATGCGCGGTCAACAAATTATAGAAATACGTTTCTAACATACCTTTATTAATAATTGGTTTGTTGTATGTGGCGACGCCTTCATCGTCGAAATAACGGAAGAACGCGTTTTTGGTAAGTGGTGATTCGGTGACCGTCAGCTTTTTGCTGGCGACGAGTTGATGGAGTTTGCCAGCAAGGAGCGACGACTTCTTTTGGACTTCTTCGGCCGAGGCTCCACTGAGATAGGCTTCAAGTAAGGAAGCAGCAACTCTTGGAGCGAGAACGACGGGATACTTTTTGCTTGGAATCGAAGTTGCTCCGATTTTTCCAAGTGCTTCATCGACAATCTCTTTGACAAAATCGTCAATTACGAAATCGTTGACGTCTTTAGATAGATGAATCTTATAAGCGGTACGCGTCGCTTCACCATCGCGGACCATCACGCTTGCGTAATAATAGAAATAGTTAGATTTGCTTTTTAAGCGAAGGCCGTATGAATTGATGAGTTCGACTTCGCCATCCGATTCCGAATATGAAACAGCTTCGACTTCGCTGATGCGCGGATCGGCGTCTTTCAGTTTCTTTTCGATTTCATAAAGGTTAGCGAGTTTTTTATCGACCGAAAGGTTGCGAATGTCGGGATTGTACACATTGGCGCGGCGATATTTTGGGCTGCCCGGGAAAATAATGGCCGGATCGTCTTTGTCGACGGCTTTGGCGTTATCAATTACTTGACTGACAACGAAATCGGGTGCCGACTTATCGAGTTTTTCGGTTGTCGCATAACCGATTTTGCCTTTATAGATGCCACGGGCTGATAATGATTGGGCGTCTTCAAGCGAATAGGAATCGACTTCGCCATGGAACAGGCTGAAACTTAGCGCGTATTTTTTGGAAACGTAAAGTTCCAAGGCTTCGATGCCTTTTTCTTTCGCTAAAGCGAAATACTTTGAATAATTAGCCATTGATGCTACCTCCACGGCCACCGACGGTGATTTCAGACACGCGTAGCGTCGGTTGTCCGACGTCGACGGGAATGCTGCCCGAGACGGAACCGCACATGCCTTGGGCCCTTAACAGGTCATTAGCGACCATGTCGATTTTTTGTAGAATATCGGCGCCATTACCGATTAAGGTCGCGCCTTTGACGGGTTCGGCGACTTTGCCGTCTCTAATCATGTAGGCTTCATTGACCGCGAAGTTGAAATCGCCGGTCGAAGGATTGACGGAACCGCCGCCTAATGATTTAGCGTATAAACCGAATTTCGTCGCCGCGATAATTTCTTCTGGCGTTGATTTACCGGCGTCGATGTAGGTGTTACTCATCCGCGATGTCGGTTCGTATTTATAGCTTTGCCGACGCGTCGCGCCATTACCTTTGACACCCATGCGCCGTCCGTTGAAATCGTCGACCAAATATTGTTTCAAAATGCCGTCTTTAATCAAAACGTTCTTTTGGGTCGGATTGCCCTCATCGTCGATGTTACCTGAACCCCAAGCATTGGGAATCGTGCCATCGTCGATGGCGGTGACGACCGGATTAGCGATTTGTTGTCCAACTTTATCTGTAAATACTGATAGTTTTTTGGCAACAGAAGTTGCTTCAAGCGGGTGACCGCATGCTTCGTGGAAGATGACGCCGCCAAAACCGTTACCGATGACGACCGGCATTTTGCCGCTGGGGCATTCATCGGCGTGAAGCATTCTAATCGCCGATTTGGCGACTTCAAGCGCTTTGGCTTTATAGTCGATGTCACGGGTGAAAAATTCAAAACCCGCTTGAGCGCCAGGACCTTCGAATGTCGATTCGATTTTGCCATTTTCAGCCGCTAAAGCAATCATGGCCATGCGACCACGGGCTCGTTTATCGTGGAATTCTTTGCCATTGGAATTGAAGATGACGACTTTCTTGAAGTTGTCCATCATCACCGTTTGTACCCGCACGATGCGCGAATCATGGCTTTGGATGATGCGGCTAGCATCTTTCAAAAGGGCGATTTTTTCTTCGGTCGGAACCTCATATAGCGGCCGTTCGATTGGATGTAAATCTTTGACACGGACTTTCTTGATTGTTTCGACCTTGACGGCGCGCGGTCCTTTAAACGACTTGGAAAGCGATTCGGCCAGCGCCGATAAGCCTTTGAGCGAAATGTCATTAGTGTAACCGTAGACACTTTGCAGTTTGTTGAGCAACCGGATGCCAGCGCCGTAGCTAAGATTGCTCGAGCTGGCCTCGACTTGTCCGTTTTCAAGCGAAATCGAATTCGAGAGTGTTTCCTCAAGATAGATTTCGGCGAAATCGGCTCCAGTCGCGGTGGCGATGTTTAGCACCTTTAACGCGATGGTTTTAGAAATCATAATGTACTCCTTATTTTAATAACGTGCGTTAATTATATCATAGGCGCACGCGGGCACTTGGACCCGTACGCTCTTATTTTGCTGGTTTTTGTCAAAAATAATAGTAAAAAATGACAAAAGCATGAAAAAGCAACCACTTGTTGCCATAATAGAACCATGAATTACCATCAAGTCATCGAACAATACAACCGCGACTTACGCGACTTTCGGCTCACATGGGGGCCAACCGACTATAAAATGCTGGCCGGTAAAGCCACGACCAGAGGCCGACTTCTTGGTGCATTGTCACGGGGATATTACCAGCGGGAACGCTTATGGAAAAGCGGACAAATAACTTATGGGTATTTATATAAAACATATACCGATTTAGATATCTCACGTCCATATTTGGCCTGGTTGCTATTTTCGCCACAAACCGAATTCGAACACAACCCGACTTTATATGAAGAAATATATCGATTGATCGAAGAGTTTCTTGAACAACGGAGCTCGTCTCGAATTGATCGTAAGCTGATCCATGCACTAGTTAATGAGGTAACAGAAGCAAAATATTATCCACTACCGGCAAGGTTAACTAAAGGCAAACTCGTTTATGTGACAACGACATATGTCTACCCAGATATCCATACCGAAGTCAAGTTAGGCATTACCCCGATTATTTTTGCTCCTGAGTTGACTAAGGAAGTGATGTTGTTACCGAATCTATTTTTCCCATTAGATCGAAGAAAATGAATATGATGTTCTACTACTAAACAATGTTAAAGATGGTTTCCAGCGTTAATGCTTTTTTAATTAATTCGCCGCAATCGTAATACGACTACCAATTCTTCTATGTAGTAGCTATTAATATTTGGAGTAGGTGTCAAGCATGCATTTTATTAAATTATTCCTTATCATCCCATATTCGCTAATAAAGAACACCAACATGTTAATGGTCTATAAAATGTGTTTTTTATAATAAACAAAGGTATAAAAAATGCTATATATGTTAAAAAATACGGTACAAAAAGTGTAAATTATTATTGATAAGCATTCTGTTAGATGACTAACTTAATGTACCGAAAACTATGTTTCACGACGGTGTTGAGAAAATTAGCGAGCATCAGTGCACTTATCGTGTCCCGGCCTTGCTTGGATTATCTTTTCACCGTTAAGCGACATTGAGAGCGAACCGATGCAATACGAACAAATCATGATGAAGCTGCAACAATTGCTTGATAAAGAAAAACCGGGTCGTCATGAGCGTCAATTATTTGACGCTTTGACAAACCCGGTAACAAGCCAAGATGTTTTCCGCTAGCGTAATATTATTTCTTTATCCATCACCAAGGAAATCATGTGCGCGCCGTATATCCTTTTATGAACCTGCCGGCTGTTTTTTCAACCAGTATTCAAACGCGCGTTTAATATCTTTCGAATCTAAAAACGGGTATAGGCTATCGATGTCCAAATCGGGATAAGCCCCTTCAATAAATTGATCGACCAGACGCGATAACGCTGCTTGGCTCACAAACGGGGCGAGGGCGACTAGGTAATGTCCTAACTCTTTGGACTCAACCGCCTTTTTGAATACGGCGTCGCAATCTTTTTCATCGAGAAACGGCATGATGGCTGGGAGTTTCAGGTTGGCATAAACGGGATCACCAGATAGATATTTTTCGATGACTTCATGAATATCATCTTCGTCCATGAACGGCAAAACGCGTAGTAATTGGCGCGTCAGTGAATCGTTGGAGTCATCATTGAAATAAAAACTTTGATGTGCGCCCATTTTGTGAAGGTGTGGATTCCAATCACGTTTGAGGCGCTCGGCGAATCGTTTGGCAAAAAAAGCCGTTCTTTTAGCGTTTCGGATTACATCATCTTCAATCGAGTCACACTCTGGATGCTTTGACTCATGTTTCTCTTCTTTAATGTCGTTTTGATCAGAAGCTTGGTCTTCATCCGTATAAATGATGGTCTCGCCATTTTTCTTGGCTTCATCGGCCTCTTCCTGAGTGACCGGGACATAGACGGTTTGATTATCTTTAATCGTCTTTTTGAGAATCATTATAATTACCTCCTAAGTATTTTAGTTCAGCTAACGATAGCCGACTTTCAAGTTCGCTAATATCGACATCGAGGCGTCCCTCGCGGATTTCGCGTAAAACCAGAAGCCGTTCAGATGGAGAGAATTGATAGAACACGCTGGGAAGATCGACTGCTAGTTTACCGGAAACGATCTGAGTAATGACGAATTCGCGGGCGTGTCCGGCAAAAATGTTATCCGGATCAACTGATATTTCTTCATCAAGACAAAGGATATCTTCGAAGCTCACATGTAGAATGCGCGAGAGCGCTAAAACCATTTCCAGTGGCGGAACCGCTGCTCCCGTCTCCCATTTTGAGAGTGCTTGACGCGTGATAAACATTTCACCAGCCAACTGGTCTTGCGACATATTGGCGGTTTTTCTTAATGAAGCGATTTTGGCGCCGACACGAATCGAATCAATCATCAGTTCCCTCCGCTTACATGATAGCGAAGCCCAAGGCGGCATTCACGCAACGCACCGTTGCATATGATTGACGACCATTGGTCCGTATGGTTGTTTTTTGTTGCTATTGGACATCATAAATGATACCATGTGTTCGCAACTTACTTTAGGCACACTTGATGCTTAAGGCGGAAGGAGAGCACACGTATGAAAAATGGCATTCACCCCAAATACCAAAAAGTGACGGTTACTTGCGTCACCTGCGGTACCACGTTTGAAACGGGTTCAACTCTTAAAGAAGTAAGAGTCGACACCTGCAACAACTGCCACCCGTTTTACACCGGCAAACAACGGTTCACGCAAGCGGATGGACGGGTCGATCGTTTCAACAAAAAATACGGTCTTGACCAAAACAAGAAGTAATAAAGAATTGTTAGAAGATACCGCCATCCAATGGCGGTTTTTTCATTTATAATGGTGATATTATGAAAAACAAATTTTACATCACGACGCCAATCTATTACCCCTCAGCCCGTCTTCATATCGGCCATGCATACTGCACGACTTTGTGCGATGTTTGGGCGCGTTACAAAAGAATGACGGGCAAAGAAACTTATTTCTTAACCGGCACCGATGAACACGGTGAAAAAATCGAGAAAAACGCGATTGCTGCAGGCAAAGATCCGCAGACGTTTGTCGATGATATCGTCGTTGGCATTAAGCATTTATGGGAAACGCTTGATATTAGCAATAATGATTTTATTCGCACAACCGAAAAGCGGCACGAAGATGTCGTCAAACAAATATTTACGCACATGGTCAATCAGGGCGATATCTATCTAGGCCAATATAAAGGTTGGTACTGTACGCACTGCGAAGCGTTTTGGACCGATACCCAAGTGGGTGAAAAACACGCTTGTCCCGACTGTGGTCGCGACGTGCATACCGCTAGCGAAGAAGCGTATTTCTTTAAAACATCGAAATACGTCGATCGATTAGTTAAATACTATGAAGACAACCTAAAATTCATCACTCCCGAATCCCGCAAGAATGAAATGATTAACACATTCATCAAACCCGGGCTCGAAGATCTATGCGTTTCTAGAACGTCATTCTCTTGGGGCATCCCCCTAAATGAAGATCCCAAACACGTCGTCTATGTATGGCTTGACGCTTTGACGAATTATATAACCGCGCTTGGATATAAATCCAGCGACGAAGACTTATTCAAAAAGTTTTGGGAAGACGAACATAGTGAAATCGTCCATGTTGTCGGTGCCGACATCACGCGCTTCCACGCGATTTATTGGCCGATGTTTCTCATGGCGCTTGGCATTCGCTTACCCGACCGTCTATTCGTTCATGGTCTACTGATGATGAAAGATGGCAAGATGTCTAAATCAAAGGGCAATGTCATCGACCCATTCCCATTAATTGAGAAATACGGCACCGATGCCGTTAGATACTACCTTGTGCGGGAAACGGTGTTTGGAAGCGACGGTCAGTTTACGCCCGAGCAGTTCGTTGAACGCATCAACGTCGATTTAGCCAATGATTTTGGCAACTTATTAAACCGTACTTTGACGATGATTGAAAAATACTTCGAAGGCGTGATTCCCATTTATGTTGGTAACGTCACGCCATTTGATGAAGATTTATATCGTCTTGCGATGACGACGATTAAAGGTTATGAACAAGACCTTGATGACCTAAAAATCACCGAAGCGTTTGTGAAAGTGTTGCAACTTGTTGGCCGCGCGAATAAATACATCGACGAAACCCAGCCCTGGGCACTTGCTAAAGATGGCGACCACAAACGAGAGCTTGCCAGTGTGATGACCCACCTTTCAAGCGTGCTATATATCGCGGCGACACTACTGCAACCGGTACTGACCAAAGCTCCCAAAGAAGTGTATCGCCAATTAGGCGTTGACCCAGACATTAACCATTATTCATTTGTGACTAATTTTGGGATTGTCGGGGGCAGTCACGTCAAAAAAGGCAGCCCGTTATTCCCACGATTAGACGCCACCATCGAAGTTCCTTTCATCGCCGACATGATGAAGAAGTAAAACAATGAATATTCAACTCGATTCCAAAAATTACGCGACGCTGCAATTATTCGACGAGCAGAAACGCGACCTAATTTTGATTTGTCCGGGTGGCGGTTATGAATTTGCCTCAAAGCGGGAAGCTAAACCGGTCGCCGATTGTTTTGGTGCGGAAGGCTTTCATACGTGCGTCTATTACTACCGCGAGACGAAACTAATCTATCCCGATACAGTTATTGAAGGCAAGCAACTACTCGATATCTTAGTCGCTAACCCGTTAGTCAAACGCATTATCGTGATGGGCTTTTCCGCGGGCGGTCATCTAGCTGCGTCACTAGCAACCCGATATCCAGATATCGTCAAAGCATCAGTGCTAGCTTATCCGGTCATCACATCGCACATTCGCTATCGGCACCCTGGCTCATTCATCAATCTATTAGGCAATGATTTTTCGCAAGGCAAACTTGACGAAGTGTCACTAGAAAAACACATTCCCAAAAAGATGGGACCAGTTTTCTTATTCCATACGATGGATGATGGTCTTGTACCTGTTGAGAATAGCATGCTGTTTTTAGGAGCGCTGCGCATGAAACGCATCAAGGCCGAAGGACACTTTTTTGAATCAGGTCGGCACGGAGTTTCACTAGCTACCGAAGAAGTAACATTTGATAGTATGGCCCCATCAGATTTCGTCAGGGAATACGGTCATCTTAATGTTTGGGTGACGCTTGCCAAAGATTGGCTCAAACGATTATGAAAATCATCAAAGGTACGTGCGTCGATTATACGCATGACGGACGTGGCATCATCAAACACGAAGGTCTGCCTATTTTTGTTGACGGGTTATTTATCGGCGAGGAAGCCGATGTCGAGATTACGTATGAGCGAAAAGATTACGCAGTCGCTAAGATTAAGAAACTTTATAAGCTAAGTAAGGACCGAATTGAACCACGCTGCAAGGTGGCAACTGCATGCGGGGGATGTTCGTTTCAAGCACTCGCATATCCCGCTCAATTAGCATTCAAGAAAAGAAAAGTATCGGAAGCGCTTCGTAAACTAGGCGGCATCGACATTGAAGTGGATGATGTCATTGGGATGGATGATCCATATTTTTACCGCAATAAGACGCAGATGCCGCTAGGATATGACCAGCAAAAACGGCTTATTTCCGGATTCTATCGCCGTAGCAGCCATGACATCGTTCCAATTGATACTTGTTATATCGAGGACGAACGCGCCGCCGGCATCATGAAAAAAATCAAACAAGCGATGAAAGATAATCGCATTGAAGCCTATGACGAAGACAAGCGTACAGGCGTTATTAGACATGTATTAATTAAGACGAGTCACGCTTTTAATGAAATCATGGCCGTGCTTGTCACTAACGCCGACTCATTTCCCGGTCGTGGCAATTTAACCAAATCAATTAAAGAAGCTTGTCCTGAAATAACCACGCTTGTTCAAAACATCAACACGCGCGACACAAATGTCATCTTAGGACAAAAAGAGAATATTTTATATGGCAAAGGTTTCATCCAAGACAAACTCCATGGATTGACTTTTAATATATCAAGCAAGTCTTTCTATCAAGTCAATCCAGTTCAAGCTGAAGTCTTGTATGACAAAGCTATTGAGTATGCTAACCTAGCAGGAAACGAAATCGTATTGGATGCTTACTGTGGCGTTGGCACAATCAGTCTCATCGCCAGCAAAAAAGCGAAACAAGTTCTAGGCGTGGAAATCGTTAAAGAGGCGATTGATGACGCAATTAAAAACGCCAAGATAAACAAAATTGAAAATGTCAGATTCTATGCGCAAGACGTAACTGAATTCATCTCCGAGATCATTGCGAGCAAACAGGCAATCGATGTTGTGATTGTCGATCCACCACGAAAAGGTCTTGACGAGTCATTCATAAATTCAATCATTAAACTGAAGCCAAAAACATTTGTTTATGTTTCTTGTGAACCTTCAACACTTGCAAGAGATCTCAAATTATTAAGCAAAGCTTACGAAGTTAAAAAAGTAACGCCTGTGGACATGTTTCCGCAGACATACCACGTTGAGACTATAGTATTGCTTTTTCTTAAGTAAAAATTCAGTTTTTGGACCGGGGCCTTTACTCCCCGCATCTAACTCAAAGCCATCACATAATGGTTTTAAAGATTTTGCCACTTAACGATCAAGCGAATATCACAATTCTGAAGTATTTATGTTCTTGTTTGTGTTATATAATATAAAAAACAAATCAGGAGAAAATTATGGCTCAAGCAAATGTTTTTATTGTTAGACAAGAGTACCAGGCCGATTACAAAGTTTTTTTTGTTGACCAAGCATATCAAGAAAAAAACGCGGAAATTATCAAGGGTGGGAAACTTGTGAATCAAGAATACCAAGCCAATGTAAAGGTCTTTATTGTTGATCAAGAATACAAGGCTAACATAAAGATCCTCCGTCAAAACTTTCCAAAATAAACCAATAAAGTTTCTTGCTCGTAATTGTTATAACATTCACGTGACTTGAATCGTAACCAAGTATCGGCCAACGCGATGATGGCGGTGAAAAAATTTTTAGAATGCAAAAAATAAAGAGGTTTTCTATATGGGATATCAGATAATGTCTATAAAAGATGCAATTAACAAGATCTCAATGAAGCAGATGTATCTACCAGAAATTCAACGAAATTTCGTGTGGAAAGAAAAGCAGATTGAGGATCTTTTTGATTCCATCATTATGGGTTATCCGATTGGTACGTTTTTACTTTGGAAAACCACTACCAAAAACATCAATTACACAAAACCAAACATATACAATTTTATCAGTGATTTTCATGAAAGAGATCGCAAAAATAACAGCAAAGAAATCACCCCACTTTTAGTCCCCCACAACTTTATTTACATCGTTCTTGATGGGCAGCAACGTCTGTCATCATTTTACATGGCATTAAAGGGAAGCATCGCTTATAAGTTGCCAAAATGCTGGTGGCGAGTAGATGGCGCATTTCCAAGAAAAGAGCTCTATTTTGATCTCGACACCGACTTATCCAAAAAAGTTGAAGACGATGAGGTCATTAAGCGGTTTAAATTCATGACTGACGAACAGAGAAAGGCCATTACTGATAGATTGTGGTTTAAAGCAAGGGAAGTTTTTAATTTTTTAGGCAATGAAGATATCGTTCAATACGCTATATCGTCTCAATTACATACAAAGCAGATTAAAAACCTAACCGCTTTGTACACCAAAATGAACGATGATAGCGGGAATTCCTCAATCAACTATTATGAAATTGAAGAAGCGGATTATGATGATGTTTTAAACATATTTGTGCGAGTCAATTCATCAGGCACACCTCTATCCAAAACCGACTTACTGTTTTCCTCTATCGTTGCCGAATGGAAGGGCGGAAGAGATGAGATTGAAGGATTAATAAAGCACCTAAATAAACAAGGCGACGAATTCAATTTCAGTACAGATCTCATAATTCGTTCCTGTTTGGCGTTAACCGATGCCCCTGTCAGCATGAAAATCGAGTCCTTTAAAAAATCAAACATAGTGGCAGTCATGGAAAATTGGCCAAGAATCAAAGAAGCGTTCATACTGCTTTCTAAGTTTTTGGTTGGGATCGGCTTTTCAGACGCATATATTAGTTCGTATAACGCTCTGATTCCAATCCTTTACTATTTGTTTAAAACTCAACAATTGACCGATGCGAACATTCGAGAATTCAAAAAATATTTCATAATTGCCCAAGTCAAAAACCTATTCGGTGTTGCATCAAACTCGGCCATTACTGAAACAAGAAAATCACTTCAGGAGATTGACTGTTCGAAAACTCCGTTTTCTTTAGAATTATTTCAAAACATCAGATTAACAGGTGATCGAAATTTTAAAGTGTCAGAAGACATTTTTTCAGTTATCTTTGACTACGATCTGGGGCCTTATACCTTCTTAATTTTATCGCTCCTTTACCCCGAATTAAAGTTAAGCGAAATCAAGTGGCATCAAGATCACATTCATCCCTATTCGGGCTTTGAAACAAGGAAGATCAAACCCTTGAATCTTGATAAAGATAAAGTATCGGACTGGCAAAAAAAGAGAAACAAACTACCAAACCTCCAGTTGTTGGAGGGGCTAACCAATGAATCAAAACAAGCTACACCGCTGACTGAATGGTTGGAGCAAAGCCATAAGGTGAAGTATTTACCTGAAGGAATATCATATGAGCTCGTCAATTTTGATGAGTTCTATGAAAAACGCAAACAGCTTATAACTGATGAGTTGAGACAAATTCTTAATATTCCCCCGACGCCGAACATCTAACTACATTCTAGTTATTTGTTCTTTCACAAAAGACAACAAAATAACAAGATTCAAAACTACCTGTTCGTATGTTCTTTTGGAATATACCACGCGTGTTGTGCGTAGCAATACGGATGTAGCCTGACACGTTGAGACTATAGTATTGCTTTCTAGAAAATAGAAAATAGCGACTAGCACATTGTTTTTATTTGAACGTTTGTTTTCTTTTTCAATAGAATCATGCTGAAATCTCAGACAAGTTTCCATTTAATGCTAAAAAACATTAAAATTATTAGAAAAGGTAATTGGAACAAATTTTTGCTCCAATAGGTATAAGAGATGGATAAAAAGAAAATTAACACTAATGCTAACCTTATTTGGAGCACCGCAGATTCTCTTGATGGTACTTACAAGCCACACGAATATGGACTTGTTATTCTTCCGTTAGTAGTTATTAAAAGATTTGATTGCATTTTGCTTCCTACTCATCAAGCCGTTTTGGACAAGTTAGCGACCACTACGCTAAAAGGAGAAATTCTTGATGGAATCCTAAAAAAGGCGGCAGGACATAATTTCTATAATACGAGCAGATTTACCTTCGACACTTTACTTGATGATGCCGACCATATTAGAGAGAATCTTATCGATTACCTTGATGGTTTCTCAGAAGATGTTAAAGACATAATCAAGAACTATAAATTCACAGAACAAATCGATAGAATGACTGATCCGGATCACAATATTTTATTCGGGGTTTTAAATCGTTTTAAAGCCATAAATCTGGGTCTATATGACAAAAAGACCAATCCCAACGGCGTTGACAATATCGATATGGGGTATATTTTTGAGGAAATTATCAGGCGATTTTCAGAGTCATATAACGAGGATGCGGGACAGCATTATACTCCACGAGAAGTCATTCGCTTAATGGTCGATTTGCTTTTATCAGAAGATAATCAACTACTTTCTGGTGACAGCAAAATCAAGACCATTTATGACCCTGCCTGCGGGACGGGCGGGATGCTTTCGGTCGCGCAAGAATATCTTGAGGACTTGAATTCCCAAGCAGTTCTTAAATCGTATGGCCAAGAACTAAATGATGAGACTTACGCTATTGCTAAATCCGACATATTAATCAAAGGTCAAGAGTCAACGAATATCCGTAAGGGAAATACCCTATCTGATGATAAATTCCAGGGAGCTCATTTCGATTACATTATTTCTAATCCACCTTTTGGACGAGACTGGAAAGATTTCAGAAAAGTCATAGAAGACGAGATGAAACTTGGCTTTGCTGGGAGATTCCCGCACGGAAAACCAGACGTTTCTGATAGCCAGACTCTTTTCCTTCAGCATTCACTTTCAAAGATGAAAGAACCCGCTGATGGTGGATCCAAAATTGCCATCATTCACAATGGTTCGCCACTTTTCTCGGGAGATGTTGGAAATGGTGTCAACAATGTCAGAAAATACTTGTTTGAAAACGACTTGCTGGAAGCCATTATTCAATTACCAAACGACATTTTCTATAATACAGGGATCACGGTTTACATCTGGGTTATCACAAATCATAAACCCGCGTTAAAAAAGGGGAAAGTTCAACTTATTGACGCTTCAAGCCACTATGAAAAATTACGTAAAAATATAGGCAAAAAAAGAGTTGAGATTTCACAAGAACAAATCAAAGAAATTGTTCATTTATACAGCGAATTTTCACCATCCGAATATTCAAAAATCTTTGACAACGAGGATTTTGGATATACAAAAATAACCATTCAGCAACCGTTGCTTGACGAGCATGGCAAACCAGTATTTAAGAAAGGCAAGATGGTTCCTGACACATCGAAATCAGATACAGAAAATGTGCCATTGAAAATGGATATCGCCTCTTATTTCAAGAGCGAAGTTTTGCCTTATGTTCATAAAGACGCATGGTTTGATTACAAAGAAGGCGATGACGTGGGATATGAAATTCCATTCACTCGTCACTTCTATAAGTTTATTCCACCTCGTGATTCGAATGAAATATTCAAGGAAATCAAAGAGCTAGAAGCACAAGAAGCCTTGCTGATGAAGGAGCTTTTTGGCAATGATTAGAAATATGAAAGATAGTTGCATTGATTGGATTGGACGAATTCCAGAAACGTGGAGTGTTCATCGATTGGGTGAGTTCTTTACTGAACGGAGAGAGAAGGTCAATGATATTGACTTTCCTCCACTTTCTGTTACAAAAAAAGGAATTGTTCAGCAATTAGAAACTGCTGCAAAATCTAACGATAATGAAAATCGAAAAAAAGTTGTTTCTGGTGATTTTGTTATTAATTCACGATCCGATCGTAAACAATCATGCGGATTGTCTTTGAACACTGGATCTGTTTCTTTGATCAACACTGTACTCACTCCCAGAAATATTCATCCAATATATTCGAGCTATTTACTCAACAATTATGGTTTTGCCGAGGAGTACTTTAGATGGGGACACGGCATTGTAATGGATCTTTGGACGACAAATTGGAGAGAAATGTCGAATATCCCATTGCCTGTTCCACCGACCGAAGAACAACATCTCATTGTTTCTGTACTAAATACGAAGACTTCTCAAATTGACCAGTTAATTGCACTCCAAGAGCAACAAATCGAGAAACTCAAGGAATACAAACAATCGGTCATTAGTAAAGCCGTAACAAAAGGACTAGATCCGAATGTTCCCATGAAAGATAGCGGAATTGAATGGATTGGAAAGATACCGATCAATTGGAAGATTTCGCGGTTGAGATATTTAGGGCAGACACGTTCGGGTATTTCAAATTTAAAACCAGATCAATTTGGATTTGGATATCCGTTTCTTTCTTATAAAAATGTTTACAATAATTGGAACGTCGACACCAAATATGATGATTTAGTTAACTCGACGGAAGAAAGCAGAGAAAGATTCAGCATTCAAAGAGGGGATATCTTCTTTACTGGCTCATCTGAAACGATTGAAGAACTAGGTCTATCTTCGGTTGCCCTTCAAAATTGGGAAAAAGCTGTCTTCAATGGATTTTGTATCAGATTAAGACCAAACAACCTAGACACATGCAATCCAGAATATTCGAAATTCTATTATAGAAGTCAAGCATGCAGAGCATATTTATCCGCTTATGATAACTCAATAACAAGAACTAACTTGAGCCAGTCCACATTAAAAAACATGCCGGTAGTAATACCGCCAATGCATGAGCAAAAATTCATCTCAGCATACTTAGAAATCTTTTGCGCAAAAATTGATAAATTAATTGACCTTAAATATTTAAAAATCAAAAAATATGGAGATTACAAAAAAACACTTATTTATGAATATGTGACAGGCAAAAGAGAAGTTCATGATTAAAAAAATACTTTATCCACTTAGTGGGGTGCTTGCGTTATTTGTCCTAACTTGGATTGCGCAGTCAGGCTTATTAATATGGCTTCGGGATTTTCTTATTTGGTATATCAATTTTATGGTCACAGCAAGCACCCTGAACAACGTGTTTGTGCTCATAGGTAAGATATTAACCTGGGTAATTTCATATTTCTTGGTCGGCGTGATTTTTAATAAGCTTGGCTGGTTCAACAGCAAAGTTATGCACATTACCTATGTCGTTATTGCGTTTATTATTAATATATTTCTAACCATAATTCTTATGTTTGTTCAAGAGTATGCGGTTTGGATTGTTTCGGGTTTGATAATCATTGCCATATGTTTAATCATTTTTGTCGTAGTATACGCTATCAGAGAAAACAAAAGGGAGTGAGTTAGAATGAAGAAACACCTTGAAAAAAATCTTGAAGATAGGATTGAAGTAGATTTAATCGGCCACCTTGGATACAACTCATACACTAAAGATGATCAGAAGGCAACCTTTGATCCGGCAATAGCGCTAAACCCAACAGCCCTTATCGACTTTGTTAAGGCATCACAACCGAAAGAATGGGATAGACACGTTAAGCACTATACCGAACCAGAAAAAGCCTTTATAGAAAGGTTTGATCGTGAGGTAAGAGTTAGAGGAATAATTGACGTTTTAAGACAAGGCATCGAAGATAGAGGCGTCAAATTTATCGTGGTTCAATTCACACCAAACACCACGATGAATGAAACGCTTAATAGACGTTACTTAATGAATAATCTTCAAGTTGCAAGACAGTTGCACTATTCCGCAAAAAATCCCGAACTGTCGCTCGATATAGTTCTATTTATTAATGGCATACCACTTGTTACGCTTGAACTGAAAAATCAATATAGTGGCCAAGACGTCACAGATGCAATAAGACAATATAAAATAGACCGCGATCCGACCGAACCGATTTTTAAGTTTAAGAGACGAACTCTTGTTCATTTTGCTGTTGACCCATTCCAGGTTTATATGACGACTCAGTTGGAAGGAAAAGATACGATTTTTCTTCCTTTTAACCAAGGATCTAATGGTGGGGGGAACATAGGCGGTGTTGGAAATCCAATCAACGAAGATAATTACGACACGGCTTATTTGTGGGAAACCGTTTTAAGAAAAGAAAATCTGCTAGATATATTGAGCAAATATATTCATCATCAAAAAATAGTTAACACCAAGACTGGCGACACAGAAAAAGAAGCGATTATTTTCCCTCGTTACCACCAGCTTGACGTTGTCACCAAATTAATGGCTGACGTGCGCCAAAATAAGAGTGGTCATAATTACCTTATTCAACATAGTGCTGGCAGCGGCAAATCCAACACAATCGCTTGGCTGGCCTATCGACTTTCGTCTTTACATATAGACGATAAAAGAGTTTTCAATTCCATCATTGTGGTAACCGATCGAAGAGTTCTAGACAAACAATTACAAGACACAATTTACCAGTTTGATCATGTGTCTGGTGTCGTTGAGAAAATAGATAAAGGAAAAACGAGCCGAGATCTACTTAAAGCCATTAACGAAGGCAAAGACATAATTATTACAACAATCCAAAAGTTTCCCAATATTTATAAAGAGATTATTCAGCTTGATAAAAACTACGCAATCATTGTCGATGAGGCTCACCAATCCACGACAGGAGAAACCGCGCGAGCCCTGAAGGCAGGCTTGGCTAATACAGACGATGTCTTAAAAGAATATGCCAGACTTCAAGAAGAAGCTGAAGAAAAGGTTCCTGACGATACCGACGCAATAATTGAAGAAATGCTTGCTCATGGACATCATAAAAACCTAAGTTTCTTCGCCTTTACTGCCACGCCGAAGAATAAGACGCTTCAAATGTTTGGCGTTCCATTTATGAATGGCGATCAAAAACAATATCGTCCTTTCCATATTTATTCGATGCGTCAGGCGATTGAAGAAGAATTCATTCTTGATGTTCTTAAAAATTATATGACATACGATGTTTATTTTAAGATTGCGAAGAAGATTCAGGACGACCCCACCTTTGATATGAAAAAGGCCGGGCGAGAAGTGATCAAATATCAGAGCCTTCATCCATACAACATTAGTCAAAAGACAGCGATTATCCTCGATCATTTTAATAATGTGACTAAATATAAGATTGATGGAAAGGCGAAAGCCATGGTCGTCACGGCATCGCGCTTACATGCCGTTCGTTATTATTATGAGTTCATTAAACAGATTAAAGAAAAACATCTCACCGGACTTGATGTTCTTGTTGCCTTCAGTGGTGAAGTGACTGATCCAGACACCGGCGAAGTGTCCTTTGAAGAAGGCATTAATGTAGATAAGCAAGGCAAGAAAATACGAGAAGGCCAGCTGCCCCATGAGTTCAAGAAGAACTTTAATTGCCTCATAGTCGCCGAGAAGTATCAAACGGGATTTGACGAACCACTTTTACATACAATGTTTGTCGACAAGAGGCTAACGGGCGTTAAGGCCGTTCAAACACTGTCGAGATTAAACCGCATTTATAAAGGCAAGAACGATACATTTGTACTCGACTTCGTGAACACAGCCGAAGAAATTCAAGAATCGTTCCAGCCATACTACGAGGAGACAATTCTAGAAAGCGAGACGAACCCAAACACGCTTTATGATATTAAAAATCAATTAGACGCCCTACAAGTTTATAAAAAGAGCGAGATCGATTCTTTAGTCGCCGTTTATAAAGACGCCAAAGAGCTTGACGCATCGAAGTTTTCGAACTTTCTTAAACCCGCACTAGATCGGTATCGCGAGCTGACCGAAGCCCAACAAGCAGAATTCAAAACTGGCACTTCGGCATTCTTGCGACTTTACAATTTCATTACAAGCATTGAGCGGCTGTTCGATACAGAACTCCATAAATTCTTTACTTACATTAAGTTTCTGCGAATGGTCCTACCAAAAGAGAAAAACAGCGTTTATATCGATGATAAAATTGAGCTCGAATACTATAAAACCGAGCAAAAGTTCTTTGGCGATATCAAGCTGGAAGAAACCTCGTCCGGCGTGGCGCCAATTAGTGGAGTCGTCGTTGGAAGAGAACGCAAGAAAGACAAACTATCAGTAATCATTGATAGAATCAATCTGCTCTTTTCCACCCATTTTTCTGAAATGGACAAAGTTCTCTTACAACTGGTTGAGGATATGGTAAAAGATCCCGAGCTATCATCGTTCGGGAAAAATAACGACCAAAAGACCTTTGGGCTAATTTACAACGACTACTTTAAGAAAATTATTATTGATCGGGCAGAGCAGAACAATGAATTCTTTGATCAACTCGCTAACGACGAAGAGTTTAGAAATATAGTTTCGGAATCTCTACTACCTTTGGTGTTTGAAAGAATTAGAAAGGGACTATAATTCTTTCTATAACCGGGATTTCCTCTTCGTCCCTCTTGATCTATAAAAATCTAAACCCTAACCAATAAATGTCCATAAATTTGTCCTCCTGCTTACTAGTAGCGGGGCCAATCCATATATGGACATTTTTTGTTGTGCGATATCTAAAGCGTCTCCATTAAGAGTGCACGGATGCCTAAAATTAGCACAATATTTTTCATATCAAAAAAATAAAAAACGACACTATATGACACCAAGTATGAACATTAAAAAGCCATATATAAATAAAAAAGCAGCAAAACATGTACGAAAAATATATTTCACTAACCACTTATAAACACATTTGCGATGTTTGATAATATAGGTGACAAAGCTAGAAGGCGTTGTCAACAAGGAAAAGGCGGCGATCTCAATCGGAATACTCTCCTTTCAAAAAAATCAACCACCCCCCCGGAGATCGCCGCCACTTCCCAAAAAAGCATGAAACCACAAATAAATGAGAAAGGAGTGGTGACAATAGAAAATGAAAGCCAAGAAAAAGCAAGAGAGAGAAGGTGATAAATGACAAAAATCAAATTAGAAAAGGCGAGTTAGACAGCAGATATGGACGTGAGCAAACAAAAAATGTAAGAAAGGTGCTGAAAAGGTGAACAAATAGAAATAAATAGTTAACACTTACGCCCACGGGGCCGATCATCAATACTAATCTCGAGAGGCAAAACGAAAGGAGATGGATAACGAGCAACATGATTAATGGCGGAAAACAAAAAAAGAAAGAAGGCGATAAACACACAAAGAAAACCAAATCATGACGACCATCCTAGACCAGAAGACTGCTGTTCTCAAATAACAAGAAAGGTAACCAAAGGTAACGCAACAGAGAATAGAAAAATGAGAAAATAATCCTACCAGCCGATTATTATGAAAGGCAACAATTCAGAAATGTTAACAAAAACAAACACGGCGATCCCGGAAAACGATCTAATAAAAAACATTCTCCAATAAAGGAGGTTGATCGAAAGCTCGGGATCGTCGCAAGATGAAAACAAAAAAATAAAAAAGGAGATTCACAATGGAAAAAGAAAGAAACAACTATCCACTAAAAAGTGGAAATTCGAAAGTATATGCAGTCAACGAAACAAATCGAGAAAAAATCGATTGCGCCAAGCAAAAAATGTATTCAACCGATAAAAAATTTGTACTGATATACGATGATGACGATCGAAAAAAGATGGAGCTCTTCTGGGAATTTGTAGAGTGGGGACAAAATAGGGGTTTCTCTCGAGAAGACCAAATCTATGATAGTTTTTTAAGCGAGTTAGACCCCCTTGACAAGTCGGCTGTTTTTAAAGAATGGAGAATCATCGCGGTTTATCCTGATAAGAACGGTTGGAGCGATGATATTCGACCCGTAGATTTCGAATCAGAAGAGATATCCATATCTTGCTCGTTTTCTCGCCCAGATGCTATTGCTAAAGGTGCCGAACCAGTGTTCGGCACAATTCCGGAAGACAAAGATGGTAAGGCGAAAGGATTCGCAACTATCCAAATAATGACGGATATAGAATTTGGACGAACCTTAAAATCAGCGAGCGATAAAGGAAATAAAAAGATGAAGGAGGAAGGCACCAATGAGTAACTTGTTTGTTTTTACTGAAGAAGGGCGCCAACACATTAATCTATCCACCCGCGCAATGGAAATCATCGAAAGAGACATGATTTATTTTAACGATGACTATGATTTAAAAAACAAGAGTGGGTTCATCAATCAAATTATTGCTAATTATTACGATCAATTTCCTTTGGCGATGGATGTTGCCTTAAAGCAAATAGCGTCGATTAAAGAAACATTAGAAGGGGAGAAATTCGAGCAGAAATTAACCAGGCGAGTTATTGAAGAACTGAATAACGAAATTATGAAAAATCTTATAAATGAATATTCTAAAAAATATCCATCGGATGTTCAATTCAAACTCAAACTCAACAAAGCCAACATTTCCCTGCTCGAAGAATTAGAGGAAGCTAAATATTTTAATGATTTTGCTCCAAGATCGGGAGCATCGTTTTATTTAAAGATAATGCTCGAGTCATATTCAAATCTTCTAGTCGAAGAAAGAGAACGAATCTTCTTTAAAGAGACAATAAGCGTTGTCGAACGGGCAATAAAGAACAATACTATAATTCAATTCAAGTTTTATGAGCAGAATCTCAGAATCGCTCCACTTGGCATTCATCGCCACCACGACCAACAATCATTAACCTTATTCGCTGTTGATGAGGAACCGAATGAATTTAGTGGGCCAAGAATATACAACGACATTAAAGTCAAAGAATTGTATTTCGGGAATGTTAGAGAGTTAAAAACACATAAAGCCAAAAAAGGCTTTGATCTGTCGCAGGATAATCTTGATACATTTCTTGATGTTAAGAAATCCAGTCGAGAAACTCAGACATTTACAATTAAATTTACTCCCGGAGGACTTAAGCGCTTTTGGTTGGAAGAAGATCGCCTGCCATTCGTTGGAATCAAGAGCAGGGACGATGGCCATCTGTATACATTCAAGACCACTGAGACCCACATCTTCCTACATTTCTTCAAGTACGGTGGCCAAGCTCTGATTATTAGCCCGGAAGATGTTCGTGATAGGTTTGCGCGCCTTTACAAGGCTAGTTACGAAAAATATGAAAAACAAATCACGAACGAGGCGAACACTTGAGAAAACGCCGATGCGAATCCTGCGGCAAGGACATATCTTATCGACCAGCTCATCACTATTTGTGTTATGACTGCTGGCGAAACAATAATTCGCCTTCTGAAGATTGTGAGATTATTGATGATTATGATCTCATAAGCCACCCATATACAATGATTTATGACCCAGATACAGACGATTACATCAAATATAATCAAACATATGAAGAAAGATACAAAGGAGATTCCGAATACGATATGGGGCCAAACTGGGATTATGATGAGTATCCTCCAGAAAATCTATAGCTCTATAAGCTCACAAGAAGAAGGGAAAAGAAAATGAAAGTTAAAGAGTTAATAGAAAAATCGGTCGGACTCGATGCCTACGTTAGGGTGGAGGGGTCCAACGAAAGTAACTATCATGACAAGTACGAAATAGTCATTATCAAACAAGAGGATCGTTTTGTCTTTGGTCGGGAAGATTTAGAAAAAGCTCAAGAAGAGCTCAAAAATACCGAAGTGAAGAAGTGGGAAGTTATCATTACACTCGGCTATGAACAAAATAAAACAGCATACGGTAATAAATATCGAGCAAAATAAGCATCACTTATTATAGTGATCGAATAGGAAAGGATTTTAATGGTTTTTCCCAGCCCGACTTCCTTATGTCTATCTAATTTCGAATAATTTTCTAAATATTTGCCGCCCTTCTTACCTTGAAAAGCAAATCTCCGGCATCCTCTGGAAGATTACCCTTCTTTGTCTCCACCTCAACAATATCATGTAGAAACTCATACACCAATTCGTGCATTCCTCCACGCTCAACAAGTTCAATCAAATCCCGAAAAACCACCAATAAATGTTCATAAATTTGTCCTCCTGCTTACTAATGGCGGGATCAATCCAAATATGGACATTTTTTGTTAATAAAGCTAATTCGACTTGAATTATTGTGCCCATCAAGTGATATATACAACGGGGACTAAACAATAATGAGAACTACTAATGTAAGGATATTATCTCCAAATAGAAATAGCGGTCCCGGCAATAGTTTTGACGGATATCGACTAACCAAGAAGCGGGTCGCTGCTTACTGTCGGGTATCGTCCGATTCCATCGACCAGAAGACAAGTTATGAGGCGCAAGTCAATGAATATACAAAACGGATCACCGCGAACTTCGAATGGGAGATGGTCAAGATCTACGCTGACGAAGGTATCAGTGGCACCTCCACTAAAAACCGGAAGCAGTTCAATGAAATGATCGAAGCCGCTCGAAGTGGACGCATCGATTTGATACTTACTAAGTCAATATCAAGGTTTGCTCGTAATACGATTGATTGCCTTAATTACATTCGTGAACTTCGGGAGCGGCATGTCGAAATCTTCTTTGAGAAAGAAAATATCTATTCATCAGATCCCAAGGTTGACTTCCTTTTGACAATCATGTCTTCAATCGCCCAAGAAGAAGCACGTAACACGAGCGAGAACGTCAAATGGAATGTCCGCAAGCGATTTAGTGAAGGAACGCCGATATTGAACCACAAGCGGTTTCTAGGCTATGACTATAATCCCAAGACCAAGCAGTTTGTAATCAATCCTGAAGGGGCGGAAACTGTCCGTCTTATTTACAAGATGTATCTTGATGGAATTGGCTGTCACCAAATCATGAAAGAGATGGAACGGCTTGGCCGTAAGACTGGCGCGGGCGTCACCAAATGGTGGGAATCATCGGTCATCTCAATCCTTCAAAACGAGAAGTATGCAGGCGACCTTGTGTTACAGAAGACAGTCACGCTTGATTACCTGACTCATAAGCGCGCCAAGAACGATGACTTGGCGACAAAGTATGTTGTGGAGAATAACCACGAACCAATTATTGATCGTGATACTTTCAACAAGGTGCAGCGAATGATGAAGATTCGATCGGATGCCAAGATGGGACAAGACAAGAACCGCGCAAAATATACAAACCGATATCCATTCTCATCGATTATCATCTGCGCTGAATGTGGCCGGACCTTGAAACGCCGGTACTGGAACTATGGGACGCCAGCAGCAAGGCTCATGCAACAATGTGGCGGATATATCGAAGGTAAAGGCTCATGCCGTGCCAAAGCCATATATCATGACGTCTTAGAAAAGATGACACTTGAGATGATTAACAAGGTCTTCTTGAATAACAGCAAAATACTTTCAACAATTAAAGAAGCCATTTCAAAGAACGCCGGGATTAAAGAACTTGAAAGCAAGCTTCAGATTGCCCAAGACCAGGAAGGCCAACTGCAAGAAAAAATCAACACGCTCCTCGAACTGAAAATCAACAAGTCGGATATGACTGAAGATGACTTCAACATCAAGTATCGTGAGCTTCAAGAAGAACTCCACGCTAAAAATCAGGAAGTCAGACAACTGGAAAGTAATGTTATTACTAGTTTTGAGGTTAACAACCGCCTTAAACAAATAGAAGAATATACTTCGAACACACGCCACGAAGCTACTTATCTCGACACCCAATTACTTAGAACATTTGTCTATCGGATCATTGCTATAAACCGACATGAAGTTATATATTTCATCACCAACAGCAAAGAATACAGTGATCAAGAATTTGCGAATATGCGAAAAAGAATTATTAACCTTAAATCAATTGCATCAAGTTCTTATTCAGATTTAGACATTGGCATCAAAATGCAATATCGTGTTATTGCTATATAGAAGATGGATTTGATTTTTTATGTTCTTCAACTATCTTTCTAGTCAAGAACGCCACTTGAGATGAATTAAGCAATTTTATTTTTAACCGTCTTGCTTCTACAAAACAAGGTTCGGTAAATCCGTTGCTTGAAATGAGTATTCCATTATATTGTTGTTCCTCAAATAGACCACCATATTTGTCATTTGCCACTTGAATGGAACCGGCTAGTTGTCGAACCATCCCAACCGTTACCTTGCCTCCATATTTTTTGCATTGAATTGCCAATCTACCATTTTCGTTGATTGCGATAACATCTATACCGCCATCATTGCTTTTTGGAGTCACAATTGTTCGATAACCTAGCCTGTTGAAAAGTACACCAATTTCTTTTTCAAATTTGTAAGGATCTAAACTATCCCAATATTCCTTACTAATTTTCAATGCAAACGCTCTTTCTTTTTGCTGCCAAATTTCATAATCCTCACACGCTGTAAGAAATGCTTTGTGTTTCTTGTTTAATTCACTAATTAAAATGCTGGGAGCAGTTAAGTTTTCTTCTTTTTTGTCATAATAACTTGTTATGATAAAACTCGTTATTCCTGAAACAATAAAGAAGGATATAGGCAAAATAAAAATTATCGAACCAGCAATTGCTGAAACCTCGCTATTTTCATTTATCTCCATACCATACTTAGAGCTAATAATAGTAAGAATGAGCCCCGCAATAGCGCCCACCACATAACCAATTATGTTCGCGGACGACCGCGATTTATCCATGAGTTTTTTTAAATAATCAATCCGGCGATTTTCATTCTCGAGAGTCAATAGATTTTCTTCTTTAAGATCAAAATCTGCCAACTTTGGTTTGTTCATAGTACTCCATTTTATATGCCTTCAATAACGTGAGCGACGCAAAACTTTTTAATATACCAGTAAAGTTCTTTTCATAATAACACATAGTTTTTACCCCGTGGAAAATCAGGTCTAATCAAATAATCCAAAAACAACCGTATAATATAAGAAAACATCACGACGTTATAAATCATTTTTCAAGAGGTAGATATATGAAAAAAGCATTTCGACAACATGACCAAATACGAATTATCAATCAAGTGTTGGCAAATTCCTTTGACCTTAATAACAATTTTGCATCATTTATTTTCTGATGACTGATGATTCAACTAATGAAGAATTTCAAAAGACACATATCGAAATCTTCAAAAATAAAGAATCAATCGTGGATGAGATAGTTAGTGATGTCGTAATTCTTTTTAATAAAGAGCCAGAAATCTTCCATTTCTTGATTGAGAAAGAACGCCAAACATAATAAAGAAGACTCCCAGCATTTTGAACGAATAAGAACCAAGTATTTTTCTAAGAAAAAATCATCATGGCAAAGAGGAGCAACAAATAATGTTTAAGTCTAAAGGAAGACAACAATGAACAAATCATATAAGGCGATTGTTGAAAAACTATTTTTTCTTTGTAGAAATATTAATGATACTTTATTTAAGAAAGAGCAAGCAGGAGAAGAGCTTACTTTTCTTGATCATTATGTCTTCCAAGCCTCTTCGTACATTGTTTCATTAATTTACAACATTGTGTTCTTCGATAGAAATTCTTTTTGCACTTCATTTCTAATTAGATGTTTAATTGAGTGCAATGCGCTCATGAAAATGTATGTGGCAGGAGAAGTACCTCAAGAGGCGACCGAACTTATTAATGAGTATAACTATATTGCCGAATACAACGTTTACAAGAGGTATAAAGACAAATTAAACGGAGTGCAATTTGATTTCGACCAAATTGAAAACAATCATGAGTTAGCAAAAGAAAAATATAGGAAACATTCCAATCTATCTTCATCTGAATTTAATAAACTGATTCAATCAAAAGTACCGTTCCTTCTTGATGAATTTTCATTTGATGAACTGATAAAAAAATATAGCGCTGATTACTACCAATACTACAGATTGTTATCGGTGATTTTACACCCAAGCGACATGCTCCTTACATATCCAGTTTTACAAAAAGAAGACCTTACACCTTTAATGAAACGATTATTTGCAGATTTCATCGATGTATTAATAGGGCAATACATAGATGCGTCATTTATTGGTAAAAAAACCCTCAAGCAAGAGATCGATTTTATCTTTTCAAGCGGTTTAAATCACATATATATGCAACACGCAACCAAACAAAAGAAAATTTTGTTTAACGTGGCAGAGATTATCGAAAAAGCACACAGTGAAAACACGATGTCATATATTTTTAGAGAATTGGGCACTTCAATTGAAGAAATGGCGCTAGATAAGACATTTGGGTTTTCTGAAGTTGTTAAGTGCAAGTTTAAGCCGGTTATTGAAATTTTGGCGATGAGCAACTACTTGCTTAAGCTCCCCCACACGATTGAAAAACATCATCTAGAACAATTGATAACAAAGCACACTCGAATAAATTTAATGGCGGCTTTAGATTTAGATTTTTCTAATGAAAACAAAGATGCATTCGAATTAATGAAGAAAGAAAACAAAGACGTTAACAAAGAAGAATTTTTGAAAAACTTTAAACATTCGTTAGGTTTTAGTCCTAAGAAGATTTCAATCAACAAACTTGTGCGCTCGCTAATTGACGATTTTATTCCAAAAAATGAAACATTTAATTCACACATGAAAATGGTTTATGACGAGGCACAATTACTATCGCACGCCAATGGATATATGATTTCAAGCAATAGTGGTGCTTTTATGGAGTATTCATCAGTTATTCCCTTCGTAGATTATTTAATATCAGCCTTGTTGGACTATTATATTGCTGAATGGAAATTGTATGACATCTATGAAGGTGAAGGAAAACACGCCGACTTCATATCATCTATTAAGAATTGTTTAAATGATTTTTCAAAAGAGGCGAAGCTGAAAAATGAAATGGACAAGAAATGGCAAAAATATAAAGTCACTTATTAGAAATGCTTTTCATCTCTTTAGTAAGATCGCCTTAATAACCGGGCTCAGATAGAATGTCGCCCTTCAATAAATAAGAATGTTTCCGACAAAACCCTTGTTTGCGAAAAGTTTATGAAACATGAGGAGCCAAGCTTATGAAATCAATTCTTAAATCAATAAAAACATTTGGTTGGAGACTATGGCTTGTTCTAGCAGCCACACTGCTGATTCCCGCAACCTATCAAACAGTTCGTATCTTTTTCCTCGGAGACATGCCTGGCGATTGGGGTGTAAATATTGCCTCACAATTAGCGTGGATCAACCTTCTATATGAAATTATTCAAGAAGCATTCATTCTCCCATTGTTCTTTCTTCTTGGCAAATCGCTTGGCAAAAAGGACGAATTAGAAAATAAACTTAGAACCGGATTACTTATTTCCGGCGGGGCATACGTACTTTTATCAATCATTATCATCATCTTTGCAAGACCGCTCTGTACATTCATGGCTAGCGATCCACTTACTATAGATGCCACAGTAGCATACATACGCCTTGAGACGATTGCGGCAACATTGTCAATTCTATATAAATTCTTAATCGTCCTTTTCGTCACAATGAAAAAGGACAAGTATATGTATATCATTCTCGTAACTCAAATGGCATTAAGTGTATTACTCGACACGTTCTTGATTAGCAAGCTGCCGTTTTCGGCCGATTTAGGCGTTAATGGCATCGCAATCGGCAACATCGTTGTTTCGATTGTTGTTTTAGGCATATCTTTCTTGATGCTTCGCAAAGAAGGCCTGAATGTTTTTGGTAAGAAAATATTGCACTTTGGTTGGTTAAAGGAATATGGTCGCATTGGCGCTTGGAGTGGGCTCGAATCATTCGTCCGCAATATTGCATTTATGCTAATGATTTCACGACTTATTAATGTTATTTCAGAACAAGGTAACTTTTGGGTTGCCAATAACTTCATTTGGACATGGCTCCTTTTACCAGCAACCGCTCTTTACGATGTGATTAAAAAGGAAACAGCCGAAGATAAGAAGAACATTGAAACAAAAACACTTGGGTATCTTGTCATAACCGCCCTGTTTTCAACACTATGGTTTGCTTCAATTCCATTATGGAAACCATTCCTAACCCATGTGATGAATGTTCAAAATGTCGACACCGTATTTTATCTTGCGTTGATACAAAGCGGATTTTACGTCCTTTATATGTTTAATTGCGTATTCGACGGAACGATTTATGGTCGGGGTAAGACATCCTACATGTTGATACAATCAATATTTACTAACAGCACTTACTATGTAACTATGTTCATTCTTTGGCGAGTAGGAATCTTTGTTCCAACACTCACTTCGATTGCAATTATGTTTGGGGTTGGGATGGCATTAGACTTAATACCAACCATTGGATGCTACCTTTACCTTTTGAAAAATGAGAAAGCATCTATTAAGTGGAATCTAGTCGACAGCAATTAGTTTTTTACTCAACTAGCATTGAGATGATTAGCAACCGCAATAGTGACAGGATATCCACGTTGATACTATAGTATTGCTTTTTCTAAAGGAAAAATTAGTTTAGGACCGGGGTTCGATGCCCTGCATATCCACCTGATTTATCCTATTCCGGAAACGGACAAAAACCCGTATTCATTGCAACACGATGTCTCCTCATAAAAAAGGCCTTTAACTAGCGAAAACATCGCTTGTATCAGACCTTTTTATTCTTAGATAAGTTCAGTCATAGAACAGGATGACAACAAAATAATGTATCTTATTTCTTCACCTTTTCACTTAAGCGAGCTTCGCCATCTCGTCCGAGTCTTGAAAATGATTTGGGCAAGAAGAACGCTAAAACAATGGAAACAACGCAAGCAAAGGCCACGATATATGGCATTAAATGTGTACCGAAGTGGGGTTCACCCGTTAACACGATGCCGCGAATATTCAACCAAATGACACTCGTACTGAAAGCGGCAACGATAGCGTTGAAGAACCCTTGCATCGCAAAATACATTGAAGGATGACTTTTGCCCGTTGCTTCTAATTCTTCAGCGGCTAATTGCGCCGGAATGATATACGGAGCCGAGAAGAATGCGCCGATTCCATAACTTCCAATTGTCGCTCCTGTGGCTCCAATTGCAAGTCTAATCCAGACACTGGGAATCCAGGGGACATAAGCGACCGAGAAGAATAGCATCGCGATGACAAACGCCGCTAAAGCTGTTTGGAAAGCAAAGCGGAATCCTTTTTTCTTCATCACTTTGCGATAAATCATCAAAGTAATCGGCACCGGAGCGAACGCGGCGGTGTTAATAATGGCGATTTGCCAGCCATTTAATCCCATCGCTCCGGACGCTAAAACGTTTTGTCCCGCTAAAAACATTTGAAGACCAAAGAAGAACGCCGCCATGACGGCAAGCCACAACATAAATCCCTTGTTTTTAACAGTTAATTTAATGCTTTCAATAAATGATACCGTTTCTTCTTTTTGTGCGTCTGGACATTCTTTTTCACTATTTGCTTTTTCAAGCGCGACATCTTTTGGTAACGTTGATTTTTCCTTTAACAGGAACATAACAATTAGCATTGTTAACATCAGCGGGGCTGAAGCCAAGGCTACGATTCGAATATTTATCTGCATACCGATAAATAAAGGGATAATGGCATAACCAAAACTATATTGGATCGTATCAAAGAATGCTTTCCAGTGAGATAAAGAAACGCGATCTTCTGACGATTTGGTTACTTCCGAATAAGTGCCGTAATAGGTAACAAACGTCAGCGTATAAGACGTAAAGAAAATCGCTAGGAGCACGCCGAAATAGATCGTGTTAAGGAGACTTCCTTCTTCTAACGATGGTGGAAAACAAAATAAGATGAAAGCTAACACCATCGGAATATATCCGATGAGCATCGCTGGGCGTCGTTTGCCCCATTTTGTCTTCAAGCCATCGGTGAAAGCGGCTAGGGGGATATCAGCGAGTCCATCAAGAAGTTTGGCAATCAAAACCAAAACGCTGAACAATGCGGTGATAACGATGGTCTTATTCGCGAATGTCCAAAATTCGACATTGACACCGAAGCCTTCGACAATCAAGGCGTCAATCAAATAAACCGAAAGAATCAGACTGACTAAATTCGGACCGAAACCAGCAAAAGCGTACAGTGGCAATTGTTTCCTCGTCAATTTCTTCATAATTTCTCCTTTTTTGTTAAGTTAATATATGTAAATCTTAACTTTTCACCTTTTTAAAATACCGAATCACTTGATTCGCAGCGGAGTAATCAGGCACGATCTCCTTATTTATCATGGACATGATTTTGATCATAAATTTAATCCGTCGACATTCTTTGATGACCAATCGAGGGATAACCATGCGTGGTTTTTCTCCCACTAAAGTAACGAAATTTTCGTAAAATATCTTTTTTTGAATCGATTGTGATAGTCCAAGTCCTCGTAAAGCAAAATCGTCCATGCCAATCAAAAAATTGCCATCGGCTTTAATGACAACTTCATCAGATTTTGTGATGAAATCACGAACGATAGCAGCACGGTTTGTGCTTTCGGTTAGATTGATTCCCTTACAATCATCGGCAATGACACAGCGGGCGCCGATATCGGTGCCATAAAGAATCCGATTTTGGTATTTTTGGAAAAATTCCAAGGAAGCTTGTTTTGTTTTCGAAAGGTTTACATACATCTCGATACCGGGAGTCAAGTCGACGCGAATATTCGGATATTTTTCAAAAAGAGCGGCTAATCGCGGTAATTGAGCGGACATGAAAAAGAAATGGGCAAAGATAATCTTTAGGTTTGGATGGCGATCAAGCACATGCAACACTTGTGTGTATTGCGTTTCGTTGTTAATCGTTTCCTTCCCATAATACCAGCCTTGATTTTTAGCCCAAGTCGGTATCAAATCAAGGTTCCAAAACTCCTCGGGATCATTGACGTGCCATATGATTGGTAGGCCAATCTTTTCAGCGTATGCCCAAAAGGGTTCCCAAGCTTCTAGATCAAAATCAGGGATGGGAACCTTACGTCTTATGTCGGGTTTTCCTTCAATCATCTTAATCCCGTCACAACCGCAGGCTAAGATACGTTTCACATACTTAACAAAGTGTTTGCCGACCGCTTTATTGTGCATAAAATACTGGGTGACATCTAAGCTCCCAAACACATAAATTTTTTCTGGATTTAAATGTTTGACCACCAACGCATCGGGAACAGATGAAATTCGCTGTCGATGTGGGGTGATGACCAAATTGGCCATATCCGTCTTTGTAGCGGTCATAACATCAAATAATTCTTCGGGTTTGATGGGCAAAGAATAATGGATATGACAATCGAGGATCTTGAAATTATTGTCCATGGGGCCCCCTTGAATTGGGTTTTGCGTGCGCAAAGTTTCGATTGGCTATTAAATTTATATTATCATGTCAAAAATATTAACTTAACAGTCCGCCCCAAAAATTTCATAGCAATTTTAAACGACAAAATTGTCCCATTCTTACCAATGCTGACCAAGCCACGATAGTGAAATCAGTAAAACCCTGCCACTTATAACATGTATAATATTTTTATTACCTCATACTTTTGCCATCTGCTATGGATTGGAGCTTTCGAAATGAAAACATTAATGGAACAAGAAATTCACGCCCAAAGCAGTGTGCTTGAGCATACTTATCGTCTTAATGTTGAAAAAATACAAACCTTAGCAACGTTAATCAAAGAAAAGAACATTTCATATCTAACCTTCGCCGCGCGAGGAAGTAGCGACAATGCTTGTTTGTACTTCAAATACTTGTGCGAAATCAAAACTAAATATCCGGTTGCCTTCATTCATCCCTCAATCATCACACTATATAAAGGAAAAGTTGATTATTCAAACACGGTGTTGATTTGTGTTTCCCAAAGCGGTCAGGCGTATGATATCGGCAAGATTGTCGATATCGCAAACGCCCAAGGAGCGTTAACGGTATCGATTACCAACGATTTGGAAAGTCCATTAGCTAAGAAAGCGATGATTCATCTATTCATGGGCGTTGAAAAGGAACGATCGATTGCCGCGACGAAGACTTTTACCGCCGAAATGCTCATTCTTAAAATGCTTGTAGCGGCGTTAGAAAACCACAATTCAAAGATTCCTAATAGTATTGGGCAACTACCCCAATTCATCCAACAAGTCTTGTCGCTTCAACCCATCATTGACTCGCTCGCGGACACATTGATTGAAGCCAAAGAAGTGTTCGTCTTAACGCGAGGAATCAATTTGCCCATCGCGCGTGAGATAGTGTGCAAATTGCAAGAAACATGTTATTTGAACGCATCAAGCTATCCCCTATCAGATTTTATGCATGGACCGCTAGCCCTAGTTACTTCTGATACACAAACCATCATTTTGTCGATGGATGAACAAACAAGAGCGGACACTATTGAAATGATTTCTGTGCTCAAATCACTTGGTACAAAAATTATGATATTGACCGATAGTCAAGAATTAGCGAAAATGTCTGATTATAGCCTGCTACTACCCAGCTCAGATTTGGATATAGCGCCTTTCATTTGTGCGGTTGCCGGACAGTTATTATCGTGTTGTCTAGCAATCAAACGGGGCATCAATCCCGATGTATCCAGAAACATAAAGAAAGTCACATTGACAAAATAACCTAGGAATATCCAAATCATTACGATAGGACAGCCACATTGAGATTGTCGCGTCTCTCGATGTAAAGAAATACATTAACAGAATACATTTTTAGTCATTCATAATATATCTGTAATAACTAGGGCGGATATTAAAAATCCGCTTAATCATTTCCAGGATATTTCAAAGGTTTAAATTCGACCCCTTTTTTCAATTCAAATGCAATCTCATCTAATAAAAACGGCAGCGCATATTGCGGGATGGTTGTATAAAAAGCACCATGGCCAAAATTATTTTGGATAACTTTATAGCACGTTTCTGCTTTGTAGTTCGTTCTTCCCTCCATCACTGCACGGGAAGCCGCCATTTTGCCATTAATGGATTTTTCTTCCAATAAAACGATTCCGTTCTTGCTTTCAAATATATAATCAATCTCTATATGATCGGAACCACTAGAAAAGTAATATAGTGGCAAATTTGATTTTTTAATCATCGTGGCAGCAAGATTTTCAAATATTGCGCCTTTTCTACTATCTAAATCGTCTCTCAAAAATTCTTGAGATGTCGAAAGTGGATACATCGCCATCAATAAACCGATATCGGATATGAATGCTTTGAAATAGGTCTTATCAGCGTTTGCTTCAAGCGGTTTTTCAATTGCTCGAAGATTAAAGCACCTCAAAACTAGCCCTGCTTTATCCAACCATTCAAACGGCTCTTCAAATTCGGAAGATCTTCCACCGTGTTTAATTTCTGAGTATTTAAATTTATTTGTATCTTTTTCTCTCGCTAATTGTGAAGGAATGGAATCAATAATTTGATTTAACCGAACTTGTAATTTGTAATCGATTTGTTCTTCATTATTTTCATTGATAAAGCGCCCAAAGTCTGTGCGATATTCACTAATGAGCCTTTCTAAATATTCACGTGACTTAATATAATTGTTTGTTTTTAAGAATTCTTTTAAGGAGCCGGGCATTCCCCCAATAACAACATATCTTTTCACCATTTCTTTATAGAAATCGGCTAAGGCAGTCGGCAACTCTTCTTTCTTTTTTGCATATTCTTTCAAAATTTCAACGTTTTCTTCTTTAACGCCATTCGCCCATAAAAACTCTTCAAAATCCAGCGATGACATGTGAATGATTTGCTCGTAACCCGTAGGAATATCAATTTTTTGTTTTTTTCTATAATTTAAAATACCTAATAGACTTCCTGTTGCAATAACGGTGAATCGATTATCTTGAGCAAAACTTTTTAAAGAAGTTCTCGCCAAAGGGCAGTCGCCTATTTCTTCAAAAATCAAAATTGTCTTGTGAGGCTCAAAGTTCTTATCAGGAAAATAAGGAGCAGAATTTCTTATAATCGAATCGACGTCGAGATTACCATCAAAAACTTTTCTTAAAACTTTATTATGTCGAAAGTCATATGTAATAACATTAGCGTACGTTTCATTAGCAAACTTACTAACAATAAAACTTTTGCCAACTTGCCGGAGCCCATCAACAATAAGGGGCATTTTGTTTGGGTCCTTATTCCATGCAACCAATTCCCCATAAATTTTTCGTTTGAATTCAATTTGTTTTTCCATATATATCAATCCTCATATACATCATACCATCATTTCGTAAAATGTAAAAACAAGCACAAAACGAATTCGTAAAATGTAAATAAAAACACAAAACGAAATAGGAAAATGTCAATAATATGATTGGATTAATGCTTTTGAATTAATTTCATTTATCCGGTAGTTTCTGATTAATGGCGCGATTAGGAGCTCGGTATACTTAAACCCTTTTTTTATCCCAAAGACAAAACATATAATAAATTGATTGTTTTTTATGATTTTTAAAGCGCACATTATATGAAGGGAAAATAACTCATGGAAGAATTACTAGACTTACTAAAAAAACGATGTTCTGTTCGTAGCTTTTCATCTCGAGAAGTCGAACAAGAACTAATTGAAAAAATCATTGAAGCCGCTCGAGTTGCTCCAACCGCGCACAATAACCAACCGCAAAGAATACTTGTGTTAAAAAGCAAAGAGGCACTTGAAAAGCTTCAAAAATGCAAACAGTCACATTTCAACGAGCAATTGGCTTTTATTGTTTGTTATAACAAAAACGAATGTTCGGTAAGTGAAATTGACAATCGTTCAAGCGGGCAAATCGATGCCGCAATTGTGACCACGCACATGATGCTTGAAGCCGAGTCGCTTGGAATTGGTTCAACTTGGATTATGAGTTTTGTTCCAAAAACTGTGATCGAGCAATTTGGTTTGGATGAATTTACCATCCCAGTCTGTGTTTTGGTTATGGGATATAAAGCAGACGACTACCAACCGAATGCCCGACATTTTATCAGAAAAGATTTGAAAGACTTTGTTAAGTATTTGTAATCGTTTGCAATTAAGTGATAATCACAAGCCTAGTTAATGAATTTTTTTGGTCATGTAATTGAATAATTACATTTATCTTTTTCTTCTTGGGCAAATAGGTATAATGATATGACGCTAATTATAACTACTAATTGCGACATATTTAAAAAAGAGTAGAACAACATGAAATTACCGAAACTACGTTCGTTGAAACTTATGGGGGGAGCATTATTAGTCGCTCTATCTAGTTTATCGTTTGGAATATCGCTTTCAACCAAGAACCAACATCTTTATGAGGCGTATGCCTATTATTCACCATCGACAACATACACCAACGGTGATGGTGCCAGCTACTATGACAATATAAACTCAAGCGCAACGGGAACAACGCTTCTTAGTTCGCTTAGAACGCTCAATTCTACTAAAAGACAAAAAACGATTGGTTATAGCACGATGGGAACTTCGGCTTCGACCAGTCCCTATGTTTATACCGATTATAATCCGAGCGGACAAACATATACTGATAGCAACGGACAAGTCTACGGAACGCAATTAGTAAGCTTCTACACCAAGACGCCGATGACCAGTTACAACAAAGAACACGTTTGGCCCGACTCTCGCGGTGGCGGTTATGTCGATAACGACATTCACATGCCAAGACCAACCATCAGTGCGGAAAATAGCAGCCGGGGCAATTCGTTTTATGTTGAAGGACTCGCAACATCCAACAATACGGGTTGGGATCCTTATACTGCCGGATATAGCGAGATATCACGTGGCGAATCAGCGCGTATCGTCTTTTATAGTGTCGTCGCTAGTAGCAGTTTGGGTTTATCGGATCAGACCAATATCTTAAGTGGCGCACCCGGCTATACGACAACGATGGGCAAACTATCAGATATGCTCAAATGGAATCTCCAATATAACATCACCCAATATGAAACCAATCGTAACGAAGGTGCTCAATACCTTCAAGGCAATCGCAACCCATTTATCGATCGTCCTGAATATGCATGTCAGATTTGGGGCGATACTAACGACGCAACAAGGCAAGTATGTGGTGCTAACCAAGCGCCCAATACGATTACGGTAACCCCCGCTAGTTCATCAATTGCTGTCGGAGGCACCGTGACGTTAACCGCAAGTGTTGATTCCGGTTCATCGAGCGTGACATGGGCGACTAGTAATGCAAACGTCGCCACGGTTAATAATGGCGTCGTTAGCGGCCTGGCCACAGGCACGGTGACGATCACAGCCACGTCTACGCTTGATGGTTCCGTTAAGGGAACGGCAAGTGTGACTGTCAAGTCGCTTACTTCATTAAGCGTCAGTGGCACGCCGATAACGACAACTTATGCTGCAGGACAGATGTTTAATCCTGAGGGATTGACTGTTACGGCAACATATAGCGACACTTCAGTTTCAAATGTCACTTCAAGCGTCGGATGGACCCCCTCTCCGTTAACCCAAGGTACGACAAGCGTGACGGGGTCATATGGTGGCCTAACCGTTGTCGTCAGCGGATTAACGGTTACCGAACCGAGCGGATATTCATTAGTGACCAACACTTCACAATTAACCGCTGGTGATTCGATTATCTTTGCATACAAACCAAACTCAGTAACCGCCGGTTCATATGTTAGCTCGTATTTAACATCAGTTAGTGATGCCACTTTCTCAATCGACAAAAACACGATTACCAATGCGGGTAGTTCCCTACTTTTCACATTAGGGGGTACGTCAGGATCATGGACATTTGCCAATAGCGAAGGTAAATTCCTATCTTCCAGTTCCAAGAATCTCAGTTTTGCTGATAACGCCAGTAGTAACAATGCTAAATGGACGATTTCAATAGCTAGTGAAAATGCAACCGTGGCCAATGTCGCCACGCCAACCGAAGAACTGGAGTACAACACGTCAGCTCCCCGATTTAAAACATATGATTCAGGGCTCGCTCCGATTCAGATTTATTCCCAAGCAGCAGCGCCATCTTCGGTGGCGGTCACTGGTGTATCGCTTGATACATCCACACTCAATCTAATCGTTGGTACAACGTCTAACCTAACAGCGGCGATCGCCCCAACTAACGCGACCAATCAAAACGTTACTTGGTCGAGTAGTAATTCAAATATCGCTTCCGTAAGTGGTGGAGTGATTACCGCTAACGAGGCGGGTAACGCTACTATTACCGTGACGAGTGTCGATGGAGGCTTTACGGCTACTTGTGAGGTGACGGTAAGTGTGGATACTGTAACTAGTGTCGAGGTTATGAATAATATGACCTATCATCCGGGAGAAGCGATTGACAAAGATGATTTGATGGTTACGCTTACCTATGCAAGTGGTGCTACGAATACAACGACTGATTTTTCTTTTTCTGATGACGGTTATCAATTTACCTATGAGGACACAAATAGCGGAGCTTCAAGCAAAACAAAGCAGTTCGCAATTACCTATGATGGTGATTCATACAATTTCTCAGTCAATGTTGCTCGGGTAACCTATGTTGCACCTAGTGGTGCTTCTAGCATGTTGTCATCGTCTGATTTTAGTGCGTCTACTGTGTCAAAAAGCAGTGGTACTCCGAGCAACTCTTCCGTTACGATTGGAGGAATTCCCTTTACAGTCACCACGAATGCCTATATTTTCACCGAAAGTACGGTTAACTATCTTTCCTTTGGAAAGAATACCGGATCAATTAATAACACCAATGCCTTTACTAGTGATTTAACAAGCGTTACCGTGACGCAAAAAAGTGGGGCGAGAGCCGATGGCGTGCTGACCATCAGTAAAGATACCAATACTTGGGTGGCTTATTCTGTCAATGAACTAGCAACTGGTGGTTATCGATACTTAAGTTATGGATATACGGGCACTGTTTCTGGAAGTGGAGCCGCAACGTATAGCAATATCCAATCCATCAGTTTTACGTTATCCGGACAAGATAATCCCGTTAATGTCGCTAATTACATCATGTATGAAGATACTGATAATCAATGCCTGACAAAATTAGATCTTACAGTCGAAAAATTAAACACGATGTCTGGTGCGGATAAAGATACATTTTGGACATCAAATGAATATATCATTGCAACAGCCAGAGAAAGATTACAGGCATGGGCTTTACACGAAGGCCAAGTATTGAATCTTCATAATGGTTCGTTTGAAATGAGTAGATCAATCAACGTCCCGTTATGGGTAGATACCAATACCTCAACAAGCGCTGGTATATTCGCCATATCAATAATGCTTCTAGTGGTGACGGTTGGTAGTTATCTTTGCTTTATACGCAAGAAACAATACTAACAAAATCTCTCAAGACTACTTGGCCAGTTTGACTGGCCTTTGTTAATTCCATGGTCAACTAAATAACGCTATTTAACGGCTTATGCTCAAAAAAGTTATTTAACTATCATCTTTGGTGGTGTTCAAAGAAGCATCAGCCATCAAAGCAGCAATTTGAGATTTTCTTGAGAAAAACATCATGTTTGAACAACAATCAATAGAATAACAATATAAAATAATGTTTATGAAACCCAAATATAGAGAAACGCCCGGTAGAACTTATTATGATGCTTCAATAGATGATTTTGTGACATACCAACAGCCTCAAGATATTATTGATCATTTGACAAAAAGTGCGGAGACTACGAACGAATATGATATGCGCTTTCAGAAAAACGCCTGGTTAAATCAAATCAAAATATTACAGAAGTATCTAAAAGATAAAAAAGGATATGTTATCTTCGAGTTTGTATTGTCTCGCGTAAATATGAGAATAGACGTCATTCTGTTAATGGATGATGTTGTCTATTCACTAGAATTTAAAAACAATGAGACAGCCTTTTTAGATGAACACATCGATCAAGCTAGTGGTTATGGCTATGCCTTAAAGAACTTCTATGAAGTCAATCGAGATAAATATGTCGTTCCGATTCTTATTGCAACCAAAGCTCCTGATCGTGAATGCTCGGTAGGTGCAGACTTAGGAATTGACAAACTATTTTCCTTGTTCAAAGCCAATACGAATAAGATGGAACAATATATTGATTTAATTAGAAGCAAATATGGTTCTGAAGTCATTTATAGCGAAGAGGACTTCGATAATTGGGTTAGAGCCCCATTTAAACCTAACCCCACTATTATTCAAAGCGCCAGAGCCATCTATATGAACAATGAGGTGGATGAGTTCTTAAAATTTGATGCTGGCGAAGAAAATTTGAAAATCACTGAATTAACCGTTGAATCAATCGTTAAAGAAGCAAGAGAAAATAAGAAGAAAATTATCTGTTTTGTCTCTGGGGTTCCTGGTGCCGGAAAAACACTTGTCGGATTAGATTTAGCCGGAAAAACTAGAAATGATACGAGCGGTGAATACCCAGAAGCCGTATTCTTCAGTGGCAATGGCCCGCTGATTAATGTTCTTACTGAAGCTCTGGGTAGAGACGCCTATAGACACAATCCTCAAAAATATCCAAGCAAATATCGGGCGGTTAATGATGTAAAATCCTTTATTCAAGATTTGCATGCTTTTAAACAAGACATCATCTCCACCAAAAAGAAAACGATTGATGAGAATGTCTTAATATTTGATGAAGCCCAAAGAGTATGGGATGAAATACAGCTTGAGAAATGGCTTGTTAAAAAAGGCGCTGACAAATCATATTTTGGTTTATCTGAGGCAGATCTACTATTAAGTACATTAAACGGAAAAGATTGGGGAGTCATTGTTGCCCTTGTGGGTTTAGGACAAGATATTCACACAGGTGAAGACGGACTTGGTGTATGGTTTAAGTCCTTATTAGAAAAGCATAAAGAATGGGAGATTCGATTATCCAAAGAAATCTTTAATCAAAGTGCGGATAATTTATCCGAATATGCCGATTCGTTGCTGAATTGCCCAAGAGTAAAAGAAAATTCTGGTTTATATTTAAGAACATGTATCAGAACCCCGAGGGCGAAGAATCTTTCTGAATTTACAGAAGCTTTATTACATAATGATCCACTGAAAGCCAGAAAGGCTTTGGCGAAATTTGATAACTACCCCATTTGTATCACACGAGATCTAAGACGGGCCGAGCAATTTGTTTCTAGTAACTCATCTAGAAAAGAGAGATACGGGAAACTTTGCAGTAGCAATAGCAAATTATTAGGTAGATATAGCCACCGCTTCGATAATATTGATAATTGGCATTTTGCCAATTGGATGCTCGATGAAGCTGGAAGAGATTCTTCTAATTCTTTAATCTTTGCGGCTTCAGAGTTTAATATTCAAGGTTTAGAAATTGATTGGTCCTTAATCGGATGGGATATGGATATGTATTATTCAAACGGAGCATGGCATCAACAAAAAATGCTCACTTCCAAAAGATTTATCGAAAGTAGCAATGTCCAAAAGAAACATATTTTGAATGCTTATCGCGTTCTTTTAACTAGAGCAAGAAAGGGATTAATCATTTATATTCCTAAAGCCAATGATTATCCAGACAGCTATGGTGTGAATAAATACTTTGATTCCACATATGAATATTTGAAATCTTGTGGCATTAAAGACATCGATGAACCAAATGTCACACACACCAAAATAGTTGATGCTGTGAGGTTGCCTTTTTAGCAGCAAAAATGAAAGTGTATGCCGTTATATGATGTAATAGGTTGGAATCGATAACAACCAATGAAAGTGATCAATGATGAATAATATTAGTTTGTTTCTCGACGATCGACATTTAAACGTTAGAGAAAACGTCAAGCGCGTAACGCATCAAGCAAAACAAATTCAGCCAGAACTCTATGTTGACCCAGCGACTGAGTTAGTAAATTTGTCTTGGGGTTATCCATTTGTGTTTTTCCATCTAATTATGAACAAGACAATCATGCTGTATCAGGGCTGGAGTATTAACAGAACCGTGATTTCCAACGCTTTGGCATTAGCAGCGTATAGCGAAGACGGATTACATTTTAAACCGCTTGACATGCATCAGTATGCCATTAGTGGCAAACGCTTGCTTTCTAATCAAGTTTTGCCCTATCAAATTGAGGAATACACATTTTCAGAAGGGCAGTTTTTCTATTTGGCCGACCTGCCGGGAGAACGTAGATATTTAGCGCTTTGTATATATCGAGGGGACAAGTTTGACTTTAAAGCTTACGTGTTTACTTCGATTGACGGCTTAAGTTATCAAATTGATCCCGACATTTATTGGCACCAAGGGAGTGATGCGCCCGATTATCCGATTTCGGTGGTACAAGATTACCATGGCGGATACTTAATTTATCGAAGACCACGTCACGCCGATAGGAGAATAGCAGCATCGCGAACGAGCGATTTTCGATGTTTCACACCACCAGAATTGATTCTTCAAAGTGATGCGCTTGATGCCTCATTGACGGATTTTTATGGTCTTTCAGCATTTAGGTACGCAGACTATATGATGGGTTTGTTAATGACATATGAAACACCCAACTATTTAGTAAAGGATGGCAAACGGGTTTCTGGCCTGCCCGGCCATAAATTTGATGGAGGCCCCGTAATACCGCAACTGGTTTATTCTACAGATGGAAGTCATTTTCTACGCGGTGAAAGAAAATCGATCATTGAAAACTTTAATTTTCCATGCATCTACCCAACCTGTATCCATATTAACGATAGTTCAATTAGAACATATGCTTCTGTTACTAGCGAAGAACACGGGCGCGTTACCCCGGGTAAAGGCGGAATCGCGATATATGAATGGAGAAAAGACGGATTTGTCAGTCTTCGTTTTTCTAAAGAAGGCGGCCTTATTATTACACGGCAATTCGTCTATCACGGTGGACCGCTTCACTTTAACATTAACGCTTTGCAAGGAGAGGTCAAAATCCAAATAGGAAACGATGACAACCAACTGATTAATGGTTTCTCATTTGATGAATGCCGCGCTTTTTCCGGGGATGAAACGGATCATCAATTCAAGTTTGATAATCGACAAATTACTGAGTTAGAAGGACAGATTCTAGTTATAAGTGTCATGGCATCAAGCGCTGATCTGTTTTCGATAACCGGTGAAATCGAGTGGATTACACCATATCAGGCTTTGGTCATTAGGCAACAGAAAAATCTTCCATAAACATGCGCTTTCACAAAAAGCAATAGACTGACACTTGCATTTCTTTATTGGTGAAAATTGATAAATTTTCGATGTCGATTGCCGAGCAATAAGTAAACGCACCTTTTTCCGCCCAATACAGCTCCACTAAATCGGCATCAATGATGATATCGATCTTGTTTGTCGAAGCATCGAATGTGACATTAGCATCTAGTGTTTTAACGATCGATTGATTGATAAAAGTCAAAACATCCTTGTCAAGTTCAAATCTAAAACACGAAAAATCAATCGTGACGCAGTCATCGTTTGAGAAAACAATCTCGATTCTATAGGCAAAATCACGACATATTTGAATATCATTAATTCGTCGATTAGATTTCGAGATCAGGCGATTCGAAGCCTCATACATTTCAATAGCCATGCGCAAACCCAAGCGTCCAGAAGGCAAAAAAACAATTTCTCGCGGCAAAGTAAAAGAGCCCCCAATAAAACCACCGAACCACAAGAGACGATCGGATGTGCGACAAGTTTTTGCGGCTCGAAGACCTTGATCAAGTATGAAATCATCTTGTGAAAGATAGGGGCCCCATTGCTGATTGGAAATGGCGTATCGATGACACCCATGAATATAGTGACGACCTTCGCGGAAAATATAGTCTGGACATTCGTCAGCGAAATTGCCAGTGATTGCAGGCAATGGTTCCCAATCAATTAGATTTTTTGAACGATAGTGGCCTTGGACCCAATTTTCATCCCAACTAGTTTCATCGTTTTCTTTTTGTTTTGAATTAGCTAAAAGAAGCATGTGATAGTACTGATCGCTTTCTTCATAAAATATGCAAGGATCACGAAAATCGCGATATCGAGCATCCGAATAGAGGCGACCATCGGGCAGCAAACTCCAATCATTTTTTCTCCATGTGATCAAATCGCTGGAGACGGCATGACCGAGCTTCTCGCGACCAGTTGTATTATCGGGATTCCATCGCGTAAAAAAACAGTGGAATACCCCGTCCGGAGCTTGAATATAACACCCGGTGAAAGCACAATTGTCTTCGTGCCTAATACTAGGATTCAAAGTTGTCCAGTGTAGCAAGTCGGTTGAAATTGCGTGTTCGTGATTAATGTCTTCGTGGCCGCTGCCATTAAGTAAATAGAAAACGTGATAGACGCCATTATAATAAAAAGGCATCACATCGCCAACCTTGCGACCGTCAGGATGCTGGTGATGAATATTATATTTACTAGCGCTCCGCATAATGATGGCCTCCCGTAAAAAATTAACCAGTGTTGACTAGTGTGATATTGCGGTCTTCAAGGCTGTCAGCCAATAGTTGACAACATAGCACACAACACTTAAAATTATAATATGAAATCGTTTACATTTTGGAGATTTTCATGAAAAACCGAATCTTTTATAAGGCTGCAACTGGAGCCACAGCAGACATAATTCCTTTCTTTGAGAACGGGGCTTTCCGCTTATTTTATCTTCATGACTATCGAGACGCGGCCAATCATGGCGAAGGAACGCCATGGTATCAACTTGAAACGACAAATTTCGTTGATTATAAAACACTTGGAGAAGCAATCCCGCGTGGGACGATTGATGAGCAAGATTTGTATGTTTTCACTGGTTGTGTCATTAAAGCCACTGGAAAATATCACATTTTCTATACTGGCCACAATCCACACATGCGGCCAAAAAATAAGCCCGAACAAGCCGTTATGCATGCCGTTAGCGACAACCTGATTAATTGGAAAAAAGTACCTGAAGATACGTTTTTTGCTCCCGAATCGCAATATGAAATGAATGATTGGCGGGATCCATTCGTTTTCTTTAACGATGAAAAACGGGAGTATTGGATGTTATTGGCCGCTCGCAAAAAGAATGGCGGTAGTGTTCGAAGAGGATGTACTGCTGTTTGCACATCGACCGATTTGAAAACGTGGACGGTAACTAAACCTCTGTGGGATCCACATTACCACTACACCCACGAATGCCCTGATCTTTTTAAAATCGGGAAATGGTGGTATTTAATTTATTCTGAATTTTCCGATAAACGAATGACGCGATATCGCATGGCAAAGCACCTTTCCGGTCCTTGGTATGCTCCCAAAGACGACCAATTTGATGGAAGATCTTATTATGCTGCGAAATCGGCAACTGATGGAAATATCCGGGTCTTATTTGGATGGGTTCCCACAAAATCCAATCACAATGACGCTGGATCTTGGCAGTGGGGAGGCAATCTTGTCGCTCATGAAATATTCCAAAGAAAAAATGGCGAGCTTGGCGAGCGACCGCTTGAGACAATCAAGAAACATCTTTCAAAGAAAATGCTATATTTCTCAGATAACATCGATGTAGATGCGACTGGCATATGTAAATTTATGCCGATTGATATTACTCTACCAGAAACGTACATGATTTCTTTTGATATAAATATGAGCAATCACACTAATCGAACCGGCATTTCGTTACGCCGTAATCACTCCAAAGACGAGGGCTATGTCTATATACTTGACGCTTCAAGACAACGATTCGCATTTGATCGTTTCCCTAATAGTCCGTGGCATCTTGAAAATTTCCAAGGAGTCTCGCGTCACCTTAAGGTTGTCCCCCGACGAAAATATCATATCGATATCATCGTAGAAGGCGATGTTTGTGTGGCCTATGTCGATAATAACATCGCATTGAGTTCGCGCATGTATCAAAACGAAGGACAACCACCAGCATTGTTTTCAATTGATGGAAAAACGACTTTTTCCAACATTAAAATAACTACGAGTGATTAATATGACAAATGTTGGTGATGCCTGGAAAAGACGTAACAAGGTTCTTGGAGATGTTCATCCATTTTTCGATACTGAAAAAAGGCAATTGTTTCTTTTCTATCTAGCGACTGACGGTAGCTTTTCATCGCGGTTATCCACATCAAAAAACATGAAAGATTTCGTCGATGTGCCAATGACGTTTGCCGGCACGCCCCGCGCCCCATATTTCGTGGTTGCGCCACTAAAACACGAAGGAATTTACTACACTTGGTTTGGTCAACAGTTTACGCATGTTTGTTCAAAAAGCGAAGATGGCATCACTTGGCAACCATCGGTCGAATTTGATATTGAGGTCGATCGTGACATATCGAATCGTGGAGAACGCGACCCCTATGTCCTTCACGATTCAAGCGAAAAATGCTTCTATTTAGTTGCACTAAGTTATCCTCATCAAAACAATGATTGCGATATTATTTTGCGCCGTACGCTGGGAGATTCGCTCGATAAATGGGCGGAACAAACTAAAAGAATCGTCAATTTTTATAACGGAGACACATGGAATGATGGTGAACCTGAGTGTCCACAGCTATATAAAATAGGGCGTCGTTGGTACCTTTTCGCAAGTCTCGCCCGAAAAACAGCGCATCATGTTGGGGGCATGTCTTATTGGATTGGCGAACTGGATAAAACCCCTTTTGAAGTCGATTGGTCAAGTCTGCCTCGCCACGAATTGACGAGTGAGGATTTGTGCGCCGCCCAATTGTTTCGAAAAGGCAAACAAACGTTATTATTTGGTTGGATCTCGCAAGAAGCCCTCGGTTATCGGTGGGGCGGCACACTTAATTCACCACTTCGAGTTAAAGCATCGAAAACAGGAAAACTATACACTTGCTTTGCGAAAAATCGGCAACAAAACCGATTTGCTACTACCCCTATAGACAACATTGACAGCATCAATCTAAAGCACTTGCACACGCAATTTATTATTCCGGGAGATCGTTTTACAATGACGTTCGCCAATGGCAAAGATGACGATCAACATATTGTTGTTGATAGGTTCAATCGTCGGGTTTTCGTAGCTTCGACACCATTTCATATTGAACACGCCTCACTGACGCTGCCAAAAAGCAATTTCATCGGTTTGATAACAGTTGATGCGCTCATTTATGATGATATTATCGAAGTCAATGTTAATGGCTGCGCCACAATACACGCAAGGATGAGTCGTCCGCTTGCTGGGGATAAGCTATTGTTCAGTAGCGTGGTCACAAACGCAGTGCTAGAAAGCAGCATTTCGTCATTATGAAAAAAGGATATTTGATCGGCATTGATGTTGGAACAAGTGCTACAAAAGCATCATTGTATGATTTTGAACTAAATCTAATTGACACTAGCACGCGCGGGTATGACATCGACACTCCATTTCCAGGTTGGTCGCAACAGCATCCTGACACTTGGTGGTTAGCAACAAAAGATGCAATTAATGAACTAGCTCAAAAACAAGACTTAACACTAATTAAATCAATTGGCATTACTGGTCAAATGCATGGACTAGTCATGCTCGATAGCGCTGGAAAACCGCTACGACCGAGCATTATTTGGTGTGATCAAAGATCTGATACCGAATGTGGCGAGATTACTGAAATGATTGGGAAAAATCGCCTTATCGACATTACTGCCAATCCGGCATTACCAGGATTCACAGCATCAAAAATTCGCTGGGTCGCCAAACACGAACCCGATATTTTCGCGCAATGCGCCCACATTCTTTTGCCAAAGGACTATATACGATATAAATTAAGCGGTGTTTTCGCGACTGATATGAATGATGCTAGCGGGATGCAATTACTTGATATTGCAAACAGACGTTGGAGCCCAGACATGCTATCGGCATTGAATATTCGTGAAGATCAATTACCAAAATTATATGAAGGATCAGAAATTTGTTGTGTTGTAGACGAAGCGGGATTTCGACAAACGGGGATTGCGAAGGGAACCCCAATTGTTGCTGGGGCTGGCGACCAGGCGGCCTCGGCTATTGGAAACGGCATCGTTTCCGAAGGAGCTATTTCTTTGACAATTGGCTCAAGCGGTGTTCTTTTTGCCACGACAAAACGACCAATAATAGAACAAGAGGGTCGCTATCATACATTTTGCCATGCGCTACCTCAACTCTGGCACGTGATGAGCGTCACCCAAGGGGCAGGCGCATCATTAAAATGGTTCAAAGATAATTTTTGTAGCGTTGAGATTGATGAATCCAGACGAAGAAATATTGATGTGTATGATCTTTTAGCGCAACAGGCATCATCTGTTCCTATCGGTAGCGACGGCGTTGTTTTTTTACCCTATCTTAACGGCGAAAGAAGTCCACATTTAAATCCGCGCGCCCGTGGCGTCTTTTTTGGATTATCATCGTTTCACAACAAACAACACATGACTCGATCAGTATTAGAGGGGATTTCGTTTTCGTTATTAGAATGCTTTGAGACCATGGAGCGTAATGGGCTTCAAGTTAATCATTTAATCGTTGCCGGCGGTGGTGCTCGAAGCGATTTTTGGGTACAAATGCTTGCCGATATTTTTAATCTTCCGATGGTCCGGACAAATGTTACGGATACGGGAACGCTTGGATGTGCGATTTTGGCGGGTTTGGGAGTAGGAATATTCACAGATTTGGATAACGTCGTTTCCAACCACATCAAAATCAAATCAATCGTTTATCCAAATGAAATTAACCACCAGACGTATTCATCTAGTTACCAAAAGTTCCGACAAATTTATCGACACATACTTCCATTATTTTAGAGTCAAAAAAGGAGAATCGCCATGAAAGAAAGCAGTTGTCAGCATATTAAGCCTATGTTATCGTATTGATGTGTAAACGCTATCACAATTTTAACAATTCATCATCAAACAAGGAGGAACACAATATGAAAAGACAAAAAAATCAATCGATTCTACCATTTATCGCGGCCTTTGCCACCATTCTTGTGACTGGATGCGGATCTACATCATTGGCATCGTCAGAAGGACCAATCGTTTTAAGCGAAGAAGAGCGCACATTCAATATTTTGCATAACTGGGATAAAGTCGGCATGAAAAATCATCTTAATGCCGGAACGAATGTCGGGCCACTAGCATGGTTTTCAGTCGAATCTTTGATTCAATATGTTCGCTCGACGGATGAAGTGTATTATATTTTGGCCGAAAGCGTCGAACATCATTCGAATTCTACAAGTACAGTTACGCTTCGAGAAGATGCGACCTGGCATGATGGCAGCGATTATGTTGCCGACGACATGATCGCTTACTACATTGTGAATCAGGGACAAGTCACAAATTATATGACGAGTCTTGAAAAAATCGATGATAAGACCGTTTTGATTAACTGGAAACCACAGATGGAACCTAATGAACGTGTCAAAACGTTGTTATTGGCTGTCGACCGTGCTGGTGCTGTCCAGTACGATGAATTCAAAACGTTCGTCGATGAAGCCAACCGAATTTTAACCAGTTCACCACAAGCGCCTTCTGGTTATACGGGCTGGGCGCCATTTGGACGAATTGCTTCCCAAAGTAATATCAATGACTATATGGCCAATTATACGGCGTTTAAAAATTACAACCCCGACTGGTTTGTCGGAACCGGTCCTTTTAAATTAAGCAGAAAGACCGAGACGGAGATGCTGCTTGTCAAAAACGAAGATTATTGGGCTGCCGATAGCATTAAGTTCGACTTCATTAAAGCAACAAACAGCATGAACGATCTTAACCAAAAATATAACATGCTTTCATCGGGAGCAATCGATTACCAAGATGGCTTGGCTCCAGAAGCTACCATGAACCAAATACTACTTAACAATCCGAAAATGGCTCATTATAAGATGTTTGACCCAGGCGCTATCGGCGTCGTGTTCAACCTTGCTAAAAAAATGCAAGTCAACGGCGTTGCACAACCGATATGGACCGACAAAGTTCGGGAAGCTTTCCAATACATTTTTGATCGAGAAGAAGTCAAAAATGCTGGAAACCCGTATGCCATAACGTCTTGGCGCCCATTGATGACGATGGCTCCTTCGGAGGCTCAAAAATACATGAGTCCCGATAAATACGCCGAAATCGAAACCTTTACTCACGATGAACAAACAGCGGCCAACCTTTTAGTTGAAGCCGGATGGAACAAAGCTGATGGTTGGTGGTATAACGGCGGAACCAAAGTCAAACTCAATATTCATTACGACGGATCACACCCCGGCATGAGTGGAGCGGCTGTCGCCGTCCAAGCGGCATTAACTTCGTTTGGTATTGAAGCGATTTTGAAGAAGGGTGCTGATTTTAACTCTTGGTTTGGGACCGCCTCTTCAGATGCGTGGGCACACGAATTAAGCATATGTTGGACCGATTTAAATATGAGCTTTTCATTCCCAACCGGATCATTTATATATGCGTATAAAGATATCACGGCGAAAGTACTACATTTGCCAAGATTTACTGAAGATGATCCTTCGACAACGGTTATTGAGACCAACGGATTTGACCTTACGCTTGATAAAGCTGACGGAAGTGGAACATTCCGCGTCATCGATGTTTTGGATGGGATGTATTATCTAAATGACGATGATTTAACGGAAGTTGTCAACGACCTCGTACTCGGTGTGTCCAAGAAAAATTATGGCATCCAGTTTTATCAAAATGTGACAGGGAGTTTCATCAATATCGGCAAACTCGGCGGTGTTCCACTTCAAGATTATTTGGAAACATCACGCAACGTCACTTATGTGCCAAACTTTGAAGATGACCCTGATAATTTCTATGCCGTCGCGCGGTTGAATTTCCACTTTGCCTATGCCGTTCCATTTATCTCTGGCGACTTATATCCGGCGCGTTTAGATGATTGATAATTACAAGAAATAACTATGAAAGCATGAAAAAAATCGGAAAGGTCTTCACACGTTTTTGGGCCATCCTACGCGAAATAGGATATCGCTACCGCTATATGTGGCAACGATTGGGTTTGGCGTTGGTGACACTTTTCTTCACCACAATCATTTCGTTCTTCCTTGTTAGAAATATCCCTGGCGACGTGATTTTGTCTTATGCTCAAGAATTAGCAATTCAACGTGGTATTACCATCGAAGAAGCGATGCGTTTGGCTGTCCAAATTCTTAACTACGATCCGGAAGCCAACATCTTTGTTCAATTTTTTGAGTATCTTGGCGGTTTGCTACGAGGCAATCTTGGTTCGTCGATGTACGTTCTTGATGTGACGGTCGTGCGTGTTATCAGACAAACATTGCCTTGGACGCTTTTCGTGGCCTCGATTGCTTTAATACTTAGTTTTCTCATCGGAACGTGGTTGGGAACGAGACTTGCTTGGCGTCGTAAAGGCGCAGAGGAAATCGCCGTTTCAAGTTACATCGTTGTGTCGAATTCAATACCCGATTATTTATTCGGGCTCTTACTCCTTTATGTTTTCGCCTATACTTACCCCATTTTTCCTACAAATGGCAACTACGACATCATGACTGATCCGGGCATTAATTTGCCGTTTATCGGGAGTGTTTTATATCATGCCGCACTACCAATTCTCGCCCTTGTATTTACTCAAGTTGGCAACTGGGCTTTGATGATGAAGGGGAGCGCTGTTGGCGTTTTAGGAGAAGATTATATTAATGCCGCAAAAGCAAGAGGCATTCCCGACCGGATTATTGTCAAAAAGTATCTTAAGAAAAACGCCATGCTACCACTGATTACCTCTTTGGCGATATCATTTGCTTATTTGTTTGGTGGCTCCACTTTGATGGAGACAATTTTCAATTATCCGGGGATCGGTCAGCAGTTTGCAAGTTATATTGGGCGATTGGATTACCCAATGATTCAAGGGATTCTTTTCTTTATTAGTAGCGTCGTCATTTTTGTTAATTTAATCGCTGATTCTATTTACTCATTGGTTGATCCGCGGGTTCGGAGGGATGCTTAATGAAACGGCGCATGACCTTCCGGCAATGGTCGGCTAACAATCCGTTTATTAGTGCCTTTTTGCATAATAAAAAGGCTATTGTCGGATTAGGAATCATGGTTTTCTTTGTCGTTGTCGCAATATTTGGACCATTGATTTTCCCGTATTCTCCGGAAATCGATTACGCCAATTACTTGGCGAAACCTTCGTGGCAACATCCACTTGGAACAGATGGTCTGGGGCGCGACGTGTTCCGACAACTAATAGCCGGAACCAATGACGTATTACTTGTTGCCGTTTTGACGGCGACGATCACAATATCGATCGGAGTGACACTGGGATTAGTCTCTGGGTTAGTCGGCGGATTCGTAGATCGCTTGATAATGTTAATCGTCAACGTATTTCTTACAATCCCAAGTCTCCCGGTTTTCTTAATATTAGCGGCCTTATTTACGGTCAATGATCCTTTGTCGTTCGCGCTTATTTTAAGTATTTTTAACTGGGCGGGACTAACAAGGGCGATACGATCACAAATAATTTCCCTACGAGAACGCGATTTCATTCAAATATGCAAAGTCATGGATATGAGCACGATTCATATTATTTTTAAAGAACTGATGCCGAATGTTGGGTCCTATATCTTAATCAATTTCATATTGGTTATGAAAAATGCCATTACCGGAAGCGTCGGCATCATGTTTTTAGGATTGGCGGCGTTTGAACCGACTAACTGGGGCGCAATTTTGATTACTGCCAAAGACTTTGGCGCGCTATTTATCCCAGCGGCTCGTATTTGGTTGTTGGCGCCGATTGCCTGCATCTTTTCTTTCCAATTCGGAATCATCTTGCTTTCGAGTGGACTCGATGAAGCGCTTAATCCGCGGCTGAGGAAAGCATAAATGAACGACGACATTTTGTTAATCAAAAATCTAGTCATCGAATATGAATTAAAAAGATATTCAATTCGAGCCATCGATGATGTTACGATGGCATTCAAACGTGGCTCAATCACGGCGATTGTCGGTGAGTCAGGTTCTGGAAAAACAACGCTAGCATCCGCAATATTAGAAGTTATTTCCTCTCCAGGAAGAATCATCTCGGGTGACGTGCTGTATTTCCAAAACGCACAAGGATTTGAAACCAAAATCAACAACTTGAAACCAAAGCAATTAAACCATTATCGTTGGCAAGAGTGCTCGATGGTATTTCAAGGAGCCCAAAGTTCTCTTAATCCGGTGATGACGATTTATGAGCAATTCTATGAAACGATGATGGTACATGCAACAGGCAATATCCAAAAAGGAGAGCTTAAAGAAAAAGTATTAAGACGCGCTAAAGAGGTATTGGAAATCGTCAATCTTGATGTTGATAGAATCATGCCGATGTATCCCCATGAATTAAGCGGGGGGATGAAACAAAGGGTGATGATTGCCTTTAGTCTTCTGCTTAACCCGAAAATTATCATTCTCGACGAACCGACGACCGCGCTTGATGTTATCACCCAAGATAGCATTTTTAAAATTCTAAAAAATATTAATCGCGATATGGGCGTTACCATGATTCTGTTAACGCACGACATGGGCGTCGTGGCTAAATTCGCCGATTTTGTGGGTGTCATGTACGCGGGAAAGCTTGTCGAATACGCGGACACCAAATCGGTTTTTGGCAAGCGCCTGCATCCATATACTAACGGACTTATTAGCGCCACTCCATCAATCATTGCCGACAATTCTTCCTTAAAGCCAATTGAAGGCGTACCACCCGATTTATTGGCATTGCCATCTGGATGCCCATTCCATCCACGATGCCCGCAAGCATTCTCAAAATGCCCATTATTGAAACCAAAATTAATCGAGCTTAACAATCACTTGGTAAGTTGTCACCTTTACGACAAAGAGGAAACAAAAGCATGAACGAAATCATCGAACTGAAGAAACTCCACGTCGTTTTCTCAAAACGCGTCGGTCTGTTTCGCGAGCGAAGATTTCATGTTTTAAAAAACGTTGATTTTTTCGTGCGGCCAGGAGAAATCATTGCCGTTGTTGGAGAATCGGGCTGTGGCAAAACAACCTTGGGTCGAATAGTAACGGGCTTGCTTAAACCAACAAAAGGCGAGGTGCTATTTGAAGGCAAACCCATCTATGGTTTTTTAAACGCGGATTTTGCGAATTTTCGTCAAAGCGTGCAATTCATTCAGCAAGATAGTTACGCGGCATTGAATCCGGTACGCACTATTTATCAATCGCTACGTGCGCCAATCATTCGGCATCATCGAAAAATGAAAAACGATGAAGTTGATCGACGCATTGATGAATTGATGACGTTTGTCGGACTGAATCCTCCCGAACAATTTCTTGTCAAATACCCACATCAACTAAGCGGGGGACAAAGGCAGAGAGTGTTGATGGCGCGCGCCCTTTCTTTAAATCCCAAATTAATCGTCGCTGATGAACCGGTTTCGATGATTGATGTTTCTTTGAGATTATCGATTTTGAATTTAATGAGTGAATTAAATAAAAAATTGAATATCGCATTTATTTACATAACTCACGATTTAGCGACCGCCAAATATATCGCTAATGATCAGCGGATTGCCGTAATGTATTTGGGAGAAATTGTGGAAGTTGGCAATATTAATGATATATTAACCAACCCGCGCCACCCGTACACACAAGCGCTACTCTCTGCCGTGCCGATTCCAGATCCAATTGTGGCCGCTCGTCAGAAAGACATACCAATCAAAGGAATGAACATCGCCAGTATTGAAAATAGAACGACTGGGTGCTCGTTTTTTGAACGTTGCCCATATGCGCGAGAAAAATGTCAGCATGAGCAGGTTCCGGTTGTTAAAAGCGGAAATGCACAAATTCGATGCCATTATGAAAAGGAGATACCGATTTGGGTAAAACCACAGTAGGCTGGATGTTTCGATTTTCAATTATTCTCGGATTACTAGCCGGTTTTATGGTATTTTTCACGATTCCCAATAGCGCGGAGTTTTTTATAAGCCTCATTACTGTTGCTATCAATGCGATTGTCGCCATCGCAACCGGAATTATTTTATTTAAAAAGGGGGAAACCAAATAAATGAAAATTAAGGGACTCGCAAGCCTCTTTCTATTAACGCTTTTATCGAGTTGTCAATTATCGGGATCGTCGATTTTAGATGGCTCTTCCGGTTCAAGCGCTACATCTAGCGAAGCCTCGTCGCAACCGAGCTCATCTGAATCAGATACGCCATACGACACTATTTATACAACGGAATATGTCGCCAAATATCCACAAAGGAGCGCTAAAGACGTTCACAAGGCCAGTTATGGTTATCAAGGAAACGACGCTCAAGGATATAATGGTTGGTCTTATCAACACAACCCCAACGCACAAGGATGGGCCGATTTGAATTATAGTGGGACGCTCGGGCGTTTTGAAACCACATCTAATTTTATCGACGGGCCACTGATGAAGGCTCAAACAGGAGCGGTTGCCAGATTGTTCACAGTCTTTCCAAGTGGTGACGGAACGATTAAAATATCCGGACGCGCTCACCTTACCGACAAGCTCCAAAACGAAGCGCAAATTCAAATATTGCACAATTCAACAATTATTTTCCCTAGCGAGGGTGCCACCAAAGCAATTCAGGCCGGAGATATAATTGGCCATTACCACGAACTAACAGCGGTCGTCTCAGCCGGTGATCGCATCATGTTTATCGTCACGGGCTCCGGTGTTGTCAATTGGAATCCGACAATCCAATACGATTACCTTCGTGAAACACCACTACATTATGACCCCCCGGGAAAGTTTGAAAACAATCGAAACATCGATATCGGGGATGTTCATCCGTATTATCACAATGGCAAACTTTACATGTTCTATTTGAAAACAGACGGGGGATACAACATCGATTTAGCCACGACGACGAACATGCTTAGTTATGAGCCAACTTATGTGACGACACATCCGATTAATCCACCCAACGCCAACTACTATGTATTAGGCATCACCGAAGAAGACGGTTATTTTAGAACCTACTACGGCGCAAGCCGCGACTACATTTACGGATCGAAAAGCACGGATTTAATTACTTGGGAAGCGGGAGAGGGTGTTGATTCGATGTTTAATACGACACACCTGCCCGTTGTTACTTACCCAACCGGAGGTCGCGATCCATACGTTTTCTTTGACCCGGACGTCAATCGTTATCGCATCATTTATCTTGCTTATTACGCGAATAAGTATTGGGAGAACGGCGGAGAAGATTTCGATTGTGCTTTAGCTTTACAAACATCGACATCAGATTCCACCGAATATTGGGAAACAGAAGAGCAAGAATTACTTAGATTTGATAATGCTGGCGCTTCAAAGCGCGATGAGCCAGAAGTGTCCCAAATGTTCAAAATCGGCAATCGTTGGTATATTTTTGCAAGTATTTATGGACGTAGCACGAATGGAGTGGGAGCTCCGAGCTATTGGACTGGCGATGCAAATACGAAAATCGATGATGTCGATTGGTCTTCGAAGCAAGAACGTTTTCTCGATGGAGAAGATCTTTGTGCCGCCCAGATTGTGCAAATCGGCAATCGTTTCTATATCTTTGGTTGGATAGCCCCTTACGCAAATGGTGGGGGCTGGGGCGGCGCTCTTAACGTTGCTCGCGAGATTTACGCATTGCCAGATGGAACATTAGCAACGCGACTTGATAGTCATCTTACAAATCTCCTCAATGGCGGCAGCATGTATCGTTTATCTGATGGAAATCGTTCCACGATAAGTGGTAGTTGGGGAGCTGGAACAAATATAATTACTTATATTGGTGATGGAGTAAATAATACTTCGACGGGAATGTCCGATTATGGTGAAAGCAGACTCCCGAATCTTTATCGGAGAACACTAATTGAATCGAAGATAACGATTCCTAATGGCAGTAAAATGGCTGGTTTCAAATTAAATCAAAATGGCACCCCTGAATATGCCACAGTGTCCATCGATCGACAAAACAAACGTTTGATTGCTTCTTCCTCGGGGCAAGCCGGATACGTTAGTCGGGCGACATATCGTCTCCCGGACAATATGGACTACGAGAACATGGAAGTTAAAGTAATTGTAGAAGGTGCTTTCATTGAATTGTTTGTAAACGATGAATATGCATTGAGCGCACGACTTTTTGATGATGGTTTCCGAGCTATTTTGAACAATTACTCAATTGCGTTATTTGCCGATGGGCCTGGGGCGGCTTTTGAGGACTTATCAATAAATATGTTACGAACCATTGAAACAGCATACGATTAATTAATATTTCATTAGCTAGATATTGACAACGTTTTCACACAGCATATAATAAAATTATGATAGCGTTTACATAACGTCTAAGAAAGGTAAGCAAGCATGAAAAAGAAACTCTTATTTCCGTTCTTGATGGCTGCTTTGTTCAGTTTGGCGGCATGCACTAGCTCCGTGCCGACTTCGAGCGAGACACCAAGCTCAGGGGAACCATCACAAACAACTTCAACCGTTGTCTCGAGCGAAACCACGTCAACCGTAACCACATCAGAAGCAACTTCAATTGAATCCAGTGTGTCCGAAACAACTTCGGAAACAACATCAGAAGAACCAGGCGAAACTTTAGAACAAGTATTCAATTATGGTTTCGATCCGGAATTTGCTGGAGATCCCGCCATTGCCGCTCCTGAAGAGGGTGAAGGCTTCATTATTACTGATCAGGGATATGCATCGACAATTAATGGCGCACTAGAACCGGCGCCGGCTCCCAATTGGACGTTTGTGTATACGGGATATGACAAAAACATGCCGGAGTTTGAACTCGAAGCCAAAGTCCGATACGGAGCTTCCACAAACAATACGGCCGTCTATGGCATGCGCGTTTGTTATGATGGCTGCTATGATGTTCAATTCTCGGCCAAGAATAATAACGATGGTTGGCAAGGCGTTCAAATCTACCAAGCCGGTGGCCCGCTTATCGCCCAACACGATAATACTGAAAAGGGTGGCTTAATTACAGATGGTAGTTTGGCAATCGTTCCCGATACCGATTACGTGTTCAAATTCCGTTCGGTGATTGGTGTCGACGAACTTGCGCTCGTTACCGTTTCCGTTAATGATGTTAAAGTCATCGAAATCGGCGGCCTCTCGACATCAACGCTTAACGCCAATGCGAAACACGGTATGGGTGCATCAGCCGGATCATGGATTATGGTTGATTACTACAAAGGCTCACGCGTCATTGTCTAAACTATCAAAATTCTAAAAAAGAAGGGGCTGTTAAGAAACCACAGCATTTCTTGCGGCCCTTTTTCTATGCCTTTTG
>DAOSDC010000003.1:0-100902 GCA_035361955.1 Bacilli bacterium
ACTTAACCCAACATCTCACGACACGAGCTGACGACAACCATGCACCACCTGTCTTGGCTATGACTATCCCCCTATTTCTAGGGTATTTAGCCAGATGTCAAGCCCTGGTAAGGTTCTTCGCGTAGCGTCGAATTAAACCACATGCTCCACTGCTTGTGCGGGGTCCCGTCAATTCCTTTAAGTTTCACTCTTGCGAGCGTACTACCCAGGCGGAGAGCTTAATGCGTTAGCTTCGGCACTGAGTTTCCCCAACACCTAGCTCTCATAGTTTACAGCGTGGACTACTAGGGTATCTAATCCTATTTGCTACCCACGCTTTCGTGACTGAGCGTCAGTTACGAGCCAGTATGTCGCCTTCGCCACTGGTGTTCCTCCATATATCTACGCATTTCACCGCTACACATGGAATTCCACATACCTCTCTCGTACTCTAGTCGTCCAGTATCCAAAGCGGACAGTGGTTGAGCCACTGGATTTGACTTCAGACTTAAACGACCGCCTACTCACTCTTTACGCCCAATAATTCCGGATAACGCTTGCCACCTATGTATTACCGCGGCTGCTGGCACATAGTTAGCCGTGGCTTTCTGACAAAGTACCGTCAAACCAGGCGCATTTCCTCGCCTGATCATTCGTCCTCTGTAACAGAGCTTTACAATCCGAAGACCTTCATCACTCACGCGGCGTTGCTCGGTCAGGGTTGCCCCCATTGCCGAAAACTCCCTACTGCTGCCTCCCGTAGGAGTATGGACCGTGTCTCAGTTCCATTGTGGCCGATCACCCTCTCAGGTCGGCTACGCATCGTCGCCTTGGTAAGCTGTTATCTCACCAACTAGCTAATGCGACGCAGGCCCATCTTCGAGCGCGGCTGTGAAGCCGCTTTTATCCTTCGGGGATGCCCCTAAAGGACGTATCCGGTATTAGCCGAGGTTTCCCTCGGGTATCCCAGACTTGGAGGTAGGTTACCTACGTGTTACTCACCCGTTCGCCGCTAGGGTATTGCTACCCTCGCTCGACTTGCATGTATTAGGCACGCCGCCAGCGTTCATCCTGAGCCAGGATCAAACTCTCAATAAGTTATATTCCTAGTTCATTTATTATCTGGTTTTGTTTTTTTAATAAAAAAATTGACGTTTGTGTTTGTATTGTTCTGCTTAGTTTTCAAAGATCAGTTGCATACGTTACTCTCGTAAAAAAAGGCAGAGCCTTTGTGCGTATGCTTGACTATGTTACCATTGCCACCCGTCCTTGTCAAGAACTTTATCGTTCTTTTCGCGTGCCTCATCTATATAAATATATAGATAGCAAGGGACATTTTCGGCTTCTGGATGACGGCAGGTTTTGCCGCGCTGTCGATTATTTAACCACAAACGAGCATTAAGTGCAAGACATTTAACTAAATTTTTCGACCATAAAAATAAAGGTTAGTCATCTGGTATGAAAAAGGCCCAGAAACGATGTTTTCGGGCGCTTTTTGATAATAATTTATTAGAATACGAAGTTCGTTTCTTTAAGGTTGATGAAACCTAAAAGGAGTGTGAGAAAGACGCTGGGTTGTTCATACATCGATGCATGGCCGGTGTTTTGGATTACGACGTGGCTAGCGTTAGCGATATGGGCGGCCAAATACTTTTGATCGGCAATCGGCGTCAGGAAGTCTTGGTCGGAACTGACGATTAGCGTCGGCGCCTTGATTAAATGTAGTTTGTCACGGACATCGTGTGATTCGGCTGATATCGTCAGGCGAATCATCGCTTCAGTAAAGTCGCGATTTGAGAAGATTGGCAGCAACACCTGTTCGCGCTTTTTCATCCAATCGAGTTTTCGTTCATAGTAAGCGGGCGAGTAAATGACGGGGATGGTCGTGTAGTAATACGCTTGTCCGTCACCTGTTTGCGCCGCTTTGTTCCAAGCTCTTCCAACATCGAGTAGTTGCGGGGAAGTATAAGCTGCGGTATTCAATAGCACAAGACGTTCAATGAGGTCGGGATATTCCGTTGCTAGTTGCAAAGCGATTTCACCACCGTAGGAGATGCCTGCTAGTGAGATCTTGTTATGACCTAAATGTTTTATTAGGGCAACAAGCATTCTCACTTGAATGGCTTGGGTGTAAGTTTGCCCCACCAATTTATCGGACTGGCCTTGGTCGAGCATGTCAACAAGGATCAGTTCATTATTGTGCGAAAGAGTTTCGATGAAAGGCAGCCATGAGCGCGTCGACATCATGATACCGTTTAGTAACAAAAATGGGCGCCCTTGACCATGGCGTTCGTAATAGACTTTCTTGCCTTCAAATTCAAATAGTGCCATAACTACTTCCGGTGTCGTGGGTGATAAATACCCGCGGCAATCGCATCGGCATAAAGTTGTTCGCGGAATTTGGGATGAGCAATGGAAATCATCTTCTCGACGCGGCTGAATAAATCGAGTCCGCGCAGGCGCACGGCGCCATATTCGGTCACGATGTAATCGACGTCGTTACGCGACAAGGTGACGGCAGCACCCGGCTTCAACGTGGCGACGATTTTCGATACTTCTTCGCGCTCGCCGGTGAGAGGATTTTTAACTTGAGCTGTCGAGTATAGGGCAATAAATGATCGTCCGCCTTTGGAGCGTTGCGCGCCCGTGGCCGTATCCGATTGACCGCCAGTGCCCGAGAAATGGCGAGAGCCGATTGATTCGGAACAGCACTGACCGGTCACGTCGACTTCAATTGTCGAATTGATTGATACTTGATTATCGTTTTGGGAAATAACGTAGGGATCATTAACATAGTTACCATCCAATATGGAGACACCTGAGTTATTGTCGATGAAATCATAAAGTTCTTTGGTGCCGAATGCGAAGCAACACACCATCTTGCCAACATGGGTTTTCTTCTTTTTATTGGAGATGGCTCCGGCATTGAATAGTTTCATGAAGCCGGTCGTCAGCATCTCGGTATGCACGCCCAAATCCTTTTTATGAATTAAAGCGTTAGCGACGGCATTAGGGATCCCACCAATGCCAAGCTGCAAACAATCGCCATCATTAATCAAATCGGCGATATGCTTACCGATGATTTGATCTTTTTCGGTAATTTCGCCATCGGGAAGTTCCGGCACTGGATAATCGGCTTCAATCAAGTAATCGACGTCGCTTAAGTGAACTTCTAAATCCCCAAACGTGCGGGGCATATTTGGATTTATTTCTAAAATGACGGTGTCGGCCGCCATAAGCATGCGTTTTTCATAGACGTTGGATAGCGATAAAGACACGAAACCATGTTTATCAGGAGGCGTCGCCGCGCCAACGTAGATGTTTGGTTTGACGGCATCTAAGCGTCTGGTACCAGCCTGACTAAGGTGGTTAGGAATATAGGTGACGGAACCATGGGCGGTTGCTCGTCTTAGTGAACCCGAATAAAACCAACTATCGGTTAAAAACCGGTCAGCGTATTCAGGATTAGTGAAAAACTGGGCGTCGATAATCGGCAAGCAGTTAGTCACCGTGACATTAGTGATTTTTGAATCTATTTCGTGGAGATGACTTAGAAACAGCCGGCCTTCGGCCGCCATCATCCCTGAAACGATCACGTCTCCGGATTTTACTAGGGCTAAAGCTTGTTGAACAGTAATAATTTTATTTTGATAATCCATAGGTGATTCCTCGCGTGATTAAAAAGAAAATGGGGGAGGAGACCCTCCCCCATCGTGTCGTTAAGATGATTGACTATTTGGCCATGATTTGCGGTAGCGTTTCGAGTGGTTTCGCTAACACAAGATTCACGGTTGGCGTTTCTCCGGCAACGTATTCAGCATGCAATAGCGAGAGGCTATCAAGACCATGACGTTTGCCATTCGTGAAATCGATCGGTCCGCCTAATGGGAATTCGACTGGTGCGGATTCCAGCGCATCAATATAGTTTTCCCAGTTGACGACTTTATCATCGGCGGCTAAACGTTCAAGGCCGGTCACAAACACGTCAGCAGCGACATAACCGGCAATCGCAAAGGCGACAAGGGCTGGGTTGAGGGCATAGGCGCCTTCAAGCGCGCTGATTTTTTCGGCGGTAATCGCCGCGTTAATCGATTCGGTGAATGTCGCAAAGTCAGCGGCGCCGGCTTCGGAGAGAATGTCGACCCAGGCGTTGGTATAAATATCGATGCCTTGGTTGACGGCAGCCGCGGGAATGTAAGTAGCAGCGGCGCTAACGTAGGACGTAACGACTGGTTTAATCAGCGCGTTAGCAGCCATCGCGGTGACGATACCTTGGAAGTAGACTTGGTTGGTGGCCACGATAACGGCATCAACACCAGCGTCTTTCATTGCGATGACAGCGGCAGAGTAGTCGCCTCCGGCCACAACACCTTGTTTGACTAAGGCTGATGTTTTATTCATCGTCGCTGCTTGTTCTTCAATACCAACGAGCATCGAGTAACCAGCATCTTCAGTCGTGTAGATGACGCCTAATTTGGCAACGGTGCCAAATAGATCGGCTTCTTTGAACACACGGGCGACCATGATGCGGCCTTCAGTCCGATAAATCGGCTGGACGGCGAAAATTGGGTTGCCAGGTGATGATTCAAAGAATAGGCTGTTGATGCCCGTCGCGGCATAAACCATTGGGATGCCTTTGTCGCGGATGTAGGGCAGTGTTTGGCCAACGGTCCAGGTGCCAAAGTGGCCGACGAGCGCAAAGATCTTGTCGTCTTCGACCAATTTTTCGGTCATTTGAGCGCCTTGGCTCGCGAGACCGCCGTCATCATAAGTGACGAATTCGATCGTGCGGCCGTCGATTGGAGCGGCATTGGCTTCCATCAAACGGGTCTTGATACCTGCGTTGAACGGAATGCCAACAACGGCAAATCCACCACTGACGGTGGCCGCGTTACCGATTTTAATTGTGGTGTCGGTGACACCCTGCGCGACGGTTTCCGGTGTACAGCTGCTAACGACAAGCGCTGCCGCCATGAGTACCGTTGACGCAATCAAGCGTAGCTTTCTCATATTTTTTCCTCCTTTATTTGGCCGCCAAGATAGGCGGATATGAGCGAATCATCTTGTAGCAAAGTCGCGGGTTTCCCCTCAGCCTTGACCTTGCCTAGTTCCATTATATATGCATAATCGGCAATTTTGAGTGTTTGGAAGGCGTTTTGCTCGACTATGAGAATGGTTGTTCCTTCAGTGGCAACGGCTTTGATGATTGCAAAGATATCTTTGACAATCAGTGGCGCCAAGCCGAGTGATGGTTCATCAAGAAGTAGCAATTTTGGAGAACCCATCAATGCTCGTCCAATGGCCAACATTTGCTGTTCGCCGCCTGATAGCGTTGAAGCGCGTTGCTTTTTGCGTTCTTTCAAGATTGGGAAATACCCATAAACTCTTTCAAGGTTGGCATTGAGCCGTTGATGGCGGGATTGACGTACTTCCTTTGTGTTCCCTGACGCATCGGTTATCGTTTGTTTACTACTCTTTAGCGTATAGGCGCCGACGTAAAGATTTTCTTCGACCGTCAAATCTTTAAATAGCAGCCGACCTTCAGGAGAAGTGATAATGCCTGAAGCGGCAATTTTATTTGGTGTCATGCCTTTAAATGAGACGCCGTCGAACGTTATCGTTCCAGAGGCAATCTTGTTGATGCCGCCGATGGTTTTGATAATTGTCGATTTTCCGGCACCATTAGCGCCTAAGATGGCAACGATGTTTCCTTTAGCAACAGTCATATCGACGCCTTTGACGGCGGTAATCGGTCCGTATTTGACGACTAGTTGTTCTAATTTCAATAATGCATCCATATTAGTCGCTCCCTAAATAGGCCAGACGCACGGCTTCGTTTTCCTGGATTTGTTTGGGCGTTCCCACAGCGATAAGTTTCCCGAAGTTAATGGCCCCGACGGTATCGGAGATGCCCATGACAAGTGGCATGTCGTGTTCGACGAGGAATATCGTCGTCTGGTATTCGTCGCGAATCTTTTTAATCGTTTCCGCTAGTTCGTCGGTTTCCTTATCGTTAAGTCCGGCCGCTGGTTCATCAAGAATAATCAGTTCGGGATCAGCCATTAGCGTGCGCGCCAATTCGATTTTTTTACGGATACCATAGGGAAGACCATATGGCGATACGTCCTTGTAAATCGCCAATCCTAAAGATTCGAGAATTCCTAAAGCTTTTGCAGCGATGGCTTGATTTTCTTGAAACATTTTTGGAGTGTGCAGGAAGCTTCTGGTAATGATGTGGTGGTATTTGGTGGTGTTAGCAACCATCAGGTTTTGAAGCACCGTCAGTTCCCAGACAAGCTCAACGTTTTGGAACGTCCTGATAATGCCATGTTTGATGACGTCGTGGACTTTAACGTCGTTAAGGCGAATCGTATTACCGTTTTTTCCTCTAAAATATGCGTCGCCTGAAGTTGGTTTGTAAAATTGCGTGATGCAATTAAACACCGTTGTCTTACCAGCGCCGTTAGGACCAATCAAACCAAAGATTTCCCCTCGACGCACTTGAATCGACAAATCGTTGACGGCAATCAGTCCGCCAAATCGCATTGATAAATGGTTGAGATCCAAAATAATGTCTTCGTCAAGGTCGACATGAATGTGCTGTGGTGTTTTGGAAGCGTTAACTTTTAACATCTGCTTAATTTTTTCAAGCATGGTCAATCGCCTCCGGTTTCCCTTTTTGCTGGCGTTTCAGTTGCCAAGCTTTGATTTTGAGTTTCGTTTGGAAAATAAGTTGGCTAATACCACCGGGATAGAACATCACGACAAGAATCATCAGTAAGCCATTGATAAGGATGATCGTGTTGGGATTTTGTTGGAAGAAGACGATGTTAGAAAGCACGATGTCGTTAAGACTGAACACGATGAAGGCGCCCAGCAGAATACCCCAAATCGAACTTGTGCCACCGATGACGACCGCTGCAAGAATGTTGAGTGATAAATTTAAATTCCAAGACAGCGGATTTGAATATGCGTAGTAATACATATAAAGGAATCCGGCAATCATGCAATAAACGGTGGTGACCACAAATGCCAAGAGCCGATATTTCAGTAAGCTGACGCCCATGGCTTGCGCCGCTGATTCGCTATTTTTCATCGCTAACATCGCGCGTCCGACCGGACTCTTAATGAGGTTGTAGGTCAAAATCATGATAATCACGAAAATAACTACGGTCAGGAAATAAACATATGGTCGCAAATTTGTGCCGCTGCCAAGGTCAAATAGACCGCTAAACGAAGGCGTGATGCCATAGGTGTTAAGGCCGGAGATGCCACCGGTGAAGGCAGTAAAGTTTTTAAATACGACGACCAATATCTCTGATAATCCAAGCGTAATGATTGCTAAATACATTCCTTCGATTCGCAGTGAGATAAATCCGACCACGATGCCCAGCAAGATGCCTAACAATATACAAATAATCAATATGATGAAAGGCGGAATGCTCGTTCGTGAGAGCAAGAATCCAGTCATGTATGTGCCAAGACCGACGAATCCGGCTGTGCCAAGCGATGCCAACCCAGCATGCCCGAGCAGCACATAATATCCAAGCACGATAATGGCTACAATCATAAAGTAGCCGGGTCCGCGCGCGAATGATGTCGGGAGGATACCCACGCCAGGCAGTGCAAAAACTTGTGCCAACGACAAGATGAGGCCGAATAAAATGAAGTGGACAAACGGTTTCGATTTGATGAATTTCATCATGCTATGAGCCCATTTCATACGTTATACCTTTTTAATTACTTTCTTGCCGAAAAGTCCTAATGGTTTGACCAAGATTACGGCAAGAATCAACACATAGACGAGTAATTCTTTGTATAGCGCCATTTGTTCGCCACCAAGTCCGAGCAAGTTGCCGCCAAAAACGAGAATCACCGAACCGACAATCGGTCCGTGGAATGTCGTGAAGCCTCCTAAAATGGCAGCCATGAAGCCCTGGACTTGAATCGGTGTCATGTATAAGACGCTTGACATACCGACGGTCGGTCCATACAAAGTCGCCGCCAGCGCTCCAAGACCACCAGCTATCGCCCAACTAAAGGCGGTGATCAGCTTCGTATTGACGCCCATCATACTGGCGACTTGTTCATTATTGGCAGTTGCCCGGACGGCGAGTCCCCATTTTGTATACTTCAAGGCAATGAATAAGCCCACAATCGTCGATAGCGCGATTCCAAACGTGATGAGTGAGTGGATCGTAATTGAATACGTATGGGCTCCCAGTTCGAAAGTAACGTTGCCATCCACGAGCGTCCTAAGACTCGGCTGAGTCCGTTGCAGCGTCAATGGTAAGAGTCCGATTAACAATAGCGCTAGTCCCATCGTAATCATTTGTTTCCCGACGGGTGTTATGTGTTTGGCATTACGGATGATGACGCTATCGATGAAAATTCCAAGTAAAAACGAAGCCACGACACCGATGAGAATCGACAAGACTAAGGGAACGCCGCTATCATAAGACAGCGTGGCTGCAAGGAATGCCCCGAATGATGAAATCATGCCTTGAGCAAAGTTAGTCGTCGTTGAAGTTTTAAAAATAATCATGATGCCAAACGTCGATAAAGATAATACCGACACCCACATCAAGCTGCTAAGCAATGTTTGAATGATGACAAACCAGTTCACGCGATTGGCCCCCACTTGATAATATTGGCTGCCCATACATAACCAATGCCAGCGGCAACCATACAGACGACAGTTCCATCCCTTACCTTGCCACTAGCAAGCGCTAGGTGGAGCGAAAGGATTTGATCGATTTGGCCGATGTGGCCATAGTCTTCTAAATATATGGATTGTTGTTCGGTTAAACCCAAATCGTTTAACATCGCCACATGACCGGAACGTTTCATGTGCAATACGGCCAAATAGCTAATATCATTTCGACGCAAGCCCGATTTTCTAAGCGCCTCATCGATGCATTTAAACCAATTGGGCATCGATACGACATTAAGTCGGTCTTTCATCTTTTGAGCGTCCATTAATCGAAGCGATTTAAACGCTTCCGGTAAATTGGCGCATGTAATCGGATTGATCGTGCCTCCGATTTCAACGCCGGCGGTCCGCGCTAGCGAACCATCGCTAATCATATGTGAACCTAATAGCAGATTACGACCATAATCTTTTTTCAAGATAATGGCTCCGCCTCCGGCCCCGAGGTTATACATCATCGACATGTTTTTATCGGTGTAATCGACGAAGTCACCGTTACGATAACCACCGACAATCATAATCGTGTCGATTTCATCATCGGCTAAAAGCATATCCTTGGCCATTTTCATGGCGGTAACCGTCGTGCAACAGCGGTTTTGGACATCGATACCCCAAGCGTTAGTCGCTCCAATCCGGTCTTGAATGTATAGTGCCGAAGTCGTCAATGGATATTCCTTCCACTCTTCGCCCACGCATAAAATCACATCGATATCCAACGGGTCGACACCCGTGTTTTTAAGGCAATCGAGCGCGGCTAAAGCACCCATTTCCTGGGTTCCGTCTTCGAATCCAGGAATCGGTTTTTGACGAATGCCGAGTTTTTCGATCACGGCTTCGGGCGCCCAAACGCCATTAGTGGCCGCCGCGATTTGCGAAGCGGTCATGACGGATTTTGGGATGTAGATGCCGGTGCCGACGATGCCAACGTGGTGCTTCATAAAGGTTATAAACGCATCCCGCCGTTGACGTCGAGGACGTGTCCCGTGACATAACTTGCTTCATCGGATGCTAAAAATAACGCCGCGTTAGCGATTTCTTCGGGTTGACCAAGGCGGCCAAGCATCGTCAGTTTTGCAAATTTTTCAAGCAGTTCTTGAGGTACTGTCTTTAAAATGTCGGTCATGATGTAACCAGGAGCAATGGAATTGACGCGAACGGCCGCGCCTTTTCGAGCGAATTCCTTGGCCCATGTTTTGGTCATACCAATCACACCGGCTTTCGTTGCTGAGTAATTGATTTGGCCGATGTTACCGTATTCGCCAACGATTGAAGAAATATTAATGATTGAACCATTTCCTTGGGCTTCCATCAATGGACCAACGAAACGGGTTAGATTGAAGACACCTTTGAGGTTGACGGCAATGACGGCATCCCACATATCATCGGTCATTTTGTAAGTCATGCCGTCTTTGGTAATACCGGCATTGTTGACCAAAATATCGATTTTGCCGTATTTTTCTTTGGCGTAGTCACAAAGCGCTTTGCACGCTTCGACATTGGTAACGTTTAATTCTTTATATTCGACGTTATCATCCTCATAGCTTAGCGGTGCCATATCCGCGGCGATAACTTTTGCTCCTTCTTTGGCAAATAGTTGCGCCATTGCGGCGCCTAGTCCTTTCGATCCGCCTGTAATAATGGCGATTTTTCCTTCAAGTCTTCCCATGGTGATGCTCCTTTATATATTTGTGTTAAATACGTTTCAAAATAAGGGCGGTACCCATGCCTCCGCCGATGCAAAGACTGGCGAGGCCATAAGTCGCTTGGCGTTTAATCATTTCATGGATAAGCGTGACGGTGATTCTTCCACCAGAACTACCCACGGCATGGCCAAGGGCAATCGCGCCACCATTGACGTTTGTGCGTGTTAAAATTTCTTCCTTTGTCAAGTCGCACGATGCAGCCAGTTCATTAACGACACCGATGCTTTGAGCGGCAAATGCTTCGTTAAGTTCAATCAGATCCATTTGCGAGAGTTTCATGTTGGCCTGCTTCAAAGCTGATTGAATCGCTGGAACGGGACCTAATCCCATGTAAAGCGGTTCGACACCGCCCTGGCCAAAGCCAACGATTTCCGCTAAAGGCTTTAGTTGATATTGTTCAACTGCTTCTTCACTGGCAAGCAAAACCATCGATCCGCCATCATTGATGCCACTGGCATTACCGGCGGTAACTACGCCGCCTTCGGGTTTGAAGGCCGGACGTAATTTCGAAAGTTTTTCAAGATTCGTCGTGCGGTTAGGATATTCGTCGCGGCTAAAGATGAGAACTTCTTTTCCTACCTTTATTTCAAGGGGAACGACTTCGTCGTCGAAGCGGCCTGCATCAACGGCAACAATCGCCTTTTGCTGCGATTTAAACGCAAAGTCGTCTTGTTCTTCACGTGTAATGGCGTGTTTGACGGCGATGTTTTCAGCAGTTATGCCCATATGCACGTTATTGAATACATCTGTCAGCGCGTCATAGATCATGTGATCTTTAACTTTGATTTCGCCCATTTTCATACCGCCGCGAACTGTTTCTGGCAATAACATCGGAGCACGTGACATCGATTCGACGCCACCGGCCAAAATCAAATTGGCATAACCGGCTTTGATGGCAATCGTGCCATTCATGATGGCTTTCATAGCGCTTCCACACGCCATATTAATGGAATAGGCTGGCACTTCCACGGGGACGCCGCCTTTGATAGAAACTTGTCGTGAAACATTTTGTCCCAATCCGGCTGGCAAGATGTTACCGACGATTACTTCATCGATTTTTGAAGGATCAACTTTGGTCGATTCTAAGATATTTTTTACAAGCGGGGCACCAAGTTCAGCGGCATGGACGCCTTTAAGCGTTCCCAGGAACGACCCGACAGCCGTCCGTTTCGCGGCAACGATGTAGACTTTTTTCATTACTTAGCTCCTTTAAATAAATAATTTGACGCAAATATTTAAGTTAGTTATTAATAGACTCATGGCATATAAATGAAAAAACTAATTGTTCCATTGATATTATTTTGGCTAATCGTGTAAGCGCTGTCAAGATAAACCTGAACAATTCTTCAGGTTTTGATTGAAACATCGTTTTGGTATCATATAATAAAGGTAATAACATGAATGGAATCACTCAGCCGCTGACCGATCGCGGCCGCCAAACGTTCAATACAATCTGCCGTGGGGCGGAAACTCTTTTCCATCAAAAAGGCTATCATCTGACGACCATCGCTGACATTGCGAAAAAATCGGAAGTCGGCATTGGTACGTTCTATTTATATTTCTCCGACAAATATGCCATATACAAACATTTGCTATTCGAGTACAGCCACCAGATTCGTGCTAATATCGCTATTGCCGTCGCCGGCATCCAAACACGTAAAGAACAAGAACGCGTCGGCATCAAGACGTTCATTAAATATGTGCGTGACAATCCGCAAGCTTATACCATTATCTGGCAGTCGCTCCAAGTCGATAAGGAATTGTTTGTCGATTATTATCAAAGCTTCGCACGCCATTATGCAAAAGGGTTAGCCGAAGCCCATCAACGTGGTGAAATTGCTCGATCGGACTATATCACTGCTTCTTACGCCTTAATGGGCGTCGCCAACTTCGTCGGACTCCAAGTCATTATGTTCGAACAAGATATGTCCAGCGATGAAAAAATCGAGGCCATCGTTGATCATCTAATCGAAGTGTTGGAATCGGGTTTATTTAAAAAATAAAGGATGCGTAATCGCATCCTTTTGTCTTATTTATCGATGAATTCCATCAAATCATTGGCGAGTCGATCAGGAACGTCGACCAGTGGTGAGTGGCCGCATTCTTCATAAACGATTAGTTCGGCCTTTTTACCCAACGCACCGACGGTTTCCTGCACCATGTATTCCCACACAGTTTTATCCTTGGCGCCCCAGACGCTGCGCACCGGAGCTTCGATTTTGTTAATTGATTCATCACCGGCAACCTGGAAGTTAGAACCGCTCCCCATATTAAAGGTGACCAGCGCCCAATCAAAATCGACGAGATTACGCTGTTTCATTGTCTCTTGAAGATAAATCAAATTATCTTCTTCATGTGGCTTATTAACGGTGTAGATGACTAGTTTCCAGATGTAATCCATGAAAGCGATGTTGCCATCGGTCAATGCTTTCACCGCCGGAGCGACTTGAAGAGGGTCGTTGGCCAATGCTTCTTTGTTTGGGTAAACTTTTCCGATAATTGGTTGCATCTTCTCATCTTTGACGAAAACAGGCATACCTTTATAAGACATTGAGTTAATCAGGAAAAGTTTGGTAATCATCTCGGGATAGTGGGCCCCGATGAGCATGGCGACACCGCCACCAGCCGACCATCCAACGACGGTGAAGGGTGGTAATTTTAAAATGTTGACCAATTCGACGACATCGCTAGTGAGTTCCATCATACTATCGAAGCGATGCACGTAACTAGAATCGCCAAATCCGCGTAGATCAATGGCCACCACACGGTACTTGCTGCGGTCCAATCTTTCAATTAGTGGCGCATAATGGATACTACTCGCCATGTTACCGTGTATCAAGACGACGGTTTGCGCTCCGCTACCGACATCAATGTAAGCCAAAGTTTCGCCATTGCTTAGTTTTTGAAATCTTTTTTCGAGTTTTATCATATTTGTTACCTCATTCCCATATTACCAAAATAAAAACGAAGCGCGGCGATAACCTGCTTCGTTTTGTAACGCATCTAGCGGCGACGGGCCGATAGGAAGATTAAAACGCGGATGAAAATGTTAATGAAATTGATGTATAAGCGCATCGCAAAGTAGATGGCCATGTTTTTGGTCATACTGCCTTGTCCGATTTGTCTTTGAATCAACCAGGTATCATATGCAGTAATCAACATGATGGCGCCAAACATGACGAAAGTAATTATCCAATATAGTGTTTCATTGTAGAAAAACCACAAGATCGGGAATAGAATAAACGCTCCGATGAAAGCCATCGAAGCGACTGATCCCATCACGGTCAGATTGTGTTTGGTAATCGCTCCATATGCGGCCATCGCTCCAAACAAAACCGCGGATACCAAAAATGCCAAGATGATAATATCAATCGCGGTGTATAACATGATTGAAGAAAGCATGACGCCCATCATCGCCGCATAAATAAGAAACGGCGTTAACACCGATTTATTGCTTTGACGCATCACGCGAAAATTTATGATGAAAAAGATGACGAAATAGCCAACCATTGAGCCAATCATCAGCGGCATGTAAAGTTCAGGTGGCAAAATGCCAAATCCTAGCAGTAAGTACATGCCAACGGCAACCGCACTCGTGATGCCAAGTGCCAGCGCCATCCAACCGAAAATCGACGTTAACGTAATCGGTTTGGCAAAAGCATCGGTTTGTAGTTCGGGCTGTTGGGGATCGTAATTGTAATATTGCATTGTGGTTCCTCCATCGACATTTAATTATAAATTAAAAAGCCGTCGCTTAGTATAGTTAAGCTCCGGCTTGCGTAAGGTTATCAGATAATATTGTCGAGCAAAGCTTCGAAGCTGGCAATCTCAAGGCTGGCACCGCCGACGAGTGCGCCATCGATATTGGGTGCCAATAAGTACTCTTTGACATTATTTGGCTTAACGGAACCGCCGTATAAGATATGAATGGCTTCAGCCGTCGTTTCACCAAACATTTCCGCGAGCAAATCGCGAATGTAACCAATCACGTCCGCGGCAATTTCCTTGGAGGCGTTTTTGCCCGTGCCGATACTCCATACCGGTTCATATGCGACAATAAGTTGTTCGGGTTTAAAAGAAGGCAACCCCGATAGACCGACGCGAATTTGTTCGCCGACGATGGCTTTGGTTTGCCCCGCTTCATATTCGCCCAGCGTTTCGCCGACGCAATATAGCGCGATTAGGCCACTTTCCAGCAGCTTCTTAACTTTCTTGTTGCACAAGATATTGTCTTCTTTGAAATAAGCGCGCCGTTCGCTATGACCGACGAGGGCACCATCGGCTTTGACGTCATTAAGCATCGGGATGCTGATTTCGCCAGTAAACGCCCCCTTATCTTCGAAATACACATTTTGCGCGAATACGGTCAGTCCCGGATTACTTTTCTTCAATGTCGCCAAACTAATAAATGAAGGGGCCACACCAAGTAAAACGTTATGCTGCCGTGCTTTTTGTAAAAAGGCCAGACTGGCTTTAGCAAATTGGCGGGTTTCGCCCGTCGTTTTGTTCATCTTCCAGTTGCCGACTAAAACTTTTTGACGCATGACTAGTCCTCGATGATATCGATGCCTGGAAGATGCCCGTCGTTTTCAATCATCTCAAGGCTGGCACCGCCACCGGTGGATACGTGGGAGAACGCACTGATGTAACCAAATTGCTTGATGGCCGCTGCCGAATCGCCGCCGCCACACACCGAGAACGTTTTCTTACCAAGATTGGCGACCGCTTCACAAATGGCAATCGTTCCTTTGGTGAATGGTTCTTTTTCGAACACGCCCATTGGTCCGTTCCAGAAAATCATTTTGGCTTTCGCAAGTTCGTTTTGGTATTGTTGCGCTGTTTTCGGTCCGATGTCCATCCCCATGAAACCTGACGGAATCTGGTTATTTTCGGTAGTAATGATTTTTGTCCAAACGTCAAATCCATCAGTCACGATGCAATCGCTTGGTAAAACGATTTTGCCGTCCGCTTCAAGATAGACGCGTTTGGCATATTCGAGTTGGTCGGCTTCAAACGGCGAATCGCCGATGTCGTTACCAAGTGCTTTCGAGAACGTGTAAGCCATGGCGCCACCAATTAAAATTTTGTCGCATTTTTTCACAAGCGTGTCGATGACTTTGATTTTATCGCTGACTTTGAAACCGCCTAATATGGCGATATAAGGTCTATCTTCTTCCTTAACCTTGACGACGCGTGTCAAGGCATTGACTTCTTTTTCAACCAAATAGCCAATCGCCACTTGTTTACCTTGGGCTTTCAAAATTGAAGGAATCCCATGGGTGGAAGCATGAGCGCGGTGGGCGCTACCAAATGCATCCATCACAAATACGTCGGCGACGCTCGCCCAAATGGCGGAAAGTTGTGGATCGTTTTTCTCCTCGCCCTTTTCATAACGGGTGTTTTGAATCAAAAGTACCGATCCGTTTTCAAGCGTTTGGGTAAAATAATCAAACATCTCACCGCGCGTATCTGGGCAAAATGATACTGATGATTTCAGCAATTCACTTAAACGAACGGCAACTTTTTCAAGACTATTCTTTTTCTTATCGGATTCTGTTTTCGCCGGATCTTTGTGATCGACTTTGCCTAAGTGCGATAACAAAATGACTTTCGCGCCTTGTTTGGTTAAATCGACAATCGTTGGCAACGCTTGCACGATGCGATTGTCGTCGCGAATCTCCCCGTCTTTTAACGGAACGTTGAAATCGACGCGAACGACGACGCGCTTTCCCTTAAGACCGACTAAATCTTTGATGGTTTTCATTTTTTCTCCTTTACAAGTAAAAGGCCCAAATAAATTGGGCACTTTTATGAGGTTATGATTAAAAATTAGATACCGAGCACATCAGCGTAGGCTTTCGCCAAACGGATGTATTGGCAAGTATAACTGTATTCGTTATCGTACCAAGCGACGACTTTGACGAGTTGTTTGCCTTCAGGTGTCGCAAATACTTTAGTTTGTGTGGCATCGAAGATTGAACCTTCGACGGCGCCGATGATATCGGAACTGACGATTTGGTCTTCGGTATAGGCCAGCACATCTTTAAGCGCGCCATTGGCGTATTTTTTCATTAAGGCATTGATTTCTTTATCGGAAGTCGGTTTCGCCAAATTGAGGCTTAAATCGACTAAGCTGCCGTCGATAACGGGGACGCGTAGGGCGCCACCTTGGAGCCGGCCTTTCAGCGCTGGGATGACCAAATGAATCGCCTTGGCAGCACCAGTGGACGATGGCACGATGTTGGCGGCGGCGGCGCGGCCACGACGGAGGTCGCCCTTCTTGACGAGGTCAAGTGTCGTTTGATCGTTGGTGTAGGCGTGGACGGTGGTCATGAAACCGCCTTCGATGCCAATTTCGTCATGTAATACTTTGACAACGGGAGCCAAGCAGTTTGTCGTGCAGCTGGCGCCGGAGATAACTTTCATGTCTTTGGTTAAGATGTTTTCGTTGACGCCATAAACTATGGTTGGTGTTTCGGCATCGGCGGGAGCCGAGATGATGACGCCTTTAGCGCCGCCGACATCAACGTGAACCGCGGCATCGGCTTTACCTTTGAAGCGACCGGTGCATTCAAGCACGATGTCAACGCCATAGTCGGACCATTTGATGAGGTTGGGATCGGGTTGTCCGATGACGGGAATGAATTTTCCCTTATAAACGATGCCTTTGCCGTCTTCGGAGACGTGGAGATCATCACCGCCGAAACGACGGTGGGTCGTATCATATTTTAAAAGGTAGGTAAGCGTCGCCGCATCGGTCAAATCGTTGATGGCGACCACTTCGAATTCGCCGGTTTCCACGGCACGGCGGAACGACAAACGTCCAATGCGTCCAAATCCGTTGATAGCTAATTTAATGGCCATAATATATTCTCCTTTTTTATTTCCGTAGTAATTATACTACATTGAGTATTTTAACCTATACCATTACCGTCTTGTAAGCGGTTTACTTCATGCGATTTCTTACTAGTGGCAGTTCGATGTCGACGCCTTTAAGCAAAGTTGCCAAATCGATGTCAAAGGCGAGTGCTAAGCGCGACATGATTTTCAAGGTTGGATTGCGCCGACCACTTTCTAAATCACTGATATAGTTTTTGGAGATGCCGCATTCGAAACCGAGCGCTTCCTGGGTCCACCCACGATTTTGTCTTAAATAGGCGACGCGGCGCCCGAAAGAATAATTGGCGTTCATTTCTGCCGGTACCGATCCGCCAGTTTGTTAATTGAGCGGAATAAATGGGCGACATTGCTTTTTGAAACGGGCTTGCCTACCATTTCGCTCACTCGTTGGGCTAACTCTCCCAGTGATGCCCCATCATCGTCAAGCCGAAGTTTGGCTAGTGCAATCATTTTCTCGCTTGGCAAATGCTCAAGTCCGATAATCGATTGCAAAAAGGTGATATCGGCAAGCTGGCGTTCCGCAGCATCAAGCGTTTTGCGCATATTCGCTAATTCGCAGTTTTGCCAACGATTGTCCGAGTTCGAATAGTCACGATTAACGCGCACAGTTTCATACTCAAGCGTGGCATCGGTCGCGCCAATTAAAATCATGAAATCGGCGATTTGATCAGATTTTTTAATGTACAAAACATACTGTTGGCGCCGCTTCGTCAGTTTTGGCTCTAACTTTACGTTTTTGAGTCGTCCGATTAAACGTTGCACTTCACTCATCAAAAATTCATCGACGCTTGACATTTCTAAATGGTAGTTGGAACTTTCTGGATCGTTGACGCTGCCGGTGGCCAAAAAGATGCCGGCCAAATATCCCGCCGCTTCATCATCTGTCGACAAAAAATCCTTGAGTGAATACGAACCTGTGAATGATAAATTGAGGTCTAGCAATATTTCGTCAACTTTATCGTCAATCAAAACATGGTATGTCGTCGCTTTATTGAACCGTGGTTGTTGCGTGTACGCAAAGCGAGGATCGATTCCGTACATACGCTTAATCGCCATGTACAAATATTTAGCGATTTTCGCGTGCTCGCTTTTCAATTCCAAACGACTGCCCTGATTGGAAATGACATAACGGCCATTGGCTTTACAAAAACCGGACAGCAACGCTTTCACGCGTTGATCAAAAAACGGTTTGGATATAATTTCCTCTTTCACAAGACTGGTGAACGAAGTAATCTTACGAGCCATGCGCGTGCTTGGTAACAATGCCAACGTCACGATGATGGACGTTGGTCTTGATGATGCCTTTGAAAATGTTGGCTAAATACTCGGTAACGGCGACCGACCGGTGTTGTCCGCCGGTACAACCGATGCCAATCGTGTAAAAAGGGCGAGATTCTTTGATGAAAAACGGCAAATAGTAGCGAATTTGAGCTTCGACATGTTTTAAAAACTCCCGACCAATGTCATTGTCAAACACATAACTGACAACGTCGGCGTCTTGACCCGTCTTTTTTTTAAGCTCTTCAACCCAAAACGGATTAGGTAATATTCTGGTGTCAATCACTAAATCGACATCGGCTGGTATGCCGTATTTATAACCAAACGACACTAGCTCAAGCGTCATTGAATCACTGGCTTTTTCAAGAAATGTCGTGAATAGTTTTTCTCTTAAGTTGGCCACCGATAACGTCGTCGTGTCGATCACCAAATCGAAATCGCCGTGGCATTCGTTGAACAAATCGATTTCTTTTCGAATCGCGCGTGAAAGCGTTGAACCTTGCGTCTGCAGCGGATGCGCGTGCCGTGTCAGTTTGTAGCGCGACAACAGCTCATCGTGGGTAGCCGTCAAGCCGACAACCCGGAGGTCAAGACCTTTGAGCAATCGAGCGCTTTCAATCGCTTGTTTAGCATCAGACAGGTTAACGGCAACGACAGCTTTTTGGTAGCGTTCATCGCCTGAAGAGATTAGCGTGAACAACTGGGTAAACAGCGGCGTCGGAACATTTTCAATACAATAGTATTGCATCTCTTCAAATGCAAAAAGCGCCGTTGATTTTCCAGCGCCTGAGAGTCCCGTTAAAATTACGACAGTAGCCATGAATATCCTCGAGGATATTCTATTACATTTGACCGCTAAATGAAATGCTGGCGTCTATTCGTTTGAAACTGCTGCAAGTTTACGAATAAACTTGTTAGCGTTGAATGAGGCAAGCGCGCCATCGCTAGTCGCCGTTACGATTTGTCGCAAGCTTTTGACGATAACGTCACCAGCTCCATATAGACCGGGTACACTTGTTTCCATATTTCCGTTACAAATCAGATAACCGTTCGCGTCCAAAGTTTCGGCAAAAGTAATGAAACTCGTGTTTGGCACCGAGCCGATAAACGGAAATACGGCGCTGACTGGCAATAGTTGTTCAGTGCTACCTCGTAAGTTGATGCCAGTCACGGTCTTGTCACCTAGTATTTGGAAGGGAATCGTATTCTTGATATGCACAATATTTGGATAATCTTTCAACCGTTCGCTCAGCGCGGGAGTGGCCATAAGCTTATCGCCGCGAGAAACAATGTAGACGGTACGCACTAACGTGGCTAAAAAGATCGATTCCTCGACGGCTTTGCCACTATGTCCGATGACGGCGACGTCCTGCCCTTTAAAAAACGCCCCGTCGCAGGTCGCACAGTAGCTGACTCCGCGTCCGACAAACTGTTCTTCGCCAGGAATACCCATTTTCTTTTCGCTCGTGCCGGTGGCCACAATCACCGTTTTTGATTCGATTAAACCTTCGTCAGTTTCGATTTTAAATAAATCGCCATCTTTTTTAACCGATATGACATCGCCGTAGGCAACTTCAATGCCAAGACCGAGCACTTGTTCATAAAGCTTATAGCCTAAATCTTGGGCACTAAGATCGGTGACCCCAGGATAGTTTTCAAGTTTCGTATATAAATTTAGTTTGCCACCAGGTGCGCCTTTTTCAATGATTGCGACTTTACTGTTGGACCGTTTTGCGTAAATAGCGGCGGCCAAGCCGGCAGGACCCGCGCCAAGGATGATGATGTCATACACTAGTTTTTCCATTAATAACTACCTCCACAAGTTGTCGATAATCGGTGAGCCAATGAGCTGGCCGCACATGGGCGGGAAACCGTCGGGGCGACCATCCGATTAGCGCGCAGTCGACGCCACTAGAAACGGCCACTTGGTAATCGTATATCGTATCACCGACGAATAGCAGGCGATCTTTACTCACATTATAATGCTCAATGATCTGAAACATGCCTTCCGGATCGGGTTTTGGTTTTTCAACATCATCATAGGCCACGATATAATCGAAATAGTGCTCGATATTTAACATCTTTAATGTATCAATCGTGCGATCATGATGCTTGTTGGTCAATATTCCCAATTTAATACCCTGACGATGCAATGTTTCAAGCACCTCGACCGTGTATGGAAATAGCATCGCGCTCAAATGATAGTATTGCAGCGATAAGTCTTTAAATTCTTGAATGATTGTGGCGTGATCAACCTCAGGAAAATATTGCGCCAGCGTGTCCTCAATCGGCGGACCTGAAAAATATATAATCGTCGAGAGGCTGATTTTATAATCAGGACGGTACTTTCTAAAAAGCGCCATCATCGATTCCACCAGCATCAAATCGGTGTCGACCAACGTTCCGTCCATGTCAAAGATGACGATGTCGTATTTCATATATTAAGCGGCTTTTGTCGGCGTTTTCGGATTTTTCTTTTGATAATGATCGAATAAATGCATGGCAATGATGCCCAACACGCCAATGCCGGCGAAAATCATGCCCCAATAATACGACCACAGATTGTCCATGATGTAGGTTGGATCGCGCATCGGTTCCATAATCACGCGTGTCAGGCCGTACCAAATTGGATAAACCATCGCTAAATCGCCTGGCACAATCCATTTCTTCAAACCTTTGCCAATCGCAAAGCGAATGACGAGGTAACCGGTGATGTTGATGATGCTTTCGATCAAAAATAACGGGATCCGGAATTGTCCGCCGATAATCATTTGCTCTTTGATGAAAGATGGTAAAAACGACCAGTCGGCGACATCGGCAATCGCTCCGTACACTTCCTGATTGAAAAAGTTGCCCCATCTTCCAATCCCTTGGGCGACCAAAATGATGGGAACGCCGATGTCAGCGGCATGACGCAGTGTGATATCTTTCCGACGCAACAGGATAAAGAGGATGCCGGCGATCGCTCCGAATAGAGCGCCGCCCATAATTGCCAAACCACCTTCCCACATCGCAAATATTTTCCACCAAGGTTGTCCGGCAAATTCGGTTCCCCACTGGCCAATCACGTACCAAATACGGGCGCCTAGGATACCGGCGGGAAACGCGATGTAGAAAACGTTTTCGGCATAACCTTTGCGATAGCCTTCGGCTTGAAGCTGCAAATCGGCTAAATAATAAACAAATACGGCGCCTGTTAGAATAAACAGTGCATAAAATGTCACAACCGGATCAGCGGCAGGAATTCCCTTCGGGAGCGGAAACGTCGTAATCGGCGTTAAACCTTCCGTCATGACCCAAAGCGAAACAATAACTGGAAGAATCGTGAAAATTAGCGAATATAAAACGACGGGACGATATTTTTCGTCAAGGTCTTTTTTATAGTTGTATAGAGCCCATGAAGCATATAGCCACTGGATGAAAAACATGAACAGGAAGCCACCGAAGGCCGCCTGCAGGATCGGTTCGGTGCCGATCGGGGTCGGGAAATTCAGCGTCGCCCCTAGTGTCGTCAGTCCTAGACCGGCTGATGATAGCGCCATCCATCCTAAATGAGTCCATAAAATTTTCTTATAGTTTAAATTCCGATTTAACGGTGTTTTGATGAATTTACCGCTCGCCTGTAGGAATAGAAACAATCCTCCTAAGGCGATTAACGCTCCGACATAGACCATGGCTTGATACATATATATGCTGCTCCTTAAGATTTTATGTGGCGCCTTCGACAATCGGTCTCCAGCACTTGTTTCAGATATTTACCCGTATGCGACGTTTTGACCTCGACGATTTGTTCGGGAGTTCCGCAGGCAACAATCGTGCCACCGCGGAAACCGCCTTCAGGTCCCAAATCGATAATGTGATCGGCGACTTTAATGACGTCGAGGTTGTGCTCAATCACGATAACGCTATCACCGTTATCGACAATCGAGCGCAGCACGTCGAGCAATCGAGCCACGTCATCGATGTGCAATCCGGTCGTCGGTTCGTCAAGAATGTAAAGCGTTTTTCCAGTCGACCGTTTTTGGAGTTCGAACGCTAGTTTTACGCGTTGCGCTTCACCGCCCGATATCGTCGTCGCCGGTTGCCCGAGTTTCATATAACCGAGACCAACGGCATTCAGCGTTTGCAGTTTGCGTTTGAGTCCGGCGCGATTTTCGAAAAAATCTCGGGCGTGCTCAATCGTCATTTCGAGTACGTCGTGAATGTTTTTGCCCTTGTAAGTCACAAGCAGCGTTTCTTCATTATACCGCTTGCCATTGCACTGATCGCATTTGACATATACATCGGGTAAAAAGTTCATCGGAATGCGCTTGACGCCATCGCCCTGGCAATGTTCGCACCGTCCTCCGGGAACGTTAAACGAAAACCGGCTCTTGTCGTAACCGCGCGATTTTGCCTCGATGGTTTCCGCAAACAATGCGCGGATATCATCGAAAACCTTCGTATAGGTGGCCGGATTACTCCGAGGTGTACGACCAATCGGATCTTGTGATATATTAATGCATTTATCGATATTTTCGAGTCCCAAGATGGCATCGTGCTCACCCGGATACATATTCGTCTTTTTGAACTGTTGTTCGATGGCTTTGTACAAAATTTCAGTAATCAGCGATGATTTACCACTTCCGGAAACTCCGGTTACGGCCACGAACATTCCTAAAGGAATGCGCACGTCGATATTCTTCAAATTGTTACAACGCGCGCCTTTGATATCGATGGATAAACCGTTACCCTTCATTCGTTGGGGAGGACATGCGATAAATTTGCGGCCCGCTAAATAATCGCCAGTAATCGAACGCGGTGCACTTAAAATATCGTCAATGCCACCGATGGCGACGACTTCGCCGCCATGGTCGCCGGCACCCGGTCCGATGTCGACGATGAAATCGGCCGCGCGGATTGTTTCTTCATCATGTTCAACGACGATTAACGTATTGCCGATGTCACGCATTTGTTTCAGTGTCGTGATCAGGCGCTGGTTGTCACGTTGGTGCAAACCGATGCTTGGTTCGTCAAGCACGTATAAGACGCCACTGAGCTGCGAGCCGATTTGCGTCGCTAAACGGATACGCTGCGCCTCTCCGCCTGAAAGCGTCATCGCCAAGCGGGCCAGTGTCAAATAATCAAGCCCGACATTTATTAAAAATTCGGTGCGATGGCGTATTTCTTTGATAATCATGCGGGCGATTTCTTTTTCGGTTGGACTTAGTTTATCGTCTAAGGTGCTAATCCATTCGTGTAAATCGGTAATCGATTTTTGCGTCACTTCGAAGATGTTGACACCATCGACTCTAACGGCGAGCACTTGGGGGTTAAGTCGAGCGCCGTTACAAGTAGTACAAATCGTATCTCGCATGAATTTTTCATAATACTCGCGCATAAAATCGCTGCTTGTTTCATGATAGAGACGTTGCACCCTGGCTTTGACACCTTCGATGAAGTTATAACGGTGATTCAAATTACCTGATGAGGATTTAAGCACATAACGATGCATTTTCGTCGAACCATTGAAAATGATGCTTTTTTGATCTTTGGTCAAATCTTTGAATGGGACATTAAGTGGAATGTCGTACTCTTTGCACAAATAGGCGAAATCTTGCCATTCGAGATTAGTCGTTCCGACGATGCGCTTATAGTATTCAATCGCTCCTTGGTTGATCGTCAGATTTTGATCGGGGACGAGGAGTTCTGGATCGGCTTCGCGTTTAAAACCAAGTCCAGTGCAATCGGGGCAATAACCTAACGGAGCATTAAACGAAAATAAACGCGGCTCTAACTTTGGTACTGAGAACCCGCAATATTTGCATGAATGGTGTTGACTGAACAGCCGTTGTTCTTCATTGATTAGCACCGTTAGGTAACCATGGCCCCAATCAAGCGCCAATTCAACGGCGTCAAATAACCTTGAGCGTATGTCGTCTTTGAGCACGATGCGATCGACGATGATGTCGATGGCATGCTTTTTATTTTTGTCGAGTTCACCGACCTCATCGATGCGCAGCAACGCCCCATCGACGCGCAATCGCTCGAATCCCTGTGATTTTATTTTTAATAGCGTGTCTTTGTGCGTGCCCTTTTCGCCGGTAATAACGGGTGCCAAGACTTGAAGGCGACTGCCGCTAGGATATTTAAGAATCGTGTTGACCATTTCCGCCGGTGAATAAGCGACGATTGGTTCATTATGAGTCGGGCAATAAGGGACGCCGACGCGTGCGAATAACAATCGCAAATAATCATAAATCTCAGTGACCGTGCCCACGGTTGATCGGGGATTGTGTGATGTCGTTTTTTGATCGATGGATATCGCCGGTGACAAACCTTCAATCGATTCGACGTCAGGTTTTTCAAAGTTGCCTAAAAACTGCCGAGCATAGCTTGACAATGATTCGACATAGCGGCGCTGCCCTTCCATATAAATGGTATCAAACGCCAATGTCGACTTGCCACTGCCCGATAAGCCGGTGAAAACGACCAACTTCTCTTTTGGTATTTCCAAACTGATGTTTTTCAGGTTGTTTTCGCGTGCTTCTTTGATAACGATATGCTTTTGGCTCAAAATAAAAAACCTCAAGTTATCATTATATGATAAATGAGGTTAAATATATAGAACTGACGCTTAGTTACAAAATATAGGTCGGCGTGCGATCGATTAATAGGTCAATGGCGTCAGCTTGGGTGTAATCATCGCTGATGTGGTGGCTAGTTGCCCCAAGGTTGCTAAGCGCGAATAAATAATCACCCACGGTCACCGCGCGGTCAATGCTGGCATAATAATAGAAATCGTAATACTCTTGAGCATCATCGCGATCGGAAATTAATTGATCATGACTAATTGTCGTTTCAATCGTAATCGGCGTCAATGAAGTCGGATCGATGTTGAAGACATAATAATCATTGTAATAGTAATATCGATAATCCCACGGTGAGGAAACGTAGGTATAACTGCTGATGGCAAACCCGAGGATGTCGTTGGTGTGGTCGATTAAAATGGCTTTATGGTTATAAAGCGCTTCTGACCATTGCCAACCATAATCATCGCTCCAAAGCACTAACGGATCACCGACGACGACGGGATTGTCAATGTCGGAAATATCGAATAACGTCAATTTCAAACCAAAGACGGCATTTCCTTCAGCTTCATAACCGATACCGATAATAAGGTTGGGCGCCCATGTGTGCTGGTAGGTGGCGTATCCGGTCACTTCAAGACCGGCGCGGATTGCCGGATTATTCGGATCTGATAAATCAATCGTGTAAAGCGGATCAGTTTGTTCATAGGTGACAATCGTGGCCACGTCTTGGTTGAATCTGACCGAACGAACGGTTTCTCCCGGTTTGCCGATGCCTTCATCAATCAAAGCCACCAGTGTTAAAACGCGCTTTTCATCGATTACTTCACGTTTGAAGATGTAAAGACGGTTTTTGACGGACGAACCCCAACCTTCGGTGGTCACCAGCCGCATATGTCCATCATACTCATCCATGGCAAACTGATTGATGACATAACCATCGTATTTAACCGCTCCACCAAAAGTGACAGTGCCATCGTCTTCAAATTGGTACGAAATCAATATTCCGTAATTAATGTAGGTTTGTGTTAAGGCGATGTATTCATAGTTGTAGCTTGCAAGGTAGATGGCATTATGGCTGACATAGATTGTCCCCCAACTTTGGGAACCAAGATAAATGTCGAACTCAAGATCGACGATTTCATCGAGGAAAATCGTCGTGATAATCGTAAAAGTTTGGGTTGGCATATCTTCCAAATATTTAATTTCGCTAACATCAGGCACGATGATTTCTTCATCAAGACGAAATACGGGTCGTGGGTCATCATCGTCATCCAACATAATCGGGTAGTGGTTGGAGATGACGTAAAGTTTGTTATCGATTCTTCGAGAGGATAAGATGTAACCGTTTATTTCAATTTCGTGCGCTAAAGTCAACGTTTCAATGTCATAAATGATGGCGATTGTTTGCGGGAAGCCGAAGTAGTAATAACCCCAGCCAACCGCAGGTTCGGCGATATCGGAACCTTCATTATCGGAATCATCGCGGTATTCATATGAAAAATAGGTGTAACGTTGTCCAATGACGACTAAATAATCATCGGTGATGTAGATATCGGAAAAGTACGTGTATTGGTTAACATCGGTTTCCGAATTCATCGATTCATCGAGCAACAAATCCATTTGGCCATCAGCGAGTACGTCGATGACTTGCAGACGATTGTAAGTGATTTTATAAATTCGATCGCCATCGGTCTTAATAATGTCGCCTTCGTCGACACCTTCAACTTGGACGTTTGTTTCCGAGTGTGCAGTCGATTCGCCTTCACCATCGGCTTCTGGCATTCCTGTTTCCGAACTACCGGTCGCCACGTCATTATAATAACCACCCGATTGGCGTTCATTAGCAGCATTAATCATATCGCGTAGTTCATCGACGCTACGAATTTGGGCCAAGCCATAATCACGCGGATCGCGAAGCGGGACATCGCGTTGGAGCATAATCGCTCCCGCAGTCAATGAAAAGACGATTGCGCCAACGATTGTCGCTAACTGGAAAACAATCGGTTTAACGCGGCGTTTAACGCCCATGTCCGGGGTTGGTGTTTGTTTGAAATCCAACTTTCCTTGGAAATCGATGTCAGGGGTTTGCTCAGAAAAATATCGTTGCCCTTGTTCTTTGAGTTTCTTTTTGAAATCGTTCATGGTTCATATGCCTTCTTTCTTGTAGTGTTCCCGCAGTATCGCTAACGCCCGCCGATATATTTGATACGCGCTTGGTAGCGGTATCTCCATCAATTTGGCGATTTCAGCGAATGTCAGTTCATAGACGATGCGGTAGGCGACGACAAGGTTTTCTTCTCGGCTGAGGTAAGCGTGCCATAGACTAATAAAATCGGATGGTTTCTCCTCGGTGCCGATGAGGCTCCATGTTTCTTCATCAAGTGTGGTCTCGCGCATTTTTGTTTTGGCATTAAGTGCCAGATTTTTGGCCGTGCTAATAATCCAGCTGTGGAAAGCGAGTGGATTTTTAAGTGCGCCAATGTCGCGAAACGCCCTGACAAAGGTATCTTGGAGAATGTCTTGACTCGTTTCCGCATGATGCGTGATTGAATGGATAATCACGTAAAGCAAGTCGCGGTAGCGGTCATACATTTCATTAAATGATGCCTCGTCGCCGTTTTGAAGGCCAATGATCGTTTCGATCGGAAGACGTTTGAACATTACTCTCCAATGGGCCTTCACTTATAAAGACAATTGAAGACCGCCTTTTTTTTATCAACTTTACAAATTAATACTATTATGAACCACGACGAGGGTTCGAGCATAACGATTTTGTTGCAAAATCACCCCTTGTCGCTATAATTATTACGAGTCGGGACGTAGCACAGCTTGGTAGTGCGCTACCTTGGGGTGGTAGAGGTCATGGGTTCAAATCCCATCGTTCCGACCATTTTTTATTTAATTGATGGCTCGGTGTTGTCGCTGGCGTTACTTATGCCTTAAGATGGTCTTGGTAGTATCTTCAAATGAATACCCACCTCATCAATTTCCTGACACCTGAGCAATTATTAGCCCGCATCGACGAACTCGAAAACATCGATCGGTTATCCTCTGAGGAATTAAGGGAACTTAAGGCGCTGTATCGGCGCAAACAGCAGCTGGGATTATAAGCAAAAAACCGCGAAATGCAGTGCAAATCGCGGTTTCTTTTTCTGATTAAACGAATAAATTAAGCGAAACGTTTGATCAGTTCCCAGCGTTGTTGCGCATGGCGAGCCGATGAACTCAAAATTTCTTCGGCATGGTCGGGATTGACGACCGGGAGCGTCGAGAAACGCGTTTCTTGCATTAAGAATTCACGATACTTGGAGAAGTCCGGTTCTTTGCAATCAAGCGAGAGTGGGCTCTTGCCTTGACCGACAAGGCGCGGGTCATAGCGGAAGATTGGGAAGTAGCCGCTTTCGACAGCTTTCTTTTGGACGGAGGTCGCGACGGCGAGACCGCCTTTGATGTCGTGGGCGACGCAAGGTGAGTAGGCGATGATAAGGCTGGGGCCATCGTGGTATTCTTCGGCTTCCTTAATCGCCTTAATCGTTTGCATGTAGTTGGCGCCAAGCGAAATCTGAGCGACATAGACATGACCATAAACCATGGCCATCGTCGCCAGGTTCTTTTTGGCTTGGGTTTTACCGGAAGCCGTGAATTTGGCAATTGATCCTGCTTGTGAGGATTTCGACGATTGTCCGCCGGTATTCGAATATACTTCGGTATCGAGCACTAAAATGTTCACGTCTTCATTCGATGCCAGCACGTGGTCAAGACCGCCAAAACCGATGTCGTAAGCCCAGCCGTCACCGCCGATGATCCAGACGGACTTGTCAAGCAAATCGTTTTCATATTTGAGTACTTCTTTGATAGCTTCGTTTTTAGAAGCTTTCAAGAGTTTGACGAAATCGGGAAGGAATTTGCGCACGACGTCGCGTTTTTTGATGTTAGCCAAATATTTGTCGATCATCTCGGTCAGTTCTGGTTCGACGCTGTCACGCTGAGCGCTAAGTATCGAGGTAATCAAACCGAGTTTTTGATCGGTGGCCAATCTCATGCCATAACCAAATTCGGCATTGTCTTCAAACAGGCTGTTCGCCCAAGCGACGCCATCGTTATTCTTATCGGTGCAGAATGGCGTCAACGGGGTTGAACCCGAGTAAATCGATGAACAGCCAGTGGCATTAGCAACGAGCATGTCTTTGCCGTATAGTTGTGTTACGAGACGGTAATAAGGTGTCTCACCACATCCGGCACAAGCACCGCTTACTTCCATGTAAGGCGTTAAGAAACCGGCGCCCTTGACAGTTGTTAATGGGAAGATATCACCTTTGTAATCAATGTTCTTGTATAAGTATTGAGCGGCTGGCTCTTGATAGAACTGCGACTTGGCGTCAACCATTTCCAGCGCACGTTTGTCGGGTCCTTTACCCGGACATTGCACGACGCAAATCGAGCAGCCAACGCAGTTTTTGGGACTGACTTGGATCCGGTATTTGAGTCCTTTGACAGCCGGTGGTCCAAATGCGTCAAGCATTTCGCCATCGCGGACTTCTTCCGGTCCATTGGCAATTTCTTCATCGGTTAATAGGAAGGCGCGAATCGTCGCGTGGGGACACACGAACGCGCATTGATTGCATTGGATACAGTTTTCCTTGATCCAGACCGGGACTTTATCGGCAATTTCGCGTTGTTCTTTGAAAGTGATGTTGTTGTTCATCGTGCCATCGAGCAGTTCGTGATCGAGGAATTTGCTGACGGGGATATCGTCACCTTCAAGCGCGGCAATCGGCGCCACGAACGTATCCCAGTATTCATCGCCGCTTTCCTTGCGGTCAAATAGCGGGACAAGTTTTTTCCATTCGGGATCGATTTTGACTTCGCGTAGCCCTTCAGCGCCGGCGTCAATCGCTTTGAAGTTTTTCTCAACGACGTCACGTCCTTTACGGGAGTAGGCTTTTTCAGCTAACTTTTTCATCCAGTCTTGCGCTTCTTCATACGGCAAGATGTCTTGATTAAGATAGAAGAAACTTGCCTGGAGAATCGTATTCGTATGGCGGCCCATGCCTAGTTCTTCCGCCAATTTATTGGCATCGATGACAAAGAAGCGGGCGCCTTTAGTCGCTAGCTGATACTTAATGCGATTGGGCAGCATTTTCACAAGCATCTCATCGTCAAGATTCGTATTAAGCAAGAACGTGCCTTTATCTTTTAAATGACGAAGCATGTCGAATTTATAAAGGTAGCTATCAAGCGAACAAGATAGGAAGTGCGCTTTATTAATGTAATAAGTGCTGTGGATTGGTTTTTTGCCAAAACGAAGGTGGCTCATTGTGACGCCGCCGGCTTTACGGGAATCATAAGCGAAATACGCTTGTGCGTATTGTCCCGTCGCATCGCCGATGATCTTAATCGACGATTTGTTGGCGCTGACAGTGCCGTCGCTGCCCATGCCATAAAATAAACACGATTTGTATTCTTCTTTGACAAAGAAGTTTTCATCGGCGGGAATCGAACGTTTGGTGACGTCATCGACGATGGAAATCGTGAAATTGTGCCATGGTTTGTCGGCTAAGAAGTCATAAACGACTTTTAGATGGCTTGGCTGCGTGTCTTTGCTAGAAAGACCATAACGACCACCGACGACTTGAATGTCGCGACCGACTTGTGAAAGCGCGCTTAGGACGTCAACATAAAGCGGTTCGCCTGTCGCTCCTTGTTCTTTGGTCCGGTCGAGCACGGCAATGCGTTTTACCGTTTTTGGCAAGACCTTATCAAGATGTTTGGCCGAGAAAGGACGATATAAATGGACTTTGACAAGACCGACTTTACGGCCTTCGCTTAATAAGACATCAAGTACTTCGCCGATAGCTTCGGTGACCGAGCCCATGGCGACGATGACGTATTCGGCATCAGCTGCTCCAGTGTAAGTAAAGGGCGCGTATGTCCGTCCGGTTAATCTTGTCGCTTCGGCAAAATACTTGTCGGCGTATTCAACGACTTTATCATAGTGGAGGTTTTGCGCTTCGCGGCCTTGGAAATAAATGTCGCCGTTTTCGGCGCCACCGCGGGTGACCGCGTGACCATGGGGATTTAATGCCCGTTCCCGAAATTTCTTAATTTTTTCGGTTGGCAGTAATTTTTTCCATTCTTCTTCATCGACGAATTCAACGTTTTGGATTTCATGTGAAGTCCTGAATCCATCAAAGAAATGAAGCATGGGGGCTTCCGAATCCATGGCGACGAGATGGGCGACCGGTGTTAAGTCAGCGACTTCTTGGACCGAGTGCGAACAAATCATGGTCACGCCCGTTTGGCGTACGGCGTAAATGTCTTGATGATCGCCAAAAATCGATAAAGCGCGCGTGGCGATGGACCGTGCGGCGACGTGGAGTACGGCCGGCAGCAGTTCACCGACCCATTTATAAATATTGGGTACCATTAACAACAAACCTTGGCTCGCCGTGTAAGTGGTCGCGTATGATCCAGCTTGAAGCGCGCCATGGACTGTGCCGGCGGCGCCGCCTTCGGATTGCATCTCGACGACTTTAACTTTTGCGCCAAAGAAATTTTTCATGCCTTGCGCGGCATAAACGTCTGTTAACTCGGCCATCGGAGTCGAGGGCGTAATCGGATAAATGCCGGCGACTTCGGTAAAATTATAGCTTGCTAGTGCCGCGGCATTGTTACCGTCGACTGATAGAAATGATTTTTTGATACTCATATATTCCTCCATAAAACCAACCATTAGTATACTTGATACTAATGCTTATCTCAACAGCACTTTTTAAAAACTAGCCGTGATGAAACGGCTTACTTTTTCTTTTTCAAGGCGCGACGCACGCGGAGCTCTTCTGAAGCAATCGCTTTGATCTCGCGCAGGTCGCGATCATTGAGCACGATTGACTTATCAAGCATGCCGTCAAACGTCATTTTGTCGTATACAAAATCGATTAAACGTTGATAGGAACCAACGTCTTTTTTGATGGCAATCGTTTTCTTCACGGTCCGTTTGACTTTGGTAAGCAAATGCTTTTCGATATCTTGAACAAGCTCTTTCAAATTAAAGGAAAAGTCAATCGTGACCAGGGGATTAAACGTCGCACAAAGTTCCTGGATCTTTTCAGGCAAAACACCGATTTCACGCGACAAAGACTCGGCCGTCACGTACTTGGATTTATGAGTCGATAGGGCTTGATGAATTTTTTCTAGTGTTTGCAAATCGTTTTTGTTCATTGCTTTCATTTTATCATTACACACCCTTTTTACAACATCATGAAAAAAACCTCCCGCGTGGGAGGTGTTTTTGTAAAGTGGTGAACCGTATAGGATTCGAACCTATGACCCGCTGATTAAGAGTCAGCTGCTCTACCAGCTGAGCTAACGGTCCAGCGCGATAATATTACAACAATCATATCGATATCGCAAGGTTAATCGTTTTCCAAAAAAGAAAAAGCCCGTCAAAGACGGGCTTAGTCATTCGGTATATGGATATTAAGCGGCAGCGACGACCGTGAAGTCTTCGACCATGATCGGGAGTAGTTGCGCGCCGTTGAACCAGCCCAACGTCCCTTCGTAAGTTAGCGTGGCGCCATCGACGCCTTGCGTAATCAAATCGACGATTTGTTGCCGACGAACTTGTGAGTTCGGAAGGTCGACGTGGTAGTTTAAATAAACATTGATCACTAAAGAACCAAGTTTTAATTTAAGCGTAAAGTGGGTGGACAGGTTGATTGTTCCAGTCGCCGTGGCATCGAAAGTAAGTCCTTCGATACGAATGAGTGATCCATCGTCAGCAGTCAGTTCGGTTGATGAAGTGCTATGACCGCGCAGATTGGGCCAATCGGTTGCCGTGATCGTGCGTGGTGTCGGCATCTCATCGCCCTCTTCAGGGGCCACTTGAACGAGTCTAGTCACATAACCGATCTGACGGGCACCCGAATAGGTCGAGAATGAGCCCATCGCTTCGACAAAGTCGCCAATGTCGACGGAAACGATGAATTCTGGCGTCGAGTCAAGCCGGTATAAAGCAATGCCGGCGCTTCCATTGTGGAGGTAAACGGTATTCCAATCTAACATTTGTTTCGTTAGATAGCCACGGACACGGACTAACTTGCTACCAAAGCCGCTATCGGGAGCGCCTTCGGGCGGATTCATGGAATTCAAGTCCATGAGCGGAACGGCCGAGACGTCGACATCTTCAGGTAAAACCGAAAGGTCAAAGTCTTTAGTTACCGTTTTGTCGTTATAGTGGGCAGTGGCCGTCAGCACGCTATCAACGGCTTCGGCGCCGAAAGCAGGACGGCGAGGAATTGCCAGATAAATTGGCGTATTGGTGACCAGGCCCGGCATGTCATCGCGCTCTTTTAACGGAGCCCAATAATCAGAACTGCCTTCGTCGAATGACCAAGTCAATTCAATCTCATACTCAAGATCGGCTTCGATGTCATAAATGACGACATCACGAAGTAAATAAAGCGCGCCATCGATGGCTTCGCGTTCGCCCTCGATTTTCTCAAGCGATTGGCCATTGTTCTTAATGGCGATGGTCGGGATGTCGAGCGCTTTTTGTAGCGCGACAAGTTCGGGATCGGGTTTACCACAGCTGGCGAGAGCGACGGTCATCAAAACGCCAAGTCCGAACGTTAGGAATTTAAATGGTTTTAACATGCGTCAATCCTTTCTTTTAGTTAACCGGCGTAATCACGACGCCGTTTAATAACTGAAGTTGATAGTTTGCGTAAAATGGAGCCACATAACCGCTAATGGTATATGTGCCGCCAAGTTCGAATTCAGTGTAGTTGACATAGGGGAACATGCCCCCGTCAATGCGCAAATTGAATGAGACGCTCGTGCCTTGGAAATAAGCATAAATCGTCATGTTGTTACGGTCATCTTTACGCCAGTAGGCGCCTGAAGTATAACCGCTGCCACCGTCATCGCCATCGTTAGTAACTTCGCGAATCGTTACGTTGGCCTCAACGTAAAATCCATTGAGTGGTTCAAATGACGCGCTTTCAGTTACAGTCATATCTTTGATGTCGACGGGATCGGCGCTGATAGTCGGATCGATGTCGTTTTGTTCGAGTACTTCCGCATAGTTTTCAAGACTCGGTCTTGTCAAAAGCACATATGGGTATTTTTGCGAGAAGGTGGTTAATTCTGGATCGGTCAATTGAACGTTGTCGTTGAATGTCGTGGCTTTGCAATAGAACTCAACGATATCACCCGCATTTTGGAACGGAGCATCCCGATAGAGCGTGAATAGGAAGATCGAGGCATAGTTGCCATCATCATCAGGATTATAAACATCGCGTACAATTAAATTGTTGGCGATACGTCCCAACACGATAACGCGCAGACGAATGCGAGTTGATTCGACGAGGCTGAGCATAACCGGTTCGTCATTTTCATCAAAAATCAATTCTCCGAAGCGATTTTCAAGTTGAATCGTGTTGCCCAGCGCTTTTCTGACGAAACGAATCGATAAGTCATAGACTTGACCTGAATAATCAAATGCCGGATCGAGTTGTCCGTAAATGCGCGCGCCAGTGGCCGAAGCATAATTGCCGGCTCGTTGGAACACGTCGAAGTAATTGGTAATCGTCGATTGTTCAAACATCAAATTTTCGGTATAGGCTTGTTCTACTAGTTCTAGGTTAAGCAACCGGAAAAATTCACCGTCGGCCGGTTTATACCAAATAAAGCCAAGGTAGCGATTGCCAGAACTGTCGGTGACACCGAACACGTCGCGATCATTGATTAATATAATGCGTTCGGCATTCAATAGTTTTTCGGCTGTGAAATTGCTCGCGGCTTTGCCCCATGGCTGAATCTTGCCAGTCGATTCGGGGGTGTTGATTCCTAGAAAGCGAACCGCGATGTTCGTCGACCCGACGTTGAACCGCGCCGTATCGCCATCGGTAACCGATCGCAGCGTCACCTCGCCAATGCCATGGTCAATGAAATTTTTGCCAATAAAATTGGCTTCTAATCGCAAATTATCGGTTTCATTGGTGTTTAAATCAGCCGGCGTCAGTGACAGCGGCGCGCTTGATGAGCCACACCCGGCGATAAGCATCGCCAGGGGGGCTAATATCATCGTTAAAAAATATTTAAGTTTCATGCATTACGCCTCCTGATTAGGAAGCGGTTTCCTCGGGTTCGATATACCGAGAAAGCTGTGCGTAATTGTATTCAATGATTTCTTCTGGGGTCATTTGGACACCATCGCGTCCGAAGAACAGCATCGGAATCACGGTTGCGATTTGTTCGCGGATGTCGGAACTGCCGACAAAACCGGGATCGACGAATTTAGTCCAGCCAAGCTCGGGATCACCATAGACGTTGCTGTTGACATTAGCGGCGCCGATTTTGCTTAAGTTGCTGGCGCTATCGATTGTCGTGTTGATATAAGCTTGATAAAGCGGACTGTCAAGTTGCGTTTGCGTAACCGGATAATAACCGGCGCCAATCGCAAATTCAGCATTGAACATCGTCGTCGCGAAACGCATGAATAGCCATGAGGCCAACACTTTTTCAGCGTCGCGATTGGTGAATAAGGCCATGTTGGTGCCTTGGGAGATGACGAATTTGTGGTCGGCATCCTTGGCAATAACCGGTTCAATCGAAACTTCGAAGGCGCTGCCGGTTGGGACGTTGTTAAACACACCAGCCGATGAAGAAATCGTCATCACCGATTTCATGGCTTTGAATGGGTTGGAGTTATATTGCTGTTCGCCGAAATCAGTCGGAATCGCGAAGATGCCGTCATCGTGCAAATCTTTGAAATAGCTAAGCATGTCATAGGTTGATTGTTGTGCGAATTGGACATAACCCTTGGTAATGTTTTCGCCCATTTTCGTGTATTGGCCGCCCCATTGACGCACCATCGTGATGAACAGATTGCTGGTTGAGTCATAGGAAATCGGACGGAAATCGTCGGCCGTAACGTTGGTAAAATCAAGTAACAGAGCCGGGTATCCGGTTTTTCCGGCGTTATCGTTGATGGCGCCGTTAATGTCGATTTTCTTGCCATAAGCGCCGATGCGTCCCATCATGCCAATAATGCGTTCGCCGACGTCGCGGGCTTGATCCCAAGTTTCCGGAACGACGATGTTGACGTCTTTGGTTTTTGCCCAGTCCATGAACGTCTTGTTGACGACCATGACTTCGGTTGATTTGTTAAACGGTAGTCCGAGCGTATATGGATCGGTTTTCTCTTCGTCTTTGAATTGGAACGAACGATTTTCGGTCATATAGTCGGCGACAAAGTCGTCAATATCGACACCGATTAACGGATCGGTGTGATCAATAAATGGATCAAGGGCGTATTGGATGCCCGAGCGAATGTAACTCGCAAAGTGGTCGGGATAACCGACGGCAACGTGCGGGTAAGATCGTGATGTAATCGAAAGGTTGATGGCCTTCAGTAAGTTGTCATAGCCACCTTTTGAGGTGTGGACGACCTTAATGTAGGGATAGGCTTCTTCAAATGCCTCAATCGTCGGATTGATGCCACCGCTAGTGACCGCGGCGCCAAAGCCAGTCCAAAAGTCGATTTCAATCGGATTGGCTAGCGAATACTTGCTTTCCAGATCAGCGACGGTTAGTTCGCTGGCGGCTGTCGGCAGTTGTACTTCATAGGTGGCAACATTGCTGCAACCGGCGGCCAAAACGATGGCGACCATGCTCGCAAGTCCGGTTAATCCATACTTGAACAATTTTTTCATATAATACTCCTTTTCTTGTTCTTGCTTATTAATTATAACACCCATAGGGTGTATCGACCCAAATGTTAGCCTTTGATGCCACTGCGGGAAACGCCGCGCATGATGTATTTTTTGAAAATCAGGAAGAACACTAATAGCGGTGTGGTCACCACGACCGAAGCCGCTAGTTTGATGTTGTTCCACTGGGCGAACTCAGATGATTGGAAGATGCTCATCAAGCCATTGGCGACAAGTAGCATCGAGTCGCTTTCAGTGACCAGCTGCGGCCAAATATAGGCGTTCCAGCTGCCCATGATTTCCAAAATGATGACCGTAACGATCGAAGGCAAAGCGATCGGAATCATCACTTTCCACAAATAAGCAAAATCGCCATAACCATCGACTTTGCTTGCTAGATATAGTTCATTGGGAATTTGTTGGAAAGTTTGACGTAGGTAAAACATATAGAAGACGCTGACGGAGAATGGGAAAATCAGGGCCATGAACGTATCCCGCCATTGCAAGACGGAAATCGTTTGATAATTGGTGATAACCATCATTTCCCCAGGAATCATCATCGTGGCTAGTAGTAGCGTAAATAACGCTTCCTTACCCTTGAAGTTAAGGCGCGCGAACGCGAAGGCACCCAGCACCGTCGTGATGATGGTGATGCCCGTTGAGGCTAGGGCGACGAAAATCGTGTTCAAGTAATAGCGCGCGAAGTTAACTTGCGCCGAGCGGCCAAATACGAGAATGAAATTGTCGAACGTCACTTCGGTCGGGAAAAACCCTAACTGACCGGTGATTTGTTCGAATTCAATCGTAGCGTTACTCTTGAGCGCCGTAACGATCATCCAATAAAAAGGAATGAGGATGAATAGAGCCAGAATCGATAAAAAGCCATACATGAAGAAATTACTGAAAAATTTCAATGTTTTGTAGCGTTGCATTGCGGCCTTATCCGCAAAATACAGATCGCGATCGATTGCCATGATAGTTCCTCCCTTCCTAATAATGGACCCGTTTCTTGCCGACCAAGAATTGGATGCCCGTGATGATTAAGATAATAATAAGCAGCGTCATGGAACCTGCCGCGGCTTTGCCGGTGTCGATTCTCATAACTTTATAAACGTATCCGACAATCGTAATCCAGGTGTTACCGTCGCTGCCGCCGAAGTTAAACGGACCGGCCCCGAAGATGGAGATGACCGAGGTATACATTTTAAACGCCCCGATAAACGAGGTAATCGTGATATAGAAAATTTGTGGTGACAGTAATGGGACCGTGATTTTTGAGAAAATACGCGTCCGGTTGGCGCCGTCAATTCTGGCGGCGTCGTAATATTGCTTATCGATGCTCGCCAAACCGGCCATAAACACCAACACTTTAAACGCTAAACCATTCCAAAGCGAGGAGACGACCATAACGACGGCCATGTTGAACTTGGAGGCTCCATCGGCACCGACCCAGTTTTGCGGTGTCATGCCAAATAAACCGAGAAATTGGTTCATCAAGCCGCTGTCGTATTTGGAGAACATGACGTTGAACACCATGCCTAAAGCGATGGCGTTAGTAACATAGGGGAGGAAGAAAATCGTTTGATACAACCCCTTAAGCGCTTTGATATTGTGTAGCGCTACGGCTAAAAGTAACGACACGATAATCGTCAGTGGTACGGATACGATGACGAGGATCGCCGTATTGATGACCGCATTGACGAATGTTGCGTCAGATAGAACGGCCACATAGTTGCCGAATGAAGGGAAGGCGTCAAACGTATTGCCGAACAACCACAGCCCGGCGCCGGGTGCCCATGCGAAATTGTCCATGAACGACAATAAAAACGTGTTGACGATCGGGAAGAAAATAAAAATCGTCAGGAAGAACATCGCCGGTAAAAGGGCGATAAGCGCTTTCCAACCGTCGCGTTTGCCTTCTAACATTATTTAATCCTCGTGCCGTCGGCCTCAAATACATAGAAGCGTTTGGCTGAAAGTTTCATGGGACCGGGTTTGACGTGATCGGATAGTTCCGCTGAAATGATGATGCGGACTTTGGTATTCGGTCCGACGACTTTTCCAACTAGGGAAATATCGCGGCCGATATGTTCGATGTAGTCGACGTTAACGGCAAATTTAGCGCTTGAGGCTTCCTCGACGCTAAATGCTTCGGGACGAATGCCGATGAATACTTGGCGATTTTTCTTCAGTGACATGCGCATCGTTGTAATCGCTTTTTCAAGTTCTTCAATCGCGCCCTTATATCCATGGGACGCGGCATGTTTGACGATATTCTCAATCGTCAATTCAAAGGGAATTTGAACGGTCTCTGTCCCTTCTTGGTGTTGTTGTGGGCTATGGACCGCTAAATAGTAATCTTCAAATGATTTGTTGTAACCACCTGAGGAAAGGAGGGCATGAACTTCTTGTCCATCAAGGGCAACGTCACCTTTGCCTTCATAACCTTTATCGAAAATCTTACCATCGAGTAATAATTTGCCTTCTTTAATCTCACCTTCGATGATGTTGATAGCCGGAGAACCGAGGAATTTGGCCACGAACATATTAACCGGTTCATTATAAACGATTTGCGGTTCGTCGATTTGTTGGACCAAACCATGATCCATGACGACGATGAAATCGCTGATTGACATCGCTTCTTCTTGGTCGTGGGTGACAAAGATCGTCGTAATACCCGTTTCTCGTTGAATCCGCTTAATTTCTTCGCGGGTTTGCAGTCTCAAACGTGCATCTAGGTTGCTGAGCGGTTCGTCGAGCAACAAGACGCGTGGACGTTTAGCAAGCGCACGAGCAATCGCCACGCGTTGCTGTTGACCACCTGAGAGTTGTTTCGGTTTCCGTTCCAGGAAACGACGAATGTCGACTAGATCCGCCATTTCTTCGGCGATGGCATTCATTTCCGCTTTGGTGTAGCGGCGCATGTTGCCCGTTTGGGGATCTTGGTAGTCCTTGACGTTTTGAAGCGGGAACAAGATGTTGCCACGCACCGTGAAGTGGGGATAAAGGGCATAATTTTGGAATACTAGTCCAATTCCGCGGTTTTCCGGCGGAACGTTGGTGACTTCGTTTTCTCCAAAAAAGATTTGGCCTTCGGTCGGTTTGTGCAACCCGGCGATCATGTAAAGCGTCGTCGACTTGCCACAACCTGACGGTCCGAGCAACCCAACGAGTTTTCCATCGGGGATCGTAATCGTCATTTTATCGACAGCGCGTGTTTCATCGCCTTTTTTGCCGACGAATACTTTAGTAAGATTTTGCAGTTTTACTTCCATTATTTTCCCTCCGAAAGTGTCCTTGCCTTATATTTCAATATATCACAACCGCTAAGTGTGAAAAAACCGCTTGCGGTTTGCAATCGGTGTTATTCCTTCGATTTTTCCTCATCAGGAAGATCGATCTTAATTTGGTCGAAACTAATTTTGCGCTCTTTGATAGCGCTAGTCGTCGCCTCAATCTTTTGATCGTAGGCGTCGGCTTCTTCTTTGTCATTGAATATTAGTGACGTTTTCATATCGACGATCATCGTCGAGGCTGCATAATCGTGCGGGGCGCGATTGTTTTTGGAAAACACGATGAACGTGTAAGGAATCAAGTATCCGACGAAAACGGTGTAAAACCCAAACAGCGTTTCAATCGCGAAGACGACGAAACGGACTAGATGCTGCCAATATTTGATGCGATAGCCCTCTTTCGTGGCCAAACCAATCGAAAATAGCTTTTTGCCAAGCGTTTGGCCATTCTTGAAAAGCAGCGGGACGAGTAGATGCAACAAAATTAAAACGAATAACAAGGCGACGACGAATATTTGAATTTGAAGATTAAACAGCTCTTGCATCATCGCAAAATAACTCGGATAGTTGAGTAAATCGTTTTTCGCATCTTGATAAGCCGCTAAATAAAACGTTTCCAACTCGGTGGCGGTCGCGCTATCTTTGGGTATGCCGACCTTGCTCGGATCGGGATTGCTCAGGTCGTCGACATCGTATTCGAAATAAACAGTGATTGAGGTATCGGTGGAACCGATATTCAAAACGTTGGTGTTATACCATTCGTTAGAAAAGATAAATGGATCGGTTTCGTCTTTGTAAACAAGCCCGTCCTTAAAATCGGAATAATAATCGTAAATGGCCGTCGGCACATCTTCATTCGCTAGATCGACGGGGCTAAGCGTCGTCGCGTCCTCGACATACAAATGACTATCGAGCATGACCGTTTTAATATCGGTTTCCAGCGCGCTTAATCCGTAAATCGAATCAAAAATCGGGTAAACGGCAAACGTTTGGAGTGTTAACGTTAATAACAGTAATACGACAAAATCGAGCACCGCGGCTCCCGAACGTTTAGCTAGATTTGGTTTAATAATGTGCATATAAATGTAATTTATAAAACTAAATTATATTATTGATGACAAGCAGTCAAAATGCAACCTTATTCGACTATCGTGACAAGAAAAAAAGGCCTAGATACTAGGCCTTTAAGTCTTGTTGAGTAATCGCTTACTTGATGATTTCGGCAACGGTGCCGGCGCCGACGGTGCGGCCGCCTTCGCGGATTGAGAACTTCGTGCCTTTTTCAATGGCAACGGGGTGGATCAATTCGACGGTGAAGGTGACGTTATCGCCAGGCATGACCATCTCGACGCCCTTGGGCAGCGTGATGACGCCGGTAATGTCGGTCGTACGGAAGTAGAATTGCGGACGGTATTCGCTACGGAACGCCGTGTGACGGCCGCCTTCTTCCTTGGTCAGGATGTAAGCGGTAGCCGTGAACTTCGTGTGCGGGGTGACCGAGCCGGGCTTGGCCAAAACTTGGCCACGTTCGACTTGATCGCGGTTGATGCCACGGAGCAAGACGCCGACGTTGTCGCCTGATTGGGCGGAGTCGAGCAGTTTGCGGAACATTTCGATACCGGTAACGATCGATTTTTGGGTCGGGCGGATACCGATGATTTCGACTTCTTCGTTCAGCTTTAACGTACCACGTTCGACGCGGCCGGTAACCACGGTGCCACGACCGGTAATCGTCAGCACGTCTTCGATTGGGAGCAATAACGGTTTGTCATTGTCGCGGACGGGGTTCGGGATGTAGCTGTCGACGGCTTCCATGAGTTCGAGGACGCATTTTTCGGCGCCTGGTTTGCCTTCAAGGGCATCACGGGCAGAACCGCGGATAACTGGGAGTTCATCGCCGGGGAAGTTGTATTTGTTAAGCGTTTCACGCACGTCCATTTCAACGATGTCCACGAGTTCTGGATCATCGACGGCATCGACCTTATTCAGGAAGACGACGATGAATGGGACGCCGACTTGGCGCGCGAGCAGGATGTGCTCTTTGGTTTGCGCCATAACGCCGTCGTTAGCGGCGACGACAAGAATCGCGCCATCCATTTGCGCAGCGCCGGTGATCATGTTTTTAACATAGTCAGCGTGCCCCGGGCAGTCGACGTGGGCGTAGTGGCGATTGACGGTTTGGTATTCGATATGCGATGTGTTAATCGTGATACCACGGGCTTTTTCTTCTGGTGAGGAGTCGATTTCGGCGTATGATTTCGCCTTGCCGCCCACACGTTCAGCCAAAATCTTGGTGATGGCTGCGGTTAATGTCGTTTTGCCGTGGTCAACGTGACCAATGGTCCCGATATTAACGTGAACTTTACTTCGATCAAATTTTTCTTTTGCCATTTAGAATTTTCCTCCTGTGTCAATTCAACAATTCATATTATAGCAATTATTGTTTTAAATCAATACAAGTATTGACTTATTACCGAGTGGATACTCCCGCCTTCTTAATGATTTCATCGGCGACGTAGCGGGGCGTCTCGCCGTAGTGGTCAAAGCGCATGCTGTAGTTGCCGCGCCCTTGGGTAATCGACCGTAGGTCGGTCACGTATCCAAACATCTCCGCGAGCGGGACGTCGGCGTCAATGACCTTGGCATTACCTCGTTGTGATTCACCGACCATTTGACCGCGACGGCGGGCGATATCGCCCAACACGTCACCGTAGTATTGATCAGGCACCGTTACTTCGATGCGCATGATCGGTTCAAGGATAACGGGATTGCACTTTTTGGCGGCTTCTTTAAGCGCCAAGCTAGCCGCGATGCGGTAGGCGGCTTCGGAACTATCGACGTCGTGGTAGCTTCCATCAAACAGCGTCGCCTTTAAATCGATAACTGGATATCCGGCGACTAGACCGCGTTCAAGCGATTCTTTGAGGCCTTCCATCGTTGGTTTGATATATTCGCGGGGCACGACGCCACCGACGACGGCATCAACGAATTCAAAGCCTTTGTGTTCATTCGGTTCAAACCTGATCCACACGTGACCATATTGGCCGCGACCACCTGATTGTCGGACGTATTTGCCTTCACACTCGGCACTACCACGAATCGTTTCACGATAGCCGACTTGCGGGGCGCCAACGTTGACTTGAACGCCAAATTCGCGTTTCATACGGTCGACGATGATATCTAGATGCAACTCTCCGACACCGGCGATAATCGTTTGTCCAGTTTCGGAATTGGTGTGCACTTTAAAGGTCGGATCTTCTTCTGATAGCTTGACAAGCGCAGTCGTCATTTTCTCTTGGTCTGCTTTGGTCTTTGGTTCGACGGCTTGTTCAATGACCGGTTCCGGGAACTCCATTTTTTCGAGCAATAATCGGTTGCGGTCGTCAGTCAGCGTATCGCCGGTAATCGTGTTTTTCAACCCGACGACGGCACCGATGTCGCCCGCGTGGAGCTCGTCGACTTCTTGACGGTGATTGGCATGCATGAGCACAACTCGACCAATCCGTTCTTTGACACCTTTGGTGGTGTTATAGATGTAAGATCCCGATTTGAGCGTGCCCGTGTAAATGCGGACATACGCCAATCTTCCGATGAACGGGTCGCTGGCGATTTTAAACGCAAGCGCAGCTACCGGTGCATTATCGTCAGGGACGACTTCGGTAATCGAGCCATCGGGCATCGTCGCTTTAGCGTGGGGAATTTCATTGGGGCTGGGCAGGTAATCAATGACGGCGTCAAGCAGCAACTGGACACCTTTGTTTTTATAGGCCGAGCCGGCGAGCACTGGGAAGAATTCTCCCGTTAAAACAGCTTTACGAATCACGCGTTTGATGTCTTCGACCGAAGGCGATTCGCCTTCAAGCACTTGCATCATGAACTCATCGTCGAACTGTGCGAGTTTTTCGACGAGCAACTGGTGTAATTCGTCGGTTTTTTGAATGTAGGCGGCATCGATTGGCCGTGGTTCCGGCCGTTCGTCTCGATTGGCGGAGTAATTGTATTGGACTTTCTTGATAACGTCGATGATGCCGTTGAAATTCGATTCGAGACCAACCGGATATTGGATGGCCGCGGCATTAGCGGCGAGGCGTGAATACAGCGATTCGACGCACATGTCGAAATCAGCGCCAATCGCATCAAGTTTATTGACGAACACAATCCGGGGAACGCCATATTTGGTGCCTTGGCGCCAAACGGTTTCCGTTTGCGGTTCAACGCCGTTTTTCCCATCGAGGACGGTAACCGCGCCATCAAGGACGCGCAGTGAGCGTTCGACTTCAACTGTGAAATCGACATGCCCGGGCGTGTCAATGATATTGATGCGATGCCCGTTCCAAAAAGCAGTCGTGGCTGCACTTGTAATCGTGATGCCGCGTTCTTGTTCTTGGATCATCCAGTCCATGGTCGCGCCGCCTTCGTGCGTTTCGCCGGTTTTGTAAATCCTGCCTGTATAGTAAAGGATTCGTTCCGTCGTCGTCGTTTTGCCGGCGTCGATATGGGCCATGATGCCGATATTGCGGGTATGGGCTAAATCATAGTCGCGTGGCATAGTTTACTACTCTTACCACCGATAATGGGCGTAAGCTTTATTGGCTTCGGCCATTTTGTGCGTGTCTTCCCGTTTTTTGACTGATGCGCCAGTACGGTTGGCGGCATCGATGATTTCGTTGGCAAGTTTGTCTTCCATTGTCTTTTCATTGCGAAGACGGGCATAGGTCACCAACCAACGAAGACCTAATGTAACTTTGCGTTCAGCGCTGACTTCGATTGGAACTTGCAAGTTGCTGGCTCCGACGCGGCGCGCTTTCAGTTCGACTTCGGGCATGATGTTATTGATTGCCGTGGCGAAAACATCCATAGCCGGAGTGCCTGATTTTTGTTCAATCTTTTTGAAAGCGGTGTAAAGAATCGTTTGGGCAGTGCCCCGTTTGCCGTCGACCATGATTTTGTTAATGAGACGGGTTACGAGTTTTGATGTGTATAACGGATCTGGCAATACGTCGCGTTTGGCGACATGTCCTTTGCGTGGCATAGCGTTGTGCTCCTTTTAATTATTCGTTGCCTTTGGGTTTTTTGGTCCCATAAAGGCTGCGGCCTTGACGCCGTTTCTCAATGCCGGCGCAATCAAGCGTACCGCGGATGATGTGGTACCGGACGCCAGGCAAATCCTTGACGCGGCCGCCGCGAATCATCACGGTTGAGTGTTCTTGTAAGTTGTGGCCTTCGCCACCGATGTAGGCCGTGACTTCATAGCCATTGGAAAGACGGACACGGGCGTATTTGCGTAACGCCGAGTTCGGTTTCTTCGGGGTCATAGTGCCGACACGAGTGCACACGCCGCGTTTTTGCGCGGAGTTTTGGTTACTCGAGCGTTTTTGCAGCGAGTTCCAGCGTTTGCCTAAAGCCGGTGATTTCGTTTTGAATTCTGATTTTGTTCGTCCATCGCGGACCAACTGGTTAATAGTGGGCATATTTTACTCCTTTAATTGTTCGTGTTAAGGTACACAATACCCGGTGTATCAATATCCATCTTTTTTAATGACCGTCGCCGGTCATCGCATGGAGATTTTAGTCCTAGTCAAGTATAGCGAGGGGCAAAATCAATTGCAAGAAAAAAAGCAATAAATTATATGGCGAAGCGAATTGTCGCTTGATATCGGTCGAGACTTACGATTTCGAATGTGAAAGGCAAGGTGGCGCCGGAGTTGAATTGAAAATCGCTAAAGGCGTCTTGTCCAAACGTATCTCCGACATAAAACAGCGTATCGTTAGTCGCCATTTCCCCGCCAAGGAAAGTGGCCGTATCGCCTTTTTCCAGCAACCGATAAATCAAATTTTCGTTGAGCGTGGTCGCATATGTGTTGGTGTGGGCGACGTTGCGATAATAGCTGCCTGGCGCAGGTAAATCGTCTATAGACACCTCGTTTTCATAACCGATGAACGTATCGCCGCTGACGCGATGATAACTGGCACGCGCATCAACGTGATACACCTTGATGCCACGATTGCCCATCAGGCGCGCGGACGCATGGCCATAGGCACGTTCGGAGTCGACATAATTTAAACCATTGGGGGCATAAAATTCGATGGCTAAATATTCGTCAAACGCTTTGCCGTTCCAATCGGGGGCAATGATGATCGCTTCGCCGTGATTGACGAAAGGACGGATCGTAATGTCGCCCGGACCGGTAACTACATATGGGCGCGTCCAATCAAGCAGCATTTTCGAAAGGACGGTATGGTCTCCGATTGAATAATCCATCATGTCGACTTTTCCCGTGGGTCCGTGTGTATATTGATAGCGCTTAAATAGCGAATCTTCCGGATTAAATGTGGGAAACGAAGCAGGAATCGACGACGTATTGTAATAATCGGTCAAACCTAGCAAATGTCCGACTTCGTGAATGAACGTGTGGGGATCGCCTTTGCCGCGGTAAACGTTTAAGAAATGGTAGGATGCCCACACATAGCCATTACCGATTGGGTCGCCAACCGACAAGCTACCGTCGATGCCGGTGTCAAACGATGTAAACGCCCAAAACACCGAGTCGTTATTAATATAGGGTGCCGCGTACACGAGAAAAACGGCGTCGATATAACCATCGTTATTCATGTCATAGTCGGTAATCGAACCGTATTCTTGTTTATACCAGGAGATTGCCGCTTTCAAAATACGTTCTGTGGCCACCGTTTTACTGCCAGAACTAGCAAGCGCGGCGACTGATTCATCGCTATTAAACCAATCGCTGACCATGCCTTCAAATATTAACTGCCCATAACTTGAGGCATGATAAAAACTGGTGACTGATTCCCACTGGGTCGTTTTTGACTGGCCAAAGAACGCGTTTTTGATGACGGTGATGCTGCCTTGTTCTCCTTCGGGCAAGGCACTGGCCCGATAATCGGTGAAGTCAACGGGAATTACGAGCAACCGTTGATAGCCTGTTGTGTCCATCGTCATCGTTTTTTGAGTACCGTTAGGATGTTCGCGCCGCAAAGCCGTATAGTCATCGGTATATGCCCCGGGGCGATAATAATTAGCAGCGGTAATTTCCGGTTGCGGAAAAGCGATTGGGTCGCCTTGATAAGCAAGGTATTCCGGCACTCCAAACGCGCAACTGGACAAAAGGGCTGCCAAAACGGTCGCCATCAGCGTCGTTTTGACCAAAAACGTTTTACTCATGTTAAAAGTTGTTCACGCCATGAAATCGAAATCGTGGCCACTTCCGTGTCAATCGTGTCAATCGTAATCGAATAATTGAAAATCGTTCCATTATTAAAAGTATAGTTAGGATAATTAGTTTCGTCAAAAGCCATACCTTCGGTAAAAAGTGAGCGATTCGTCGCCACATATCCATGCCGCAAACGAGTGCTGCCATCAGGTTCTAATAGCCGCAGCAATTTATTGCTGGCGACCGCGCTTCGACTAGCGGTATTCGAGTTGGCGATGCCATAGTAAACATCGTTTGTTCTGACACCGATGTTTCTAACGTAATCAGAAAATTGAAAACTTCCCAATCCGCGGATGAAACGTCCTAACCGCGCATCGACGTGATAAATTTTTATGCCATCGATTGAAAACGTCCGTGGGTAGTAACCGGCAAATTGTTGTAACGAATCCTTTTTATTCAAACCTTGGGGCTGGTAATACTCAATCAATAAGTATTCGTCAAGCAACGTGTCATCGTAATTGATTGGAATGATGGCGACATCTGGCTGCTGATATAAAGGTCGTAGACTCACATCGGTGGGCTTGGTCACTACTTTAGGTGTCAGCCATCCAAATACAGCTTTAGAAAAACCGTTATGGTCACCGACGTTATAGTCCATCATGTCGATGCCACCGGCGCTACCCCAATCGCCTCGGTCGGAGTCATATGTATAATAGTCGGGCAAACCGAGAAAGTGACCGATTTCGTGAATGTATGTGTGAGCGTCCACTTCCAATTTGCCTTGAGAGTCGGTCCACGGATGGAAAATGGGCTCATCATCGTCTCCGCGAACAATGCGTCCTTGTTCATCGCGTTCGAGATATCCGTCTTTGTACATGAAGTCATAACTGGACCAACCATAATGGAAGACGCCGGGACGATCGGTATTGGCAACGCCGGCATTGTCGTATTTGGTGTAAGCCCAAAACACGCGGTTATCATCGACAAGCGGGTCTTCTTTGGCATTGGCCGGAACTGAATAGATAAAATATACGGCATCGATAAAGCCGTCACCATCGGTGTCAAGTCGCGTTAGATTGTCGGCATAAGTTTCACGATACCAAGTAATCGCCGGACGCATTACGTCATTGGTGACATCGTATCGTCCGCCTTCAGCGAGCTGTGCGGCACTGACACTTGGAGTATACCAAGGCGAGACTTCGCCATAAAAGCGCAATTGCTCATAGCTTGAAGCTTGATAATATGAAGCGACGGAATGCCACAATATGTCTTCTTCATCCTCAAAAAACGCCTTCTCGATGTCATCTTTGACGACTTGACAGCCGCCAATTAAATCGGCGCACGGAAAATCGGTAAACGAAATCGGAATGACCAAAATGGGTACATCCCCGATTGTCGGGGTCGATGATTTGTATCCTTGGGCAATGCGCGCTTGTTTGTATGTGTTTCGATACGAACTTGGTTCATAAGTCGCGGGCAGTTCGCTTGATGTCGATGAATTTTGTGAACTATACACGCATGATGAAAGCACGATTAGTAATAGCGGAAACCATGTTTTGAATCGAATCCGACTCATGGACTACTCCACAATGCGCGGAGTCGCCAAATTCATTAAAAACGCCAATGCGATAATAATCGCGTAGCTAGGGATCGGCGTCATGCCCGCCATTAACCGAAATGTCGTGTTGCCAAGAAAATCGGAAATAAATTCCATTGTTGATAGCGTAAGGCCAAGCCCGAGTACGATTAGTGAAAGCGCCGTCGCCTGTGGGTGCAAATCATCATGAACGAGTCGCGCAACACGATTAAAACCTTTGACAGCTTCAAATCCAATCCAGCCAATCAGCACGCCTCCGATGACTGGTAAAGGAATCGCGTTAAGATAATAACTTATGAGCGGAAACAGCCCAATTGATATTGTGATCAGCGCAATGAAAATCAAACTAATGGGATGGGCTTTTGTGCGGCCGACGCCCATTTTGACGGTGTCTTCGCTAATGGCTAGTGGGTAGCCCCCGACCATTGAGCCAATCATCGTGGCAATGCCTTCGCTTAAAAGCGTCTTATCGGCATGCAAACCTTCGCTCGAATGCGGTTCTTTTAACACGTAAACCGTCATCGCGTGAATGTGCTCGCTGATGGCGACTAGTACCAAAGGAACGATCAATAGTAAGCTCTCCAAATCGAAATGTAAGTATTGCCAAAAACCAAAATTAGCTTCCAAATCGTGGAAAACTGTCAGTGCAACATCGGGAATGACAATAAGGCGGAATAACAATGTATGGTCTAGCGACTCCGACAACCACAACAATTCGATGGCATCGACGATGACCGTCGTCACTATTCCCGTCAAGATACCAAATAAGGCGGCCAACATCGCTTGCCCAGCCGGTTTTTTGCTTAAAAATGTCGTGACCGTATAGCCAAATAGCGCCATTAATCCAATCGTGATAAATTTCCACATCGGTGTGCTCGTTTCAACCAGCGGATCGTAAAACGAAAACATGAACACGCGGGGAAGTAGCGACAGTGCCAATAACACAATCAGGCTTCCCGAAAAAGTCGGTGAGAAGATCCGGCGCATTTTCTTGACGCCGACATAACGAACGAGCGTTGCTCCGAATACATATAGCAAACCGCTGACCCAAAGCGACACCAACAGACCACCCAAACGGAAGTTCCAAGCTGGCGTACCGATTGCCAACGTTTCATAACCGCGCATGAAAATTACTAGTGCGGGTAAGAAAACGAACGAAGGCATCGTGACAAACGGCATCGATTTACCACCGAATATCGTGACGAGAATCGTACCCAAACCAAGGGCTAGTAAAAGCGGACCGAGTCCGATGTTTGCAGCAGCGGCAACTAATAGCGACAAAGAAAAAAGTGCTCCGAATTGACCGAAAGCATGCGATAGGCCTAGTTTCAATTTCGATTTTTTGCCCAAATCATTCATATCGATATAATACAACAATCTATTTGTTTAACTATAAAAAAAGCGTGGTTCTCCACGCTTTTAATCTTTTATTCGTCGAGTGACAAATTATCGTCGAATTGGTCCATCCATTGTTCGTGGCTTTCACGATAATTGTTGCGGATGTTGCGCATGAATTCCTCGACGGAGAAATCACTCGTCAACTCGGCGCGCTGCTCATCGGTTTTAAGACCACGGCCAGCGGGAATCATTTTGCCGGTAATCACGTTTTCTTTGAGTCCGTGAAGGACGTCGGTTTTTCCTTTGATGGCGGCATCGGTAAGCACGCGTGTCGTTTCTTGGAAACTGGCCGCCGATAAGAATGATTCGGTTTCCAGTGCCGATTTAGCGATACCAAGTAGACGCGGTACGCCGACGGCCGGCGTTTTGCCTTCGGCAAGGGCCAGGGCGTTTTTCTCGGTGAAGACATTAATGTCTACCCGTGTTCCCGGAATCAAATCGGTGTCGCCGCCATCGATGACCACGAGTTTGCGCAGCATTTGACGCACGATGACTTCGATATGTTTGTCAGCGATGTTGGCGCCGTTGCCTTGATACACTTTTTGGACTTCTTTGATGATGTATTTTTGTACGGCGTTGACATCGGCGTATTTAAGCAAGTCTTTGGGATAAATCGCACCTTCGGAAATCTTTTGGCCCGGATTGACTTCGTCGCCTACTTGAACGCGTAACCGCGCTCCGAAATTAGTGGCGTAATCGCGGGTGTCGCCATTGTCTTCATTGACGACTCTGACGGTGAATCTTCCACCATTTTCATCGATGGAGACGACTTTTCCGGAAATGCCGCTGATGACGGCTTCGCCCTTGGGCGTCCGCGCTTCGAAAATTTCTTGAACACGGGGGAGACCGTCGGTGATGTTACGACCGGCGACGCCGCCTTCGTGGAACGTTCTCATCGTCAACTGCGTGCCTGGTTCGCCGATTGATTGGGCGGCGATAATGCCGACCGCTTCGCCCACTTCAACTAGTTTGCCCGTCGCCAAGTTGCGACCATAACATTTTTGGCAAATGCCGTCTTTGCTTTCACAGCCAAACACCGAGCGAATCATGACATCGGTTACTCCGGCGTCAACGATGGCTCGCGCATCGAGTTCATCCATCAAATGGTCGGCTTCAACGATAATCTCGCCGGTTTGGGGATGGACGACCGCTTTAAGTGTATAGCGTCCAACGAGCCGGTTGTACAAAGGAGTAATGACCGCTTGACGCGAAGAGTCCATAATCGTGAACACGTTGGTGCCTCGATCAGTGTGGCAGTCTTCTTCGCGAATGATGACGTCTTGGGCGACGTCGACGAGTTTACGCGTCAAATATCCAGAGTCCGCCGTTTTTAGCGCGGTGTCGGCTCCGACTTTACGCGCACCGTGGGTGGCGATGAAGAATTCGGCGATTGAAAGACCCTCACGGAACGAGGAACGAATCGGTAGTTCGATGAAGCGACCGCTTGGTTTGCTCATCAAACCACGGTAACCAATCAGCTGCTGGAAGTTACTCGCCTTGCCGCGAGCACCGGAGTTGAAGATGATGTTCAAGGGGTTGTCGTTGCTATTTTGCATCATCGTGACGACGGCGTTTTTGATTTGGGCTTGGACATCGTCTTTCCAAACGGTGACCACTTGTTGATACCGTTCTTCGTCAGTCAAAAGCCCTTGTTCATATTGATCTTGGATCAAAGCGACGCGATCATCGCCTGCCTTAATGAGATTTTTCTTGTTTTCGAGAACCAAGATGTCGCTTAAAGCGACGGTTAAACCTGACTGGGTTGCGAAACGGAACCCTTGGTCTTTCATCTTGTCGAGAATCGCCGAGGTCTTGCTCGTGCCGTAACGGTGGAACACTTCCTTGATGATTTCCGCAAGATCTTTGCTGCCATATGGCGTTAAAACGTGCTTTTTGGCAAATACTTCCGGAATATTGGTGCCTTTGGGCACGAAGTATTCCTCTAAATCCATCTTGAGATTGATGGAGTTTTTATTGTTGAGGTAGGGGAAATCGGACGGGAAAATTTGGTTAAAGAATACTTTACCGACGCTAGTAAGCAAATAACCTTCGTTCATTTCATCGCTGAATCCGTCTTTACGCAATGCGTAACCGGGAAGGGCGATGCGGTTGTGAAGGTGAATTTGCTTGGTCGAGAAAGCGAGGTTTACTTCTTCGAAACTGCGGAACACTTTGCCTTCGCAAGTTGCGAACAGTTCGTATTGTTCGGCTTGGGTATTGTCGCCTAGCGCACGGGAATTCGCGGCTTTGCGCAGAAAGTCGGCTTTGGTTTGTTCCATCGTCAAATAGAAATTACCGATGACCATGTCTTGCGAAGGCGTGGCAATCGGGAGCCCGTCTTTGGGACCCAAGATGTTATTGCTGGCCAGCATTAAATTGAGCGCTTCTTCTTGCGCGGCTTTTGAAAGCGGGACGTGGACGGCCATTTGGTCGCCGTCAAAGTCGGCGTTGAAGCCCGTACAAACGAGCGGGTGCAACCGAATCGCGCGACCTTCGACGAGTTTTGGCTGGAACGCTTGGATACCCAAACGGTGCAATGTCGGCGCGCGGTTTAATAAGACTGGATGTTTTGAAATGATTTCTTCGAGAATATCGAACACGACTTCGTCGTAATTGTCGACTTTCTTGTCAGCTTGCTTATGGCTCGTGGCAAATCCGCGTTCAATCAGCAATCCGGCGATAAACGGACGTAGCAATTGGATGGCCATCTCGCGCGGCAGTCCGCATTCATACATTTTTAAATCGGGACCGACGGCAATGACCGAACGGCCAGAGTAGTCGACCCGTTTACCCAATAGGTTTTGACGGAAGCGGCCTTGCTTGCCTTTTAAAGCGCTCGAGAGCGATTTAAGTTCACGGCCGGAACCACCCGATGATAACACGGGTTTGCCCCTTCTTCCATTATCAATCAGGGCGTCGACGGCTTCTTGAAGCATGCGCTTTTCGTTACGAAGCATCGTCGTCGGCGCTTTGATGTTGATTAAGTTTTTGAGGCGGCGATTACGGGCGATAAGCCGACGATATAAATCGTTGAGGTCGCTCGTGGCGAAACGTCCGCCATCGAGTTGTAGCATCGGGCGTAAATCCGGTGGGATGACCGGTAAAACGTCGAGCACCATCCATTCGGGGCGATTGCCCGATTGCCGGAACGATTCAACGATTTCGAGTCGCTTCGTCAGCTTGGTGCGTCGTTGGGTCGTGCATTCTTTTAACTCTTTGTCAATCGCTTCCGCTTCGCGGTCAAGATCGACTTCGCGTAACAACCGCTTGATTGCTTCGGCACCTTCGCCGAATTCAGCGCCGGTATGTTTGGCGATAAAGCCGGTAATTACTTCGAAATTGATTGGTTCAAAGCGGTTTTCGAGCTTTTCGATATATTCTTGGGCACGGGCCCCGTCGTAGGTTCCTTCGAGTTGCTCAATGAATTCCTTAATGACGGCGACAAAGTCGATGCGACCCGTCTTTTCGTCAATGACTTGACGGTATTTCAGTATTTTGGATGAGCCGGGATTGAGGCAAATAAGCGTCGATCCGGCTAAGTAGACGATTTCTTCAAGTTGCTTGGCGTTGATATCAAGTACCAAGGCGATGCGCGAAGGAATACCTTTGACATACCAAATGTGCGCGCATGGTGTCGCTAACTCGATATGGCCCATCCGTTCGCGACGGGCATCTTTGGTCATGACTTCGACGCCACATTTTTCGCATACGACGCCAGCATAACGTTGTTTTTTGTATTTGCCGCAATGGCATTCATAGTCTTTGCTCGGACCGAAAATCTTTTCACAGAAAAGACCTTGCATTTCCGGCTTTTGGCTTCGATAGTTGATGGTTTCCGGTTTTAAGACTTCGCCATAGGACCAGCTTCTGATCGCTTCGGGTGAGGCCAGGCCGACTTTGATTTTGCTAATTCGATTAATGTCAAACATGTGTATGCCTCCCTTATTTATCGTCGAAACTTTCTTCGACCATCGAGTTTTCGCTTAAGTCAACGACGACTTCGCTCGTCATCGCGCGAATCGATGAGTTGATTTTTCGTTCTTCGGCGAGCGCTTCTTTGGCGAGCGCCTCCATGTCGAGTTCCTGTTCGTTTTGATCGTACATGCGCACGTCAATCGCGAGCGATTGCAATTCCTTAGTCAATACCTTGAATGATTCGGGAATGCCCGGTCGCGGAATGTCACGTCCTTTGATGATCGCTTCATATGTCTTACGACGACCGACGCGATCGTCGGATTTAATCGTCAAAATTTCTTGCAGCGTGTGCGCGGCGCCATAAGCTTCAAGCGCCCACACTTCCATCTCACCGAACCGTTGTCCGCCGTTTTGGGCTTTGCCACCAAGCGGTTGCTGAGTTACCAGTGAGTAAGGACCTGTGGCCCGAGCGTGCAGTTTATCGTCGACCATGTGCACGAGTTTGATCATGTACATGACGCCGACGGAAATGCGTTCGTCAAACGCTTCGCCGGTGCGGCCGTCGAATAAAATCGTCTTGCCGTCGGCTGGGACTTTGGCTTCATCCATAAGTTGTAAGATCTCGTCGTTGGAAATACCGTCGAAAACGGGTGAAGCTAACTTAAGGCCAAGCCTTTGGGCGGCTAAGCCAAGGTGGATTTCTAGAATCTGACCGATGTTCATCCGACTGGGAACGCCCAGCGGATTAAGCATGATGTCAACGGGCGTGCCATCGGGTAAAAACGGCATGTCTTCGGCTGGTAAGATGCGCGAGATAACGCCCTTGTTACCATGACGTCCCGACATCTTGTCGCCTTCACTGATTTTGCGCTTTTGCACGATATAGACACGGACAACTTCATTGACTCCAGGCGGCAGTTCGTCGCCTTTCTTGCGTGAAAACACTTTGACGTCAAGCACGATGCCAGCGCCGCCATGTGGTACGCGAAGCGAAGAGTCTTTGCCTTCTTTTGTTTTCTCGGAGAAAATAGCGCGTAATAGTTTTTCTTCCGAGGTCGGTTCGGTTTGGCCTTTCGGCGTCACTTTGCCAACGAGAATATCGTTTTCTTTAACCTCAGCGCCAGGGACGATGATACCTCGTTCGTCAAGGAACGCTTTCGCATCCTCGTTGATGTTGGGGACATCACGGGTAATTTCTTCGTTACCGAGTTTGGTCGCCCGACACTCGAGCGTATGTTCTTCAATGTGGATTGACGTATAAACGTCGTCTTTGACGAGCCGTTCCGACATGATGACGGCGTCTTCATAGTTGTATCCGTTCCAAGTCATGAAGGCAATCGTGACGTTTTGTCCAAGCGCGAGTTCGCCCTTGTCCATGGCCGGACCATCAGCGATGATTTGGCCTTTTTCGATGTTATCACCCGCTTTAACGATGGCGACTTGATTAATGCATGTGCCTTGGTTTGAGCGGTTGAATTTTTGAAGTCGATAAGTATGGTTGCCCTCGGCTTCAGTAATGATGATTTTACGGGAATCGACGTAACTGACAACGCCCGGTTGCTTGGCGACGACCGCAAGTCCCGAGTCACGGGCAATCGTGTGTTCGATGCCGGTCCCGACAAACGGGGCCGAGGGACGAAGTAGCGGCAAGGCTTGCCGTTGCATGTTGGCGCCCATCAAAGCGCGCGTCGTATCATCGTTTTCCAAAAATGGAATACAAGCCGAAGCGACGGAGACGACCTGCTTGGGCGAGACGTCGGCGTAATCGACTTCGTGAATGTCGGCCATGATGTTGTCGCCATCGCGACGAGCAATAACCGTTTCATCCATGAAATAACCATCATCGTCGATGCGATCGGTCGCTTGGGCGATAATGTAGGGCCGTTCTTGTTCAGCCGACAAATACACCGTTTCGTCTAAAACGCGACCGTTTTCCTTATCGACTTTGCGATAGGGCGTTTCAATGAAACCATAGTGATCGACCTTAGCATAAGTCGCCAAGTTGGTAATTAAACCGATGTTTTGTCCTTCTGGCGTTTCAATCGGACAAATGCGGCCATAATGCGAATAATGAACGTCACGAACATCGAAACTAGCCCGATCGCGCTTGATGCCGCCGGAACCTAACGCCGAGATGCGTCGTTTATTCGTCAATTCGGCCAAAGGATTCGTTTGGTCCATGAATTGTGATAGCGGATCGGTTGAGAAAAATTCCTTGATTTGCGAGGTCAGCGGTTTAATGTTGACAAGACTTTGCGGGGTCACGTTAGAAATGTCGGAAATTGACATTTTCTCGCGAATCGATTTGGCCATTTTCGACAAACCGACGCGGAATCGATTTTGAATCAATTCGCCCACGGAGTGAATACGGCGGTTGCCCAAATGATCGATGTCGTCTTTTTGTCCAAAGCCGTCCATCAGATTCATGAAACAGCTGAATGTAGCAATCATGTCGGGAATCGTGACTGTATTCGAATCGAGGTTCAAATCAGTGCCGACGATTGGCGAAATGAGTTCTTTTTTGTCGTTGTTATAAACGCGCACGACGTTGACCTTGTTGTGAGGATCGAGGCGTTCGAACGCGGAAATCGAAATTTCATGCGCACCTTTTTCAAAGAAGCGTTCTTCGCGAAGTTGATCGACGAGCGCTTTGGTCATCAGCGTGTCTTTTTTGACGCGGACCTTTTTGTCAGAACCAACGAGGTTCTCAGCCAAAATCATGCCGATGAGTCGATTGTAGACGCCGAGTTTCTTGGCGTATTTATAACGTCCAGCGACACCGAGGTTATACCGTTTCGGATCGAAGAACTTTTGATACAGGAAACTAATGATGCCTTCTGGGGTACGCGGTTCGCCCGGTTTCATTTTGTTGAAAATTTGGACGAGGCCGTCAGTAATCGATTTTGTTTCGGCGTCTTTTTCTAGCGTATTGCGAAGCGCTTCGCGGTCGCCGAATAAATCGAGAATCATTTGTGGATCTTCAAGACCAATCGCTTTGAGGAAAATCGTGGCGTACATTTTCCGTTGCCGGTCAATCCGCACAGTTAAGACGTTTTTAATGTCGCTTTCGAATTCAAGCCACGTTCCGCGCATCGGAATCAAATCGGCTTTGTGGAGCAGTTTGCCCGTTTTATCCATTGTTTCCGATAAATAGGCACCTGGAGAACGGCGAATTTGACTGACGATGACTTTTTCGACACCGTTGATAATGAAGGTGCCGGAATCGGTCATTAAGGGGAAATCGCCAAGAAACACTTCAGCGTCATTAATGACGGAAGTTTCTTTGAAAATCAAACGTAGGGTAACGCGCAGTGGCGCGGAATAGGTCATGTCGCGTTCTTTGCATTCAAGATACGTGTAGCTGGGCTCATCAAACCGGAAGTTCAAATATTGGAGCTCGAGGTTTTCGGCGTAGTTGTGGATTGGGAAGACGTCTTTAAGCGCTTCGTCAAGTCCTTTTTCGATTAACCAGCGATACGATTCGGTTTGCACTTCCACTAAGTTGGGAAGGGGCAAGGTGCCGCTGATTTTGCTGTAGTCGCGCCGTGAGTTAGCGAGTAGACGGTAGGTTTTGTTTGTTTTTTCCATAGATGCGCTCCTTTGTAATGTTGCTAGTCGTGAGCCTGATAGACGTGGTAGCCGCGTTTGCGAGTAACCATGGTGACGTGGCGGTAAATCGTTTTTAGATAGGCCATCGTCGAGGCGGCCCCTTGGGCCTTGCGAATGACCAGATAGAGGCTGCCGCCGCTATTAAGGTGTCGCTTGGCTTCCAAATAGAAGCCGTAGATGACGCTTTTTCCAGCGCGGATTGGGGGATTGGTGACGATCGAGTTAAACATCGTTTCGATTGCTTGGAAACCATCGCTTTCGATGATGGTCGTCCGCTTTTGAAGCCGATGCTTGGTGACGTTTGCCCTAGCGAGTGCGAGTGCCCGCGCGTTAATGTCGGCGAGCGTTACGTGCGCGTTAGGCTGATAAAGCGCCAGCAAGATCCCGACGGGACCCCAGCCGCATCCGAGATCGAGCACGCTATTTCCGAGCTCGCGCTCGGATAGCGTTTCGATTAAGATCCGACTTCCTTCATCGAGGTGGTTTTTGGAAAACACGCCTCGATCGGTGATGAAGGTGAACGCCTGTCCGCGCATTTCAATCGCGATTTCATGCGGTTTGCTCGGTAAATCGGCATCATTTTCGAAATAATGACCCAAACGCGTCACCTCCTAATAAAAGCCCAAAAACCCGCCATATAGACAGGTTTTGGTTAAGGTATCGATTAAGCTTGGTTATTTAATCTCAACTTCGGCTCCGGCCGCGACAAGAGCTTTCTTGTGTTCTTCGGCTTCAACGGGCGAAATTTTTTCTTTAATGGCGACAGGGGCTCCGTCGACAAGTTTCTTCGCATCCATGAGTCCGAGGCCGGTAATCGCTTGGACCGCCTTGATGACGGCGACTTTCGATTGTCCGACGGCTTTTAGGAACAGCGAGACATCGACTGGTCCCTTCGGGGCGGATTCTTCTTCTTCAACGGCCGGTCCGGCAACGGCGACTGGGGCCGCGGCGGTGACACCGAATTCCGTTTCGACTGCTTTGACTAAGTCATTGAGTTCGAGTAAGGTCATTTCCTTAAGCGAGGCAATGATTTCTTGGATTGTTAATTTTGCCATGATGTGTTTCCTCCTAATTGGCTGGTGATTGTTTGGTGTCGACGACGGCCTGCACGGTCGCGGCGAACGAGCGAATGGGTGACTGGATACAAGACAGGAACATCGACACTAAGCCGAGTTTGCCTGGCAGGTTGGCAACGTTTTTGATACCATCAGCGTCTAAGACGCGACCTTCAATGACGCCGCCCTTGACTTGCAGAATGCCGTTTCTGCGCGCGAACTTAACGATGGCTTTCGAACCTTCGATCGGATCGGGGCAAAATACGAACGCGTTGGGACCGCTTAAGTGGGCTTCGAATCCTTGATAGTTAAGCGCATCGGATGCGCGACGGACCATCGAGTTCTTGTAGACGCCCATTTTTGCGTTTAAACCGCGTAGCGTGCGACGCAGCGTGCTGATGTCGGCGACGCTCATGCCGCGGTATTCGACCACGACGATAGCATTCGCTTCCTTGGCCAGCGCGATCACTTCATCGACGACGGCTTCTTTTTGCTTCAAGATAGCTTGATTCACTATTTACACCTCCTGTTGTGATTTTTATTGAGGCTTCAATATCCAATTAGTAATGCCACACAAGTGGCCCTAGTTTCATGGAGACGGGATTCATTACCTCGGCAACATGATTAAGCTTGCGCCGTTGCTGTCTTTGGCATATTGAATGCGATCAAACGAATTAATTAGCGACCGTTGAACGTGACTTTGATAGCCGGACCCATGGTCGTGTGGATGACGGCATTACGGATGAAGGCGCCTTTGACCGCGGATGGCCGGGCCTTGATAATCGTATTGGTGAGTGCTTTAAGGTTGTCGATGATCTTTTGGTCATCGAAACTGACGCGGGCGACAGATACGTGCATGTTGCCTTCCTTGTCGAGACGATACTCGACTTTGCCTGCTTTGATTTCGGCAATCGCCTTGGCGATGTCGACGGCGACGGTGCCCGTCTTTGGATTTGGCATCAAGCCTTTCGGACCTAAGACACGACCCATTTTGCCAAGTTCACCCATCATGTCAGGTGTGGCCACGATGACGTCGAAGTCGAACCAGTTTTCTTTTTGGATCTTTTCGAGCAGTTCTTTGCCACCGGCGAATTCGGCGCCAGCCGCTTTAGCTTCTTCGACTTTTTGGGTGATGGCTAATACGCGCTTGGTTTTGCCGTTGCCATGGGGAAGCACCATCGTGCCCCGGATTTGTTGGTCGGCTTTTTTGGGATCGACGTTGAGATTGAGCGATAAGTCAATCGTCGCGTCGAATTTGGTAATGTTTGTTTGTTTGACGAGGGGAATCGCCTCTTCAAACGTGTAAAGTTTGTTTTTATCGATCAGCGCGAGTGCCGCCTGATACTTTTTGCCATGTTTCATATGCTGTTTCCTTTCTGGTGGTGATGACGGGATGGTTCCCTCCCACGCGACTAGTCTTCGACCTTAATGCCCATGTTACGCGCCGAGCCCTCGATGATTTTCATCGCGTCCTCGATGTCGTAGCAGTTAAGATCGACCATTTTGTATTCGGCGATTTTGCGCAGCGCCGCTGTGGTGATCGTGCCAACTTTAGCGTTCTTGCGATTGCCAGCGCCCTTTTCGATGTTGGCGGCCTTTCTCAAAAGACCGGCGACAGGCGCCGTTTTGATGACAAAATCAAATGATTTGTCTTCATAGGCTGTGATGATGACGGGGACGACTTCACCGCGACGATCGGCGGTTTTGGCGTTGAAATCCGTACAAAACTTTGGCATGACGATACCCGCAGATGCGAGTTTTGGACCTGGTTTGGCTTCGCCGCCAGGCAATTCCATTTTAACGACTTTGGCGATTCTTTTACTCACGTGACACACCTCCTAAATTATGTGTTGAGTCCGTGCTGTGGTCAGAGGACGAATCACATCCTTCCACGCAACGCATGGGCGATTTTCTATAACAAGAATAAAACCTATGCGTTAAGTATTATACTATGTATATTTTTCAAGGCAAGGATTTTCTATCCTAAGATTGCACAAACATTCATATTTCGACTTTTGCGACCATAAATTAACATAGACAACTTACTAATGAAGTAATATAATCGTGTCGTAGTTTCGAAAGTTCGAGGTTACCTTTGATTAGAAAATTAAAATTATCTCCATATTTACTTGTGTTTCTTAGTTTCGTCGGCTTGATTTTTCTAGGAACCTTTTTGTTTACGCTTCCCATTTCTAACGGCGACGGTCGCTGGGGTAATTTCGTCGATTCACTATTTTTATCGGCATCCGCCGTGTGCGTCACCGGACTTTCGCCATTTGTAAGCGTCGTCGATCAATTATCGCGATTTGGTGAAATCATCTTGATGGTGCTCATTTCAATTGGCGGGCTTGGTTTCATCACCGTTTTCACTTTCATCGTCACCTTGTCGGGACGTCGCATCGGCATCATCGATCGCTACATAATCAAGGAAGCGCTTAATTTGTCTTCGATGAAAGGCGTCATTAACTTCGTCCGCAAAGTCATATTCATCACTCTTATCATCGAAGCTCTTGGCGTGATTCCATTCATGTTCGTGATGGTACCCCGCTTTGGCTTTTGGGAAGGGTTGTTCCAATCGGCATTCTTATCGATATCGGCGTTTAATAATGCCGGATTCGATTTGCTCGGTTCGACGAGCCTTCAAGCATATTCATCTAACATTTTAGTCAACATCACCAGCATCGTTTTAATCATCTCCGGCGGACTTGGATTCCTCGTTTGGGTCGACTTATTGTCACGACGGCCATTACGCACTTGGAGCGCCTATACCAAAGTCGTCTTGACGATGACGGCGATTCTAATTCCATTCGGGGCCATCGCCTTGTTCCTGACTGAACTTAATCACACGACCAGCATCACGGTGGTTGAAGCCATCTTTCAAAGCGTATCATCACGTACCGCCGGACTTTCGACCGTTGACATGAACACGATTTCTTTATCTGGACGTCTCTTTTTGATGATTTTGATGTTCATTGGCGCCAACCCGATTTCCACCGGTGGCGGCATCAAGACAACGACGACTTTCATCATCGCTTTGGCCATCATTTCTTACATTCGAGGTAAAAAGGTTCACGCCTTCAAACGCTCATTTTCGAACACGACCGTCATTAAGGCGATGTCATTGACTTTCATCGCCGCCATCATCGTATTTAGCGCCATCGTCGCCATCAATCATTTGGAAGACGCCAATCCACTTTACGCGCCAGGTTCTTATGATGCTTCGGCGTTTATGTTTGAAGCTTTTTCAGCCTTCGGAACCGTCGGTTTCTCGCAAGGGGTGACGCCACTATTGACCGATGGTAGTAAAATTATATTGGCCCTATTAATGCTATTGGGTCGTACCGGTCCGATGACAATGTTTGCCATCGTGTCCGAGTCGATGAATAAAGCCGATCAGACGCACTTCGACTATATCGAAGCGACGATCCCGATTGGGTAAAGGAGTAATTTCATGAGTAAGAAATCATTTGCAGTGATTGGGTTGGGCCAATTTGGCCTCGCCATCACGATGGAACTAGCGGGTATTGGGGCCGATGTCATTGCCATTGACCGCGAAGAAGAAAGCGTTCGCAAAGCGGCAATTCACGTTCCGACGGCATTTGTTGCCGATGCCACTAATGAAAAGGCACTGCGCGAACTCGACGTCCATCACGTGACCCACGCCATCGTCGCCTATGGCGACAACATTCAAGCTTCGATCTTGACAACCGTCATCTTGTCGAACATGAACATCCCGCACATCGTCGTGCGCGTCGATGATGATTATTATGTACCGATTATCAAAAAACTCGGAGCGACCGAAATCATCATGCCGCAACGGTTGGCCGGCATCGGTTTGGCAAATCGGCTTGATGATGAAGACTTCCTTGATTATTATTCGCTCAGCGATAACTTCTCGGTCGTCAAAATCACGGTCGGGCATAAATTCAAATCGCAGTCAATCGTTGAAATCGATCCGCGCAATAAATACAACGTCAACTTGATCTTGTTGACCAAGAAAAAAGAGACCAAGATTCCGCATGCTTCGGACCTAATCGAATCCGGTGATATTGTATTCGTGGTTGGCAAACGACGCGAACTACGCGAGTTCGGCGATTTCCTCCAAGGCGAAGAATAAAACAAAAGGCCGATTGCTCGGCCTTTTTTACTAGATTTTTTCGATTTCTCCGAAGTCGACTTCGACTGACGTCGCCCGTCCGAAGAAGATTGTTTCAACTTTGACGACGCCCGATTCTTTGTCGATTGCCTGAATCGTGCCTTCGGTGCCTTCAAGCGGACCATGAATGACTTTGACGAGGTCGCCGACGCCATAGCGGTCGTACATCCCTTGATCGACCATGCCCATCCGCTTCAAGATTGGTTCCATTTGTTCGGGAGGAACGGGAATCGGCTTGGTGCCGCCACCCGATGATCCGACGAAACCGGTAACGCCCGGCGTGTTACGAACCATATACCATGACTCGTCGGTCATGATCATTTCGATGAAGACATAACCGGGATAGGAGTTTTTCATTCTCTTTTTACCGGTCGGCATTCCGTCTTTAAAAACAGCTTCTTCTTGTTCGACGACTAAAATTCTAAAAATATAATCTTGGAGATTCATCGAATCGACGCGGCGCCGCAAATTGTCAGCCACTTTGTTTTCATGGCTCGAATAGGCGCTGACGATATACCATTGTTTTTCGACTAATTCGTTTGGCATATTCGCTCCTTACCGCAGTCCTTCAAAAGCATCGCGTAACTGTTTGAGCAGTTCGCCGACGAGTAAGTCTTCGAGGCTGAGTACTAATGCCGCAAACACGGCGATGGACACGACGACGATGATTGAGGGAATAAGCACGTCGCGTTTGGGCCAACGGACGCGTTTGCCTTCACGGACGACTTCGGATGAATATTTTTTGATGTTCATGGATACGACCTCCTAACGACTTTCTTTGTGAATCGTGACTTTGTTGCAGCGCGGGCAATATTTCTTGAGTTCGAAGCGCGCCTCGGACACGCCGCGTCGCCGCGATGTTTCATAGTTGCGGGCGAGACACTCCGCGCATATTAAAATGATTTTTTCACGCATATTGTTACCTTATAATTTAATCATTTTAGCGAACAAAAATATAGCACGAATATCACTGGTAAGTCAATCAAAAACAATCGATGGCGTTTTAATCAATCGTGGGGATTGATTTTCTCAATCAAACCCAATTTGTGCAGTGTCCGTGATACAATACGATAATTCATTTTCAAGATGCGACCGATTTCACTGTACGAATAACCGAGCAATCGGTATCCAATCATCGCTTTTTGTTTGGGAGTTAACCCCGAGGCGGCATCTTCAGCAAACGATAATATGTCTTGAGGGTTCAACGCCCCAATATGTTCGTCGTTGACGCCGATGACATCATAAAGCGAGCCGCCGTCGTCGAATGGTTCGTCAAGTGAAAATGCCGTGTTCAACAGCGTGTGATTAAACGTATTGTATTTTTTCATCTCATTGACCAAATCACGTTCCAACAAAAAATGGTAATAAGCGTCAAATACCGCTTTACGGCAATCATATGCGTCGATGGCATTATATAGCGACATCGTCGCCACGATTTTCAGATCATCGAACTCGAGACCGCAACATCGATTTTCCCGTAACAAACGACGAATCGTACGATGCTGTTTCGAGCGCATTCGCGCTTCAAGCGCTCGACGCGCTTCCGCGCAGTTTTGGCGGATTAAAAAAACTAATTCGTCATCGCTGGCATAGCAGTTGACCATGATTCCTCCTAACGAGGAAACCGCATTGACTGAATGTGGGCTAACAAAACGGCGCAGGCAGCCGAGGCATTGATGGAATTAACGCGTCCAATCATTGGGATTTTCACAACGACATCACTATGTTTGCGTAGTAACGGACTGATCCCCGTCCCTTCGGATCCAATCACGAGAGCGATTTTTCGTTTATAATCGAAATCGCGGTAATCGATGGCGCCCTCAAGCGCGGAAGCGACAATCCAATATCCCTGTTGTTGCAGCTTGCTTAGCGTTTGTGAGAGATTGACGACTTGGGCGATCATCATGTGTTCGATTGCTCCCGAAGCGACTTTAACAACGCTGGAAGTCAGCCCTACGGCGCGGTCTTTTCTAATGATAACGCCCGTTGCGCCGAATGCTTCGCCATTGCGGATAATCGCTCCGAAATTATGGGGATCGACAATCGAATCGAGCACGATCAACAGCGGAAAGTCTTTGTTCGCGTCGGTTTCAATCATCAGTTCGAGCGAAGCATACCCATAACCACGCACTAACGCGACGATGCCTTGGTGGTTGCCTTTAGCAGTTGTTGTCAGCCATTCGGTTTCCTTTCGCGTAATCGGAACGTGGTTGTTTTCAAGTTCAAGCAGCAATTGACGATCGGAAAAGCCCGACGATACATATGCTTCAAGAACCCGCTTGGCAAGCAATGCTTCGGCCACGGCGTTCCGACCATAAATGTATTGTGTCGCGTTTTTCAATGTCTGAGTCTCAAAAATGGGTCTAATTTGACCCATTTGTTGATTTTTCAATATTCGGTCGATATCCGAATTTCAATCGGTTTAATCGTTGTCTTAAGCTCCTCGATTAAGGCGGCCGAGGTCGCCGTTGACATATAAGCGATGCGCAATGAGACGCGTAAGAAAGTGTTACCGCCAATGTTGACGATTTGCGATTGGAAATCCTTGACGCTCACGCCAAGACGTGAGGCAACAAAGTGAATTTGTTTTAAAATTGGCGTTTCCGTCGGTACCACCAGCGTAATTTTTGGGACGCGGCGCGAAGCATAATGTTCGACTTTGCGTAGCACGACTAGAGTGATGAAGGACAATACTGTGGCAATTAAGGCGACGATGAATCGTCCAGATCCGGCTGCTAGGCCAATCGCCATGACGAGCCACAACGTCGTAGCCGTCGTCAAACCTTTGATGTCGGTTCCGGTTTGGATGATCGTACCGGCGCCAAGAAAACCGATGCCGCTGACGACTTGCGCCGCCAACCTGGCTGGGTCGCGATCGGGGAATCCCGTTCCGAATCCATAAATTGAAATCGTCATGACAAGCGCTGAAGCCACACCGACGAGAATGTGTGTGCGCAATCCGGCGGCATGACCATGGTATTCGCGTTCATAACCGATGATACCCGTCAAAATAGCGGCGACAAGTAACGATAATAAAATGAGTAAAATATTACCCCACGGGCCTAGATTGTTGAGTAAGTCAATTAGGTATTGATCGATTGTTTGAGTCGCAGTTGTTAGTCGTGCGACTTGTGCCGAAAATAATGTCATATGATCATCCCTTTCTAGAGTATGTTGCGCTTAATCAGTTGTTCGCGTAGGATGTCGGAACCCTGATAATCTTTGGCTTTTCTAAGCTCGAGATATCGGTCGTATAACGCGCGGTCATCGTCATTTAAACGCGGATAAGATATGTCTAAGCCAAGTATATTGAACATCGTCTTTAATGTAAAGAAATGGGATGATAATTTGGCATAATCGGGGCTTTGGCTCCTAATGTCACGATTCGCGTCTTTCACTAAATCATAAACGGAGGTCAAAGCATTGCTGGTGTTCAAATCATCGCACAGTGCTTTAATGAAGTCTTCGATTAAAAGAGGTTGCTTGGCATCGATATCGCGATTGGCTAGTTGCAGGACAACCGCCAATTGTTTCATCGCGGTGGTAAGCTTGGCAATCTCGGCATTGGCGTTTACCAAAAAGGCATCGGTGAGGTTAACCGGCAACCGATAATGTGTTGACAATAGCATCAAGCGTAGCGCAGGTCCGCCAAACTGTGACAAGGCGTCATTGGCCCGCATTAGATTTCCCGTCGACTTGCTCATTTTGTCATCGTTGAGGTTGATGAAACCGTTGTGCATCCAAATATTGGCTAAACGCGTGCCGTTTTGAGCCATCGATTGGGCGATTTCGTTATCGTGATGAGGAAACTTCAAATCAAAGCCCCCGCCGTGAATGTCGATAATTTTCGAAGGGAACAAAGTGTCGATCATGACGGCGCACTCGGTATGCCATCCAGGACGCCCTTTGCCCCAGGGGCTATCGAAGGTCAGTCCTTTATCGGTTTGTTTCCACAACACGAAATCAAGCGGAGACGCTTTCTTAGGGCTTTGCTCAACGCGAGCACCAGTCACGAGTTCATCAAGTTTCATGTTTGACAAATGGGCGTATTCCGGAATCGAAGCGACTTTAAAAAATACTTCGCCGTCGACTTCATAGGCGGCGCCTTTATCTAATAATGCTTGGATGTAGGCGATGATTTGTTTGATGTAGGAAGTGACGCGTGGAGTATGCGTTGGTAGCAAAGAATTGATTTTCTTAACGTTATCTTCGTAGGCGACGATGTAAAAATCGGCGATTTCCCGTTCACTGCGGTCTTCGGCAAAAGCTTTGTTGATGATTTTATCGTCGATGTCGGTATAGTTACTGACATAAGTGACTTGATAACCGAGATATTCAAGCAAGCGCCGCAGTACGTCAAACACAACCACGGGACGCAAGTTCCCAATGTGGACGTAATCGTAAACGGTCGGCCCGCATACATACATGCTGATATGACCCTTGACAATCGGAGTCAGCGTTTCGATTTTGCCCGACCAACTATTATATAGACGAATATCCATCACATACCTCAACGTGATAATACTTTATCACAAATGGCACTTTTTATTGACAAATCGTCAAAAAAGCCGCGTTTCTTCTTGCCATTTAGCAATATATTCATCGATGCCAAACTTCCGTTTCAATCCCGCCATGTTCATGTAGCGAATCATGCCAAACACCGGTCGTTCGCCCCAGGGACGGTCATGAACGCCACCAAGTGCCCAGGCAATGCCCGTGTAACCATTGGGATCACGCCCATCAAGTTGATATTTGTCGTTTAAAGATAACGCAATGGCGAATGCCGTCTCGACATTCGGGGTCCATTCCAATATTTTTTTTGCCCAATACATGCGCATGTATCCGTGCATGTATCCCGTTTGAAGTAATTGCGATTGGGCCGCGTTCCATACCGGATCATGAGTTTTCGCCTGTTCGAATTGCTCGTTAGTGTAGATATATTCACGGCGATCCAATTGATGTTTTAACAAAGTTTTACGGGCCCAATCGGGAAATCCTTTAGGCGAATCATAATCGGGATTATAGAGGCAATAATTGTCCGCTAGTTCACGCCTGACAATCATTTCTTCAAGAAATTCCTCGCTCGGATGAGAGCTAGCGCGAACTTCAAGCGCCAATCGCTGCGCGCTTAATTGGCCAAAATGCAAACACGCTGATAGTCGCGACGTCGCATCGAGATTGGGATTGTTGCGAAAATGATAATCTGGCAATCGTTTCGTGATGAAATCGCGCATCGCCAACACAGGGTCGTGATTGTCTGGTAGTCGCTCGAGCCAAGCTAAAATCGATTCCTCAATGTCAATGGTTCCGTTTGATTGAGCGGGAATATCTGGAAATGGCAATAAATATGAGGGCAATAATCTATGAATTTTAGGTCGAATCGTATACGCACCCCATTCTTGTTTATCCGATGTTACCCATGCTGGAATGATATTGTGGGCATCTACTTCAATCGTTTTCACATTAATGGAAGCGGCCACTGATTCACGCCAAAAGCGCATCTGTTTCAGTGGTGAGAAATCGGTGATTAACATGCCCGCTTTGACTGTGGCTAAAAATGTGGGAACAACGACGAGTGGATCTCCCCGTCGGATTGTCAAATGAAGATTCAATGCCTTGGCGCGCCGCACCATGTATTTAAGACCTAGTCCCATGAACCGATAAATCGGGGACTCAAAATCGAGTGACAGATGCCCAAATGAAGGGGCAATCACAAAAAGAATATGAACAATTTGGTGGTGTTTCCTTGCCAATGTCAACGCTGTCAATAGCGCATGGTTGTCATCAACACGCTGATCGCGGTTCATCCAATAAACAATCGGCCCTTGACCAACCGGATGTTGCGACAAATCGCGCGAACGCATTGGCGTTTTCAGTTCATCCATCGTCAAACCAGCACCTTGTTAATCGCTAAGACGATATCGCGCAATTGACGCGCCTCGTCGATAATGAAATCAGGTTGCCCTTCGAGTAACTTTTGTCGGGGTACATATCCCCAACTGACCGCGGCCACGCGCATTCCAATCGCACGACCGGTGTCTATGTCGACAATCGAATCACCAACGAATAGCGAGTTGTCAGCAACGATGTTAAACTCCGAGGCCATTTTTTGGTATTCGCTCAAATCGGGCTTGGGTGCCACGCCCGGCTTTTGACCAAGAACTTGAGTGAACAATTGCGGAAAGCGACTATTGATTAATCGTTGAGCAAAGTCATGGGGTTTGTTAGAAAAAACGAACAGACGTACGCCAATGCTCACCAAATGTTTGAGCACGGTGTCAATATGTTCGAATGGCTTGGTTCGCTCCAGTTGATAGACAAGCTGTAAATCCAAGTATGCTTGCTTAAATCGTGCGTAAACATCTTGTGGCAACCGCTTTCCTTTCAAGGCACGACTAATGAGCAAGTCGGTGCCATTGCCGATGAAATTGGTCACTTCTTCGATGGTGACACTTGGCAATTGATAGGCCACTAGCGTTTCATTCAAAGCGCGGCCAATGTCGTTAATGGTGTCCAGTAGCGTCCCATCAAGATCGAATACAATGTTATTAATCATGGTTTAATGATACTACAAATCGATGATTTCATCCCAGCCAATTATGACTGCCAATAAAAAAACCCTGCAAATGCAGGGTCGTTTTACGTTATTGTACGAAGGCGACCAAATAAATCGGTGCGTTGTCGCCACGACGGTTTTCAAGCCGTAGCGCCTTGGTGTAACCACCGGAGCGGTCTTTATAACGGGGACCGATTTCGCCAAATAATTTATCAAGTGCCAATAAGCCTTGCTTTTCGTCGGCGATGTAGTTTCGCACGATGCTAGCGGCCAATCGCCGTGAATGCAAATCACCTTTTTTCGCATAGGTGACGAGCCGATCCGACAATTTGATTAAATCGGCGGCCATGCCACTGGTGACCGTGACTTTTTCTTGGACAATCAGTGTCGACACCAGATTGCGAAGTTGTGATTTATGTTTGGCGGAAGTGTAGGGCGCCTTGAAGCGCACGCCACCTTTGCCGTGTACGTTTTTTCGTCCTTGTGTTGCCATGGTAATCTCCTATTAATTTTCGCGGAAACCGAGGCCGATCGCCTGAAGCTTTTCTTTGACTTCTTTTAGCGATTTTTTGCCAAGGTTGCGAACTTTCATCATTTCTTCTTCGGTCTTTTGCGTTAATTCATAGACCGTTTCGATACCGGCGCGACGCAGACAGTTGTACGAACGGACCGATAAGTCAAGATCGACGATCGTCATGTTCGAATATTTGTCTTCGGTTTGCTCGGTCGCTTCTTTCATGATGTTGACATCATGAGTCGCGTCTTCGAGATCGACGAATCCTTCAAAGTGAGCAATCAAAATGCGCGAGGCAAGCGAGAGTGCTTCCTGCGGTTTGAGACTGCCGTTAGTCCAAATTTCCAGCGTCAGTTTATCATAACGCGAATCGTGACCGACGCGAGTCGGATCGATCGTGTAACTGACTTTGGTCACCGGCGAGTAGTTGCTGTCGGTGGCAATCGTGCCTAATTTTGACGTGTAGCGATTGGCTTTGTTGCCTTCGCTCGTGACATAACCACGACCGTTACGGGCATAGATGCGCATCTTGAGATGGCCACCTTCGACGACGTTGGCGATTACGAGTGATGGATTGATGACACTGACGCCATAAGGTAAGACTAAGTCGGCGGCGGTTACTGTTTTGGCGCTGGCAACATCGAGTTCCAACGTCTTGATTTCCGTGCCTTCTTCATCGATTTTAAGCACTAAGTCTTTCAGGTTAAGAATGATTGAGGTCACGTCTTCGACGACGCCATCAAGCGCCGAGAATTCATGACGGGCGCCCTCGACCTCAACGGCAAACACCGAAGCGCCTGGCAAACTGCTTAATAAAACGCGCCGGAGAGCATTGCCGAGCGTGAGGCCAAAACCACGTTCGAGTGGTTCAAGCACGAAGCGCCCATAGTTGTGGGTGCTGTCAAACAGCTTCTTGGTAAAGATCGGCTTCTCGAATTGTTTGGCGATAAAACTCATCTTTCGTTCCTCCTACTTTCTTAACCACGTGGTTTCTTGGGCGGGCGGCAACCATTATGCGGAATGGGTGTCGTGTCCGTAATCATATTAATTTGAAGGCCGGCTGCTTGTAAACTGCGGACGGCGGCTTCGCGACCGGGACCGGGACCCTTGACGTTAACGTCAACGGTTTTAATGCCTTGGTCAAGCGCGACTTTAGCGCACGCCTCAGCGGCCATGCCAGCGGCGAAAGGTGTTGATTTACGAGCGCCTTTGTAGCCGAGGGCACCAGGGGTGCTCCAAGCGATGGCGTTGCCCGAATCGTCAGTAATCGTAATAATCGTGTTGTTGAAGGTCGCGTGGATGTGAGCCGTACCTTTGGTAAAACTGCGCTTGATTTTCTTTTTGCGCGTGGTGGTTGATTTAGTAGCCATAAATATTTGCTCCTTCCGTTAACCTTGTGAGGCCGCTTTCTTGTTCGCGATCGTTTTACGTGGGCCTTTTCTAGTCCGAGCGTTAGTACGCGTCCGTTGGCCACGAACCGGTAAACCTTTACGGTGCCGGATGCCGCGGTAGCAGCCGATTTCTTGGAGTCGTTTAATGTTGAGCGCAACCTCACGACGGAGGTCGCCCTCGACTTTGAATTTGGCGACTTGGGTGCGAATCGCCACGAGTTGGTCATCGCTTAAATTTTTGACGCGGACGTCTTGGCTTACGCCAGCTTCGGCTAAAATCTTTTGGGACGTGGTCAGTCCGATGCCGAAGATGTAGGTAAGCGCAATCACGACGCGTTTTTCATTGGGAATGTCGACGCCGACAATACGTGCCATAGTTTTGTTTCTCCTTTTAATTAACCTTGTCTTTGCTTGTGCTTGGGATTTTCGCAAATAACGGTGACGACACCTTTGCGTTTGATTACTTTGCACTTGTCGCAAATCGGTTTGACAGATGTTCTTACTTTCATAATTTGCTCCTTGGTATTACTTATACCTGAATGTGATGCGGCCCCGTGTTAAATCATAGGGGGAAATTTGTACCGTAACTCGATCACCTGGTAAAATGCGGATGTAATGCATGCGGATTTTACCAGAAACGTGGGCCAGAATTACGTGACCGTTTTCGAGTTTTACCCTGAATGTTGTGTTGGGTAATGTCTCGATAACCGTCGCTTCCACTTCAATTACGTCTTGTTTAGCCATTTAACTCCTCCTGGTTGCTCAAGGTGAGGATGTCGTAACCCGACTCCGTCACCACGATCGTGTTTTCGTAGTGCGCGCACAGTTTGCCATCGACCGTTTTGACGGTCCAGCCGTCGGCGAGCACTTTCGTTTCATGGCGTCCAGCGTTAACCATCGGCTCGATGGCCAAGGTCATGCCGGGGCGTAACAGTGGCCCGGTGTGGGCCATTCCGTAGTTGGGGACGGCGGGATCCTCATGGAGGTCGCGGCCAATCCCGTGTCCGGTGTAATCGCGCGGCAGGCTGAAGCCGCGGCTTTCGACATAGACTTGGATTGCATGGCTGATATCGCCTAGGTACGCACCTGGTTTAATGACTTTGAGTGCTTCGAAGAAGCTAGTTCGTGTCACTTCCAATAGTTTGCGGGCTAGGGGACTGCCACTCCCGACGATAAACGTGCGGGCGGCATCGCCATGATACCCCTTGTAGTTGGCGCCGACATCGATTTTCACGAGATCGCCGTCTCTCAGCGGCTTATTGTTGGGGAAGCCGTGAATCAGCGTATCGTTGACCGACGCGCAGATGGCGTAGGGGAAGCCGCCATAACCCTTGAAGGAGGGGGTCGCTCCGTGGCCGAGGATAATCGCTTCGGCGAGTTCGTCGAGTTCGCTCGTGGTCACACCCGGTTTGATATGTTTTCCAACCGTGACCAGCACTTCTTCAACAATCGCGCCAGCGCTGCGCATTAGGGCGATTTCCCGCGCCGATTTGGTAATGATCACTACTTATCAACCTCAGCGAAGATGGCCTTCATGTCGACATAGAGAATATCGGCTTCTAACAGGCCGTTGACACGGCGCAGCAATCCGAGGTTCTCATAGTATTCAATCAGGGGCTTCGTCATCTTTTCGTAGTGGTCAAGCCGTACGATCAGCGCCTCGAGATTGTCGTCTTTGCGCTGAATCAAGGTGCCGCCGCATACATCGCAGACACCAGCAACCTTTGGTTTCATGGTATCGACGTGGTAGGGCGTTCCGCAGCCAGTACAAACGCGCCGACCGGTGATGCGCCGAATTAGTTCACGACGCTCGGCCGTAAAGTCGATCACGGCGTTGACTGGACGTCCGATATCTTTGGCAAGTCCTTGGAGCGCTTCCGCTTGTGGGAGCGTCCTGGGGAAACCATCGAGCAGATATCCGCGTTGGCAATCAGGTTGGCTGAGCCGTTCCTTGACAAGACCAATCGTCACTTCATCGGGGACCAGATCACCTTTGTTGATGTAACTGGCGGCTAGTTTGCCTAGTTCGGTGCCGGCTTTAATCGCTTCGCGGAACATATCGCCGGTGGAAATGTGGGGGATATCGTAATCAGCGATGATCCGTTTGGCTTGCGTGCCTTTGCCCGCGCCGGGCGGACCCATTAAGATGATGTTTAGCATTAACGCAAACCTCCGCCTTGGGTCACCTCGTCGAAGCTCTTGCCGGCGAGCAAACCGTTGATTTGGTTGTTGATTTCGATGGCGACGCCCACGACGATGATCAAGCCCGTGCCGCCAAGCGCTAAGGATTGATCGGGCACGACTTGTAGCAAGACGAGCACGATTGGCAGCGCGGCGATAAACGCCAACGCCATCGCTCCTAAGACGGTGACGCGATTGACGACTTTCTTCACATAACGCTCGGTTTCATTGCCAGGGCGAATGCCCGGGATGTAGGAACCGTTCTTCTGGAAGTTTTCCGCCATGCGTTGCGGGTTGATTTGTAAATTGGAATAGAAGAACGTGAACAATACGGTGAGCACCAGATAAATAATTAGGCCCCACGGAAATTGCCATGTTCCGCCGTTGAACCACGGCATCGTCACTAATTCGCTGCTTGAGAACACTTTTAGCCATTCGGCATTGGTGTTAGCTCCCGAAATGAAGCTGATGATGACGCTAGGCGCCATCATGATCGAAGAGGCGAAGATGACGGGAATCACGCCAGCGGAGTTAATCTTGATTGGCAAGAAACTCGCTTGCGAATACTTTTTGCCGGCGCCGCTTTTGCCGGCGTGCTGGACCGGGATTTTGCGTTTGCTTTGCTCGACGAACGTCACAAAGGCGACGATGAGCAAGAACGCGAGGATGTAGATGGCGAATTGGAAGATGCCACGCAGGAAAACCGACGTCTCAAGTCCAACCGTCAGGGCCACCCAATTGGTGTAGGCCGACTGGATTTGTAATGGCAGTGAACGGACGATACCCGCGAAAATGATGACGGAGATGCCGTTACCAAGTCCTTTGACCGAGATTTGATCGCCGAGCCACATAACCAGCATCGCCCCGGCGACAAGAATCGTGACGATATATGCATAATTCCAGAAACCGTTGTCATTTAGGGTAATGTAGCTTGTCGTTTCCATCGTTCGCACGATGCCATAAGCTTGAACCGAACCTAAAAGAAGCGTCAGATAACGCGTCGTCATCTCTTTCTTCTTACGGCCGAATTCGCCTTGTTTCGATAGTTCTGATAACGCTGGAAGGACATCCATCGCCAATAACTGCGTGATAATGCTCGAGGTGATGTAGGGACTGACGCCCAGGGCAAACACCGAGAAGCTTTGCAAAGCGCCACCGCCGAGAAGATTCATCAAGGCAAGCGCGCTATTTTGGTTTAAGTCGAGATCTTTGACCGTGACGCCGGGAACGGTAATCGCCGCGCCAACACGGAAAATGAATAAAATAATGACTGTGAAAAAGATGCGATTGACGATTTCTTTGTTCTTGAATATATCAACGATCTTTTTCATGGTTAAATGACCTCGGCACGACCACCGGCGGCGGTAATCGCCTCTTCGGCCGTCTTGGAGAATTTATGGGCCTGAACCGTCAATTTCTTCGTTAAAGAACCATTGCCAAGTATTTTCACCAAGTCATAATCAGAGCGAACCAAACCGGCTTCGACCAAAAGTGCCGGAGTGATGACTGTTTCAGCGTCAAAGCGTTCTAGCGCCTCGACGTTGACGACATCATAGGTCGTGCTCTTGTAATTGCGGAAACCGCGTTTGGGCAACCGACGGTAAATCGGGTTTTGGCCGCCTTCGAAGCCAGGACGGACGCCACCGCCACTACGGGCGTTTTGGCCTTTGTGGCCTTTGCCAGCCGTTTTGCCGTTGCCGGAGCCGATGCCCCGACCTTTGCGAAAACCGTCTTTGGTCGCGCCGGCGACTGGTTTAAGGTTGTGTAATTCCATGGATACTATCCTCCTATTTGCCGCGGAGGGCCATAATTTCTTCGTATGTCTTTAAGTTTTGGAGACCGCTATGCGTCGCGCGGATAATATTGATGGGCGCGCGGCTACCATACACTTTGGAATAGACGTTTTTGAGTCCGGCGAGTTCAAGCACGGCGCGAACTGGTCCACCGGCGATGATGCCGGTGCCGTCTGGTGCCGGCTTAAGGAAGACACGGCAAGCGCCGTATTGACCAATCACTTCGTGAGCGATTGTGTCAGCGCGTACCATTTTGATTTCGGCAGTGTTCTTTTTGGCGCCTTCAAGTGCTTTCTTGATGGCATCGGGTACTTCGCCGGCTTTGCCGGTTCCAAACCCGTATTTGCCTTTGCCATTACCAATGACCACGAGTGCGGTAAAGCGCATATGCTTACCACCCTTGACGACTTTGGTGACGCGGTTGATTTCGACGGTGCGTTCTTCGTATTCCTTGACCGCGGTTTCACGACGGGGACGCCGTTCGCCGCGTGGGCGACGATCATTGCGGTCGGGGCGACGCGCAGGGCGACTTTCGGTTGTGGTCGTCTCGGTTTTTGGCGCGACGACTAATTCATTGTTTTCTACCATGTGCGTTCCTCCTAAAATTTCAGCCCGGCAGCGCGAGCTGCATCGGCGAGAGCCTTGATGCGGCCGTGGTATAAGTAGCCGCTACGATCGAAGACGACGGTGCTAATACCGACGAGCACGCCTTTTTGAGCGATGTCGGTGCCAACTTTTTTCGCGGCTTCGACGTTGTTGCCATGTTCTAATTTCAATGCCAGTGAGCTGCTAGAAGCCAGCGTCACGCCTTTGACGTCGTCGATAAGTTGCGCGGAGATGTGGCTGTTCGAACGGAACACCGATAAGCGCGGGCATGTAGAAGTGCCGCTGATTTTGGCGCGAACGCGTTTATGGCGTCGTTGCCTAATAACGTTTTTATCGAGTTGTTTAATCATTTATCGTTTCCTCATTTCCTACTTCTTACCAGCGCGTTTGCCTTCTTTGCGAATAATGCGTTCGCCGACGTACTTAATGCCTTTGCCTTGGTAAGGTTCGGGTTCGCGCACGGCGCGGATATTCGCGGCGGTTTCGCCGACGGCTTGCCGGTCGATTCCTTCGACGAGAAGACGAGTCGCGTCGATGCAGGTGATTTTGACACCGGGTTTCGGGGTAATGATGACGGGATGCGAGTAACCGATGTTCAATCGTAAGTTATCGCCTTCCATCAGCGCTTTATAACCGATACCGATGATTTCGAGCCGTTTTTCATAACCTTTGGACACGCCGTTGATCGCGTTTTGAAGATGGGCGCGCGTCGTGCCGTGATTTTGCTTGCTGACTTTGCTGTCGTCGGGACGAGTCGTTAATACGTGTTCGCCTTCGAACTTGACATTGATTCCTTCGGGTAAGGCGATGTGAAGCGTGCCCTTGGGTCCTTTGACCTCAACGACGCGATTCGTTTCGCTCATGGTGACGCCCTTGACGAGCGTTAGTGGTTTATGACCTACACGTGACATAAGCGCCTCCTACCACACATAGGCAAGCACTTCACCGCCGATGCCAAGCGCACGTGCTTGTTTGTCGGTCATAAGTCCTTGCGATGTGGAAATAATCGCCACGCCGAGTCCTTTTAAGACGCGGGGCAGTTTTTCGGCGCTGGCCGTCACCCGCAAGCCGGGCTTGCTGATGCGTTTGATGCCGCTGATGACGCGGAGGTTGCCCTCAGCGTACTTAAGCGCGATTGAAAGTTGTTTCTTGGTGTCTCCGGTCACCGAAAAGTCATGGATGAAACCTTCATCCTTGAGAATTTTGGCGATGCGCACCTTAACCGAATTGCTCGGCATGGCGACGGTCGCGTTACGTAGTGTGTTAGCGTTGCGGATACGGGTTAGCATATCGGCAATTGGATCTGTCATGACCATAAGGCACCTCCTACCAGCTCGCCTTTTTCATCCCGGGAATCTCGCCTTTATAGGCTAGTTCACGAAGACAAATGCGGCATAGCTTGAATTTCGTATAAACGGAATGGGGACGACCGCAGCGCTCACAACGCGTGTAAGCACGAACGGCAAATTTTGGTTTCCGGGTTTGCCGGACGCGAATTGATGTTTTTGCCATGGGGTCCTCCTACTTTTGGAACGGGACGCCGAGTTCGCTTAGTAAGGCGAAGGCTTCCTCGTCGGTGTTCGCGGTCGTAACGACGATAATGTCCATGCCGCGAATTTTGTTGACTTTGTCGAAGTTGATTTCCGGGAAGATCAACTGCTCTTTGACGCCGAGCGTGTAGTTGCCACGTCCATCGAACGCGTTTTTACTGACGCCCCGGAAGTCTCTGACGCGTGGAAGCGCGATCGAGACGAGTTTATCGAAGAATTGATACATGCGGTCGCCACGAAGCGTGACTTTGCAGCCAATCGCTTGGCCTTCGCGCAGTTTGAAGTTGGCGATGGAGTCTTTGGCTTTGGTAATCACGGGTTTTTGACCAGTGATTTCGCTTAACTCACGCACGGAATCTTCGAGTAACTTAGCATTGGTGATCGCATCACCGACGCCGATGTTGACGACGACTTTGTGAAGCGCTGGTACTTCCATCACCGATTTGTAATTGAATTTCTTCATGAGTGAAGGAACGACGTCTTGGCGATATTTTAATTTTAAGCGCGCCGGTACTTTTTCTGCGGGAGCGGCTTTCGCCTTTACTGGGGCTTTGTCGCTGGCCTTGGGGGCGGCGACTTTCTTGGAATCGGTTGCCATAGTTCCTCCTTACTAGTCGAGTTGGCTGCCGCTGGCTTTGGTAACACGGACTTTTTTGCCCTTGACTTCCTTGATGCCGACGCGGGTCGCCTTCTTCGTTTTCGGATCGACAATCGCGACGTTGCTGACATCGATGGGGGCGTAGATTTCCACGATGCTGCCTTCGGGATTGTTTTGTTTTGGTTTGCGGTGTTTCTTGTGGGTGTTAATGCCCTCGACCACGACGCGATTAAGCTTCGTAAACACCTTTTGGACGGTGCCGGTTTTGCCTTTGTCGGCCCCGGCAATGACGATCACTTTATCGCCTTTTTTGATTTTCATGAATTGGCCTCCTATAGGACTTCGGGCGCCAAGGAGATGATTTTCATCGCTCCTTCGCCTTTGTCGCGCAATTCGCGGGCGACCGGTCCGAAAACGCGGGTGCCGCGTGGTGAGCCATCTTCGTTAATCAGGACGACGGCATTGTCATCAAAGCCGACGGTAGAACCATCAGCCCGGTTAATGGCTTTCTTGGTGCGGACGATAATGCCTTTGACGATATCGCCCTTTTTGATTTTGCCGTTTGGGGTCGCTTCTTTGACGGCGCAAAGCACGATATCTCCGATTGTGGAGTTCTTGCGGACCGAACCGCCGTAAAGACGGAAGATACGGACTTTGCGAGCTCCGGAGTTGTCGGCGACGACGAGATTGGTTTCAACTTGAACCATACTTACTCGACCTCCTTGATCTCAATGTTTTCGACCGCTGTTTGGATGATTTTGATCAAACGATAGCGTTTGGTGGCGCTCAGCGGACGCGTCTCCATGATTTCGACGATGTCGCCTTCGTGGGCGCTATTAGTCTCATCGTGGGCGACGAATTTTTTGGTGTAGAGCACCCGTTTTGAATATTTCGGGTGTTTGCGGTACGTTTCAATGCGCACGACAATCGTTTTATCCGATTTCGCGGAGACGACGGTGCCGGTGAATGTACGGCGTGACGTTCTGTTTTCCATTCGTGACGACCTCCTTATTTAATGCCGAGTTCGCGTTCGCGAATGACGGTGTAGATGCGGGCGATATCCTTGCGGATCGTGGTGATGGTCGCCCCTTTTTCAAGTTGGCCGACCGCTTGTTTGCGGCGCAGGTTGAAGAGCTCTTCTTTGAGGCTGTAGACTTTCGCCTTCAGTTCGGAAACATTCATTTCGCGAATTTCTTTCAGTTTTAACATTATTCCGAGCTCCTTTCCTTGCTAATGACGCGCGTTTTGATCGGGAGTTTATAGGCAGCAAGACGCAGCGCTTCGCGCGCGGTCACTTCCGGCACTCCGCCGATTTCAAACATGACGCGGTTTTTCTTGACGACGGCGACCCATAATTCGGGGGCGCCTTTTCCCGAACCCATCCGAACTTCGGCGGGCTTCTTGGTTTTGGCTAAATGCGGGTAGATACGAATCCAGATTTGACCGTTACGTTTGGTGTAGCTCGCGAGCACGATACGCGCGGCTTCAATTTGACGAGCGGTAATCCAGTTGCCGGATGTCGCTTGGAGGCCATATTCGCCGAATGATACTTCATTACCGGCTTTTGATAGACCTTCATATTTAATGCCGTGGGGACGGCGGTACTTGACGCGTTTTGGTTGTAACATGTGAATTTACTCTCCTTTTTCGCGAGGTGCTTCCGTCTCCGGGCGGTAATCGCCGCGGCAAATCCACACTTTGACGCCGAGACGACCATAAGTCGTATGGGCTTCCACTTGCGCGTAATCGATATCGCTGCGGAGCGTGTGAAGAGGAATCGTGCCTTCTTTATAACCTTCGGAGCGCGCGATTTCAGCGCCACCGAGACGACCGCTGACGAGCGTGCGCACGCCTTTTGCGCCGGCTTTGCGAACGCGTTGAATGGCTTTTTTCTGAGCAATCCGGAAGCTAGCCCGTTCTTCGAGTTGCTTGGCGATGCTTAAGGCGACGAGTCGCGCGTTGAGGTCAGGTGACTTGACTTCGAGCACATCGATTTTGAGGGTGCCGGAGTTGACGACTTTCTCGAGTTCTTTCTTGATTTGGTTAATGCGAGCGCCATCTTGTCCGATGACGACGCCGGGGCGCGCCACGTAGACGATAACGGTCACGTTGGTGCCTTTGTCGGTTTTGACGCGTTCGATTTCAGTGTGCGATAACAGCGCGTCTTTAAGTGTCTTGTCGAGATAGGCGCGAATTTTAAGATCTTCGTTTAGGAAGGTGGCGTAGTCTTTCTTTTCAGCGAACCAACGCGAGTTCCAATTACGGTAGATACCGATGCGGAGACCGACCGGATTTACTTTTTGTCCCATGGTTTGCTTCCTACCTTTCCTTGACGATGCACGTTAAGTGCGATGTCCGTTTTAAAATTGCCGAGGCCGAACCTTTGGCGCGGGGCAAGAACCGTTTTAAGCGGGGCCCGTCGTTGGCATAGATTTCAGCGACATACAAATTGGCTTCAGTCATTTCGTGATTGTTGACGGCGTTAGCGGCCGCGCTTTTAATCAGTTTGATGACATCGACTGACGCTGATTTGTTGACATTGTTGAGAATGCCAAGCGCTTCCTTGACCGATTTGCCTCTGACAAGATCGATGACCAGGCGCGCTTTGCGCGGAGTCACGCGGACGCCGTAGGCAATTGCTTGTGCTTGTGTTGCTTTCATGCTGCGTGCTCCTTACTTCTTCTTGCTGCCCGAACTGGCGGACGCCGCTTTGTCTTCAGCCGTGTGGCCGGTGTGGCCTTTGTATGTCCGCGTCGGGGCGAATTCGCCGAGTTTGTGTCCGACCATGTCTTCGGTTACATAAACCGTGATATGTTCGCGACCGTTATAAACGGCAAATGTGTGTTCGATGAATTGCGGGAAGATCGTCGAACGGCGTGACCATGTTTTGATGATTTCTTTTTTGCGGGCTTCATTCAGTTTTTCAACGCGCTTGAGTAAGTATGCGTCGCAGAATGGTCCCTTTTTAAGACTACGTGCCATATGCAATCCTCCTTGTTATTTTCCGTTTCGACGTCTTACGATGAGTTTCGTCGAAGGTTGTTTGTTACGGCGAGTTTTGACGCCGAGGGCTTTCTTGCCCCATGGGGTTCTTGGTGCGTCGCGGCCCACAGGCGATTTGCCTTCACCGCCACCATGCGGGTGATCGACTGGGTTCATAACCGAACCGCGAACGGTCGGTCGCACGCCGAGCCAGCGCTTTTTGCCGGCTTTGCCAAAGTTAATCAGGTTATAGTCTTCGTTGCCAACGGTACCGATTGTCGCGCGGCAGCTTTCCAGCACTTTGCGCATTTCGCCACTGGCTAGACGCAGCGTGACGTATTTGCCTTCTTTGCCAAGCACTTGGGCGCTCGTACCGGCCGCACGGCACATTTGACCGCCATGGCCCGGTTTAAGTTCGATGTTGTGAACGACGGTACCTTCTGGAATGCTTTTCAAGCTCATGGCGTTGCCCGTCTTGATGTCGACGCTTTCCCCAGAGATGATTTGATCGCCGACTTTAAGGTCTTTGGGCGCGATAATGTAGCGTTTTTCGCCATCGAGATAGTTGACTAAACAAATATTGGCGTTACGGTTGGGATCGTATTCGACGGTCGCCACTTTCGCGGGAATGCCGTCTTTGTTGCGTTTGAAGTCCACGACGCGGTATTTGGTTTTGTGACCGCCCCCGATATGTCGGGTCGTGATCACGCCTTGGTTGTTGCGTCCGCCTGTCTTGACTAGATTTACTAGTAAGCTTTTCTCAGGAGTGCGGGTCGTGATTTCTTCAAATGTCGAGTTGGTCATCGCGCGACGGCTCGGTGTCGTCGGGCGGTAATTTCTAATTGACATATTGCTTCTCCTATATTTCAGCCGCGAGGCCTTACTCTTTGAATAAGTCCAAGGCTTCGCCTTCTTTAAGCGTCACGATGGCTTTCTTGTAACCGGGTACTTTGCCCGGGTAACGTCCGCCGCGACGCGTGGAGCGCGGTAAGACATTGAGGATGTGGACGTTGGCGACTTTGACTTTGTAAATCGCTTCAAACGCCGCTTTGATTTCGGTCCGATTGGAGTCGGGATTGACTTTAATCGTGACTTTGTTTTGGTTTTGAATTAGCCCCATCGTTTTTTCGGTGATGACCGGTTGCCGGATGGCGGCGAATTTCTTGACGTCGGTGTTGGTGACAACGGGGGCCACAACTTCCGGAGTCGCTACTTTCTTTGTGCGGGCCATTATTGCAGTACCTCCTCAAGATATTTGACGACCGGTTTGGCCATCACGACGGCGTCTGAGTTGAGTAAGTCATAAACGCTGACGTTGGTTTGGTCGACGAGGATGACTTTCTTCAGATTACGCACGCTAGCGTACGTATTTAACTCTAATTCAGGGACGACCACGAGCGTTTTGCCCTCTGCTTTGATAGCCGATAGCGCTTTGGTCGCTTCCTTGGTTTTCATCGCTTCGAATTTGAATTCGTCGACGACGATCAGTTGTTTGTTCGCAAGTTTGACCGACAGCGCCGAGCGCAGTGCTAAGCGATGTTCGGATTTGTTTTGCGACAATTTGTAATTTTGGTCTCCGGTTGGTCCGAAGACGATGCCGCCGCCGACCCAAAGTGGGGAGCGGGTGCTACCGGCGCGGGCGCGACCCGTGCCTTTTTGCCGCCACGGCTTTTTGCCGCCGCCGCTGACCTCGTCGCGTTTCTTCGTTTTCGAAGTCGCTTGACGCATGTTAGCTTGGTAAACCTTGATGGCGTCATACATCGATTGTTGATGCGGTTCGATGGCGAAGACGTCGGCGTTTAATTTCAACGTCCCGGCTTTTTCGCCAGTCAGGTTGAGCACGTCAACGGACGGTGCTTTGATTTTCTTCTCTGCCATTACGTGTTCCTCCTATTCACTGACTTCCGCTGCCGGCGCTTCTTTGACGATTTCGTGGAGCGGTTTGACTTCGAACGGATGTCCGAGTTGCGCTTTGATGGCGCTTCTAATCGTGAGCATGCCTTTTTTGGGACCGGGTAATCCGCCGCGGACTAATAGGGCGTTTTTGCTCACATCGGTACCCATGACGACGACATTGAGAATCGTCGCTTGTTGGTGACCGTGGTGACCGGCCATCTTTTTGCCGGGGTGGATTCGGTTATTGGTACGTCCGACCGTGGCCATGGAGCCAGCCGTACGGTGCGGGTAACCGCCGCCGTGACCTTTGGCGCCGATGGTGTAGTGCCACCGTTTGATGGGACCGGAGAATCCTTTGCCCTTACTCGTTCCGATGACGTCAACGACGTCGCCGGCCTTGAAGATGCTGACGTCGATGGCATCGCCAACTTTATATTGGCTAATGTCTTCGACTTCGATTTCAAACAATTGTTGTTTGGGAGTGGTGCCGGCTTTGGCATAAATGCCTTTTTCGGGTTTGTTAGCGCGGCTTTCCTTTTGTTCTTCGTAACCGATTTGGACGGCGTTATATCCGTCTTTGGCTACGGTTTTGATTTGAGTGATGACGTTGGGCACGACTTCGATGACTGTGACTGGATGGGATTTTCCATCGTTAGTGAACAGCTGGGTCATGCCGATTTTACGTCCGACAATCGCTTTCATGAATCATGCCTCCTTATAGCTTGATGTCGATGTCGACACCGTTGGGCAAATCCAATTGGCGCAGGGCATCGACTGTCTGTTTATTGTGATCGGTAATGTCGATCAGTCGCTTGTGGGTCCGGATTTCAAATTGTTCCCGGGCATCCTTGTACTTGTGAACCGCGCGCAAGAATGTGTAGACTTGCTTTTCGGTCGGTAGCGGGATCGGACCGACAACGGTCGCTCCCGTGCGTAAGACGGCGGCGATGATCTTTTCGACGCTACGGTCGAGTATTTTGTGATCATAAGCTTGGAGTCTGACGCGAATCTTCTGTTTCTTAGCCATGAATTGATTTCCTCCTCTTGAATATCAGGCTTTACCGGTGCTCGATGCGAATTCCCTAACCGCCGATTCATGACAACGCCTGTCGGTGTGTCAGCAACCTCGCACTTCAATGCGGCCGATAACGTAGAAAATATACTCCTACCATGGTGCGAAAGTCAAGACTTTTATATATAAAGGGCCGCATTTTGACCCAAAAAGATCGATATCAGCCTTTATGAGAAGTCGGTGGACGGCGTAGCATCGCCTCGTAACTGTAACGGCAACCGCAATAAGCTTGGCGATACAGGCAATATTTTTGACACATTTTTCCCGCTTCCAAGAAACCGTCGCTTTTCTTAAAGTCGGAATGGAAATAGCGAACGTTGGGATACTTTAAAGCCAAGCCTGTCCCAATTTTGTTAATCAGTTGTGAATCTTTATGTGGTGAAATCGTCATCACGGTCGTGAAAAATTCGTACCCGTTTAAGTGTGCGTATGCCATCGATCGATCCATTCTTAAGCGATAACATACCGCGCATCTGGCTCCCCCTTCAGGTTCATCCTTAAAAGGGGCGAGATGGGTATTAAACTCGTCATTATCATAAGCAATCTTGACTACTTTTACCGAAGCGCTATATTCAGCGTTGAACTTGGTGATAAACTCATCTAAAACGCGATAACGTCGTTCAAATTCTGATTTTGGATAAATGTTGGAATTGTGATAAATAACGGTCACATCGAAATGCTCGTTCAAAAATTTGATCGGGTATGTTGAGCAGGGCCCACAACAAACGTGAGCTAACAACCGTGGTCGGCGCGATCCGACTTTGGCGATGATTTCGAGTGCTTTTTTTTGATAGTTAATTCGTTGTTCCATAAATAAACATCGCATCCCCAAAACTAAAGAAGCGGTACTCGCGCTCAATCGCTTCGGCATATGTCTTCAAAATCAATTCACGGCCGGCAAATGATGAAATCATCATAATCAGCGTCGATTTTGGCAAATGGAAATTCGTGATCAATGCGTCAATCGCGGTCATTTTCACACCTGGATGAATGAAAATATCGGTTTCTTCTTTGGTGGCGACGAATTGGCCATAGCGCGCCAAATTAGCTTCAAGCGCACGCGTTGAGGTCGTGCCGATAGCAATAATGCGTCGGCCTTCTTTTTTAGCTTTGTTAAGTATTTCGGCGGCTTCAATACCGATTTCATACTGTTCGAGATGCATTTTGTGGGCGCTAGTGTCACTCACCTTAACTGGGCGAAATGTCGCTAATCCGATATGGAGCGTCACATCGACAATGGTGACACCCATAGCGAAGACTTTTTGAAGCAATGATTCAGTGAAATGGAATCCGGCTGTCGGTCCGGCCGCCGAACCATTTATTTTCGCATAAACGGTTTGATAGCGATCCTTATCGATTAATTGCTCGTGAATATATGGTGGTAACGGCATCTCTCCGATTTTTTGTAGCGTTTCAATAAACAATCCTTGATATGAAAACTTGATGATGCGAATGCCTTCGGGTTCCAAACCGATGCAAGTTCCCGTCAATAAGCCATCACCAAAACTAAGTGAGGTTCCGTGTTTGACGACACGGGCATTGCCGACCAGACACTGATAAATATCCGGACTAACTTCTCGTAGCAGTAATACTTCAACTCGGGCTCCCGTAGGTGTTTTAACGCCGTAAAGCCGCGCGGGAATGACCTTGGTGTTGTTTCTGACGAGCACATCGCCAGGTTTTAAATAATCGAGAATATCGTAAAAATGGCGGTGCTCAATATTGCCACTAGTCTTATCAAGCACCAACAAGCGCGATTGGTCGCGCTTTTCGCTTGGGTGTTGCGCGATTAGGTGCTGCGGCAATTGAAAGTCAAACAAATCAATGTTCATTAAAAGCCCTTCTTGCTACCGAATTTGGCCAATACTTCGTGTTTATATTCATTAAATCGATCATGGCGAATCGCTTCGCGCGCTCCCTCGACGACTTTAATTAAAAAGTGCACGTTATGCAATGACAATAGTCTTTTTCCAAGCGTTTCTTCAGCTTTATACAAATGTCGCAAATAAGCACGGGTATATGATGTGCAAGTCGGACAATCGCAATGCGGATCAAGGGGAGTAAAGTCGCGTTCATATTTTTGGTCGCGGATATTAATGCGTCCCACGCTAGTCATGAGCGCGCCATGGCGGGCAATGCGCGTTGGTAGCACGCAATCGAACATATCGACGCCCATGCCTATCGCTTCCAAAATATAATCGAGCGAACCGACGCCCATGACATAGCGCGGTTTGTCGTTTGGCAAATGTTTGATGGAATCGGCCACCATCTGAAAGAAGACATGCTTTGGTTCACCAATCGAGGTGCCCCCGATCGCATAACCATCGAATCCAATTTCAACCAGCGCTTCGGCGCAATGTTGGCGCAGCTCGGGGTATTCGCCACCTTGGACGATGCCAAAAAGCGCCTGATCTGGTCGTTTATGGGCATCTTTGCCACGTTTTGCCCAACGAATCGTGCGGGCGACCGAGTCTTTGACATACTTATGTTCGGCCGGATAATGAATGCATTCATCAAACGACATAATGACATCAGCGCCTAATTGCTCTTGTATTTCAATCGCCTTTTCCGGCGAAAAAAACAATGTATCGCCATTGAGGTGGTTCTTAAACGTCACGCCTTCTTCTTTGATTTTGCGTTTTTCCGCTAAAGAAAAAACTTGGAAACCGCCCGAATCGGTTAAAATCGGGCCTGGGTAATTCATAAATTTGTGCAGACCGCCGGCTTCAGCCACGACATCGGCGCCCGGACGAATCGATAAATGGTATGTGTTGGCCAAAATCATGCCGCTTCCCGCCTTAAGCAGTTCGTCGGAACTAAGCGTTTTAACAGTCGCCAAAGTCCCCACAGGCATGAACATCGGTAATTCGACTTCACCATGTGGAGTAACTAATTTGCCGACCCGCGCTTGGCTGTGGGCGTCCTTGTGTTCGATTACTATTCCAAAATTTTTCATTGCTATTATTTTACGACACTTGGAGTGTAATTTTGATTAGCACCGATCATCTCCATGAAAAAGTCGTTGTGGCGCAGTTTGCGCATTGCTAGGTATCCGATGATGCTGACAACCACGAACTCGCCTATGGCGACGCTGGCAGCCGTCAACCAAAACGGCAACCCTTCAAGAAAATGTAGTTCCGCGCCGACGACTAAGCCATTAATAAGCACTGGAAAAAGCGTGGCCACGAACAAGCGTTTGGAGTAGGCAATCAATAACCCGCTGGCGATGGTGGCCAGCGTTCCAAACACGGCATCGATAAGTCCAAGTGGACCAAAAAGATTCGCTAGAAAACAACCGATGGCAACGCCAAAAAGATAGTCTTTGCGAAAAAAAACGAGCAATATTAATATTTCCGCGATGCGAAATTGAATGTCACGGTAAGCAAAAGAAGCGGTTACTAGCGTCAAATTGACATATATCGCGGCAATCAGCGCATTGATTGCCAATCTTTTTAAGGCAAGCGTCATAAAACTCCTGGTTTTGGTGCAGATGGTTGTCCAGTTAACACCTTCGGCACCATTGTATCGTCAAACAAACAAAAAAGTAATCAAAATTTTATATAAAATACCGACCGTTTGATAACGCATTCATTTCATCGTGTATTCAAAACAGTAGCCAGCGCCAATGATTTCATGTAATATAAAACAACAATCGACGCTCCGATTGCACCATTGCCATTTGTTGACTTAAAAAATCAATCTCGCATATAAAGGAAAATCACATGCAAAAATTCGTAATCGTCACGGATTCCGGTTCAGATTTACCATTGGATTTCGTGACCAAGAATGACGTCGTCGTCATTCCCCTCGTCGTGCATTTCAAGCACGAGACGTTTAAGAATTTCCCCGATCAACGGGAAATCAAAACGAAAGATTTCTACGCCCGTCTTAGAGAAAAACAAGTTGCCAAAACCTCGCAAATCAACTCCGAAGATTTCATTCAATACGTTGAGCCGTTGCTTCAAGCAGGCAAAGACGTTCTGACAATCACGATTTCTTCAACTTTGTCCGGTTCCTACAATTCGATGATTATTGGCCGCGACATGTTACTTGAAAAGTATCCCGACCGCAAAATCGTCATCGTCGATTCACTATCGGCATCCCTCGGCGAAGGTTTCCTTGTGCATTTAGCAACGCTCGAACGCGCTAAAGGCCGAACGATTGAAGAAACGAGCAAATTCCTCGAAGAAATCAAACTTAAAGTTTGTGCGATTTTCACGGTCGACGAACTCGGCACGCTAATGCGCGGTGGTCGCATCTCAGTCACCAAAGCTTTCTTAGGCACGCTTTTGAACATGAAACCACTGCTCAAGATTAATGACGAAGGAAAATTAGTTCCTTTTGGCAAAGCCCGCGGCCGTAAAAAATCGATTATGGATTTGCTAGATGAAATCGATAAGCAAATCGATGACTTTGCCGATGTCTTCATCGCTCACGGTGATATTCAAGAAGAAGCACTTAAGGTCAAAGAAGAAATCATCAAACGGCAACCGAAAATCAAGTCAATTCTCGTTAACGACATTGGCCCCGTCATCGGCGCGCACGCCGGACCAGGTACGCTAGCCTTCGTTTATATCGGAAAATCGCGTTAATTAACGCTTTTCAAGTTCTTGTTTGACAAGTTGCGAAGCAAGTCCCGGATTGGCTTTGCCCATCGTTCGCTTCATCACTTGCCCGACCAGGAATCCCAACGCCCGATCTTTGCCCGCTTTATAGTCGGCAATCGATTGGGCGTTTTCGTTTAAAACAGCGGTCACGACTTCCAATAGGGCGCCTTCATCGGAAATCTGGGTCATCCCGAGTTGACTAGCCAATTGTGCCGGATCTTGTTGTGACTCAAACATGCGCGCAAACAAATCACGACCTTGTTTGTTGCTGATTGTCCCATTGTCGATTAACTTTAATAGTTGCGCCATGCGCGACGCATTAATGGGAAATAATTCGATTGAAATTTGATTTTTGTTCAGATAGCCGCTAATTTCGCCATTAAGCCAGTTACTGGCGATTTTCGCGGGAGCGCCAAGCGTAACAAGCTCATCGAAATACTGACACGTTTCCTTAGAGGCAATCAAAAGCGAAGCATCGTATTCCCCCAATCCAAGCTGGCTAATATATCGAGCGTATTTGGCTTCGGCCAATTCGGGACAAGTCGCAATCGCATCGGCGACAAAAGCTTCCGTTAATTTGACGGGAATAAGATTTGGTTCGGTAAAGTATTTATAATCGACGGAATCTGTTTTTAACCGCATCGACACCGTTTCTTTCAAGGCGTCGTCATAACGGCGCGTCTCTTGAATGACATTTTTGCCACTTAATAAAACTTCGGTTTGACGGGCAATTTCGTAATCAACGGCTTTGGCGACGTTATTGATTGAGTTGATGTTTTTGATTTCGACTTTGGTACCGAATTTTGTCGCCCCGATTGGACGCAGCGAAATATTGACGTCGCATCGTAGCGATCCCTCTTCCATCTTGCCGGTGCTGATGTCGGTAAAGGTGACGATCGAGCGAATCTTATCGACGTAATCGGCGGCTTCCTTCCCCGTTTTAATTTCGGGTTCGGAGACGATTTCAATCAGTGGTATACCCGCGCGGTTATAATCAAGCAATGTGTAATCATAAAAATGGTGTTGCATCGCCGTGTCTTCTTCAAGGTGCAACCGCGTGATGTTAATGCGGCGGGGGCCAAATTCTCCGTTGACGAACAAATACCCGTTTTTCCCAATTGGTCGTTCATTTTGCGTGATTTGATACCCTTTTGGTAAATCCGAATAAAAATAGTTTTTACGGTCGAACCATAACTGGTGATCGATGTCCATGTGTAAGGCGCTGCAAACACGAATGGCGTTGATGACCGCTTGTTTATTCAGGGTCGGCATCGTGCCCGGATGCGCCAAATCAATTGGTAGTGTGGCGCTGTTGGGTGGTGCTCCAAACGTCACGGGAGCGGCAGAAAACATCTTGCTCTTCGTGTTCATTTCGACATGGATTTCTAATCCAATGACAGCCTCGAAGTTCATGAATTGACCTCCCCTGGCGCGATGATGTTACGTAAACCTGTATGCTTCTCAATCGATTGTGCCGCGGCAAGGACAAGTCCCTCTTCGAATGGACGTCCCATCACATGGATGCCAAACGGCATGTCATTTAGCATGCCCAGTGGTAAGGTAATACCCGGAAAACCTCCAAAATTACCTAACACTAAATGATTGTCGGCGATTAAATATTCATCGGATAATTGGTCGGTTTTATCTTCGAACTTCGGAGCAATTGATGGAGCTGAAGGAGCGAGGATTAAATCGTGGTCCTGATAGATATTGTTTAATTGTTCGACAATCAGACGCCGGCCTTTTTGAGCCCGGAGGAACAACACGTCTTGGTTCTCGCGCAGCAAGGCGTAACTACCAATCACGAACCGACGTTTGATTAATTCCGAGAAGCCCGCCGTACGTGCTTGGCGCATCGCATCCTCATAAGTGGCGCCCCATGTCGGAGGACCGAATTTAATGCCGTCGAGGTTGGCGGCGTTGCTGGTGGCTTCGGCACACGAAATCGTGATATAGATTGGGAAAATCGCTTCGAGCAAATCGCGACGAAATTTGACAATAGTCACGATGGCACCATCATTTTTAAGTTGTTCGACAAGTGCATCAAACGCTTTTATTACTTCAGGTCGATGCTTCGATTTGACGATTTCTTCGATGATGGCGATGCGTTTTCCAGCCAGAGATTGGCCGATCGATTGCATGTAATTTTCTGGAGCCGTTTGACTGCAAGTCGCATCGTTAGGGTCGCTTTGAGCCAAACTAGCGAGTACGATTGCGGCATCATATGCCGATCGGGTAAAAAATCCGACGTGGTCAAGTGAAGGCGCAAAAGGAAATAGACCATAGCGAGATATGCGTCCCCATGTCGGTTTGACACCGACAAGACCGGCATAGCTAGCGGGTTTGCGCACCGAATCACCCGTATCCGAACCTAGCGAAAACGGCACGATGCCGGCGCTGACGGCGGCGGCGCTCCCCGAACTTGAACCACCGATCATTCGTTGCTTCGTTTTATCATAGGGATTAAAAGTTTTGCCTTTATGCCCTGATTTTCCGGTTCCGCCCATCGCTAGTTCATCAAGCGTCGTCTTCCCAATCAAGATGGCGTTTTTTTGTTTTAACAGATTAATCACTGTCGCGTCAAAAAGCGGAACATAACCATTGAGAATATTACTTCCGCCCGTAGTCGGAATGTCTTTGGTGGAAAAGTTGTCTTTGGCGACATAAGGAATGCCCCAAAGCAAATTATCGATTTCCGGTTCCACTAACGCACTAGCATGTGCTAAAGCTTCTTGATCAAGTATGATTTCAAATGCGTTATCGGTGTTGGCTTTCGCCCGTTCCAGCGCTTGTTTGACTAACTCAAGCGGGGTGACCTTTTTGGCAACTAGCGCTTCGTGGATTTCTTTAATTGTCAAATCGAGATACGACATTAGCCCACCACCTTTGGCAGCTTGATTTGGTCATCTTCAACGTGACCGGCGTTTCTTAAAATATCGGTTACTGGCGAAGGTGTTTCTGGGATATCGTCGCGCATAAAGGCGGTGCCAGTGTCAAACGGGAACGTCATTGGAGCGACGCTATCGATATCGGGAATCTTACCGATTAAATCCATTTGTGAAAGCAGTGTGCCAAACTCGTCTTCCAACAAGGTGTATTGCGCTTCGGTCATGTCAAACAACAACTTCGAAGCCGCTTTTTTCAATATGTCTTTGCTAATCGTTTTCATGAAAAAAACCTCGTGATTTTCTCGTTAAATAATACCATCGAGACTACGTCTTTTGAATTAGTTTCAACAACTCGTCTTCCGATATCGTCTTGACGCCAAGGGCGGTCGCCTTTGCCAGTTTACTGCCGGCATCGCTTCCATAGACAACAAAATCGGTTTTCGTTGACACAGAACCGCTAACCTTAGCGCCCATGTTTTCAAGCATACTCGTCGCTTCTTGACGCGAATAACGTTGCAAAGTCCCTGTCAAGACGATGATTTTTCCAAATAGCGGCGACGTATCTGAGCTGACTTTGGGTCCACGAAAAACCGTGTTGACACCCAAATCTTTTAGGGTATTCAACATTTTGATATTTGACTCATCGCTAAAATACGATACGATTGATCCGGCTCCAATCGGCCCAATGTCGCTAATCGTCAGTAAATCTTCTAGCGATGCCCCGATGATGTTATCAAGCGTTTCATAATGACGGGCGAGTGTTTTCGCGGTCTTTTCACCGACTTCCTTAATACCAAGACCAAACAAGAGACGCTCCAAGGAATTGCCCTTGCTGGCTTCGATTGCCTGAAGCAAGCTCGCGACTGACTTATGTGAAAAGCCATCGATTTCAAGCAACTTGTCGCGTTGATGATGTAAATTGTATAAATCTATGATCGAACGCAAAAACCCAAGGTTAAACAATATTTCGACATTGCGTTCACCTAACCCTTCGATGTCCATCGCGTCTTTTTTGGCAAAATGAATCAACCCTTCGATGTGGCGCGCTTCGCAATGTGGATTAAGACAATAATCGATTTGATCAAGCGCGGTTAATTGATGGTCGCACACGGGGCAGCGACTAATCATTTTAAAAGCATTAGCCCCAGGAATACGTTTATCCAAAATCGGTCCGATGACCTCGGGAATCACGTCGCCGGCTTTACGAATCAATACCCAATCACCGATACGTAGATCACGTTGGTTGATAAAATCTTTGTTGTGAAGCGTCGCCCGGCTAATCGTCGATCCAGCGACTTTGACAGGAGTCAAAACAGCATTAGGCGTGACCTTGCCCGTCCGGCCAATCGTAAAAATGATGTCTTCAAGCTTGGTCATCACTTCTTCAGGCGGAAATTTGTAAGCAATCGCCCACCGCGGCGTTTTTGCGGTATAGCCAAGTTTGTCATATTGGGTCATGTCATCGAGTTTGATAACGATGCCGTCGATGTCGTAGGCTAGATCATGCCGGCGTTTTTGATATTCGCAAATATACTTCCAAACTTCATCAATTCCGTGACAAACCCGGCGTTCAGGATTCGTTTTAAAACCATACGACTCCAAAAGGAGCAAGGATTGGCTATGTTTTTTGATACCAAGTTGCGCGGCGTTGACGAAATAGTACCAATAAGCGTCTAACTTGCGGCTGGCGGCAATCTTGCTATCGAGTTGCCTGATAGAACCAGCGGCAGCGTTTCTGGCATTGGCGAGTAACGGTTCATTATTTGCTAAGCGTTGTTGATTAAGTGATTCAAGGACGGCTTTGGGCATGTATACTTCGCCGCGCACTTCGATTTCCGTTGTTTCGGCAATAGTCGTTGGAATCGAGCGAATCGTCAGGATGTTGTTGGTCACGTCTTCACCCGTCGTGCCATCGCCACGCGTCGCTCCATAGATCAATTGGCCATCGCGATAAACGAGGCTCATTGCCAAACCATCGATTTTCATCTCGGCCATATAGGTTATCGTGTCGCTATGCAATGCTTCGCGGATGCGTTTATCGAAAGCATAAACCTCGTCTTTGGTAAATGCATTGGCGAGCGAAAGCATCATCCGTTTATGGGTCACTTTTTTGAATGAATCGAGGACGGTGCCCCCGACGCGTTTTGAGGGAGAAAGTGGCGAAGCCAACTCCGGATAGGCATTTTCTAACTCGATCAACTCATTCATCAGCCGGTCATATTCGGAATCGGGGACGCTTGGATGATCGAGGACGTGGTATTCGTAATTGTAACGATTTAATAAGTCAATCAGTTGTTTGATTCTTTGTGCGGCACTCACGCGTAGCCTCCGACTTTATCGACCCGCTTAATCGCGGGATGGTTGGCAATCAATTTTTTGCGGCCTGAGCTTTCAAATTCAACCTCAATAATCGTTTTATCTATGACATTGACGACGGCGCCGAGCCCAAACGTCGCATGGTTGATTTTATCGCCGACTTGCCAATCGCTGATGGCTTCGGCTTTAATGACCGATGGTCCGCCAATTGACTTACCGAATATCGAACCCCGTAACGGAGAAGGAGCCGTTCCTGCTTCGGGAGGTGGCAAGCGCCGTTCAAACGTAATCCCGGCTTCGGAGAAAAACCGTGAAGGAATTAAACGTCCATTCAAGACATAGCTATAATCGCCACTACACGACAAATACAAACCTTGTTTGGCTCTCGTAAAGGCGACGTAACATAGACGTCGTTCTTCTTCAAGTCCCAAGTATGCTTCTTCATTCATGGTCCGTAGCGATGGGAAGACGCCTTCGTTAAGGCCGATAACGAATACATAACGGAATTCCAAACCTTTGGCAGTATGAACTGTCATCATCGAAATATATTCGCCATCTTCGATTTCATCTTGGGCACTCGTCAGGGCGATGTTTTGAAGATAATCCTCAAATCCGGTCGCTGGGTTATCTTTGATGTATGAGAGCATGTCATCGAATAGGGTTTGCACATTTTCGAGGCGGAAATCTTCGTCGGCTTCTTTCAGTTCGTCAAAATAACCGATTTCGATGATGTAATCGCGCAATATGTCGCTAAAGGCCTCGAGATTTTCATAGACGCGCAAACGAAACCGGTCAATCGTTTTAATCATCTTGTCGAGAGCGGTGATGCTTTTGGTTTTTAATTCCGAGTCGTGTTGCTCGATTTGCTCTAGATATTCGTATAGCGCAAGTTTCTTGCCATAGGCTTCTTTTCGTAGCGTTTCCATCGTTTTGTCGCCAATGCCACGGCGGGGCACATTGACGATGCGTTCGAATGAAACGTCGTCTTTCTTGTTAATCAAAAGTCTAAAATAGGCAATCACGTCCTTGATTTCTTGGCGTTGATAAAACCGCATGCCTCCGAAAATGCGGATCGGCATCCCGGTGCGGTTGAATTCTTTTTCAAACGGCAACGTCAAATAGTTGGCGCGATATAAGACGGCGATATCGCGGAAGCGGAAGTTTTGACCGAGTTCCCGTTGCAACATCATTATTTCTTTAGCGACCCACGCCGCTTCGTCGATTTGCCGCAAAGCGCGGTTAACCTTCACTTTTGGGCCATCGTCATTTTCAGAATAAAGATCCTTTTTGACACGGAGCCGATTGTGATCAATTAAACGATTGGCGGTGCGCAATATCGTCGGTGATGAACGATAGTTTCGATCAAGAATAATCGTTTGCATCAAAAACTTTTTATCGATGTCGAGAATGATGTTTTGATTTGCGCCCCGCCATGTGTAGATTGTTTGGTCGGGGTCGCCTACGACGTATAGGTTCGTCGCTGGTTTCAATAGCAATTTAACGAGCTTGTATTGCACGTCGTTGGTATCTTGAAATTCGTCGATGAGAATGTGATCGATGCGTCGCTGCCATTTTACTTTAACGTCCTGGAACGTTTCCAAAATGCGAATGGCTTTTAACAATAAATCATCAAAATCAAGTGCGAACATGGCTTCGAGCTTTCGCTCGTATATTTCGAATAGTCGCAAGCATTCACGTTCAGACGGGAACCGTTCTTTGACAATCGTGATATCGCCCGGATATTCGCCGACGCACTTATGACTAGCGATAAAATTAAGTGTTTTCTTGACGATTTCATCGCCTTTGCGATAGCCCTCTTCAACGGCAATCGCTTTAACGAGTTTCTCTTGATCATCATCGTCGAAAATCGTGAAGGTGCTGGGATAACCGATGTTATGTATTTCTTGCCGCAGGAAGCGGGCGCAAAAACTGTGGAAAGTCATGACGCGAAGTTGGTCGCTAGCTTCTGGTACAAGTGCCGCGGCGCGGTCGCGCATTTCTTTGGCGACTTTGTTAGTAAAAGTAATCGCGAGAATACGATGGGCGTCAACGTACATCTTCGAAATCAAAAAAGCAATTCTATAAGTCAAAACGCGTGTCTTACCGGTGCCGGCACCTGCGATGATTCTTACGAATTGCGATGGGGTTTCGACAGCTTCGCGCTGTCTTGGATTCAAAGATTTCAATAAGTCCATAAACAGCCCTTTACGCAATATTTTCAGTATTTATATTTTATCATACCAATGCCCCATTTCCAATTAGAGCCCATCCCGTTTTGCGCTAAATCCGTAGTATGTCCCAATCGCTCCAGATCCAATAATGACGCCACTGACGCAACCGTCTCTTATCGTTAATAACGCCGGATAGGCTGGTAGTCGCAAACATGAGATGTCGCAAGCACACTCTAGACGCAGTGGCCCAAATGGTAAGTATGGCGTTACTTCAATGAAAAAAAGGTTCCCACCTCCAGTAAGCGCATACGTCACGATATCTTCTTCTAAGTCAAGGCAAAATTGGCAACTGGTTGAATAGAAATATACTTCATATTCATTATTTTGCTGCTTTAATAGGTCCCGCCATTCAATTTTCAAATCGACGATGTGATGATATCGATATGCGCTGCTTGCTACGACCGCATCTTGTCGTAACAATAACAGCGCGACAATCATCAGACATCGTCTTTTCATACAATTATGAATAGTCGCTTTATTCCGAAGGTGTCGCTAGCGGCGCAACATGCTAACATTATTGGTGATTCATGAAATTAACGACTCCCGTCAAAACGATAACATACATGGCGCTGATGGCCGCTTTAAACGTCACGTTTGCCTTCATCGCCTCGCTCGTGCCGCTGGCCGGACTATTTTTGGCGATTGCCTTGCCGCTTGCCAGTGCACTAGTCGTGTTAAAAACCGATGTTCGTTATTATCCGATTTATGCTATGGCAACACTTGGATTGAGTCTTGTCGTCGCGTTGCAACAACTTGAAGTCACGATTTTTTATGTCGTCCCCAGTTTGTTACTCGGCTTTTCGTTCGGTTATTTATACAAGCTGCGTGTTGATGACATTTCGATTATTATCGTCTCCAGTTTGCTGCAACTGATTATCCTGTACGCGACTATTGGACTAATCAACGCCATATTCATGATCGACTTCGTCTCTTCGCTAACGGCCATCTTAAACATTGATTCGGCGACTGACATGATTATCATGCCCTCGATATTGTATGTCGTCAGTCTCGCTCAGGTGACGATATCCTATTTCATCATCGGTCATGAAATCGAGAAACTCGCTCCCGCTGGTGATAGACTCCGTCAAACGAAACCGCTCGTTTATTGGCTTGGGTTATGTTTGACAATCGCGATTGTCCCCTTGGGTTTGGTTGTTCCCGAACTCAGCTTCGTCTTATTAGGTTTATGTTTTATTTTATTGGGAAGCGCCATCTACGATTTGATTTTGATGAAACGCCTCCGGTTATTAGCAATCTTGGGAGCATGGCTTATTGCATCGGTGTTTGCCAATGCGGTGTTATATCCCCTATTTCAATCGGAAGTGGGCCTACTTTGGCTAAGTTTGGGCCCATTAGGAGCCATTACGATACGAGTTTGCGAATTTTATTTGCCCTTAAGCCACCGTAATCATAAAATAAAACCACGAGGTCACGATGATCCAATTTCTTAAATTCATTTTAATGGGATTACTTTACATACTCGCGAGCCCGCTGATCGTGGCCGTGCTTGCGCTGTTTTTGGTTTATGGTTTAATCATTTTCGTGCTGCTAATGCTCAAATCAATCTTGCTATTTTTCACCGGTCGCACGATTTTTTCGGATTATCCCGAAGACATCGCCGCCAAAAAAATATTAGGTCAACTCCAAAGCAAACAAGCCGGAAACGAGGGCACCCGTGAGAACGCTCATTAGCCTTAGCGAAAAAGAACAACGGCTTTTAATCATTCTATTTGTTTTACTCGTTGCCGTATTGGCGTTAGTCGGCCTGATTGGTTGGGTCGTTCGTAAGATTATGGCGTTTCAATCGCGCAAGGTCGACGAAGGCATGAGTTATTTAGTGACCACAAAAGTCATCAAAGACGAACGACATTTTCGCCGCATCGCCCGAAGGAAAAATTATCGGCTTGTGTTTGCTCAATATTTCTTTCCGCTTTTAATTTTGGGATTAGATGTCGTGTTTTTGGTTGTTTATGTTAGTTTGACCGGAGATCAATCTATCGTCACCGAAATGTTTAGCTATGACGCGCGCGGATTCATGACACTGTTTTTTGTATTCGATTGGGCCAATATCCCGAAGTCGACTTTCTTTGGATTGACGCTGCCAAGCGATTGGCCACCACTGTTAAATAGTCCGCACTTCGTGCTTGCGGCATGGCCGAATTATCTGTTTGTGACCGTGGCTATCGCCGCCATCGTGTGGCTACTTGTGGCCACGCAAGCGTTTATCGCACGGTCATGGCGCATTTATCGCAAGAGCCGAACAATCTTCATTAAGAGTTTGGATACCATCAATACTCTCGATAACATCAGACCATAAAAAAAGAAGCCGGCGGCTTCTTTTTATATATTTGCGAATTTTTCGATAATCTCATAGATGACGAATCCAAGCAAAGCCAAATCGACGATGATCAATAAAATATTGATGCGTCGCTGTGATTTCTTCTGCCGCTCCAATTCGAGGTGATCGGCATCCAATGGTTCTGGTTGATAAGTCATCGATCGTTTTCCTAATATTTAAGCGAACCCGGATTGCGTGGATATGGTTGCGTGTCGCGGATATTGGAAATGCCGGTCATATACATGAGTAACCGGTCAAAGCCAATGCCGAAACCGGCATGGGGCACACCACCGTATTTGCGAAGGTCAAGATACCATTCAAGCCCGTCGCGATTTCCAAGTTCTTCCATGCGTTTAGCCAACAAATCGAAGCGTTCTTCGCGTTGGGATCCGCCGACGAGTTCACCCACTTGCGGCACTAATAAGTCGCAAGCAGCCACGGTTTTGCCATCGTCGTTAAGCCGCATGTAAAATGCCTTGATTTCCTTCGGATAGTTAATCAAAAACAGCGGTCCTTTAACAATGTGTTCGGTCAAATACCGTTCGTGTTCGCTTTGAAGATCCATGCCCCATTCAATATTGGCATTGTCGAATTTATGACCGGAAGCGACGGCTTGTTTCAAAAGATTAATCCCTTCGGTATAAGTCAATTTCTTAAATGGTGCGGCTACCAATGCTTCGAGGCGTTGTTGTAACGTCGTGTCGATCATCGAATTGAAAAATTCCATTTCCGCGGGACAACGCTCCAACACATACTCAATGCAAAACTTAATGCAGCCTTCAATCACGTCCATGTCGTCGTTTAAGTCGGCAAATGCCATTTCCGGTTCAATCATCCAAAATTCGCAGCTATGTCGCGGCGTGTTGCTATATTCAGCCCGGAATGTCGGCCCAAACGTATAAACGTTTCGAAACGCCAAAGCGAATGGTTCGACATGAAGTTGTCCGGATACGGTTAGACTGCCCGGTTTTCCAAAAAAGGCATCCGGTTTCTTTTCATCAACCATGACTTTAAACACTTGTCCGGCGCCCTCGGCATCGTTTCCAGTAATAATCGGCGTGTGGACGTAGATGTAACCTTGACGTTGGAAAAACTCGTGGATGGCCATAGCCAGCACGCTACGAACTCGGTTTAGTGCCGTAAATGTGTTGGTCCGGACGCGTAAATGGGCAATGTCGCGCAAATATTCAAAACTATGGCGCTTTTTTTGTAATGGGTAATCTTCATCGCAAGAACCAACAAGCTGACATTCATCGACGTGAAGTTCGAATGGTTGCTTCATTTCAGGAGTCAGTTTTAAACTTCCGGTGACTTCAATCGCGCTGCCTGTTCCGTATTTGGAGACGGCTTCAAACGCGGCAAGTTGTTGTTTGGAATAAACTAGTTGCAAGTTTTTGAAATGCGTCCCGTCGTTAAGTTCTATGAAACCGACGCTACCGTTATTGCGATTGGTTCGTACCCAGCCCGAAACGATCAAACGGTCATCACGCGTCAGTTTGGAAATGGTTTGGTTGGCGAGTCGCTGATACAAATCGGCAACGGTAATCGGTAATCCCATACATACTCCTTAAAAGATAGATTTCATTATAATTTCATAATAGGCACGTGTCGATACCTAGGAGTTAAAACTTGTGATTCGCTCGATTGACCATCCAGGATCGGCACCAAGCGACAAATCACTGACGACGCCTTTGTGATAAAGCCGTTCGCCCAGTAGTGCAATCATCGCGGCGTTATCGGTACACGCCCACATCGGCGGGATAATGACATCGATGCCGCGCGTTTCGGCCATCACTTTGATTTGTTGACGCAGTAAGCTATTGGCGCTGACGCCACCGGCGAGCACGACTTGTTGAACCGGATAGCGGTCAAGTGCTAACTGACTTTTTTCCAAAATCATGCCAATCGCCCGTTGTTGAAATGAGGCGCATAAGTTGGCAAGATGAATTTCTTCACCAATCTGTTTGGTATGGTGAACAAGATTGATAATTGCGGTTTTCAAACCCGAATAAGACAAGTCGAGACTATCATCGTTTAGCGGATGCGGTAGTTTATAAGTCGGCGTTCCCGTCTGTGCCAGACGATCAATTGGTAAGCCTCCGGGATATGGTAGCCCAAGCACGCGCGCCACCTTGTCATAGCATTCGCCGACGGCGTCATCGCGCGTTTCGCCAATAATTTGGAAATCGAGATGTTCTTTCATGTACACGAGTTCGGTATTGCCACCGCTGACGACGATAGCCAATAAGGGGAAAACTAGCGGTTTGACGAATTCGTTAGCGTAAATGTGGGCCGCTAAATGATGAACTGGGACAAGCGGCTTGTCGTAGAT
>DAOSDC010000004.1:0-100797 GCA_035361955.1 Bacilli bacterium
GGTGGCGGAGAGGCAATAGCTAAATGTTCCCTCATAAATTGCCGTCAATCCTGGTCTAAGATTAACACTCAACAAATCGATACAATAGGCAAAGGCATACGCTCCAATATGTGTAAGCGTGCTTGGAAAGTCAAAGGAAATCAATGATTGACAATCATGGAAAGCATACGCTCCAATTGATTGAAGACGATCGCTTCCGGAAATAGACTCAAGATTGGTACAACCTTCGAAAGCGCTCGCGCCAATTTCAATAATTGTATTTGGTAAGGCGACCAGCTCAAGCGAAGTGTTGTTTTTGAAAACATCAGGACCGATTTTGGTTATGAGTTTCCCCCGATAATAGGCGGGCAAGTTAACACCTCGCAATGTTCCTGTATAAGCGGACACTTCGTAGTAATTTTCGTATTCAGTCAATGTTATTCCGGGAGGCAGTGTTGGATTTTGGCACGAATAGTTTATGACGACACTGGTGATTGTCACATCGCCGGTGCCACCAGCATATATCACATAATAAGGATATTCAGGAAGATAGTAATTAATTGTATTCGAATATAGTTGCGTGATGTTTTCAATCTCTCCGTAATGATTCGCGCCACCAAGATACAAGCTCCCGCCACTGAATACGGCCTTGAATGATGAAACGTCAGTGATGATGTCAAGGTTAGAAATTTTTCCGCCCGATGAGGCAAGTTTGACATGAGCGGATATCACGTCATCGTCGGCTTGTGTATATGACATCGCGACATGCCCGATTTGATTTGTCGATGAACCAAAACCCTCATCATCAATCACGGGGCCATTCGATGAACTTAGTGTTAACGAGTACGAGGTGGCATCACCTTCAATGAATGATTGACCCAAAGGCGGTTTTAAAACCGCAAACAGGACAAGTAGTGATAACGTGGCGATTGATCGACTCAATACCTTGGCCATGCGAATGTGACTCATAAAAAAACCTCTTCACGTTATCTTGAAAACAAATCAAGCGATACCGATTTCTTTAAGTTTAGTAGGAAATCATCGCGCAAGCATAGATGATTAAATCAATTTTTTTCAAAAGTTTACTAATTGATACGTCGGTACGGTATTTCTAATGAAAAATGCGTGCTAGATGAAGTAATCAAAACGCACGCTTTGGTAGCGTGCGTTTTTTTAGATAATATTTCAAGGAGGGAGGGCGGGAACCGGCGAACTCAAACTTAATTGACGTGTCTCCGAATCTATAGCTAACCTGCTCGAACTTACGAACTATAAGGAGGGCGACTGATCGAAACGACTGATCGAATTGGTTCCTGCCCTCAATTACATCATACCTCTTATCGATGTCGATTGGAACATAAGAGCATTGAATAGCGCTTCGAAAAAATAAAAAACACCAACGATTTTGCGTTATCATCTTCGCAATCGGTTTATACTTTTTTTGATATGGAGGCCGCTCTATGAAACATCGTGAACTTATAATTAAAGACTTAAAGCCGTTTTTTATGGATTTGAATCAAGTTATCGCCGTTTGGGAAGCCGGTTCCAAAGCCACGGGATTCGTCGATGAATATTCCGACATCGATTTGTATATTACCGTCACTGAGGATGGTGTCGAAGCGACATTTGATTCGCTCAACCGTTTTTTAGACAAGAAATACGGCATCGTGCGTAAATTTCGCGTGCCCGAACCTAGTTGGCATGGCGCGTCGCAGACGTTTTATCAACTAAGTTACGGACCGAGTTATTTTTATCTAGACGTGGCCGTGTTCAAATTGTCCAATCCCAACAAATTCATGGAAAAAGATCGTCATGGCGTCGCCGATGTTTGGTTTGAAAAGCAACAGGTGTATGATGACACTCCGACTCCTCAGGAAGTTGTCATAAAGAAAAACAAAGCTTTTTATCAAAGCATCGTCGCCAGCGAATTTATTACGATGCTAGAAGTCGAAAAAGCCATCCATCGAAACAACTATTTGGACGCTTATCCGTTTTATTATTCGTTTATCGCTCGTAATGTCGTTGGATTATTAAACATCATTTATCGACCCGAAAAATATGATTTTGGAATGCGATATATCGCAAGAACTTATTCTAGCGAAGATCAAGAACTGATCAAGAATGCGTTTGGTGTCAAGACCATCGATGAAATAAAGCATCACTACGAGTTGCTTAAAAACCGTTACCAACAAGCCAAGCAACAACTACATCATTTGGCTCAGTGAATTAGCATGAATGTGAATAACAAACAAATCGACCTTCAGATTAGACCGCCCGTTAAAGAAGATGCGGCAGCCATTTTGGAATATTTGAGAATCGTCGGTGGCGAAACCGATAATTTGACGTTTGGTTCCGAAGGTCATCCCAATACCATCGAACAGGAAGAACGTTTTATCGAATCGATTGGCAAAGATCATAGTGGCATCATGCTGTTAGGTCTATCCAATCGTGAAATTGTCGCCATCGGATCGCTTTTTGGTTCGCCAAGACCCAAACTGCGGCATTCGCTTGAACTCGGTATTTCCGTCAAACGCGCCTATTGGCACCAAGGAGTTGGCACCTCGATCATTCTAAAAATGATTGAATGGGCGCGACAACAAGATCACATTATTCAAATAACGTTAAGCGTCGTGTATGACAACTTTAGCGCGATTGCGCTTTATCACAAACTAGGATTCATAGATACCGGAAGACACGCACGGCAAATCAAGGTCAATGGTGAATATAAAGACACGATTATCATGGTGTTGCCGCTTAAATAATTAGCGACGACGCCGGCGACCGCCGCTTCGACGCGACCAGCTGCTAGGAAGATTCATGCGCGGGGCCGAGCTTGGTTGTTGCGGTTTCTTTTCATTACTCTTAGGCGAATGGCCTTGTTTGTTTTCGCTTATAGGAAGCTTGAATGAAGCGAGGGCCGGGTAATTGTTATTGACAGGTATTTTCATGCCGATATACCATTGAATATCGCTTAATAAGCCAATTTCTTCTTCAGCACAGAAACTGATGACTGTGCCTGAAAAACCAGCGCGACCAGTTCGGCCCATTCTGTGTAAATAAGTTTCCGGAACTTCGGGGAGTTCGTAGTTTAATACATGTGATAACTGGTCAATATCAATGCCTCGGGCGGCGATGTCAGTCGCCACTAGGATTCTTAATTTCTTATTTTTAAAGTTATTGAGCGCTTGGATGCGGGCCGGTTGCGATTTGTTGCCATGGATGACACCAACGCCGTGTCCGCCTTCTTGAAGTTTTTGTGCTAATTTGTTGGCGCCATGTTTCGTGCGGGTAAACACCAATAACGATTTGATGTTTTTATCGTTGAGCAAATCAAGCAGTAATTCGACTTTGAGTCTTTTATCGACGAAATACAGCGATTGTTCAATCGTTTCTAATGGTTGTTCGACTGGAGTAACCGCAATCCTAACAGGATTGTTTAATAGCGTTTTCGCCAACGCTTCGATTTCCTCAGGCATCGTGGCCGAGAACATCATCGTTTGGCGTTTGTGCGGTAGTTTGGCGATGACGCGTTTAATATCGCGCAAAAAGCCCATGTCCAGCATTTGATCAGCTTCATCGAGGATAAATACTTCGATTTGTCCAATATCGACGACGCCCATCTCGACTAAATCGAGCAATCGACCAGGTGTCGCAATCAAAATATCGCAACGAGATTTAAGGTTGTGGATTTGTGGCGCTTTGGATACACCACCGAAAACGACGGTCGAGCGGATGCCAAGGTTAGCACCATACGTTTTAAACGAATCGCCGATTTGCGCGGCCAACTCTCTTGTAGGAGCCAAAATAAGCGCTCGTACATGGTGCGGACCGCTTAATTTGTTCGTGTAGAGGCGCTGCAAAGTCGGAATCGCAAATGCCGCGGTTTTACCAGTGCCTGTTTGAGCACTGCCCAAAATATCGCGACCTTCCATTAATATGGGAATCGCTTGGACTTGGATGTCGGTTGGTTCGACATATCCTTCCTTGATCAGAGCCCTTAAGATCGGCTCAATAATTTGTAGTTGTTCGAATGTCATGAAATATTCCTTACGCCAATTATCTAATTTAGCGAGGAACCTTCCGGATACTAATATTGATAGACTTGGACCGTGTAATCATAGCACACAATATGACCAATATCTAAAAAGAATGATATGAAATATCACTCATTTATATGATCATGAGAATATCAAAGTATCCTTTTTAGTTGCTCGGGCTTTATTTTGATTTTTCGGTCTTGTGTCAGCAAGCCATTCGTTTCTTGGTAGACGTCACTTAACTGCGTGATGCAATAACCGACGAACGAACCATTTTCATTAATCGCTTCGATTTGCCCTTGAAGTTTTTTCATAAAACCGGACACACCATTAGCGGGTTTTCCATAACCCCAGCCTTCGTCGGTGCTCGTATCGATAGCGATGCCGGCAAACTCTGAAAAAACGATTGGTTCGCCACGATACTTGAATCCATCGGCGTAACACATTCGATTAGCGTTGGCTTTGGCATTTCCGGTCGTGGTCAGTCGATGTCGCAAGTCTTGATATGTCGCTAGTAAGTCCTGTTTGCTTTCTTGATAGTTATGAACCGTTAATAGGTCGCTAATCGTATGCTCCCAGCCATCGTTACTAATGACGAATCGGGATGGGTCGAGACGTTTCGCTTCTTGATAAAGATGGGTGCTCATCAACTGCTGTTCAACAGCGGTTTTGATATCGTGAACGCCCCATGACTCGTTATAGCATACATAAGCCATCAACGAAGGATGCGAGATGTGTTGTGCAATGATACGTCGCCATTGGGCGGTGATCACATCGCGCATGCTCGGGTCGAATTTGTGAGGTGAGGGAAGTTCTAACCAGTTAAGCAAGCCATCGCGGTCCGCGAGGTAATAGAACAGACTTCCTTCGACTTTTTCATGCTTGCGGACACCATTAAAACCCGCGGTCTTTAGATAGGAAATGTCGGTCATGAAATCGTCGCAGGTACCAGTTAGATCTCCTCCGGGGAAATAGCCTTGATCGAGAACAAATTTTAAATATATCGTTTCATCATTCAAAAGGATTTTTTGATTGCGTTTTGATGGAGAATTAATGCCAAAATATGACAAAACACAATCGAGTTCTTTGTCACCTTCTTCAATCGTGAAGACAAGGTCGTATAAATGGGGTGTTTCGGGACTCCACAAGTGCATTGGCAGTGTAATATCGACTGCAAAACTCGGCTCTTCGTTAGCAATCGCCACTTTTTTTGTGAATGATGGCGTTCCTTTAAAAGAGGCGTGAATAGTCAGGTTTTTACCGCTTGATTGTTGAGAAACCAAGCCTTTAACGAAAAGCTTTTGATCAGTAAAGGAAGCCCTTGTTTCAATGCTTTTTAGATAAGATGGATTAACGCTTTCGAGCCAGACATCGCCGTATATTCCGGATGTTCCATGATAGAAGCATTCAAAAGGTTTTTCTTTCCACGTTTGCTTACCGCGTAGTTGTCGCGGATCTTTACTATCGAACACCCGAATAACAAGCTCGTTATTTCCTATGCGAAGTTGTGCATTTACTTCAAAACTGAATTCATCATATCCACCCGTGTGTTCGCCCACAAGCATCCCATTTAACCAAACGATTGTGTGATAGTCACTGCGTTCGATGTGAAGAATTAAGATATTTTGTTTCGTTAAACATTCGAAAGATTTACGGTACCACATGACGTTGTGTTCCGACTTATCGATAATGCCACTTTTATCCGATTCATAAGCATAAGGAACATTAATCAAGAGAGTTGATGTGGGAAACGATTCGTAGAATTTTTTCGCGATGCCGATGTCGGCATCATCAAATAAAAAATCCCACGCACCATTCAACGTTTGCCAATCGGGGCGAAAGAAGCGTGGATTTGGATGGCCGGGCCGATAACTTTTTGTGTCGTTCATATAAACCGTTTTGTCATATTGTTAAATCGTAATTTCAAAATCAATTTCCCGTCTGGGGGTAAGGTTAGACATACTTTAGCATGGCGAAACGAGCAAATTCCATATGAAAAAACTAATCGACTTGGGTGGTACATAAGTACCAAAAAATTTATCTTTTCGCGTTAAATCTTGCGTTCGTAGGCAATATGAACGTTGATGTCTTGAGGATAGTCGCCAAATTCTTTTCCGAAGATATTGATGCCTCCAACATACTTAGCGTCGTCTTTCACGGCAATCTTTAGTTTCATGACGAATTTGTTTTCCAAAGGCAAATCTTTCAGCGTGGTCTGGCCAACCCTTTCGCCATTGAGATAAGTTCCTTCTTTATCTACTTTTAGTGTGACCAGGATGCCGTATTGCGAGGAATTGTTACCCCAAAAGGCGGGAGTGTAAATGCCGCGTCGATCACCGTAATCACCCAATGACAAATAAGTCGCGAGTTCAACATCGCATAAGCTAAACGTGATGTTGCTTCTCCATGAGTTGTTGTAGTTGGGACATTCGGAGCATATTTCCATTGATATCGTGATTGAACTCATATGCGCGGCATCTTGGTTTTCAAGTGGAATCGGAAAAACGATGTAGCCTTTGTAAAACGAAATGAGCTGTGCCTTAAGGCGATTTGGATGTGAAAAAGAGCTTAAATCATCAAGGGGATGGATGATGCCATCTTTTGTGCAAATCGCGCAAGGCGGCGTTATATTGAATTCGGTGAAACTTCCAAGCGGTAGTTTCACGTAATTAGTAAATCGATCGATGTTGGTGCCTTCGGTAAAGTAGATGGCGACCGACTCGCATTCAAACGAGATGTTTTTTTCATTTCCTTTTTTCGAAGGGTTGGGAATTGCTTTAATGAGATTGGCATCACGCAAAATTTTAACGTGGAAAGCAGCGGTCGACATTGGAATATTGAGCTCGCGCGCCAACTCCAAAAGCGAATACGACTTTTCCACGATTAGTCGCAAGATTTTTCGACGGGTTGCACTCGACAACGAATTGCCAAGATGCTCGAGCCGATCGTCGTCGTCTAACGTTAGACTGTCTCTACGCATATGTCCTCACTTTTTAATATATCGAGGCTGACATAAAACACAAGTGATATTCGAAAAAATTCGAATTAATATCGCATATTTCAAAATTATCAAAATCTGTTGTTTTAGTGTAAGCGCATACATTATATAATGAAGCCGAAAGAAAAGAATTCGCGTTTTTTAATGCGTACTTACATAGTAAAAGGAGCGACAACATGAAGAATAAACTAATATTTGCGTTAATGGTGACCTCAATGGTTACTTTAGCCGCCTGCACGTCCACAAGTGAGGGTTCAATTAGTGGATCAACTTCTCAAGCAACGACATCCATCGAATTTTTTGGTTGGGGCAGCGCGGAAGAACAAGAGAACTTTCAAGCGTTGGTCGACTCATTCATGGTCGAATACCCCCACATCCAAGTTATTTATAACGCCACTTCCTCGGATTCATACATGACAACCTTGAAAAACAGAGGGTCATCACTACCAGATGTTTTTTACATGCCGGACTATGAATTCATGCAATGGGCCGATTCGGGTCGTCTCTATGATATGTCCAATGACGTGACCCAAGATGAACTCGATTCTGTGTGGGCGCTTTCCACCGATATGTACCGTTATGACCGTTCCTCAAGTATGTTAGGAACCGGACCATTGTTCGCGCTTCCGAAAGATTTAGGACCATATTTGCTCGTCTATAATAAGACGCTCTTAAATCAAATTATCAGTGATAAAAGCTTATCGATTGGACTCCCAAGTCCGACCACGCCGATGACCTGGACGGCATTTCGCGATTATTTAAAGGCCATCAAGATTCCCAATGTGTTTGGCATCGGTTCTTATGAGATGATGCACGCCGTCTACTCGAATAACGCCGACTATTGGGATGCAACGGTAACCACCCAAACGATTACCGATCCAAACTTCATTCAAGCATTCCAATTCATCGCCGACTTGCATCTAGTCGATGGCGTCATGCCATCCCCGAGTCAACAAAACTCCATGAATGCTTATCAACGTTTCTTAAACTCCGGCGCCGTATTCGCTTGGATGGGTGCTTGGGACATGAAGGCGTTTTGGAATACGACTAGTTTCGATTTTGACGTGATACCGACTCCAGTCGGACCGGCCGCTGGTGCCAAATCGACGAGCTGGGTTGGTAGCGTCGGTTACGCCGTCTCTAACAATTCCACCAAAAAAGCCGCAGCGATGACACTGGCCAAATATTTGGCTTTCAACGAAGAAGCCGCGATTTTGAATTACCAACTTGGACAAGCGATGCCCAACGTTAAAACAATCGCCGAAGGAGCATGGCTCGATGAGGAAGGACTATCTGGTCGCAGCCTGATGCCCGCCAACAAACAATTATTCATCGACACCGTCAATCAAACGACGCTAATCGGGGGCAAAAACCGCGCTCGGTATTATTTATACGACAACACGGCAATCGATGATTTGGAAGATTCGCTGGAACCGGTCTTTGCCGGCACGCAAACGGCACAACAATTCTTGACAGCATATGCCGCTAGTTTCCAAGCAGACCTTGACGATAACCGCTCGTACCTTTAGTTAAACGAAAGGAAGTTGTTCGATGGCGCGAACCATACGATCAAGACATAGCAAGCTGACGCGACACGAAGAACGAGTCGCGCTCTTGTTCGTCATTATTCCCATCATCGGATTTCTGATTTTCACGCTTGCTAGTTTTAGTTACGGGTTTTATCAATCGTTCACCGATTTCAATCCGGTGCGCATGGAAACGCGCTGGGTTTGGTTCGATAACTATAAAGATTTGCTTGCCGATGAAAATTTCCGCGAAGCGATTGGTAACACTATCGTCTTAATGTCGGCAATGCCGATTGGAATCAGCTTAGGTTTGCTATTGGCCGTTTATTTGAAAAACTTAGCAAAGGGCAGTATGCTCTTGTCGCTATTTTATTACCTACCAGCGATTACCTCGGCGGTTGCCGTCAATATTATCTGGCGCTACATCTTCAATGCCGAATATGGTTTCATCAATCAATTTTTCGGATTATCGATTGACTGGATCGGCATCGATTATTGGTTTATTAAAATTGCGTTATGGATTAAAGGTGTTTGGTCGGCCATCGGCGTGACGATGATTTTGTATTTGGCCGGACTTAACAACATTCCTAAGGAATACTATGAGGCTTCTTCGCTTGATGGGGCCGGCAAATTGCAGCAGTTACTACATATTACGATTCCGCTACTTAATCCAACGACGTTTTACCTCGTTGTTACGGCAATTATCGGAGGACTACAAAGCTTTGCCGAATCGCAAATATTCGCCAATGGCCAAAAAGGTGCTCGAACGATTGTTTGGTACATCTGGAATAAAGGCATTTATCAAGGAAAGTATGGTCTGGCTTCAGCGGCTTCGTTTATGCTGGCAGCCGTCATCATCATTGTCACGATCATCCAATTCAAACGAAGCAAGATGTTGGATATATAACCGATGGAAGCATTGTTAAAAAACAAGAAAATCAAACCGATGAAAATTAAACGCACAACACCGGAGAAATGGGCGTTCGGCATCGCGACTTTCTTTGTGCTCGTCGGCGCCATATCAATGATATTCCCATATTTCTGGATGTTTTCGACTTCCCTAAAAACTATCGGGGAAGCTAACAGCATCAATTTGATATTGTGGCCCAGCAATCCGAATTGGGGCGTGTTTGGCGAGGTGTTGACCAACTCATCGATCAGCTTTATCCGCTCAATTGGCAATACGCTGTTCGTCGAAGTGATTGTCATCGTAATCGGCACTTTCTCATCCACTTTGGCGGCATTTGCATTTGCCAAGATGAAGATGCGTTATCGCAAAACGATTTTGATTATCTTGATGTCGACGATGATGGTACCATATGCCGCAGTAATGCTTCCCCAATATCGCGCCTATTTGGAACTTACGAATATATTAAAAATCGATATGAGCAACCCGTGGCCATGGCCTCTTATTCCGTTAATCTTGCCGGGCTTGTTTGGCAATATCGGCATGACGTTTTTCCTGATTGCAGCCATGAAGGGCGCAGTTCCCGATTCGTTAGTGGAATCGGCTAAGATCGATGGCGCGGGCTATTTCCGCATTTATTGGCAAATCGCCTTGCCGCTTACCAAGCCCGCGATCGCCGCCCAAGTTATCTTTTGGTTCGTCGGCATTTGGAATGATTTCTTCGCACCTTCAATCTATTTGACTAATAAATCAGTGTGGACGCTTCAAGTCGCCATCACTTCACTCAACTCAAGCTATGGAACAGGAACGAATATTCCTTGGATTATGGCCGGCTCGTTCATGGCCTCAATTCCGATGATTATTGTTTTCTTGGCATTTAGGAAAATGTTTGTCCAATCAGTCTCGCTCAGCGGCATTAAGGAATAACGATGACGTACAAGAATCCATTGACGGCCACGCATCGGCAAACCGATCACTACGGCGATCCGTTCGTTTTCCGCTATCAGGGAAAGTATTATTTGTTCGTGTCGACGCCCGATGGGGCGACCAACATCCGCGTCTTTATTAGTGATGATTTGATTAATTTCTCATATTTAGGCGATGCCGTCGACGAACCGCTGTTAGAGGCGGCTTATGCCCCAGAAATCATTTACGCTTACAACAAGTTTTACATGGTGACTTCCCCAAAAGGTAATGGCCATTATATTTATGTGTCCGACCAACCCGAGGGGCCATATCGACGGTTGACTGATAACGTCAATTCGATGATTGACGGCAGTTTCTTTGTCGGCCCCGATGGCATGCTTCATTTATTGCGGGCTGATCACGCCGGCATTGCCTTGCTCGACGTGTCGCCCGAAGGCAAACTATCCAATCGGCGGAATCTAGGCGCTTATCTGAATGCTTGGACCGAAGGTCCACACCTTTTCTATCGCGATGGTTATTATTATTTGACCTACTGCGGCAATCATTTGCTTAGCAAAGGATATCGTATCGCTTATGCCACCTCGAAACGCTTTGATGGTGACTTTGAGGAAGGAATCAACAATCCGTTACTTATCAACACAAACGAAGGTTATACGCGATTAGGTCATAGCTCGTCGGTTTTAGCTCCTGATCTCGATGGCCACTATATCGTTTACCATACGATGGAACAAGGCGACAACGGTTTCCTGCCAAGAAAGTTCATGATTGATCGACTGCGTTTTTCCGGGCGCTTGATGCATGCCAGTTCATCGAATTTTGAAATCATCAGCCCATTACGACCTAAATATGAAACTTTTGATCCTGTTAAAGACATGATCCGCTGTGGCTTAATGCTACTTTCAAAAGCCAAGACGAGCAATCGCTATACGCTTGAAGCGTCCTTTAAAGGAAGTACCGCTCTTGTGGTTGGTTATCAATCAAGCGACCATTACATCGAGATAAAAAGCGAAGATAAACAGCTCGTTTTAATTAGACACGAGGATGGATTAAAAACGATTGAAAAATTTGTATGTCCCTTTGATTTTTCGCATTTTCATACGATACGACTCATCAATGATGAGCACTGCGAGATATTGATCGATAACGCCATCATTGCCATAACTTCATCGCTCCAAGCGGGACAGATTGGCTATCTTGGTGCTGGCACGTATGCCTACACGGCGTTTAACGACCACGCTAACGGCAGTAGCGATTGCCATTATCCAAGTGTGCTGCCGGGCATCATCGACATATCACATCGATGCGCTAATTCTGGTGTCCAACTAGACCGAGTGGACGGTATCCCCTTTATAGGGATGAAAGAAGAACGATATGAATATGTCACATCTAATGGCGGCACATATGCGCTGTTTGCTTATGCCCATGTATCAGAAGCATCGACCATCACCGTCAATGACCAGGTGATTGATGTGTATCCGACGCCAAGTGAGTATAAGTATTTATCATATTTCATCGGTTATGTTGATCTTGAAAAGCTCGGGACGGTTAAACTATCACTAATTAAAGGAAGCATCGATTACAAATTCCTGACGCTTGATAAAGCGCCGCGATATTCGACTAAAATTGGTTTTATCGAACATGACGGAACATTGGTTCCTCATCAAAATAAAGATAGTTTCTTGTTAGAAAAAGACATTAGTGATTCGTTTGACGTCTCGTGTGAATTTACCATTTCCGCTTTACGACCATACGATGTATTCGGAATGCTATTAGCCACGCGGCAATATTCGAATGAGTATCCGCAGGCGCGCTTACCTCTAGTTGGATATTTGGTTGGTTTTGAAGGCGGGCTTTTAATCATCGACCGCCTGAACTATGGCCGGCACCGCGTCTATGATCGACCGACTTCAATCAAGGAAAATGTTTCATATAATCTTCGGGTAACGTTTTCTAATGGTCGCTTTGAAGTATTCCTTGATGGTCAATCACTCATAACAACGACAGTCAGTCAACCCGCTTATTTAGGCGGACACGGTCTTTATGCTTCCCTTGGCAGCTCAGTTAGCTTAAGTCATTTGACTTTGCATAAGGAAAGGAGGTAAACAAAACAAATCCATGAATCGCCAAATGAGAATCGGTTTTATCCTTTGGGTATCGTTTTGTATCCTCGTCATTATTTTTGCAATTGGATACGTCATCCACGGACAACTACAAGCCAATTCGCAGTCTTTGGCACAACTACTTACCGCTATTAAAACCCCACATATGCCATTTTGGGGATTATAAGGAGGATTAATGAAGATAAGCAAACTATTATTTACGGCATTAGCGGCTCTTTTATTGGCTTCTTGTACATCAATCGGAAGCTCCTCAGCAGCTTCAACCAGCAGTAGCCAAGCGCCGACATCGAGCGAAACGCCCGCTGATGAAATCGTCACCGATGACAATCCATTCGACGTCGATGGCAATTTTGAGACCCCCGAGTTAACGATTGATGGGTTGATGAATGAATCTGAATGGAATGATGCTAGCTATGCAAGTCCCACAGTCAGCATTCCTCGTCATGGTTCCAATGCGGCGAGCGTCAAATTTTACCGGGGCCAAAAAGCGTTGTTCGTATTCTTTGATGTCACCGACAACAATCTGTTAACCGATGGCGACGCTAATGGCGATCCGGTTAATCGGTCGGACTCGATCGAGTTATATCTCGATGTCGATAACGATGGCATCAACAACCAAGGCGATGATATTCAAGTAAACATCGGAGTCCATGGCCGTACTAGAATCCTGACCGGCTCAGACAACGTTTGGGGCACTTGGAATGGACTCGTCAGTTTCGAAGTATCGGTCAACGGCACCATTAATAATTCCGCTGACGTTGATACCGGCTTTGGAATTGAAATCATGTTGCCATATAGTGCCATGAACATGACCCGCGACGACGCGATTGGGTTTAGTTTTGGCGCCCCAGACCGCTATTTGGCTGGTGGTAACATCATTGGGACAAACTACGACTGGTTCGGGTGGTTTGTCGGTGAAACGTTTATCGATCCGCAACAAGCCAGCGCTTATATGGTGCTGACCACGAACCAAATCATTACTCGAAGCGAATATAACGCCTTGTAGCGTTAAGAAAGGAACAAGATGAAAAGAAAATCATATTCTCTATTCGCATTTGCCGGCCTCGCGCTTTTATTAGGCGCGTGCCAAAGCTCCTTGACTCCCTCCTCCTCTTCGGAAACTCCGTCGATTAGTTCCGAAACTCCCTCATCGACGAGCGTGACCACAAGTTCGGAGACTCCCACCTCAAGTTCGAGTTCCACTTCCGTCTCGTCATCGGAAATTCCATCCTCTTCGGAAGTCGTTATCACCGACTTCGTGATTTCGGGCACCGTCTTAGGTCCCGAAGCGGCTCCGATTGAAAATGCAATCGTGACACTGGGCAATGATGCCTCGCAAGCGACGTTTACCGACGCATCAGGCGCGTATGCGTTTGACGCGATTGAACTTCCCGACCCGATGTCGGTCAAAGTCTCACACCCCGATTTCTTCGGTGAAGAATTAGAAGTTGCCGCCGCTGACGCCACAGGCGCTGCGATTGACGCTTCGTTCACGCTGGAAGCGGCCACATACATTGACCTCGGCCCGGACACCACCTTTGGTGGTAAGTTTGGTCTTAACGCTTCGTATGAAGTCGCTTATGGCGAACATGCCTTAGCCGTTCGTAACGTTGCCGCAGGCAGCAGCGAATGGGCCGACAATCATAAGGTTGAAATCTACATCGACACCGGCACGGCAACCGCAGGCCGTGATAACACGACCTTCCTCGTGCAACCTTGGGCGAAACTCTCATACGAAGATGACGCCATTAACTATTATGCCGAAGGTCGTCCCGCACTCGAAGACACGTTTGGCTTCGTCAAGTATTTTGACGCCGACGTCTTCCACGTTACCGTACCTTATGCCTTATTAGCCGTTGAGTCGAATCCTGTACCAGTCGAAGGAGACGCCTTTGGGTTCTCAATCGGTATTTGGAATCAAACAGCAGTAGATTGGGATGGCTGGGGCTGGTGGAGTTCACCGGCAACCGATGCCCAAATTGCGTATAACGTCGAATACGGCACCAACTTCATCGCGCCGGAACAGTCTCGTCGCTATGTTCGTCTATTAGGCGATGGCACGATTACGTTTACGAAATCAGACGGTGAAATTTGGGTCTACGTCCCACCAGTTGAATCAAATCTCGAAGATTTAGATCTGACGACTTTGACATACCATTCATTCAATTCCACCTTTGGTGGTGGGCAAGTTCCCGGCGGTGTCACGCCTCATGTGAGCCGCACAAGCGATTTAGCGCTGGCCGTTAAATTCACGACCACGCAACCATCATGGGATGCTTATACGATCGAATTCTTCCTCGACACGGGCAGCGCAACAGCTGGACGTACCGATGGCACGACTTGGCGCTTCAACGTATTTGGTAACGGCAATGTCGCCACGATTACCTCATTTGGTGGTACGGCTTTTAGCAACGCTGAAACGAAAACGACCGTCGATGGCACCAATTTGTACTTTGCCGTCAGTTATGAAGCCTTAGCGATTGCCAGTACCGATCAATTTGGTGTCACCTTTGGCGCGTTAGCGTCTGGTTGGGATGGCTGGGGACTTTCTGGCGTTCCGTTTGTCGCCGCTTATGAAGCGGAAAAAGGTGGCGGTTTCGTCGCTCCCGAAATCCCCCACAAATACATTCGCGTTTTATCAAATGGCGCCCTGACTTGGACGCTTAATGATGGCTCGTTTGTGTCACGCGACACCTTAACCGGTGGTTACCGCGTACTTGAAAGCAACTTCGGTGGCAAATTCTTCTCCGGTGGCATTTCCTTTAAGGCACGCCATGGGGCAACGGGTATTGAATTCGTATTTACGGCTCCCGTGAATTTTGAAACCCACCACAAGATCGAACTCTTTATCGACACTGGTTGGGCCAATGCCGGTCAAGACGCATCCACGCGTCGCATCGACATTTGGGCTAACAGCGACGTCATCGCCGGAGTCGAAAAGAACGTTGATGGCGCTGTGATCAGCGTCAACGTGCTTTACACCACGCTCGATATCAGCGCGACCGATCAAATCGGTTTCTCAGTTGGTATTTGGAACCAAAGCGCAGTTGACTGGGATGGTTGGGGCTATGGCGGCGCTCCATTTGCGACGGCCTATGAAACGGCCTATGGCAATACGTTCATCGCGCCAGAACATGCGAACCGCTACATCCGCTTATTATCAGATGATTCATTAACATTTACCTTAGCGAATTTCTCGTTCTACCACGCCTAAGTAAGGGAGGTCTCGATGAGAAAGACAAAAATTATCATATCGCTGACGCTAGCTATGCTTCTAGCGTCTTGCACAAGTTTATCGACTAGCAGCAGTTCCTCGGAGGGGAGTTCGCTCCCCTCCTCCCTACCCGATGGAGTAACCGAACCAGTTGCTCCCGAAGTACGCAATCTTTACGAAAATAGTTTTGGTGAAGACCGCATTCCTGATCAGTGGGACGCTTATGGGGTCGGTGATCCGTTCGTGTACCGCTACAATGGCGTTTACTACTTATATGTTTCGACCAAGGACTCGGAAACCGGCGTCCGTGGTTGGAAGAGTCTTGACCTTGTCAATTGGGAAAAAATCACTGGAACCGGCCTTGAAGAAGGTTATGTCAGCGATGATCCGATTACCAAAGCGGCTTACGCTCCCGAGGTCATGTATCTAAACGGCAAGTTTTACATGTTGACTTCACCTGGTGGCAATGGACATTACATGCTGCGTGCCGATGCCCCCGAAGGACCATTTGTGGCCATCACCGGCAATTTCGGACAGTCGATTGATGGAAGTTTCTTCCAAGACGATGACGAAAAGATTTACATGACGCGGTCAAATTCGGGTAACATCCGGATTGCACAGCTGAAGTCGGACTGGACGGCCAACACCTTGACTTTAAAGACGCTTGACAACACCCAAATCGGTAATTGGACCGAAGGGTCATACATCTTGCGCCGCCACGGCATCAACTATATTACATACACGGGCACGCACGTGACCTCAGCCGGTTACCGCGTCGGTTATAGTTGGAGTGAAAGTTCACCGATTGCTCCTGCCGCCTATACTCAAGACCAAAACAACATCATCTTATCGACGAGTCCCGACTTCAATGGTTTGGGCCATAGCGCAACCGTGCTTGGTCCGGATATGGACAGTCATTACATCGTCTACCACAACTTACTAAACTCCGGCGGTCCGATTCGGGCTTACTCGATGAATCGTTTATTCTTCAACGGCACCGACATGATGGCCTCTAATGTTAAACGGACAGGCAACATCGTGCCAAGTATGGCTGCTTTTTCAAGCCATGACGCCGCTACGGATTTGGATGTCTCTGGTGCGTTCTTATTATCAGAAATGACCACTGGTGATCAATTTACCGCCGAATGGAACTTTACCGGAACTGCGGGACAAGCGGTGTTTGCCTATAATTCGGACACCGACTACTCCTACATTTCTTGGAACGGAACCACCATTGAAGTTCACAAAGTCGACGGAAGTGATAATTTGCTACACTCCGTCGCCTTGAAGAGCACCCATCCAACCGATGTCTTACATACATTTAGAGTCATCTACCGCGATGGTTTGCTTGATTTACAATACGACAACATGACCAAAATATCCGGTCTTGAAGTCGCCCTTGAGCCAGGAAAAATCGGTTACAAGGACTTTGCCGCCAACGTGATTGGCTACACCGGCTTTTCGCACCATGCCCGTGGCAGTTCCGATAACGCCGAATTCAAACAGGAAAAAGCGCTCGCCAATAGTTTCGATATTGAACATAGCGAATTCGACAATGGTTCGACGCTCAAAAAACTGACGACGGGATTTGTTTCTCCCTCAGTTAAGACGGGGTCTTATGACCTTGATTTAAAATCTGGTGACAAAGCGCGCTATCTCCACTATTTCGATGAAGAAGGTTACTATAGCCTATCGATGGCTGTGCCAGTTTCAATGATGGGTAAATACGTGACCATTAGCATCGATGAAACCGTAAAACGGATGCAAGTGCCAACTTACGAAGTTGACGCCAGCGTCGAGTACATTCAAGCCGAGTTAGGACGCTTCCCGATTCATAAGGGCAGCCACTATGTCAGTTTCACCGCCGAAGACGGCATCCAATTAAATAGCTACACGTTTGACGTGGCCACGGATTCAACCGAATCATTTGATCACGACTTAACGACGCTTGGAGGCGACGCCATGCTCTATGCCAACGTGTGGAAAATTAAAAACGGCGGCCACTATGCAACCAGCGGTAACCGCCAATTGCTCTACATCGGCAAGCCGACCATCAGAGACGCAACAATTGAAGCCGATTTAAACTTCGATGGTGCAACCGCGGCTTCGACAGCCGGATTCTTGCTACGAGCTGGTAACGAAGCGTTCTCGGTCCACGAGAATAACGATTCGATTCAAGGTTATTACGTGGCGCTGAATAACGCCCAAATTTCACTACGTCGCAAAGACTACAACTGGACGCGCATCCTTGATTCAGCCGGGGGCACGTTTGCCTCAGGTAGCGACCACACTTTGCGTGTCTCGATTTCTGGTAATCGCATCATTATCAGCGTCAACGGCGTTGAATATCTAAACATCGTCGACCCAAGCCCATTTGGCACCGGCCATTTTGGGTTATACACCGATGGCGCGGCGACCACCTATAAGAACTTAAGCATTACGCTTGGATAGAGCAACCGACCATCCCGCCCTCACAAAGCGGGATGGTTTTTGCTACCCTAATATCATGAAACAAGTTAAAAAACATATCAAAATACCGCTACTTTCAATTCTGATGCTCATTTCCGCTTGTGGAAGTAGTTCGTCATCTATAATTGCCCAAGATTATTCGGGCAACCCTTTCATTGACACTTCAGGGTTAAGAACAAATCTTAGCACCTTTAATAATTCTTTTGATGCCGACCAGATTCCCAATCAATGGCCCAATTACGGCATTGGTGATCCATATGTGTATCGGTATAATGGAACTTACTATTTATATCCATCGACATCTAGTCGTGGCGTCCGTGCTTATAAATCATATGATTTGATGAATTGGGAACCAGTGACTGGTGAGGGTCTTCCCTATGGTTATGTACTTAGCCCCGATTATGATTCGACGATTGTCGCCTATGCCCCAGAAGTCGTCTATAACGACGGCTGGTTCTACATGTGCCAATCGCAGGCGGGCACCGGGCATTATTTTTATAAATCACGGTCTCCCGAAGGACCGTTTATCCCATATACAGGCAATGTCGGTGAATCGATTGACGGGAGCTTTTTCATCGATAACGATGGGCAGGCATATTTTTTAAGAGCCAAAGCCGAAACGATTCGCATGATTAAATTCAACGAAGACTTTACGCTTTCCAATCAGGCATTTGATATTCAAAACACTTCAATGGGAGGCTGGACAGAAGGTCCCTATATGCTCAGCCTTAATGGCACGTATTATTTAACATTCACCGGTGTTCACGTTGCTAGCGCCGGATACAAAGTCGGATATAGTTACATGAATGGCAGCGACACCGTGTTCGTACGCGATGGCTTCGCGCGTGGCGATAACATCTTAATGAATACCGATACCAACTGGCATACACTGGGCCATTCCTCGACTACACTTGGACCAGATATGGATTCGTATTATATCGCCTATCATTCGCGTACAAGCGGTGTCCACGGACGCCACTTTAATTTATCGCGATTGTTATTCAACGGCACCGAAATGGCGGTTGATCGTCCCTCACTGACTGGAACGGTCATTCCTAATTTGCCCGATTTTTATACCCATGAGCCACTTGAAGACTTAGAACAATCGGGAAGTTTCTTATTAAGTTCACAGGAAACGAACGAAACATTCACGGCCGAATGGAACTTTATCGGTTCGTCTGGACGTTACGTTTTTTCCCAAATTGACAGCAACAATTATAACTACGTGACATTTGATGGGGAGGAAGTGACGCTTCGCGAAGTTAACGATGGAGTCGATTCCTTGATTCACAAGATTGATTTGAATAAATCCTACGACACGAGCGTCCTCCATTCGCTGCGCGTTGGCTATAGTGAGGGAAAACTCGATTTATACTTTGATAACATGCAAAAGCTTGATGACTTCGCATTTGAAATTGTCGGTGGGAAAATCGGCTACCATGGCACAGGATTTACTCCCTATTACACGGCTTTTTCGAATGCGGCCCAAGGCAATTCCGACAAAACGTATTCCAAACAACAAATCGCTTACGCAAACGCTTATGACAAAAATGTTTCATCATTGTCTAACTCGACACTCGCGCCGATTCTTGCGCCACTACAACAAGATGATGAATTCAATGGTAAAGTAGCGAGCAATGTGCTGAAACTACGCGGCAACGATCACGCCTCGATGCGCATATACGTTAACGAGACCGGAACTTATCAAGTGACAATGCGTGTTAGTCGCGAATCACTCGGAAAACGGATGGCGCTTAAGGTCGATAACGGAAATCCGATTGAAATTACCTTGCCCCACTATGACATCGACGCTCCGTATATAAATGTTAATGTAACTAATCTCACATTAACAAAAGGCGAACATTATTTATCAATCGTCCGTCGCCAAGACATCGATTTCGTTGCACTTAAATTTGATGAAACAGTAAACCAAACCGGAGCATATGAAAACTCATTGACAACACTTGATGGCACGATTGACATTCGCGGAGCGGGTTATGATGTATCTGAAAATGGACTGACATCAAGAACTGATCGCAGCATTGCCTTCATTGACAAAGTTGGCTATACCGATGTTGAAGTATCGGTTCAAATGACATTTAATGGCAGTTCCTCATTTAATTCTTCGGGCATCGTTGTGCGCGCCGATAACGATGCATATGGACAATGGGATGATATCAATTCGCTTCAAGGCTATTATTTTGGCGTCAAAAACACCCAAGCGTTTCTTATCAGAGCCGACTATCAGGCGATGTCAAAACAGTTAGCTATCAACTTTGCCAATGTCCCATCAGATCAGGCCGTTACTTTAAAGGTGATTGCAAAAGACAATCAGTTGACCTTCTATGTCGATGATGTCGAAGAATTTTCAATTATTGATCCTAACGCCTATTATCGTGGAAGAATTGGCCTTTACACGACTGGTGCTTCCACGACATTTAAAAACATTTTAATTACGCCAATTTAACATTTATTTATTATTTAAAGAAATAAGCCCCATGACTTTTTGGTCAGGGGCTTTTTAAATAAAGAAAAACCACAGCCTTGCTGGACCATGCTGTGGTTTAAAGGAGGAAACTAGTCTTTGGCGTGTCCGGCCGAACCGAATACGTTAATCATTTTATCAGCGACAAGTGAAGTGATCGATTCGAGCCCGGCGTTAATAATTAGGCGGGCATCGTATGATTCGGGATGTTCCACCAACACTTTGCGTAGACCCCCTACATAAGCGACGCGAATGTCGGTTCCGACATTGATTTTGCAAATAGCGTGGCTTGACGCTTTGCGAAGCATTGGTTCGGGGATGCCAACGGCTTCTTCCATTTGGCCACCATATTTATTCAATAATTCAAGCGAAGCTTTGGGAACGCTGGACGCCCCGTGAAGCACAAGCGGGAAGCCTGGTAGTTTCTGTTCGATTTCTTCAAGGATGTCAAAACGAAGTTGTGGTTCTTGGCCCGGTTTGAATTTAAATGCGCCATGCGCGGTCCCGATGGCAATGGCTAAACTATCGATACCGGTTTTGGACACGAACTCAATCACATCGTCGGGATGGGTGAAATGTCCATATTTATCATCGACGTGAATGTCTTCTTCGATGCCGGCGATGGCTCCAAGTTCGCTTTCGACGACGACGCCACGAGCATGAGCGTAGTCGACGACTTCCTTGGTGATTTTAATATTCGTTTCAAAATCGTGTTCGGAGGCATCAATCATCACGCTGGTGAAACCTAAATCGACGCATTCTTTGCACATAGCCGCGCCTTTGCCGTGGTCAAGATGGAGTACGACAGGTACGGTAATTGTTTTCATCGCACAGTCAAGGACGCTACGAATGTATTCTTTTCCAATGAATTTAAGCGCGCCTCCTGAAATTGCGATGATGACCGGTGATTGTGTTTTCTCGGCCGCGTTTAACACCGCCTTGAGAATGTCGACGTTATCGACATTGAAAGCACCAATCGCGTACTTTCCTTTGTAAGCTTTTTCGAACATGAGTTTTGATGTGACTAATGGCATTTGATGTTCCTCCTTATGCGTTTTCGTCTAGATACGATTGACGCTGTTGAACACATGCATCAATTTATACTTAACTAATTGTTTGACCGCTTCTTTGGCGGGAGCCAAGAAGATGCGTGGTTCGAAGTTTGATGGATGATTTGCCAACGCTTCGCGTAGTGCGGTAATGTAAGTCATCCGAAAGTCAGTCGCGATATTGATTTTGCTGACGTTGATATGCATCGCTTGGATCAATAATTGCTCAGGTATGCCGCCGGCTTCTTTGATTTGGCCCCCATATTGATTGAATTTTGCTAATAGATCTGGGTCGATGTGACTGGCACCATGAAGCACAAGCGGGAAAGAAGGTAACTCTGCTTTTATTTTTTTGAGAATGTCGTAGCGGATATGTGGCACTTCATTCGCAAGAAATTTTTGGAGTCCATGGCCGGTACCAACGGACACAGCCAGGCAGTCCACACCCGTTTCTTTTATAAAACGGATTGCTTGCTCGGGATTGGTATAGCGCGTTTCTTCACTTCTGGTGGCATGGGCATCAAGTGGGCCGAGTTCGGCTTCCACCGTAGCTCCCTTCGCGTGTGCGTATGTGCATAAATCTTTTGTTAAAGCGACGTTGGTGTCGAAATCTAGACCCGAACCATCAAACATCACGCTGGTGAAGCCCTCGTCGATGCACTCTTTACAAAGGTCGATACTATGGCCGTGATCAAGGTGTAGCGCAAAGGGAATCTTCATATTTGCGGATATGACATTAACCATATCCTTAATATTGCCCGGGTGCATAAACGCGCGCGAACCTTTCGAAAGCGATAGCATCACTGGTGAGTTCAGTTCATCGGCCGCTTCTAAAACTGCCTGGGCCATGGCAATGGAATCGATGTTGAAACAACCGATGGCATAACCGTTGGCAGTGGCCTTCGCTAACATTTCTTTGGCGTTTACAAGGGGCATATCCACTTTTATGCAGACGTCGTAAAGGCGTCGCATCCTTCGTGCTAACTATACATTAGCACTATTGATTTTAAAGATAAATGAAAAAAATATAAATTTGAAAACGCTTACTAAAAAAATATTGTTTATAAAATTAAATGGTGCTAACATATTTACAGAAAGATTCTTAGGAGGATCAAAAAAAACATGAAGAGAGCATTTATAATTTTGTGCGCGTCTCTTTTCGTCGCGTCAACGGCGGTCTTAGCAGGCTGTGACAGCACGACACCAGACGACTCGACTGCTGGCATAGTCGCCCTAGCCAGCGAAATGACGCTAGAAGAACTAGAAGCCGCGTCAGAGGCCGAAATGGAAGCTTCGACCGACACCTTTAAAGTCGTTGGTTTGACCTCGACGCTCAGCCGCGCTGTTCAAAAAATGGCCCTTGAGTACGATTGGATCACAACCGGCGAAGGTGGTAACACCTATGTCAACAACAGCTACAAAGACTATGCCTTGTTAACAGCGCTTGAACAAGCCGATGACAGTTACTTTGCTGACTTCGCCCTTGTCCAGGATGCTCGTAGCTTGGCAGACTATCTCGAAGAAGGCATCACAATCAACTACGTTCCCAGTGATTATGCCGAACTCGGTTTAGCAGAAGAAGATACTTATCCGTTAAAAGGTTTGTATTTCAACAAAATCTTCTTCAGTAACAAGGACCTGAATGTCGATCTCCATAACGTTTGGCAATTAGCGGGTTCACCGGACGATGAAGATCATCTTGATAACCTGTCTTTCCAAAGCCCAATTACAGAACAAATCAATATGTCGTTTATTCTCAGTCTCTACGACGAAGCGAATGAAGCACGTCTTTTAGACGCGTATGAATCATACTATGGCGAAGAATGGGAAGCCAGCGATGACTATACCACCGTTGCCGACCAATTCGTTCATGAATTTATCTCAAATATCTCCCGTTGGCACACATCTGATGGCACGGCTATGAAAGATACCCAAGCGAATGAAGTTCCCGTCGAAGGACAAGATCCATTCGTTTACTATGGCGCATTTGCTAAAATGAAAGATGCCGCCGGAACAGGTACCATGGATTCCGTCAAATGGGATCACGAGATTGAAGGTTTCAATGGTTTCATGTACGCGATGTACAGCCAAGTCGTCAAGAACGCCAAACATCCGTACACTGCTTGTTTATTCGCTCGCTATTTCTTAACGCCGGATTGCTATGAATATGTTATTTATAACTCCAGCACCCCGAATTCGCTAGGCGAAGCGGCTAATATGTACGGCTACTACTACCCAGCCGCTTCAGAAACTGTCGGCGTCAACGATCTTGACTGGTCGAAGGCCGAATGGATTGATGCGTCAATTAATGAAGACTTCAACTTCCTCAAGACGATTAAAGCCGCTCAAGTCAACTCGATTCTTGCGTTAGTGGCCAGCAACAAAAAGGCTTAATTAAAGCCAAACCGCAAACAACAGCTCTTAGAAACTTTTAAGCCACAAACGGGGGAAATCGTAATTAATGGTTTCCCCCGTTATTCCTATCAATAGGTAAGGACAGCACATGAAAAACTTGTCACTCGGTCGGATTTGGAATCAAACAAAAACGTTCTTTTCGAAGCCGGCATCGGTCATCCTCTTGTTTTTCTCCCTTTTCTTAACGGCGACAGTTATTTATCCCTTGATTTCGTTAATCATCGATAGTTTCACAGTTCAAAGTATTTCCGAGGCGCGTGAAATCGCCGATATTTGGGATATAGTCGTCAAAAAGGGCGATTTAACTTGGGCGCAATGGCCCAACCTCTTATTCAACCCCGACCGCGAATATTCAATGAACTTCTTTTGGCAACCGCTTTATAAATCGATGCTCATGGCCCTCTTGGCGTGTGCCATCGCTGTATTAAGCGGCGGCTTGCTGGCGTGGCTAATTACGCGTAGCAATTTGCCTTTTAAGAAATATATTTCAATCGTTTTCATCTTTCCTTATATTATGCCCTCGTGGTCAATCGCCATGTTTTGGGAAAACTTTTTCAAGAATACGGCGATTGCTTCGGCCAATTACCAAATGGGCATTCTTGAATCATGGACGGGAATTCAAGTACCAGAAAATTTCCTCTATGGACTCGTCCCATGTGCAATTGTGCTCGGTATCCATTATGCTCCATTTGCCTACATCCTAATCGGGGGCATCTTACGCAATATGGACGCCAATCTCGAAGAAGCGGCAACGATTCTTAAAGCATCGCGATTCCGTACTTTGAGGAAAATCACGATTCCCATCGTCGCTCCAGCGATTATCTCAACAATTCTGCTCGTCTTCTCGAGTTCGATTTCTAGTTTTACCGTCCCCGCGTTTCTCAATCCCAACAATAGTTTTACGGCTATTTCGGTCACAATGCGCGGTTTGTTAATTATCGCTGGCAAGAAAGGCCAAGGTTATGTAGTCGCCGTTATCTTGTTGGTCTTCAGCGTTTTAATTTTAACGCTAAACAACTGGTTTACCAGGTCGCGCCGTAGTTTTACGACGATCACGGGAAAATCTGGTCAAGTCAGTAAATTCAAGATTGGCAACAAACCATGGATTAAATACTTCGTTGGTAGCTTAATCGTAATTATGGTTTCATTCACCGCCGTACTGCCACTGGTCACGTTTATCCTTGAAAGCTTACAAGAAGTACCGGGAGACATTCGATCCATCACCCTTAAATACTGGTTTTCCAGTGAAAGTTTTGATGTTCGGATTACTTCTCAAGGTCAATCAGCTCAAGGTATCTTGCACAACTTCACGATTTGGAAAGCGTTTGGCCGCAGCGTTTTAGTAGCAGCGATTGTCGCTTTAATTGCTGGAACCTTCGGCATCTTGATTGGCTACGCCGTCAGTAAAAACCGTCGGCGGAGAATTGCTAACTATGTCTCGAGCACCGCATTTTTACCCTACCTCATCCCCGCACTTAGCTTTAGTGCCATTTTCTTCTCATTGTCATTTAAGCCGGGCTTCCAATGGCTCAATGTGTCGAGCACTAACAACGAATGGTCGGCAATCATCATTTGCGTCATCGTCGCCTCGGTCAAATTCTTGCCATTTGCCTCGCGCAGCGGCACTAACGCCATGCTTCAAGTATCTGGAGAAATCGAAGAAGCGGCCATCATCACCGGTTGCCCTTGGTGGAAGCGGATGACCCGAGTATTATTCCCAATCCAAAAATCAAGTTTGATCAGCGGCTACTTATTGCCGTTTATCTCGTGTATGCGCGAGTTGACACTATTCGTGTTAATCACCTCAAGTTTCTCGCTGATTACCAACGTATTATCTTACTTTGACATTTATGGTCTGAATCAAATTACCAACGGTATCAACTTGCTAATCGTGTTATTTGTCATCGTCGTCAACTTCCTCGTCAGTAAGCTGACAGGCGCTTCAATCGATAAAGGTATAGGAGGCTAAACACATGCCAAGAATTGAATTAATCAACGTTACGAAAAAATGGGGTAATTTCACCGCGGTCGATAAACTTAATATGGTAATCGACGATCGCGAGTTCGTGACCTTGCTCGGACCTTCGGGCTGTGGCAAAACGACGACGCTGCGCATGATTGCCGGTTTAGAAACACCCACCGCGGGAACTATCATCATCGGTGACAAGGTCGTGTTCGATAGCGACAAAGGTATTAACATTTCGCCCGCAAAGCGCGATGTCGGCTTCTTATTTCAAAACTATGCCTTGTGGCCACACATGACCGTATATAAAAACATCGCCTTTGGTTTAGAAAACCTTAAATGGAAAAAAGATGCGATTAACGCTCGCGTTGAAGAAGTCATGAAGACGCTCCATATCGAGGAATTCCGCAACCGGTATCCAAGCGAAATTTCTGGCGGTCAACAACAACGTGTAGCGATCGCCCGCACATTAGCGCCACGTCCACAAGTTCTTTTCATGGACGAACCATTATCAAACCTCGATGCCAAACTGCGCGGCGAAATGAGAACCGAGTTAAAACGATTACATCGCGATACCGATTCGACGTTTGTTTATGTTACTCACGATCAACTTGAAGCAATGACGTTAGCCACACGTGTGTGCTTAATGCATAACGGCGTCCTCCAACAATATGAGAAGCCGCTTGACGTCTATGATCATCCCGTCAATTTGTTCGTGGCCGATTTTGTTGGTAATCCGACGATGAATTTCATCGATTGCAAAGCCAAGCAGTTATCGGACACAGAAGTTCAGCTCGAATTTTTAGGTGTTAAATGCAAATATACCGCCAACGCGAAAATATCGGCTCCCAAAGACGTCGTGCTCGGCATTCGTCCCGAGTTTATCAATATCCATGAAAAAGGAACGATTGATGGATTAGCTTATTCAACCCTTCCCAGCGGCATGGAAACGACAATCAAAGTAAGTCTCAAAGACAAAATTTTATCAGCGGTCCAATTCGGCGCTGTCGACTATGATTTCGATGAAAAAATTAAATTCGATATTACGAGCAATAAGGTAATATTGTTCGATACCGAGACGAAAACTCGGATTGGCATCGGTTCCTGCACGGTTATTAAATAGCGACAATTGTCGCTATTTTCTTCCCCCAATATTATTGAAATGAACGAATTTGAAGTTAAACAAACCGATACGATCAAACCAAGTGGCCGCCAACTACCCAAGCCATATTTATTGACGCGTATGGGCGCGGCCTTATTTGATTTGCTCATTGCTATCATCATTTTCGGTGGACTACAAGCCGGCGTCTTTTATGGTCTATACGGACCGCTTGGTTATCATCAAGCTCTGGCAAGCGCCCAGGAGGTGCTGTCGGATTCGGGATTATATGTTTATGATGCTCAAAGGGGATATTTGACAATCACTGAGACCTATGATGACACGTTGACCCCAAGTGAGAATTATGATAATCCGATTACCACTTATTATAGTAACGATGCGCGAGCAATCGCCGAGAATAAACTCGATAGTTATTACGTTGCTAAGATTGCTTCAGGCCTTTTTGAATTGAATGACGAACAGATTCCAGAATTGCTCCCCGACGTGTCGGAAACAGCTCTAAAAAGCTTTTATGGGGCTGAATACGGCAAAGCTGTCGTGTTTCTTGAACAGGACCCGGTTTATGTTGCGGGCATTCGTCAAACATTTTTAATCGCCCTTTTTTCGAATTTAGTAACGATTACACTATCGTGTTCAATCGTTTATCTATTAGTCCCGATGTTGCGCCCAAACGGGCAAACGCCGATGCAAATTTTATTAAAAATCGGTTTAGCGGACGCATCATCGGATACGCGCGTAAAGCGGGGTCAAATCGCCATACGATTCGCAATACTGCTCCTTTTCAACGTGTGGTTGCCGATTCTGCTTTACGCTCGATTTGCCTATTTTACGCTCGTGCCGATTTTCGTCACCCTGATTTTAATGACGATTACGAAGGCTTCGCGTGGACCTCATGACTTTGCGTCCAATACTTATATTGTTTCACTAAAAGATATGCAGATACCACAAAGGAAACAGCAGGAGATTACGAATTCCGCAGAAGGTTTTAGGTAAGCGATTAAATGTTCATTAATTTTGAAACCGTTGAAAATATCCGCGATTTGGGCGGGATTAAAACGAGCGATGGTCATACAATCGTCAGCAAGCGATTATTACGAAGCAGTGAGCTTCACAATCTTTCCAAACGCGAGCTCGACATTCTCAAACATAAATACGATTTACGCGTCGTCATCGATTTCCGTTCGACGCGCTCGACAATTACGCGTAAAGATAACATTGACGACTCAATTAAATACATGCATATGGTCGTGCTTCATTTTCTTGAAACGAATACTTATGGCACTGAAATAAAGGTGTCGCCCGATGAGTTCTTTATTGATATTTATCGTTCGCTCGCTATTAGCCCTGAGGCGATTGCAACATATCGTAATTTCTTCCGTGTCGTGTTAGCCCAAGAAGAGGGCTGTCTTCTATATCATTGCCGGTCAGGCAAAGACCGCACCGGAATTGCCACGACACTGCTACTACATGCCTTGGGAGTTGACAAACGATCAATCTATCAGGAGCACTTCCTTACTAACGAGGTAATGCGACCGCTTTATGAACAAAAACTTCGGGAGTTAGATCCGCACGATATTGATAGTATTAACTTCTATCACGCTCTATATATTGCCAAAAAAGAATATATTGATGAATACTATCGGGCGATTGAAGAAAAATATGGTTCAATTGATAGTTATTTAAGGGAACAAATCGGCGTTTCCGACAAAGAAATAGACATTTTAAGAGCAAGATACCTTGAAAATAATTATTAAAATTACGTTTATGATTAAAAAATATAATCTCAAATACGTTAAAAAAGAATAAAAATTGATTATTATTAATTAGTGAAAATAATAATATAGAAAAAATTATTTTCAAAAAATTATAGAAGGAGAGCGCTATGGAAAATTGCATCGTTAGGATTAACGAATCACTCGATTCTTTTTCGAAGCAGGAAAAGAAAGTCGCTCGCTACATTTTAGACCACCAACAAGAAGTATCGGAGATGACGATTACCGAACTGGCCCGCAAATGCAAAAGCTCGACAGCGACGATTGTCCGGTTTTGCACGATCATCGGATTTAAAGGATATCGCGACTTTATCAAAAGCTTTTATCACGATGTTGCCAGCGGTGTCTCCGCCGATGAAAACATTTATGAACTCGACAATAAAAACCCCAATGATTTAAGCATTAAGCAAACTATTGAGGTCGTCAGCAGATTAAACATCGAATCACTTTCCAATACGCTTAAAATTGTCAATGAAGATTGTATTGAACGGGCGGTATCTGCAATCGATAAATCGTGCCGCGTTTGTCTATACGCATTAAGCGGATCGATCGTTGTTGCCGAAGATGCCGTGTTTAAATTCGAGCGACTCGGAATTGATTGTAAGTTATACAACACACCTCATTCACAAATATTGTCGACATCGATTCTGAAACCAGAATGCGTTGCCATCTTTATCTCGTATTCAGGCGAGACGAAGGAAATCATCGACGCCGCGGAGATTGCCACATCACGCGGTGTCACGACAATTTCGATTACAAAATACGGCGAAAATCCTTTAAAGAAAGTTTGTAACATTAACATTCAACACTCATCGATTGGCAAAGGACTGCGAACGATGTCAACCCGTTCGCGTATCGTGCAGCAAAACATCGTCGACATCCTTTATGTCGCGCTGGCGCAACGCCGAGGCGATTACCTGAAACGGTATTACGAACTATTTGATTACGCGCCGCAAACCGAAAAGAAAAACGGCAAAAAATAACCAATTTATTGACCACGGATCACCGCCACTATTATTAGGGTATTAAATTCGTGGTTTTTTGTTTCAGTGAAAAAATACTGCAAATCCGCCCTTGTTTTTTTATATCAATACGCTAATGAAGCGCTTTTAGTATTAACAATCATGAATTTGAATGGCTATGTGATATAGTCAATGTATCCAGAACCGCTTATGTTACACGACATTAAAAAATGGAAAAACTACCCGCGTCTACTTACGTCATATCGTAAGGAAATGTCGGCACTTTCGGATAGTCGACTTCACGAATCATTCTATCGCGACATTGATTTTGGCACCGGTGGCATGCGGGGAGAAATGGGTGCGGGCACTAACCGCATCAACGACTATACCATCAAGCAAGCGACAATCGGGCTTGCCTATTATTTACTTGAAAAAAATCCACGACCAATCAATATCGTGATTGCCTATGATACAAGAACCAATTCAAAGCGCTATGCCCAAGTGGCAGCGCGCACCTTAGCATATTACGGCATTTATTCACATGTGTTTACGAATCCAAGACCGACTCCACAATTATCGTTCATGGTTAGATACTTACACGCGCAAGCGGGCATCGTGATTACCGCAAGTCATAATCCGCCTATTTATAATGGTTACAAAATCTATGATCAAGAAGGCTGCCAATTTGTTCCCCTACTAGCCGACATTATCAAAGAAAAAATCAGACTTCATGGCGATTATTTTGCATTTGAACTACCGACATATTCTAAAGCGAAGCAAGCAGGATTTATTAAAACACTATCAAGTAAAGACGATGTGCCATATATCAGTTTTCTTAACGCTTTAGCGATTAGGAAAAATGATAATAAAACAATCAAAATCGTGTATACACCGCTGCATGGCACCGGATATGCGTTTGGAGCAAAGTTGTTGGCAACTGCGGGCTATCAAGTCGATGTCGTCAAAGAGCAGTCTTTCCCCGACGCCATGTTTTCAACGCTAACTTCACCAAATCCTGAAAATCCGAAAGCGTTTATACTCGCCGAAGCTTTGGCGAAACAAACAGGAGCCACGCTGTTATTAGCGACCGATCCGGACGCCGATCGTCTTGGAGTGGCCATCAAGCAAAACGAAAATTTCACATATTTATCAGGATCACAGCTCGGTGCATTAATGCTCGATTACTTGCTAAAAAACAAACCGGGAACAAACCAGGATGTCGTCATTTCGACGATTGTTACGCCTTCTCTTGGTGTCAATATTGCCAAAGCCCACGGCCTAGAAACGATATTGACACTGACGGGCTTTAAATTCATTGGCGAACAAATCGCCAAACTAGATAAGGTAAAAAAGTTCTATTTCGGCTTTGAAGAATCGTTTGGCTATCTACTTTCAAGCCAAGTGCGTGATAAAGATGCCTTCCAAGCGATGCTACTGGCCGCGGAAATGTTTAACTACTATCAACAATCAAACATCAGCGCTGACCAAGCATTGATTGCCCTTTATGAAACCTATGGCTATTACCAAGACGAATTAATGAATTTCGATTTGCCCGGGTCGATGGGAATGACCACGATGAATAACATCATGAACCATGTCCGAGACAATCCGCTTCATGTCCTTGACGGGCAATCAATCATCAAATACGAAGATTACCTTGTTCAGCAAGGGCAAAATATAGACGGGACTATCTACGATCTTAAATTTCCACAATCAGATGTGATTAAACTATTTATCAGTGAAGACAGCACAATTGTATTTCGACCATCAGGCACCGAACCAAAGCTAAAGGTGTATGTATCGATGGTTGATAAAGACGAACAAATATCGAAATCAAAGTTATTTGAAGTTAAGCAAGCAATTACCAAGATTATGGAGCGGTTTATCAAACCATGAATGACATCACCACGATAAAACTCAAACCGGTTTTCCAACAAAAGATTTGGGGTGGGCGTCGCCTCGAAAAGTATTTTGGTAATTTATTACCAACAGGCAATATTGGCGAATGCTGGCTCATATCAGCGCATCCTAACGGAGACACTATCGTTGATGGAGGACCGCTTGATGGAATGCCGCTGAGTCAGGTTTATCGGCAGCACAAACACCTGTTCGGCAATTCCTCATACAGCGAATTTCCGTTAATTATTAAAATCATCGATGCGAGTGACGATTTATCAGTGCAAGTTCATCCTGATGACAATTACGCCCATACGATTGGCCAACCATATGGAAAAGAAGAAGCGTGGTTAATCCTCGAACCTTCCATCGATAGAATGGTGCAACTTGGTCATTATGCCCAGTCAAAAGAACAACTTTCACATTTGATCACAAATGGAGAATGGAAGCGCCTATTGAAGTATTATCCGATTGCCAAAAACGATTTGGTGCCAGTTAAGCCCGGCACACTCCACGCGATCTTAAAAGGAACGATGATTCTTGAAATACAGCAATCATCGGACACGACCTATCGTCTATATGATTATGATCGGCTTGATGATGCGGGAAATAAAAGACCACTACATATCAAAGAGTCAATCGAAGTCATATCGGTTCCCGATCCAGCCGGTGGACCAATCCATATCCAAGAAGCATTAAAGCAACAAACCGCGATGCTTTGGTCTGGTCACTACTTTTCAATCCATGAATGGAATGTGACTACACAAATGAATGTCATACTTGAAAGCGGTAATTTTTATCTTCTAACGATTCTATCAGGCACAGGAACGATTAATGGGGTACCTTGTCAAATGGGTGATGCCGTGATTATTACATCACTTGCCAAGACAATCGACATTAAAGGAAAAATGAGAATCGTAACTGCGATTCCAGCAAAGGGAGCTTGATTGTGAAATATTCGATTGGGGTCGATATCGGAGGCTCACTCGTTCGTGTCGCCATTGTCGATGAAATGGGCGCTATTCATTATCAACAAGCCGAACCGACTATCAAGCAAGACAAGTTAAAACTTTTAGCGCAACTCAAAGCCATGATTCAAGCCGCTGCTAATATGGAATTTGACATCGTGGGTATTGGCATTGGGATATCTGGCCCAGTTACACCTAATACTGGCTATGTCCATGCATTGCCTAACATCGGCGTTGAAGACTTGGATGTCAAACAATACTTATCCGAATTCTTTTCGCTTCCGATATACGTTGTTAACGATGCCAATGCGGCGGGGTTAGCCGAAGCGATATTTGGCGCTGGTAGAGGATATCGTGTCGTGCAATACGTAACATTGTCAACCGGCATCGGCGGTGGTCTTGTCATCGATGGCAAAATCTGGACGGGTACGCACGGTTTTGCTCAAGAAATTGGCAATATGATTATTAAACGTGGAAGACCCTCACCTAATAGTCAAATGAATCCTGATAGTTTTGAATCATGGTGTTCAGGAGCTAGTCTTGTCAAAATAGCCAATGAGAAAGGCATTAATGTTTTAACAACAAAAGATGTGTTTGATAATCCAATGTGCACGCCAATCGTCGATGAATGGATTGATCATTTGGGTATCGCTTTAAGCAATTTATATAACATACTAGAACCCGATGTAATCGTTCTTGGTGGCGGAATCATGAAATCAAGTGCGCGATTCTTCAATCGTATCCTGCCAAGCGTAACACGTTATGTTTATAAACAAACAACAAAACATGTTTTAATCAAACAAGCGGAGTTAGGACAAAATTCAGGCCTTATTGGCGCAGCTTTATTATCGTTTCACAGACAATAAAAAACCACATTAGATTAATAATATTTAATTAACTAATATTTAACTGGTATTTTAACACGCGTGTGCGTATTGACATTCCTTTTAAGTGGTGCTAATTATAAAGTTGTATAACTATAAAAGCGCTTACTTATAGGAGAACGATTATGAAAAAAAGAATTTTGATAAGTCTCGTGCTTGCCCCTATTCTTCTCGCCGGGCTTGCACTTAAGGACAACCCGCGAGTAACTGAACTTGATGCGGTATATTCGCCTTATCAAATTCCTAATGGCGGATTCGAAAGCGGAAACCTCAATGGTTGGACGTCATTTCGCATTTGGAAAAATGAAAGTGGTATGGCTGCTTTCGATAGTTCATTGGTAACAAATGGAACATATTTTTCCAGTTATCCTTATGGCCGCGACGGCAGTTACAACCTTGGAATTACAAGTGGGTCGATTACTTGGGATCAAACATCTGAAAGAATGGGCTACTTGCGTTCATCTGACTTTATCCTTGGTGGGTCTGGATGGATTAGTTTCAAACTTGGTGGCGGAAAACATCCATCATTCGCTTATATGTCAGTTAGGCAAGTAAGTGATGATGTAGAGGTCGCGAGGTTCGCCAATCGTCATTTTAATGACACAGCGAAAGCAACAACGCAATACGGAAGCTCGATTACCAACGCTGAAGCTTTTTTATTCCAATACTATTTCGATTTGTCATCGGTAGTTAGTCTAAGTACAAATTTATATATTTTACTTTGCGACACGTCCGCTTATGATTGGTCGATATTATCGGCGGATAGTTTTGTGACCTATATTGCTTCAGCACCCAGCCCGAGTGCTGATCAAACAGCAGTTAACATTTTGCCAACCATCTCTGGAATTGATACTGCTGATAACACAATAAAAAACGGATATTTCTCATCAGATTTTAGTAGTTGGGATTTGTCAAACGATTCCGCCAATGGCTGGGGCAGGAAAGACAGCGCCGCAAAAAGCAATAATTCTGGCGGAGATGGAGCAATTGGTATCCTGAGATCAAGCGCGTTTTTGGTAACCACAAACAAATACATTCGTTTCGATTGGGCCGGCGGGCTTAGATACGACAAGCAAATTTTCATTTCAGTTAAGGAAACCGGCACCAATATCGAAAAATTACGATTTGTGCGTCGTGACAATTTAAGTTCGAAAGAATCAGAAAGTTACGATAATCATATGCTAAATCTTTCATCCCTTTCCAGTGAAAAAATGTATTATTTGGAATTCGCTGATGGTCGTAGCGGTGGTTGGGGCATCTCTTATGTCGATGCAATTAGGACGGTTCCTGAATCTGAATGGAACAGTGTTACTTCTGGGGATCGAGCCGTTTCCATATCCAACTTGCCACTATCTTTCCCAGTATCTTATATTCAAGAAGCCGCATCATATGGAGCGTATTTTATTGAACAAACGGCAGAGGATTGTGCCAATCTTGAAGGAGATGAGGTTCCATGGACAACTCTTGCCACTGAATACGGAACATTGTCTAACGATGCCAAAGATTATTTCGTTAATAGTGAAACAACTGAAGCCAACGTTGTCGCCGCTCGAGATAGATATGTGTTCTTATACAACAAGTATGGTTCTTCGATGGAATGGGAGTATTTCCTCAAGAGTTCAACTGGGGTCAATTACAGTCCAGCCCAATCAATGAACGAACCACGCGTTCCCCTTGTTAATGATGAACTAGCCTATGTCTTGTTAGTGGGAGGCGCCATATTCATGATTGCCTCGGCAGCTTATATTGTCTTCCGAAAAAGATATAACTAGCGTTTATAACTGAAAAGTCGATTTCATCGTGAAATAGTTTAAAGCCGTAAACTAAATTACGGCTTTTTCTAAATAATGAACCAGCATATATCCTAAAAGTTCCAAGTGTTGTAGAAACGGCCTATTTTCATAAGAAGGATTACAATATGGTTATGAGACCTAGAATGAAGATATTCACTATCACTGTCGCGATATTCCTCATTGTTTCATGCGGACAGTCTTCAAGTTCGAGTTCATCAGACACATCCTCCGATATATCATCAACGACAAGCGTGAGTGAGACCTTAAGTAGTACGTCTCAAGAAACACCATCCAGCTCCTCAAGCAGTTATAGTGAATCAAGCTCAAGTAGCGAAAGCTCATCACTCCCAAATGATGAGATTAGAATCGCTCCTATCATTGATACATTCAATCTCGACGATGAATTGGATTTGATTTTTTCGATTAATTCAGGAATGTATTCTTTTTCTCACGTTGAAGGTTTGGGAATTACGGCAACAGATTATGAATTTCTCGGTGGCAATCTCTCAATCAAAAGCCATTATCTTCGATATTTCCTGAGTGATGGCATTTATGAACTTGATGCCGTGTTTACCAATATTGAAGGTCAAGTAACAGAAAAACTGATCTTTGAGATCGTCAGAGACAACCATAGCAATCGCATTCATAACGCCGGATTTGAGACCGGGGATTATCATGGTTGGAATGCTTATCAGTTATGGAAAGACGAATCAGGATTATCATCATTTAGAAGTGAACGCATTGTTAATAATCCAAACTATGGTTCATTAAACGCTAATACATATAATCGAGATGGTAACTATCATCTGGGTGTCTATGCCTCCCCATATAGCGGCACCAACAAAGATATCAACCAAGAACGGATGGGCATGCTTCGCTCCTCGGATTTTGTATTGGGCGGATCAGGTTGGATTAGTTTCAAACTAGGCGGCGGCCAAAACATTGGTACGGCCTATCTATCAGTTAAAGAAAGTGTCACTAATATCGAAATTGCCAGGTTTGGTAATCGCCACTTTGGTAATACTGCCATATCAGGAACCGCAAATGCTGAAGCGTATTTGTTCCAATATTACGCTGATTTATCGGCTCACATTGGTAAGACTTTATATGTGCTTGTAACCGATGCCGCTTCTCATGAATGGAATGTGCTATCCCTTGATTCGGTGGAAACATTTTTGGAAACTGCCCCAACGCCAACCCCAGAAGAAGTTGCCATTGACATCAAACCAGTTATTTATGGAATCGGTCAAAATAATACATCAATCATCAACACGCTTAGCTCGAATGTAAACAATTGGGAAGACCCATCAAACATTTTCCAATTCACTGATAACCGAGCGAGAACCAATAAAACACTCGGAGATGCGGCGCTAGGTGTTGTTCGTTCACCGGCGTTCAAAGTAAGCTCCCTAGGTAATCGTGCGCTTGTCTGGGAATGGGAAGGTGCACTTAATCTTGATAAGCAAATATTCCTGCTCGTCAAGGAAGTGCATACGAACATTGAAGTTTTAAGATTAACTAGGCGCGATAACCTCTCCAGTAAAAGCGGTGGCGGCATGGATAAGCATTGGTATGATCTAGGTTGGTTAGCGCCCGACAAGGAATACTATGTGGAACTCGTCGATAACGCCAAATCAAGTTGGGGACTCATTAGTATACGTAACATTGATATCGTACCAATCAATGATAGTCGCGCATCTCTGGCTACGGATATGGCCATTAATTGTAACTATGGATTAGCCCGTGTCGATTTTGCCACAGGCGGATACCGTCAAGCATCCGACTATAGTTATGAACAAGTCACTTCGGTGCTCGATGTGTTTGTGAGTCTAGGAGAAGATGCTAGTACATCGGCCATTTTAGGTTATCAGACGAATTCAAACCACACCTGGATCGAATACCGCAAACAGTGGCAAATGAGCGTCTCAATCGAACCTAGTGCTTATAACGATACTCAAGGCGTCAAACGCGTGGAGTTCAATGAGTTGCATCAAAACGCGACCTATCAATACCGCATTCATGATCGGGCTAATGCTTCGTCCTGGAAACGGTTTTTAACACCCGACCCGAATGATTTCACATTTGCTTTCGCCGGCGATAGCCAGTCGCTATCACTTGAATCAGCGCATATTCTTGAAAATCTTTTTTCCGCCGCCCTATATCATGACGAGGGCATATCATTTGGTTTGATGACTGGTGATTTGGTTGAAGAAGGCGCGAATGAAAAGATGTGGCAATGGTTTTTCGAGGCCACACGTACTCGTGAAACGATGGCAATTATGGGCGTTCCTGGAAATCACGACTACTATGCTACCGATGGCGTCTGGTTTAATAACAATTTATTTGAACAGAAAATTCCCCATCCACGTAACGGAATCGGTAGTTTTTCATCCTATTATTTTAAGATTGGAAACGCCCTATTCATCATGCTTGATGCGGTCGATTCAACGTATGGTCAATCACAAATCGATTGGTTCCGAGGTATCGTCAGTGATAATCCCGCAACTCATATAATCGTGGGCACCCATTATAGTGCCTATGGCGGTCACCATGCGACGACCTCGGAAAACTTCCGTAATGTCTGGAGTCCGGTGTTTGATGAGTGTAATGTCGATGTCGTGCTCTCGGGCCATGACCATTTGTTTACCCGGACACCGCCGATGCGCAACAATATTGTTAATCGTAGCAATGGAACGATTTATTTAACAGGCGGTTCCGCCAGTGCCAAAATATACGATGTTCCTGCATCTTTGTATAGCCAATATGATTTTTATATGAGCGCAAGACAAAATGTCATCACGATTGTTAATGTAACGAATACTGCAATAAACTTTACGACGATTAATCCTAACGGAGACATCGTCGATCAGTTTTCCACCCCCGTGTAAATATTCTAGATAATAAAAGCCATATGACAAAGAAGCTTAAATGAGCTTCTTTTTCTTCAAGATAATAAAAGCGACGATCGTTCCAATGTTAAGTAGCGAAACCGAACCAATTTTGACGGCGGTTTCCACACTAATTAGTTGTTCACTACTTGAAACAGGAACATCGATTGAAGATGAGTATGAACTCGTTGTGTTCGATGATTCGCTATAGGATTGACTTGAAGAAGATGATGAATCAAGCGAACTGCTTGAAGAGGTCGTTTCGCTTGATGAGCTCGTTTCCTCGCTCGATGAAGTAATTTCTTCGCTTGAAGATGAGTAACTGCTTGTTTCATCGGGTGGTGGAAATTCCACTGATAAGTCATTAGGTAGTGAGTACACCATTAAGTCGCTGATGACCATTTCGGCTTGGTTAGCACCTGCGGGAATAAACCACAAATAACAACCTTTGACACCGGTGAAATTAAACGAGGAACTTCGTTGTCTCGCGGCTTGGGCAATGTCGATGGTCACCAGACCGGTATTATTAGTTTCCCCAGCGATGTAATAGCCCCACCTGTCGCCACCTGGAACAAACACTTTGATGGTCCAGCGATGCGATACTTCCTTAACGCGGAAACTTACGACGTTAGTGTTGTCAAAATCAAGGGTGACCTTACTTGTACCGGCCACGCCCCACGTATCGCTTGTCAACTTTAGTTTTACGCCAGATTCAACCACCGTGGCACTAGCCCGGTAATTGTCAGACGAACCTTTGTCAGGATTGGACCCGCTATTCCATGCGCTATACGCACTGTGGAACATCGATTGCAATTCATTCGAAGTTTGGAAACTTAGCAGTGGTGCAATTTGTGGATCTTTAAGTAACAATTTCGCTGATCGATTCTCAATCAAACTCATGTCTCGATATGCCTTGATATCGACTGATAGATAGCCACTTCCTTGGTGTATGATGCTGATTGGAACGATTGAAATTCCTTCACTGATGCTAGCTTGACCGAGTTTATGTTCTTCGTGCCAAACTTCATAACGGTCAGGTTGTAAGAAGTCAGGATAATTGGCTTCCAGCATCAGCGTGTTGTCATCCGCGAGCATCAATGGACGATTGGTATCTAAGCCTGGCTGCACGCGTCCGACAAACTTACCATCCGCGAGCATCATGCCGCCTTCAAATGTAATGGCAGAATCTTGTGATAAGACGATGTTGACCATCGCCGTATCTGCCCCGATTGTAAACGAGTATCGATTTGTTCCAATCGATGTCAGTGTTATGCGCTGACCCGTCACGACATTAAACAAATATTCATCGTCTAGTAATTCAATCTCGATGTTTTGAAATGATGCATATGGATTGTAATAAAGATACGAATTGAACTCGTTCGCTTGGAAAAAATCAAGCGCGTTCAAATCGGTTCTTAATACTCTATTGACATTTGTGACTTCAATCGGAGCAAAGAGCCCGACATGGTTATTGCCATAACCAAAGTCAGTCAATGGTCCCCAATTGTAATCAAGGGGATCACCCCAGCCGGCGGGTGAGTGAGCCGAATTAATCTTATTAACTTTGCGGAGGCCTTCATAAGCGACAAACGAACCCGTGCCATTAGTAACTGACCATTCATAGCAAGTTTGATGCGTAGACGGCAAATTGATTGGATAATAGTTTTTTGTGCTGTCAGAAACGTTAAGTATCCATTTACCGATGCTTTTAGCATAATTGGGACTATATTTTAACAGCGGGAAAAAGCCTAACGCCGCATCAAACGTGTTCATGATGAAGGCATAACCATCGCCATCGGTCAAACTGCCCATCAAACCTTGGGTGTTAAACCCATTCCAGTTTTGGTTGACCATGCCCCAGCCGCCTCTGACAGCACTAGAACCATCTAGCGTCCAGTTGATCATTTTGGTAATGCTATAATTGGTGCCTTGTTCCAAATTCATGCGCGCGGCAATTAAAGGGGCAAAGTAGATTAAAACTTCATAAAACGGATTGTATGACAGGTTATTTAAAAAGTTCATGCACCAAGTTGCCCCATTAAGGAAATTAATGGTGTCGGTTTCATATCCTGGCATCTGTTTAAAGTGGCTATAGGCCATGTATAACACGAAGGCGATGCCAGCCGCGGCATCAGGTTCGCTCCAACCACCGCTAGTGAATGTGCCATTGCGGATGCTATATGATTTGCGGTCGCTGAAGTTAGCGTAACTTCCTCCCGCAGCGACAACGACGGTATACCACTGCCTTGCCATGTTTAGCAAGATGTCTTCAAGGTAGGCTCCATCGTATGTGGGATGGTCGAGATAGATGCTTGCTAAAGCTGTGAACAAGGAACTCGGTAGTAGTTCATACCACCAACTGCCACCGGTATTGCTATGACTATTGTTTAAGACGACTTTTTCGCCATTATGGATGGCGTAGTAGTTAACCATTTGTTTGACATAATCAAGTGGCTCTTGCACCGAATCCATCGGTGCGTAGTTAGTCATGTCATAACCGACTAAACTACCTGATAAAACAGCCGCTAATACGGCAATGCCCTCACCCCGAGTTGTGTCGGTATTGGGGGCGTTTTTCATCCCAAAATAACTGGGGAAAGCAATCACGCGATTGCCCGTCTCCCCAAAGTAAGTATCAACATTAGGAGCAGTTGCCAGCCAACTGACTGGTTGTACGAGAGTCGACGTTCCACTTTTGGTGGATACCGTTCCCGATGTATTAAATAAGAAATCGATATATGTCTGCGTTGTTTCCCGCCAATTGACATAAGAGTAATTGACGGGATTCGAGGACAAATTGTCCATTCTAGAAATCGAAGTTTGTGAAAAACCAGGCTGGACTTGTGCTTGTGGCATCACGAAACGCATTCCGAGCACATTGCTCGCCATCATGATACAAATTATGATGTTCGCGGGTCGTTTCATGATGGTAGATCAATGATCACTTAAAGGAAGAATCAGCTTCTTTGCTGCTTCCGGGTGTAGACGTAAAGTGTTGCTCCCAGCAAGGTGATTGATAAAGTGGCAATCACGAATATCGCTGTGCTACCAGTATTATCTTGAAGTGTGCTAGGAAGGACTGGATCAAAACTTCCTGAATATGGGGTTCCAGCGGCGTTCTTTAAAAACGGATCTGATCCAAACGAAGAATAGGCATTTACGAGGAACAAATATCTTTCTCTTGCAGCGATAATAAGCGACTCATTCGCAGCTTCGCTAACAATGTAATCTTTTGTTGAATCGCGCTGAATTGCATAAACACTTGATAAATCTTCCCAAGGAATGCTAATTCCATCCTCGTCTTCGCAATAGGGACCAGTAACGTCAAGGAAATAACGTGAGAACGATTCGGAAGCTGCCGCTGAAAATGCCACATCCGCTATTCGGACAGCGTGTCGGCCTATATCGGCTTCCCAAGTGGCTGTCGTGATGAAATCAATGTTATCAATGAAAGAAACGCCCCAAGTAGTAGAATGATTATCAGCAAATTCTAAATAATAATTGATTGTCGGATGAAGACTTGTCAAATCAAGATAATGTGTTTTCCAATCGTTTGTTTCATCGTTGCTACTACTTGATCTTCGTACAAAGCGAAGTATCTCGTTATTAGTGCCAACTTCCTTAACCGAAACAAAGATTCGCTTATCGTATTTAAGTCCGCCAGCCCAAGAAAAACCAAGGTATTTATCAGAAGTTCCTACGGTGAATGCGCTTGAACGAAGTACGCCCAGACTCCCATCGCCACCGGCATTGCTCCGAGCAACTCCGCTATCAATACGCCACGCGCTATCAACATTCTGCCAATTGTCAAATCCAGAACTGAAATTACCATTTGGGATTGTCTTGCTGGCTGTATCAATGCCAAGAATCGCTGGGACGATGTTGGCAGCCATATATGTGCCACTCTCAGTATTCGGGTCGGGCAACGTTGGAATGGATGGCGTTGTTTCGTAATAAGTTACAAAACTATCGGCAGATAAAATACACCAATCATATGAGGCCGTATCGGAAATCGTAATATAAAGCTCTGTTCCAAGATCGGCAACTGCTGTCATGTCGAAATAATATGGGAACATGAAAGCTTCAGCATTGGAAATGGAAGAACCATAGATATGCGTGGCAAACGCCGTTTTATTACGCATTGGATTGCCAAAGCGGGCAACTTCGACATTGTCAACGCTGCGTCTAAACGACACATAAGCTAACGATGTTGTTAAGCCACCCCCGAGCTTGAAGCTAATCCAGCCACTGCCACCTAAAGTAAAATCAGATGAACGGAGATGGCCCATGCGTTCAGATGATTGATCCCAACTCACGCCAGGCCACACGATACCTAAGTTATATGAGCCATCGCGGTTATACGGATAACCTTCAGATGCAAAATATGTTCCATTAACTACTCTTGCATTACTCCAAGCGGCAATACCAGATTCACCTTTCCAGATTGTGTAAGGTTTCCATCCGGTTAAGTCACCGGTTTCGAAACCACCATTTGTAACTTGATATGGCGCTCCCTCGGCTTTGACCTCCCTGACTTGATTACCCGCAAATAGTAACGGTACCATTAGCAAGGTTAAGAATATTCGTTTCTTCATTTTAGATTCTCCCATTCATAGATGTTCAAAGACAACACGTTATTTTTATTCCCATGACAGCCGAGGCGTGTCACCAGAAAAATCCCAGATTTGTTGGTTGAATGCAGACAGTGTCAATAATCCCGCCGCACTGATTCCGGTAATGCCATCGCCACGTCCGCTTGAAGGATTACCGATGCGGTCGCGGGAGGAGATTGTCGAGTTATAAACGCACGATGTATAAAGCGTGGCCACAGTGCCTCCAGGGGTGACGCCGACAAACGAGCCGGCATAAATGTTGGTGCCCGCAGAAACGACAACAAGATTTTGGGCAATCGAGAAATTGACTTTGTTGTTATATCCTTCCATCCGTCCGATGAAGCCTCCGATGTGGACAATGTTTGTTGCTGTCGCGGTGACTGGACCCATCGAATAGGAATTGGAAATTGTCCCGTTACCCATGTAGCCGACAAACCCACCAACATAGTTTGGTCCGGTGACCGTAATTTCGGCTTTGCTTTCGGTCACTTCCATGTAGTTGTCGAGGAGTTTACCAATGAACCCACCAGTCGGGCTTTGTTCGCCACCGACGACAACGATTGAACCTAACGCCGCCGATTGATGAATACGTGATGTGGCACCCGATTGACGGACCAGACCAATTAGACCACCTGAAATGGCGTGAGTTGCTTGGACATCGCCATCATATATGACACGCGTGAGGTCAGAGTCGATTGTCGAGCCGATAGCACCGCCGACTTTCGCGGTTCCGTTACCAGAAACGACAGTCACATCGACATCAATGGTAACCATCTCGATTGTGGAATTAATCAGGGTTCCCGCTAATGCGCCAACCTCAGCTTCTAGCTGCGTGGTCGCCACATCGATGGCTCCAACTAGTTGGACATTACGGATAATCGCTCCATCGACTTTCTTAAAGAAACCAATCGCGGATAAGGAGTCTGATGTTTCATCAATATCGATGTTAGAAATAGTATGACCGGCACCGTCAAAGTATCCTTCAAAATCAATCGGTGTCCATGCTGAAGTAAGTGCAATGTCATTGGCTAGCGTATACGCGCCGCCTTTAACTATCGCTTTAAGCTCCGTTTCGTTAGTAATTGCTAGTGCGCCTAAATATACTTTTTCACTTAATGGCGATGCCATGTGAATACTTGAAGTGGCTCTAACTTGGAGATAACTACCGGTTTGCGATAGTAGTGTTGGACTAAGCGTATAACTAGTGGTCGTGATGCTTTCAATGAGCCCGCCATCAACGTAAATGTCATAACCTGTCGCCCCCATCACAGCGTCAAACTCCAGCAAATCGCCTGTTAATCGCAGATTAGTCGGTTGGGCTAGCGTAATTGGAGCGATGCTTAACGTGACTTCACCCCAAGCGGAATCGACATATTGATCCCCAGTAGCGATGGCCTTAACCTTGATGTTAACGGAACCGACGAAGTCGATACCAATCGTCACCGAGTTGGTCGATGATGTGAATTCGCTCATATCATTTACTAACACGACATATGAAGTGGCATTGGTAACAGCATTCCAAGAAACAACTCCTTCGTAATATGTGATACTAGTTGGCGTCGCCAGTGGAACTTTGATATATAGAATGTCCGAGAATGGGCTGGAAACGATATAGCCATCGGTTCTTCCAGTGGCCAAAACTTGAACCGAGGATGGCGAAGTAACGGTAATCGGATATGATGTTTCCAGCGTGAAATTTTCAACATCGTTAATTTTTACGATATAACCAGTCGCTCCTAATACCGCATCCCATAAAACGGTGCTACCATCTTGCCTTACATTAGCGGGAGCCGCTAGCTCAAGAATGGCGACGACATTAAGTGGCGCAGAATAAGCGGTCGTTTCTTCGCCTCGAGTAGCCCGCACTTCGATTGATAAGGGACCAAAGTACGTATGATCTAAATCAAAATAATTGGTTGATGTTTCGTGTTCGTCAGTGCCATTCAAGCGCACGACATAACCAGTCGCACCAGCAACTTCATCCCAACCGATGCGTCGGCTGGTTAAGGCGACGTTAGCAGGAACTGTCAGCTCTTGGACAATTGATGAAGAGACTTCACTCGACGATGTACTCGATGTTGAGACACTGCTAGTTGAGGATGACGAAGAACTCTCACCGCATGCATATAGTAGCGGTACGGCAATTAGTAGCGATAAAAGCAATTTGTGTTTCATAAGTTACTCCTTACCGCGGCTCGCTGGTGACTGTTGGTGTCACGGACAAGTAATGCGAGGGGTTATTTATTAGTTCTAATGTATCGGCATCGACAATATAAGAGACGACATAATAATCAAGTGGCAAGCCCGGGATAAGTGAGATATCGACAGACACGCTGACAGGGATGCCACGGCTATATTTACCACCTTCAAGATGTGAGAAATGCGGGACAACATAAGGTTGCATCGCACTTTCGTATAATGTGCCATCACCGCTATAAACATCGATCTTGTAAATGATGTCGCGTGGTGATTTATCACCGTTATAAGATTTGTGAAGCGCCATCGTCGATGCTGTAATCACGTCTTCGACTTTTTGATAAGTGGAAGCACCAGCACCAAAATCGGCTCGCGCCATAGCCAGCCCCACATACATATCACCCGCGCCATAATAGAAGTACCATTCCCCGTCATGACGAATCATCGTGTCGGCGAACATACATTTGTCAAACAAGCCATAATCGATTTTGTTGGTATCGGTCGGATACATCGTCGGCTCATCAAGGTCGAGACGGATATTTGTCAGTTCAAACGGATTGGCCTTGGTCGTTTTAAGCACACCCAAGGCATAGAACCAACCATTGGCGTTTGGTTGTTGGTTTTGAATGGCGGGATCACTTAAGACGCCGCCACCATACATTAGATAAATGTCTTGATCGTCTGGCCCATAAATATTGGTAATAGCCATGCACGATTCGTTGCCTTTGGTCAAATCTTCGATATCGTTATTACCATAGTTGCCGGTATCGATATCGATGAAATCTTGCTGAGCAATTGATAACACGTCATTCGTGAATCCAATGCGCGTATAGCCTCCGTCTTTCATGTAAATCATGTAGACTTCACCCCGTTTACCAGGACGCGGATCCGGAATCTTGACGGCGTTACCCTCAGTATCGGTCACAAATGTGCCGGATTTATGGGCTTGCCCATAACTGGGTGCTAAACGACCCGTTTTATGGAACGTTACGAAATCGTGAGTGTAAATAATACCTTCCCTAGTAATCGAGTTATCATACATCGTATAGGTGATGTAATAGGTTGTCAGGCCACCGCGATTAGGATCGTTTTCGATTCTAAACATGCGCGGGTCTTCTAGACCGCCGCCAGCTTCATCGTTGGTCGTCGGCCAAGCAATTGGGTTATTCTCACCGCGGACGAAATTCTTACCATCGTATGAATAAGCATAAGATAGTGTCGACATATGACCAAGCTCATAGCGACTGCCAAAATAAGTATCAAAACGATCGGGCAGTTCCGAGCGGTAAATCATGTGGAACATCTCGCGGTCATAGTCGTAGATGACGGCCGGATTATAAGTGGCGTAAGATTCAAAGCCGGGGATGTTGCCGCTTGCAATGCTGGCCATGTTGGTGACCACGCCATTGGCATCGATTGGATAACCATGTGGTGCGAGCACAAGTCCCCCATCGTAAAGAGTGATATTACTCATGGCGACCCAAGCCGGACTGTTTCTAGAAAACTCCATTTCCCGTCCTAATTTGGCGGCATGGATGTCACTCCATTTGAATAGTTCAAACGAATAAATCGAGAATGTCGATTGCCAAGGATAACGACCCGTCTTCTTGGTCGCTTCGCTGGTTTCGCGTTGAATCAATTCCAGTTTGATGTAGCGCGTGGTTTTGTCGCTATTAAGGCGCAGTGTATCAACTTCGCCAAGCCCAGCTTCGGAACCGCTGATGTAGTACCAATCTTCATCGTTTCGCTGTGGAGTGGTGACATCAGTTGCTGGATGACCATAAATCTTGAAGATACGCGCGAACGAGACTTCCCAACGAATCTTGATTAAATCAAATGTCATTGGTGTATTTAAATCAAATAGTGCGTACTGATTATCGGCAACGCTTGAAGCCCATCGGGTATTGGCGAGATTATCAAGCATGGCCGAACCAGGGAGCGTCGAGGCGTTTTCGTTACTCGAAACATGGACGACGGTCCCGCTTGTGGCTAAGCTTTTCGGACCATAAACTTCAAAACTATAAAACGAATAACCATAATCAAGTTTACGGGTGACACCTTGGAATTTAACAAACTGTGTTTCGATCCACTCGGGAAACACAATGATGTCTTTCTCACTCGTTGTTTTGGAAATATCGCCAACGGTTGTCCAATCGATGGCGTTAAGCGACATCTGAAGTCGATACTGCGAGGCATAGGCCGCTTCCCAGTCGATGACGACTTTGCCAACCTTTTCAACCGAACCTAAATCGACATAGAAATAGGCGCTATTTTGATTGACGGCCGCATAGCGCGTGTTGGGGTTGGCGTCGACGGCATTGGTGTTGACGTTACTATCGGTGTGATCACTACTGACAACGCGACGCTTATAAGCCAAATCAACGCCATATTCGCGTTCAGCTGCCGTCGTGCTTGTCATTTGTGGAGGTATCGTGACTAATAGCGCAAAGACGCTTAATAGACCGAACCATTTCATTGTTTGTTTCATAATCAGCCCTCCGTCAATAAATTGATATTTAGTATTTTTGTGATGTACAGATGTGCATATAGCGCGCATGGCCACGTAAACCAGTCGCGGCTATATTCATTCGGATTATTGGCATTGAATGCTTCATGCATTACGTAGGTGCCACCTGTCGTATCGGTCATATATTCAATCATTAGTTCTATTTCGCTTTGGTTATTAGTCGTCAGCCCTTGCATGGCAATAGCCATGTGCCATGGAACCGGCGTGCCTGGATGGGGATTGGTGCCACCAATGCCATCGTGAGGATCACCAATGCCTTTGGCGTATGTTCCTTCGTAGTAATACGGATTATCGAAACTGAGGATGAAATCACGTGTGTTTTGATAAATCGGATCTTCGATGGGTGCATAGCCTAGCCAAGGAATCGCTAGAAGACTGGGAATATTCGCGGCATCCATCAGTAGTTTGCCACTGCTGGAATTGGCGTCGCTTGTAAAGCCGTTAACCTCGAAAGCGTAAATTTTGCCATAGGTTGGGTGTTGATACACGCCATATGTTTCGATTGCTTGACGCACTTGGCTAGCCATCGTGGACGCACGCAAGGCAAGCGCGCTTTCCTTTTCCATTTCAGTTAGCATACTTGCCATCTTTTCCAGCGTAGCGACGGCGAACATATTGCCGGGTATGAAGAATTTGTAGTAAGTCACATCATCGCTTGGCCGATAACCACTCCAAATAAGGCCACTAGCGGTATTCACTTCATGCGGACCGGCGTCACGATCGCTTTGATTAGTAATCCGATAATTGTCATCACTATGATTGCGTTCGTTTTGTAACGTATCGAGTACTTTTGTCAGCGTCATCATGAAGAAGGTATCAAAGATTGAGGTGTCTTCAGTGATGCGGTAATACTCATATGCGAGCCATAGCGGATAAATCAATGAATCGATTTCGAATTTGAGTTCGAACACGGAACCACCGGGATTAAATGCATTGGCGTATTGATTGCGCCGAATCAGTTCGAACTGCATCCGTAGCAATCCTTTAACCATTAATCGCACATCATCATCGATGTTCATGAACTGTAAATACGGAAGCACCTGGGCGCTTGAATCTCGTAGCCACATGGCATCAATGTCGCCGGTGATAATAAATGTGTTGCCGTTAGCATAGTGTTGGACGACACTGGGCCAATTGCCTTTGATGTTGGAGATGCCATCGATCGTCGCAAAGAAAGTTTTTCTAACCGTAGTTCTGGTTGTCGCATCCATAATTGAGTCGATATGTGGATTAATGTATGAACGCATCGCCGTGTAGCTTGGATTTGTCACAATCGGATCAAATAAGTTATAAGCGATTTCATCGTTGATGTTAGGCCAACTGGCGTGATAGGTATTGATGGCTTCAATTGTCAATAAGCCCCAATCGCCGCGCGAATTGTCGACGAATTCAAGATATAGGCAGTTATTGCGATATTCGCTTAAATCAATGTGATACAAGTGGGTGTTTTCTTCGTCAGCGTCCCTCCAGCGGTCACTATAAGTGCGATAAATTTCTTCGTTAGTGCCCACGACTTTGACCGACATGTATGTGAGTTGCCGATTTTTGGTGGCTCCTAATCTGAATGACATCAAATTGGTACCCGCGACTTTGAAAGCACTTGAACGCAAAACCCCGATTTTAGATTCGTCGGGCCGATTGCTTAAGCGGTTGCTAGAAGAAATATGGCTGGCCCGAAACACCCCATCCTCACCGATAACGGTCCATCCGACGAGCGTCTTCGTGGCGAAGTCACCATTATACAAGGCATTAGGAGTACCCGCAAAATCGGTGAATAGCGGCATGATATTTGGCGCTTGGACATAACCGACAAGCGCTGGAATCGAAGGATGATAAGTCACGATGTCATCAAGCGTGACATAACCGTGATTGGCAATCGATTGGTCAACGACTTTGATATAGGCCGTTATTCCTAAATGCGCGGATAAATTAACGAAATAGTTATTCATGTTTTCGACCCGGTAATCACTCGTTCCGCTGGCGGGTTGGTTAAACATTGAATTACCGATGCGATAGATTTCTTTTTCGGTTTGGGCGTTGATGATGGAGATGTATGTCAGCGCCTGCATGTAGGCCGCACCCATGCGCATAGTGATATAACCGCTCCCTCCAATCATAAACGACGAGGATTGCATGATGCCTTCGCTAGTTTGACTCACACCTTTATAGAAGTACGTGCCTTGTTTGTTATATGGCACTGTGGCGTTTACCATAGTATCGCTACTGACTCCTTGGGAAGAGAAAGCCGCGCCTGATATAATCGTCCAACCAGATAGATCACCAGTTTCGAAGTCACCGTTTTCGATTGAATAAATCGTTTCATCGATGGCACTTGAAGATGAGCTTGATGAAGGAGTGGAACTTGATGAACTGCTAGAAATCTCACTCGTGCTCGAAGTAGTCGAACTCGGGGTTTCGCTTATAGAGGACAGTGAAGATCCGCACGCAGATAAAGACATTGCTCCCAAAAGCAAGGCGAGGAAACCAAGGCGGGATGTAGAAGGTGTATGCATACACGTCAGGCTCCTTTATTAGTAATTCAAATTAATAGCCATCGTCGCATAGGTGAAAAACGGACGAGTGGCGTAATAGGTAACAATGTTATCGATGAAAATCGTATCCCAACTGCCGGTGGCGTTATCGACGATTTCAACATAAAACTTTTGGCCCTGATAATCCGATAAATCAATGAAGTATTGAATCATTGTTGTACCAGATGACCGATTATTGGCAAAGCGAATCACTTCGCGATTAGTGGCAAAGTGTTTAATGGAAACGAACGTGTCTTTGTCATAACGTGAGCCTTGCGCGGCCCCGATTTGAAGCGAGGCGATTCCTGAGCCATCGACGCGGAATAGCGACGAGCGAATCAATCCACGGGCGCTATCACCAGTAGCATTACTACGAAGCGACCCGGAGGTCACGATAAACGTATCGCTATTTCCATCTGGTTTTTGCCAACCAGGCAGATCTGATATCGTCCAGTTTGTCAAATTGGAAGTAAAGTCACCATTGGCAACTTGATTCGGGGCATAGTCAACCAAATAGATTGGCTTGATGTCAACGGCAATCACACCATCTTCAGGCGCTGTTTCATAATATGTCTCAAACGCGTCAGCGGTCAGGAAATCCCAATCTCGTGATCCGAAATCAGATAGCTCAATATATAGTTCGTTTCCTAAATACGATGATAAATCGGCCCGGTATTTAACAAGGTTTTCACCAAAGTATTGACCCTCGACAACTTGTGAAACATCAAACATTTGATTACCAAATCGTTTAATTTCCAAATCATCACTGGCGCGTCGAATCGATACATATGACAAATCGGCGGTCTTGCCCGCGCCTAACAAAAACGAGATGTGACCACTACCCCCAAGGGTGAATGTTGATGAACGAAGTTGGCCGAGTCGTTCTTCAAACGCCGCTTTGGATACAGAAGTTGATCGACCCAACACATAGGAACCTTCACCATCATATGGAAATGTTGCGCTTGGGATTGTTTCATTGGCGACGATGGCGGTATCTCGAAACGCTTGAATCGTCGTTTCGCCTTTGAAAATCGTGTGGACCGACCAACCGAATAAATCGCCGGTTTCAAATCCGCGATTGACGATGCGATGGGCATTGTGACGGTCGATGATTGTCATTGGTAATATCGCCCGACCCAATGTCGTATAAAGCGACAACTCATATGTTCCCGGAAGTAGCGTGACTAAATAATGTCTCGCAATCGAAATCGAAGTTGGACCAATTTCGTAGTCGCCAGAAGCGATATTGTGTCCTTCGATATGGGAAATCGTGCCAATCTCCAGGGCGTCGTATTCATAGCTCAAATCGTTTAATAAATCAAAATCGAATTCGGTAACGAGCGGTGTAATCGGAAGCAGTGTTTCAGATGAGATGGATGAGAAAATGTTTGTCGAGGATTCACTGCTTGAACCGGTTGACAAAGATGATTGGTCGCTCATTGAAGAGACGCATCCAGTCATGATTGTCATCAATGCGATTAATAGCGTAATACTCGACTTCGACACCTTCATGTGTTCAGCTCCTCGTATTCGACAAACGGATCTTCAATGATGGCATAGTGGGCCTCGGCATCAGATAGACCGGTATACAAAGTGGCCGTGCCGTCGTGATTACGGACCAACCCCCCGACAAATACGACATCGATTAAATCGAGTCTTTTAGCGGCACCTTGTTCAAAATCCGATCGTTCGCAAATGATTTTCATCGGGGTACGTTTGCGTGAAATCGGGTCAAGCGCGAAGGTCATCCCATAGTAGTGGCGAATGTCGCCTTGACTCATGCGCGCGACATGGCCGAGCACGCCTATCATGCCATTTTTCAGGACGTGGACTTGATTGGCGCCACCCCAGCATTCATCGCCGAATAAATCATCAAGCAGCGGGGCTTTTTGAATGAATTCTGTCGTGATGTGATATAGCGCATCGGTAGAGTCAAAACCAATCTTGCCCCATTTGGCATCGCCACCTTGGGGACGGCTCATCATGTAGTAATGATTGCCTTTAGCAACTCTGACATCTTTCATTTTCAGTGGCGCTTCAATGATGATTCGTAAATCGCGGAACGACGTTCCTTGATAAAACACCGTGCGCCAAGAAGTGATTTTCCCAGTCGTGTCAGGATGAATTTGTGTACCACCGACAAGCAGTTTCCCATCGATGATTTCCACGAACGGATCTTGCAGGTTTTCGATGACTTCCCGCGTGGCTTCATAAATATCGGTGCCGATTCGCTTAAAGAATCGGACTGTTGATATTTCGCTATCGCGCTTTTCGACGCGGCCGGCGATATAGCGTTCACCTTCAAAAACAAATTCCGAGGAAATGTTGTACACGTCAAAGCCTCGAACACCCAAAAAATGGATTTTTTTCGTAGCTTTGATGTGGGTGTTTGCCCGGTGGGCTGTTAATAAGTTATCTAAATTGCATTTGTTATTCATAACGTTATCCTTTAATGCCGACGCCGGCGACGCTTTGGAGAAATTTCTTTTGCATGAAGCTGAATAATAAGACGACGGGTATTAAGGCAATCAAACTGGCAACCGAGACATAGTTCCATGGCACTAGATACGAACTTGAACCGCTTTGGAATAAGTTCTCGAATATCGAGATGCTGTTAGCCATGACCCAATTACTCTTATCGGAAATGTATAATGCCGGACCATATAAATCGTTATATGTACCCACGAAATATAGCAATACGACTGTCACGATTACGGGAACATTCAGGGGCAGTACAATCTTGAAGAAGATGCGCATTTCGCCATACCCATCCATACGTGCCGCTTCAATTAGTGGTTTAGGCACCGTTTGGAAGAATTGACGGAACATAAAAATCACGAATACGTCGGTGGCAAACCACGAGCCAATCCATAGGGGGATATACGCTACTTCTTTAAGACCAGCGTTGACCATGAACTCGTAAATCGGGATGCCTAATATTTCACCCGGAATCATCATCGTCGAAAGCAGGATGAAAAAGATGATGTTTTTGCCAGGAAATTTGAACATCGCAAACGCATAAGCTGCCATCGAACAAGTAAGAACAGTCCCCAATGTCTTCATTGCAAAGATGAACATCGTGTTCAAAAACATGCGTAGCACATTGTAATCGGGATGAGCGAGCACGAAGCGGATGTTTTCGAATAGCGCGAACGAGCGGGGGAACATCGTCGCCATCGTCGAGGCTTCGTTTAAATCTTTCATAGCCGTGATCATTAAGTAGTACAGCGGTAATAGCGCGACAATCGCAAATAATATGAGCAACACATAAGTGATGACTTGTTGCGTTTTGCGCGACATGCTTGTTTTACTATGCCGAGTTTGTTTCAATCGCATTTCCATGCTGTCACCTAACTGATCGTGATGTCTTTCTGCACATAAAATTTCGACATTAGGAAGTGAATGCCGGTTAAGGCGAGGATTATCAGGAAGAAAATATAAGCCATCGCCGCGGCATAGCCGAGTCTAAATGGCATATTAAACGCTGTCATAAACATATAAATGGGGAATAACAGCGTCGAATTTGATGGCCAACCTTGACCATTACCCATCACAAACGCCAGTGAGAATGCCCGCAATCCGTCAATCGTAATCAGGATGACGTTGAAAAATAGCATTGGAGAAATAAGCGGCAATGTGATTTTGAAAAATTGTTGGGTTTTCGAGGCGCCTTCGATCTCCGCCACCTCGTATAGTTCACTCGGTATCCCTTGAAGCGCGGCTAGAAACACCAGCATCTTGACACCGAATCCAAACGAACTTATGACAATCATCGTCATCAGCGCCGAATCAGGCGAAATGTACCATAATGGGGGATTGTTGATGTCAATCAAATTAAGCGCGGTCAACAAATTGTTTATCAAGCCTGTCGTTGGATTAAACAAGTTTTTATAGACGGCGCCCACGGCGAAACTAGGAATGATAAACGGCAAGAAATAAATCGTGCGGAACACGCCGATGAATTTAACGCGCGAGTTTAATAGCATCGCTAAAACCAATGATGTCACAAGCACTAAGGCTCCGCTTATAAGAGCGAAAACAAGCGATTGCTGAATCGATTTGGCAAACAACGGATCGCTTTTCAGCGCATATAGATAATTGGCCCAGCCCACATAGTTGGGATCGGTGTCGAATATCGTTTTATCAGTAAGACTAAGTACGAATGTGCGAATGATTGGATATAGATAAAATAAGCCAAATCCTAAAATGGCAATGCCACCAAACATCAAAAAATATTTGTAATTGCGATGGAAGTTTTTCTTGAATGAAAGATGCATTGCCTTGCTAGCCATATTAACTACCGTACAGTGTCGCGTAATATTGATCGACTTGCGTTTTAATGCGATTGAGCACAATCGTGACATCGGTTTCCGAACCGCGCCCGGTATACATCAGTTTATATAGTTCGGCCATCACGATTTCACGCATGACTTTGGAAAAATCGCGTTCGCGCGGTAACGTAACGGCTTCCTCGATTGCATCAAACAGAGCATCAGTATTAATGTCTTTTTGTTGTTCTTCGGGCAACGCTTCAATCAAGTCTTGCATATTCTTGAGTGCCCCAACCTTACCGAACTCATACATTTTGGTTGCCCCTTCGGATCCGGTCCACATTTTCAAAAACGAAAACGCTTCGCTAACTTGTTTGCTACGTACGGAGATACCAAACGCATCGGCGGATATTTCCCCACCTTTAGCGCTAGGTCGATCAACAGGCTTTGGCAACACTTGAATATCCCAGTCGATCCCCAAGGCGTCATAGCTAAACCAATCGCCCATGTGACCGCCGAATATCATCGCCACATTACCACCCAAAAAAGAGTATGAGGAGGCGCTTTCGATTGCGTCCGGCGCAAATTTTGTACCAACGCCACCCATTGATTTGTCTCTGAAAAACTGTGTGGCGGCAATTCCTTCGGGCGAGTTGATGGCGCACACCCGATTATTCGAATCGGGAGCGTAGAATGTGCCACCCATTTGTTGCACGTACACAAGCCATTCGCCCCACCAGTTAAGTTGGGCTTCAGCGCCAAAGGAAGTATATGTTACGTTGGGGGTCTCACCTGTGAATTTAGATAAAACGACACCCGCGGCCTGATAATCATCGTATGTCCAATCCGCTTGCGGATAGACGCTTTCGCTTTGGGTTAAGCCCAATACATCGCGAAGATCGTCAGCGGAGGCATCGAATAGTGCTTTGTTGTAGTAAAGGAGCGAAGTATTCAGTGAAGTCGGTAGCGCGTAAACTTTTCCATCAATCGTTAACGCATCCATTAACGAATCGATGTAGTTGTCAGTATCAATTTCCTCATCCTCATTGATAAGCGTTGTCAAATCAAGTAGCGAAGGTGTCATTGACGTGACGACGACCGTGCTCGTCTTGATGATGTCGGGTTCATCTTTGGTACCGATTAATTTGCCGATATCTTGACCATATGTCGCTGAAACAGCGATACCGGTTCGTTCGGTAAAGATGGCAAATAATTCGTCATAACGGCCTTCATCTTCGATATCTAGGGCAATGCGTAATGTTTTGTCGCCATTATTATCACAGGCGGCAAGGACGGGCAGTGTCAGTATTGATATCAAACTTAATAAAAGTAGCGGCCGTTTCATGATACGTTCTCCATATTTTTGAATAGGTCATCGTAAGTCATGTGGCACACAGCGATGTTTTGGTCACATACGCCATAGTAGATATGGACCATGTCATCATCGTTAGTGACACCACACGTGAAAATGACATTGGGGACAAACCCTTCTTTTTCATAAGGTTCCGTCGGTTCAATTAAAGGTTGTTTTGATTTTTTGATAACTTTGCTTGGGTCGTCTTTATCAACGAGCAGGGCGCAAAGATGATAACGGTGGTCTTTGTCGGCGCTATGGTAGATGACGACCCAGCCTTCTTTTGTTAAAAATGGCACGGCGCCAGCGCCCACGCGCGCTGAACATTGATATTCGATGCGAGCCTTCTTCAGCGCCTCGTGCTCACCCCAGTGGAGCAAGTTCGTGCTTTTAGCCAGCCAAATATCGAGTTTTCCAAAATCGCTCGTCGAAGGACGGTGATAAGCATAGTATTGATTATTGATTAATTGCGGAAAAATAACGCAGTCTTTGTTGTCAAAAGGAAAGATGTTGCCAAGCCGATCAAACTTCTTGAAATCATCGGTGACCATCAACCCAACGTTGATGCCAAAGCTACTGACTGCGGTATAAGTAATGTAATAACGACCATTGATATACGTGATGCGTGGATCTTCAATTCCATATTCTTCATAAACGCTCTCGGGGAAAAGAGGTTGCTCATCAAACACAAAATGATGGCCATCTTCACTACGACCAATCCGGAAGTGCGAGATTGAAGTCAAATAACTTTCTTCGTGGTTATGAATGACGCGGGCATCGGAAAAATCGTAGTTGGGGTCGCTCATGGCTATTTGGATGAATTGGAATTTCTTGTGGCGCCAGATGGGCACATAAACATAAACGCTGTCGCTTTCCTTCATCGTTTCGGCGACACGGGCAATCATAATCGTCGTTGAGCCGACCTTGATTGTCGCGGGGTTAAACACGCCAAGCACACGCAGTTCGGGGCTCGTTGGGGCAATGTCTTCGGTTTTAATGATTAAATGCTTTTCCATAAAATTACCGGTCGATTGTATATACTTTCAGCAAATCAAGCCGCATTTCAGCATCGGCGAATTGCGCACCGATGTCACTTCCGTTGACGACTAGATATAGCCTGAAATTGCTATAGGCAGGGACGAACGTGACCGTGTGTTGGCCAATCGTATTACCCGAATCGATTTTTAAGGGGTTGGAACTTATCGCGGTTGTGCCGTTGGTCGCATAATAGAGCACCTTGATTTCCCACATCGTTTTCACAAATTCGTTCATTTGGTTCAACGCCGTGACATTGAGTAGCATTTGCACGGCATTGACGTCTGTCGCATTGAAGACGTTGCTGACGATGCCTCCAAAGCAATATTTGGCTTCGGGGTATTTGTTTTGCTTCATCACTAGTTGACTGTTTTCAATGCGTAGCGAAGCGGGGCTTAAAGCATGGATGACAGCATCGATGTTTTGTTTCGTGCGATCAGGAATTGTCCAAAGCGACGTGTTCATGAAATCGGTAGGACGGCTTTCCGATAACAGTGTCGTGTTAATGACGCGCAGGCGATATTTATAAACCTCACTCGAACCCCAAACGACAATGGTCTCTTCGATGTAATCATCGATGCGGTTCCAAGATGGGCTATTCGATGCGTAATCAATCGGCAAAGTGCCAGTGTATGAGGTTTGATATAGTTTGCCGTCGATGTTGCGATAGGCTGTTGCCGATGCGGTGCCAGTTAAACTCATGGACGCGGCGGCGCTTGTGCCCGATAAGCGCGATGTCGCCTCGGTTACGTGGGCCGATGTCGAAGGATTAAAGTAGTTTTCGATGATGACGTCGCCGTCAGCGCTTAAATGATCGTCGAGGGCCACCAACGTTTCGATGGTGACGTTTTGACGCGTATTTAGTCCCCATGTCGTTTTAAATAAATCGGTAAAACGGTTACCATCGGTCGTCGCGCCTCCGTAGGTAAGCGTCGCCAATTCGTTTTTCAAATTGGTGGTATTTTCAAAGCCGCTTAAAACATTGACGGGCAGTGCCGCTTGCTTGCTTTGGTCAATCCGCGATTTGGCGATAATGGTGGCGGTACCCACGCCGATGAATGATAATACGCCAGCTTCGGTAATCGTAGCCACCGTCTCATCGCTTGACGACCAGATGACCGATTTATCACTGATCTCGCTAGGGGTGATTGACGAAGTCAACGTGACAGCGGGGCTTCCTTTTAGTTTTTCGATTTTACCGGAGACGATTTCCGCCGAATTGATGGAAATGCCGGTAACTGCCGGTTGGTTGTTATAAATGGCGATATGCGTAAGCACTAGTTCCGCGGTTTGTCGCTCGCCGTCGGGTCCTTTGGCGAGAATGTGGAACGTGCAATTTTTCACTTGATTGTCATATTTCCAGCCGGTGTTATATCCCGGGTCGGGCTGGGTGTTCTTTTCACGGTATTTTTGCGATAACATGGCGTCGACGACGTTGATGGAAATGAGTCCGGGCGTGCCTTCATCAGACAGCACGTAATAATATTCAATCTCGCCTTCAACCGCGAGTTTGACGATATATTGGGAATAACTGCTGACGACGTTCATTTCAAAAATGACCGCTTTTGAAAAATCGAGCGACAGCGCGGGTGTTTGGACACCGCCATAATTATCGAGACTGGCATCGATATTCCAAATCACGACGGTGTCGTTACTGCTTTCATAGTTGGCGACGCCGGCGGGCGTGCCACTACCAAAGCCACGAATGTCATAAGCCGTGTAATGGATGCTACTACCATCCCAAACAGGGATGGTGTAAGAAGATGAACCGACGCTTGAAGTTTGGCTATCGGTGGATGTGGTTATTGAACTTGTTTGACTACTGGATGTGGTTGAAGGCATCGATGTATTCGACGATGAATCACAGCCAATCAAAAACGTTCCGATGATTGCTAATAACATGATCTGAGATCTACTTGTTTTCACTTAACGGCACACCACCCTTTTAGTCACGTAGTCATAACGGCTTTGTGCCGTCAATATTTCAATTCGCATCGTATAATCGGTATCTGGTAGCAATGCTTTGTTATACCGGTAAGTCGCTAATGGTTCGCCATCGTAGGCGAGGATGTCACCGAAATATACTTTCATGTTGACGATTTCATCATCCAATGGTGCCGACATGGCAATATTGATGTCGGATGATGAAGTAAGCTCTTGTCTAGTTGTGATATTCGTCAAATTGACCGCGGCCTGTTTTCTGGCGATTAACTCGTCGGCGATGACCACTCCATTATCGGCCATGCTTGGAACCGAATTGGCGGGCAGTTGCCGTACCACCAGCGATTGCTTGGTCGGAACTCTTAAATGCACGGAGCCTGATACATTACGGGCGAGGATCGTCTGTGATAAAGCGTCGAATAGGTCATATGCATATTCGGGACCTTCATAGTTAACGATATATGCCTGGTTATACGGGTTATAAAACAAATAACCCGGCATTTGGGATGGCCCGAAACTATCGGTGGCGTTCAAATCAATGCGCAAAATTCCATTCACATTCGTTTTTTGGGCCACAGCCCCGAGGCCCCCGATAAAAGCCGAGCTATACAAACTGAGATCTGAAGGTTGTCCAAACATCGTCGTGGCATCGCCCATGGCATAACCAGTCATTGAATTCCAGCTTTGACGGAATCCTTCATAAATAAGCGTGCCTTTTGTATCAAATGGTAAATAACTGTTCATCGATTGGTGTGACAAACTATGCGTTTGCGGGAAAAAGTAGCGGGCATTGCTGACGAGATTGAGCATGTATTTGCCAATCGCGTTTGCGTAACGGGGGTCGTATTTGACCATGGGTGCTAACGTGGTGGCTAAATGAAGCGAATTCATCGCAAATGCATAATCGCCGGCTTGCCCGACGAGCCCATGGACCGGATAATCGCCAAACGAGCCGCTCATGACAGCCCAACCCGGCCGGAACGAGGAATCGCCATCAAATAGAAAATCAATGAATTTACCGATATCGTAGGAGGTGCCATGATGCGCGTTTAATATCGCGGCGATGTATGGTGCGTAATCGGTTAGAGCTTCATAATTCGGATTCTTTTGATAGGTTTGTAAATAATCGAGTACTTCCTTCGTACCGTCAAGATATTTTTCATCACCCGTTATTTTATAAGCCGAGTAGAATAACGCCGCGAGTCCACCATTGGGAGGCTCGATGTGACCTCCGGTAACCGTCGGAGATTCAAGCACGACGTTATATCCGACGAATTCGTAGTTCGGCACCCCGCTTTTAACGAAATAAGGTAGCGCTTCGAGCCATTCATTCGCCCCGTTAAGCACGATTTCTTGCATGAAGGGGGTGTCAGGATAAAGCTCATACAAGCGCGCGAATATTATTTGAGGAAACAGATCGTACCAGAAGCTTTGTCCTTGAACGCCATAGTTATGAACTAATTTCGACCCGGTGTCATAGCTTGAAAAAGTCATTTCCACGAAATCATAAGTAGTATCACCAAATTGTTGGTTTTGTTTGTCGATGCCGGCATAACTAGCGCCGAGCACTGAAGAAATCGTGGTCATTGCTTCGCTACCGGAACTGACGACGCGATTATCACCCACGTATGTCGGAAGCCCAAACGTGCGTTTTAGATAACCGGTTTCCAGTGGGTTATAAACTGGAGGCTGCCGTGGCTGGTCGAGCCAATATCCAATTGGGTTCCATGATGAAGGATCGCTTGAGATGTATGAAGGGATTCTGACAGTCGGATCATTGGCAAAACCGAAAATGACCCGGTCGAGCTCTCGAGCCGCTGCTCCATAATCGTAATAGCGGTAATTAGTTGGAATATCTGGGAAAGAATTGATTTTTGAAATCGTTTTTTCAACACCGATATCGGACGCTAAAAAGGTGGGTTGCTCACTCGATTCACCGCTTGATTCGTTTGAAGTAATTGGCGTTGTAGACGAAGAAAAATCGCTAACTGAAAGCGATGAAGTTGCCGATTCACACGCTGATAGTAGCAACACCAGAATACCGAGCCCAGTTTTAAGATGTCGTTTTATAATTTCGCCACCTCACAAAGATTCTCATTTAGTATAGCATAATGAAAATAAGTGGTATAAAAATTTAATATTATATTAATAAAAAATTAACCAATTAATATTTGATAATTTTTATAATAATTTAAATAAAATGCGGTATAAACGCATATTAGGAATCATTCGTGGTGCGAGTTAATTAATCAATTACCTCAGAAACCGGATTTAAATCTTTTACTGATTCCCGTTCGACTAAATGCGATCGCAGTTGCACAAGGGCGTGTTTGCCTTTAATAGCATCGACCATCGCTCCAAACGCTTTGCGGGCGACGCTGTCTTTATTAGGACCAACTGAGGTTAATTTTGGCATCAAGTTTTCGCAAAGCATCGTATTGTCAAAGCTGATAACTGAAACATCGTCGGGTACTTTCAGTCCATTGACGGATAGTAGCGAATATAACTTTTGCGCCGCCGAATCGCAGTGGCAAATGTAGGCTGTCGGCAGATTGTTCAGTGGAAGGTCGAATAACGATACTTGGCGCTCAATGTTTTCGTTGATGTGCCAAGCGGGGTCAATTCGTAAGCCCTTTTCATTCATAGCTTTGACATAGCCCATATAGCGATCCGATATTGAGGTCGTCTTATTGATGTTGCCGATAAAACCAATTTTTGTATGACCTTTGTCAATCAGATAGTGAGCCAGCATATAAGAGACCTGATAATTGTCGACGTAAAGGAAATTACACGAAAATAGCGGTGAGTAAATATCGATAAAAACGCTGGGAACGGGATGTTTCTCCATAAATTGGAGAATTTTTTGGCTAACTTCACAGGCAAAAAACACACCATCGGGATTAAAATTGGCAATCGTCGTTTTGATTTTTTCAACCGGCTGTTCTGGTTCAAGGAATGATATTTGTAACATGCTATTTACTTTTGCGAGTTCGGAAGTCAAATAATAGAAAATCGTCGAGTAGTATTGTTCCGATGGAGTTAGGAAAAAATCTTGATTGATGAAAAAGAGAAACCGTTTCTTATTAATGCCCTGATGCGATGATTTGCCAACATAGCCAACTGATTTGGCGTAAGCCTTGATTTTGCGTCGCAAGGGATCGCTGACGCCCGATTGGTTGTTGAGCGCTTTAAAAACGGCGACGGTGCTGACGTTCATTTTATCAGCGATAGTCTTTAATGTAATTTTTGCCATATGATTTCCTTAATCCAATCTTAATAATATATTAATCAAAAATAAAGTTAATAAGGCTTTTTACCCATGATATTGAAAAAATGGTCATTTGACAATAATTTGGAGGTATAAATCATTTTTTTAATTCGCATCCAAACAATGATTTTAGTTATTTTAACTAAGCGAACTAACGATGAGATAAAAAGCGACATGTTATAATTTGCGTATGAAACTTTGGACCAACGGACATTTCCATACGATGGTTGATGAAACTTCCTGTTTCAATAACGTTTTGACTAACGAAGGAAAAATTGTGGCCACTAATGTTAATGAGGCGGACTATCCTATGGCCGAACGCATTGATTTAGGTGGTCACCATGTCTATCCGGGCATGGTTGATGCTCATTTACATCTGATTGGTTATGGACAAAAACTTGCCCGGATTGATTTATCGAAACACCACGATAAAAAAGCCATCATCGAAATACTGATGACTTCACATGGCGAGCAAATAATCGCCGAGGGGTATCACGATATCGGAATCACCAAATTTGACTTAGATAATATATCGGACGCAAAACCAATCGTTTTGACGCATAACGATTACCATTCAGTTACCATCAATAGCGTAGCCCTTAAAATTGCAAATACCGATTCCCCGACAGGCATTTTGACTGAAGATGAAGCCAAAATCGTGACTTCACGGGTCTTGACCTACGATAAAGCAACATTGAAAAGATACTTTGCCACAGCCCTTAAACAGCTTCATGAATATGGGATTACGGGCGGGCATAGCGACGATTTGTCCTACTTTGGAGATATGAGGCGCACATATGAAGCGATTGACGAAACATTAAAGGAACTACCGTTTCGCGCGCATCTATTAGTCCATTACCGCATTTTCAATCAGTGGCGCACTATCGCTTCTGATATCAATAATCCGTATCTCGAATATGGTGCGGTCAAACTGTTTTACGATGGGACATTGTCCTCTAAAACAGCACTGGTAACAAGTAAATATTGTGGTAGTGACCAACAAGGACTCCGCATGCATTCAATCGATGAATTCAAGTCATTGGTAGCCCACGCTCGATCATTTGGATATACGGTCGCCATTCACGTCATCGGTGATAAGGCACTAGACGAAGTATGCGACATTTTATTGGCACTGCCACCAAGGCCAGGCCAAAAAGATCGCATCATTCACGCCTCACTAGCGACAAAGAACACCATTAAAAAATTGGCGAAGCTTCCGGCGATTTTCGATATTCAACCACTGTTCGTGACCAGCGACCTGCCATATATGAATCGCTTATTTGTTTCAAAACCCAAGCTTATTTATCCTTGGAAATCATATCTGGATCAGGGGTTGATATTACTTGGTAGTTCCGACGCTCCGGTTGAAGATCCTAATCCGCTTTTAGGCATCCATGCGCTTGTCACCCGTCAATCAAATAATAATGGCAAAGTCTATCATCCATCACAGCGCATCGATCGGTTTAAAGCTACGCAGATGTATACGACCGACTATGCGGTGATTACCAACACTCCAACGATGAGAGGGTATATCGACATTGGCTATCTATCCGATTTCACCGTTTATGCACATGATATATTGACCTGCCCGCTTGAACAATTAAAGTCATTAAAGCCAAGCATGACCGTGATTGATGAAAAAATCGTCTACAAGACGATTAATCAATGATGCTTTTTGATTAACGTGCTAGTTACTGCAAGCGAGGAAGCGATGCTCGATTTCTTCGACTAGATCGAGAAAAACCTTTTCGAGATCAAACTCGATGTTTGCCAACATCATCATCGATGTTGCCAGCAAACCCTGGCTAAAAGATGTTTGTTTGACGTTTAATCCAATACCGATAATCAGATATTCATATGCACCAGATATCTGACGCGTCTCAAGCAACATTCCGGCTATTTTTTTGTCATCGACGTAAATGTCGTTGGGTAACTTAATTCGCGAGGATATTCCATAATTGCTCAGCATCATCACGATCGCGTCTAATGTGGCCCGTTCATATGACTTAATGATGTTTGAATCTAGTCCGCTTTTAATCAAGAGCGAGAATAACAGATTCTTTCCATCATCGCTTTCCCAACGGCGAGTGAATTGACCGCGACCCCTTGTTTGGTAATCGGCCCGAATCAGTGAAAAATCATTCAGCGTCCGAAAGTTTTGTTTTGCATAATCAGAGGTTGAATCAAGAATTTCGAACTTTTTAATGTCAAAGTTCATATTAAGAAGTTATCGCAAAGGAGCAGGTGGCTTCTGCGGCAACTTCGTCTCCAACAAACGCTTTAAATTTTCCGATACCGTAATAGCTGCGTAGCTTGATGATGTCTATTTCGAGTCGCAGAACATCTCCCGGAATCACTTTGCGGCGAAACTTAGCGTTATCGATTCCCGCAAAATAGGCGAGTTTTCCTTTAAAACTATCATGGGTCAGTAAGCAAACAGCACCTACTTGGGCCAACGCTTCGATAATAAGCACGCCAGGCATGACTGGCATCCCAGGAAAATGGCCAGGAACCCAAAAATCGTCAGCATTAACGAGCTTGGTGCCCACCGCTCGTTTGGTGGGAATAAGTTCGATAATTTCGTCAATTAATAAAAATGGTTGGCGATGCGGAATGATCGCCTCAATATCTTTCCTTGATAACATACCTTAAACCTTCTTAAAGACAACAGCGGCGTTTTGGCCACCGAAACCCATATTGATATTCATCGAAACGTTAACATTGCGTTTGACGCTATGTCCAAGCGTGTAGTTTAAATCGCAATCGGCATCGGTTTCCGTCGTGTTAATCGTGGGAGGAATCATGCCATCGCGTAGCGCAAGCACGGCGACGATCGATTCGACAGCGCCAGCGGCGCCAAGCATGTGTCCGGTCATCGATTTTGTCGATGATAGATTCAATCGATACGCATGTTCTTTAAACGCTTTCTTGACAGCGATCGACTCGATTTTATCGTTGAGGACGGTCGAAGTACCATGCGCGTTGATATAATCGACTTCTTCTGGTTTTAGATTAGCTTCTTGTAACGCATGAAGGAAACATGCGGCGATGCTTTCGCCTGTTTCATCGGGTGCCGTCATGTGGAAGGCATCGCTTGTGGCTCCAAAACCAACGATTTCGGCATATATCTTGGCCCCTCGAGCAACGGCGTGCTCGTATTCTTCCAAAATCATGACGCCGGCACCTTCGCCGACGACGAAGCCGCTACGCTGTTTATCAAACGGAATTGAAGCGCGCTGTGGATCGTTAGAAAAATTTAAGGCGCGCATGACAGTGAAACCGCCGATACCCAGCGGATTAATCGCCGATTCGGCGCCACCCGCTAAAGCAATGTCAAGATATCCATGTTTAATATATCGAAACGCTTCGCCGATACCATTTGTGCCTGATGAACAAGCGGTAACCACGGGAATGTTTGGTCCTTTGATGTTGTATTTGATGGTGATGTGACCGCCGATGAGGTTAACGATAGAATTTGGAATAAAGAAGGGGGACATGCGATCAGCGCCTTTTTGTCCAGCCACTTGGCTTTCCGACCAAATGGAATCGGTGCCACCCATTCCGGATGTGACAAAACTTCCAATCCGATAGCGGTCGATTTCGACATGTGGCAATCCAGCGTCTTCATACGCTTGCGAAGCGGCGACAAGTCCTAATACGATTGTGCGGTCTAATCTGGCCACTTGGCGTGGTTCGACATAACGGCTCGGATCAAAGTTTTTAACTTCTCCAGCGATTTTTACGCGCATTTGCGAGGCATCGTAGTGGGTAATCGGTCCAATGCCATTAACTCCATTTAACATCGCTTGCCAAGTGGTATTCACATCCTGGCCCAGCGGCGTGACCATGCCTAAACCAGTGACGACAACTCTTCGTTCCATATTTGCTCCTTTAATACATTGATAAACCACCGTCGACGCACAGCGTCACCCCGGTGATGTATGATGCTTGTTCGCTTGCTAAAAATATCGTGGCTGCGGCGACGTCTTGACATGTGCCCATGCGTCCAAGTGGAATCGCTTTTATGGCTGTTTCGATAATGACATCAGCAAGTTTTTTGGTCATGTCAGTGTCGATGAAACCTGGAACGATGGCGTTGACGGTAATTTGTTTGGAGGCGAATTCGCGGGCTAATGATTTGGTGAGGCCGATGACGCCGGCTTTGGCAGCGCTGTAGTTACTTTGACCGGCATTTCCAAGCAGTCCCGATACCGAAGAAATGTTGATAATGCGGCCGCTACCCTGTCTCAGCATTGGTCGCGCGACATGTTTTGATAGTGCCCAAACCGCTTTCAAGTCAGTGGCGATGACTCGGTCGAATTGCGCTTCGTTCATCCGCAAAATCAGGCCATCGTCGGTGACCCCAGCGTTATTAACGAGCACGTCGATGCGACCAAATGCTTCAAGCGTTTCTTTGATTAATCGTTCGCATTCACTGTATTTGGATATGTCGGCCTTGATGGACACGGCCTTGCCGCCTAGTTGTTTGATTTCTTCGATTAATTGGGCTGCAGCTTGTTCGCTGGAGTTATAATGAACGACTAATTGATAACCCTGTTTTGCGAAAGCTTGGGAGATCGCTTTACCGATACCAGCGGCGCCTCCGGTCACTAGGACGACTTGTTCAGATGAGTTCATGGGTTTGTAACCATCCTTTCAAAGATTCAAAATCCGACGTTTTTTGATAACTGAATACTTCAATTTCCGGCGCGCATTTACGAATAAGTCCGGCGAGCACCGTGCCCGGTCCGATTTCGATCACACAGGTGATGCCAGCCTCTTTAAGCGCGGTCACCGTCTGCTCAAATAATACAGGTTTTTCAATCTGTTCGGCCATTCGAAGTTTGATTTCATCAAAACATAGCGGTTTTGCGGTTGTATTCATAATGATTGGAGTGTGTGGTTTGGACAATGATGAGGTTTCTAGCGCTTGTTCAAAGGCGATACGGGCACTATGCATAAGTGGCGAGTGGAAGGCGCCGCTGACTGCTAGTGGCATCGCCCGTCTGGCTCCAGCCGATAGGCAGGCACCACTTGCGCGTTTGACGGCTTCGGTGTTTCCACTGATGACGATTTGGCCGGGGCAATTGAAATTGGCGGGAACAACGATTTCTTGATCGGTTGAAGATTGGACACAGGCAGCAATTGTTTTAGGAATATCCAGGCCTAAAATAGCGGCCATCGCTCCTGGATGTTTTGTTGCCGCATCATGCATCAACCTCGCGCGTATATTAATTAATCGAAACGCTTCTTTGGTGGAAAAAACGCCTCCAGCGTATAACGCGGCATATTCTCCAAGCGAGAAGCCACACAATGCTTCTGGCTTAAGATTCAATTCTTGGATTAGGTGTTCATATAAAAGCAGTTCGGCTAATAGCATGGCTGGTTGCGTATAGATCGTTTCATGAATTCGGGTATCGCCTTGAGCAATAATGTCTTGTAACGGAGCACCGGTTTCTTGTGTAGCGATATCAATGATGTTTTTAAGATTGGGGAGTCGCTCAATAACATCAAGACCCATTCCTGCGGTTTGCGCTCCTTGCCCGGGGAAAGCTAGTGCTAATTTGTGTTTCATGCTCATATCGTAATAATGGCGCTTCCCCACGTTAGGCCGCCACCGAAGCCGACTAACATAATGCGCTCTCCGGCGACCTTGGGATGCGTGTCGAAATATTCGTCAAGGCCAATCGGGATGCTGGCCGCCGAGGTGTTACCGTATTTTTCAATGTTCATATGAAATAAATCAAGCGGGACTTGTAATGATTCGGCCACCGATTCGATGATGCGGGAGTTGGCTTGATGAGGAATGATTTTTGCTAAGTCAGCCATACCAATATGATAATACGCCAGCACCTTGTACATTGCTTTTTTGATGGCTTCGATGGCAAAACGATAAACCTTGCGACCGTTCATGCTTACATGTTCTTTAACGATGAGCGCATCATCGATGTCACCTTCACTAGCGGTATAAAAAAGAGCCCGTTGATTCGATTCGCCGGCACCAATGATAATCGCCCCAGCCCCATCTCCAAACAAAATGCACGTATTGCGGTCGGTATAGTCGACCATTTTGGTGATTACTTCGGCTCCAATCACTAACGCATAACGGGCCATGCCCGATTGGACATAGGCGGCCGCGGCTTGGAGGGCATAAATAAATCCGGTGCAGGCAGCGCTGATGTCAAAACAGGTGATGTCGCGGTGGTTAAGACCAAGCTTTGATTGGACGAGGGAAGCCGTTGAAGGCACCTTCATATCAGGCGTAAACGTGGCCACGACGATCATGTCAATCATTTCTTTATCAATGTTGGCTTTGGCCAAAGCGTTTTGCGCGGCTTTTGTCGCTAAGTCACTCGTATCTTCGCCGACGGCTTTATGACGGGTTAAAATACCGGTGTGGTCAACAATCCAATCATTGGAAGTGGCCACCATTTTTTCTAAATCTTCATTAGTGATAATTGTTTCGGGAATATAACGACCAGTCCCGACGATGCGTAAATGTGTTTCTTTCATGGTGATGATTCATTCTTTGTAAGCGCCGATGCGGCGGTATTTAAGGTAACGATTGTTAAGGATTGTTTCGCTTGATTGGCAACATAGACGCTTCAAGTCCTTTTTGATGGTTGTTCTAATTTGTCCAATCGTGTATTCAATGTCTTCATGGAATCCGCCGGGTGCTTCTTTAATCTTGCCATCGATGATGTGGTAAGATTGTAAATCTTCGGCGGTTAATTTCATGAGCCCAGCCGCCTTCTTGGCTAGTGTACTGTCTTTGAACAATATCGAAGCGAATCCTTCGGGTGATAGAATCGAATAAATACTATTTTCGAGCATGTACACCTTGTCGGCGACACCGATGGCGAGGGCGCCACCAGAGCCACCTTCGCTGATGACGAAAGCGATAATCGGGGTCTTGATGCTCGACATTTCAAATAAATTGTAAGCAATCGCTTGGGCTTGGCCGCGTTCTTCGGCTCCGATGCCCGGATATGCCCCAGGCGTGTCGATGAACACGATGATGGGACGGTGGAACTTTTCGGCTTGACGCATCGCACGTAATGCTTTGCGGTATCCTTCGGGATGAGGCATGCCGAAATTACGTTTGATGCGTTCTGGTGTCGAGATGCCTTTTTCTTGGGCGATGATTGTCACGGGTGTGCCTTCAAAACTACCGATGCCAACGATAAACGCCTTGTCATCGCTAAATTGGCGGTCCCCCGCTAATTCGATGAAATCATCAAAGACACGCGGGATAATCGATTGTGAAGTCGGGCGTTTGGGATGACGCGCCAGTTTTATTCGAGCCCAAATGGCGTCTTCGTGAGTTTGACTCATTGGTGTGCACCATATCCGTGTAATTGTAATAGTTTGATTAACAAAGGTCGAATTTGCGCGCGTTTAGCCACGATGTCGACTTGACCATGATCGAGTTGAAACGATGAAGTTTGGAAACCTTCTGGTAGATCTTGTTGGATTGTTTGCTTGATGACGCGGGGACCGGCGAAGCCGATTAAAGCGCCAGGTTCGGCGATAAGAATGTCGCCAAGCGAAGCAAAGCTGGCAGCGACGCCGCCTGTGGTCGGATCGGTAATCACCGAGATGTATAAAAGTCCTTTGTCGGAGTGACGTTTTATCGCGGCTGATGTTTTCGCCATTTGCATGAGTGAATAAATGCCTTCTTGCATGCGGGCGCCACCAGAGGCGGCCACGATGATAAGGGGGAGTTTTTCGCTAATCGAAAGTTCGACTAGACGCGTGATTTTCTCGCCGACGACCGAACCCATCGATCCCATCATGAAAAATGGATCAAGCACGCCGAATGCTAACGGAATACTACCGATTGTTCCCGTGCCAGACACAAACGCTTCGTTCATGTTCAGCAGTTGACTGCTTTTCTTCAGTTTCTCGTCATATTCAGGCATCTCTAGCGGATTTAGCGAAGTCATGCCCTCATCGATTTCATTAAATGAATTTTCATCAAGTGTCACGGTAATGCGTTCTTTGGCGCTTAACCGAAAATGGTGCTGGCAGTTAGGGCAAACTCGTAAATTGTCATCGAGCACTTTTTGATAAATTGCCCCATGGCATTTATCGCAAGCGATAAAAAGACCGCCCGGAATGTCGCGGGGCTTAATCTCAGGCGCACTATCCACCTTTTTCAGTTGGTTTTGCGCTTTAAGTTTTTCGATAATGGTGCCCACTATTTGGCGCTCTCCAATAGCCTGGTGATGAACCCGGTATCGTAATGACCGTTGATGAACGATTCATTACCGATCACGCATTCTAAAAAGTCGATGTTGGTCTTAATCCCTTCAACGCAAAATTCTTTTAACGCCGCGCGCATTTTTTCAATCGCTTCGGCGCGAGTCGGCGCATGGGCGACTAGCTTCGCTAGAAGCGAATCATAATGGCACGGAATCGTGTATCCGGCGTATATATGCGTGTCTACCCGAATACCCATGCCACCTGGCAGCGAGACTTTTTCAATCCTACCCGCACATGGCATAAAGTTACTCTCGGTGTCTTCGGCGTTAATCCGACATTCGATCGCATGACCGCGACTCGTGATTTCGGTTCGTTTGAAACCAACCGGTTGATTCAATGCGATGCGAATTTGCTCTTTGACGATGTCGATGCCGGTGACAGCTTCGGTGACTGGATGCTCGACTTGAATGCGCGTGTTCATTTCAATAAAATAGAAGTTGAATTTTTGATCGACTAGAAATTCCATCGTGCCCGCCCCTAAATATTTGACGGCTTTGGCAATGCGAATGGCAGCCTGACCCATGCGCCGACGTAATGAGACGTCAATTAATGGGGAAGGCGTTTCTTCGATGATTTTTTGATTACGCCGTTGCAAGGAACAATCGCGTTCGCCTAAATAGTAGACGTTGCCGCTGCGATCGGCTAGAATTTGTACCTCGATATGGCGTGGGGTCTCGATGTATTTTTCGACGTAGAGACGCCCACTTCCAAAACTGGTTTCGGCTTCAAGTGACGTTTTGTGGAATATTGTTTTGAATTCGGCTTCCGAACGAATAATCGAGATGCCGCGACCACCACCACCATTGGTAGCTTTAAGCATGACCGGATAGCCGATTTTCCTGGCTACTGCTAATCCTTCAGACAATGTTTCAATCGTTCCTTCACTTCCGGTTACGACAGGTACATGGGCGGCTTTAGCGATCTTTTTGGCTGTGGCCTTGTCACCCATGCTTCGCATAGATGCGGCCGAAGGTCCGATAAATGTGATGTGGCAGCCTTCGACGATTTCGGCAAACTGGGCGTTTTCAGATAAAAAGCCATAGCCAGGATGAATAAGTGAGACTCCAGTGGCTAAGGCGGCGGAAATAATGTTATTGATGTTGAGATAGCTTTCTTTTGGTGAAGGACCGCCGATACAAACCGCTTCGTCAGCGAGGCGGACATGTAAACTGTCTTGATCGGCCGTCGAATATACGGCAACCGTTTCCAGTCCCAGTTCGCGACAAGCACGAATAATGCGGACCGCGATTTCACCGCGATTGGCAATCAATACCTTGGGCATAATGGTTACTCTTTCGTCCTAATGACGATCATGGACTGGTCAAAACCGACGACCGATCCGTTTTTAACGAGTTTCTTTTCGACGACACCATCGCAAGGCGCGGCGATTTCATTCATGATTTTCATCGCCTCGATGATACAAACGGTATCGCCTTTTTTGACATTTTGTCCAACTTGAACAAATGGACTCCCTTCGGGAGAATCGCCATCGTAGTAGGTACCCACAAGCGGTGATTTGACATGACGAAGATAAATTTCATCAGGGTCAGGCGGAATTTGATCTTTAATCGCCGGATTTTGAAGTGCAAGATCGGGATTGGTAATGACCGTTTTTATTTCATGAGTTGACGGGGGCGGAGTGTCTAGTTTGGACACCGACAATTTGAAATCGCCTTCTTCGATATGAAGCGTGGTCAGCGATGATGCTTCAAAATAGCGAAGCAACTCGTTAATGCGTTTGTAGTCCATGATGATATTAGTGGCTAGCCTTTATTGGGCTTGCGCATCGATGTAGTTGACAATGTCGCCGACGGTCACAAATTTGGCCGCGTCTTCATCTTTGATTGAAATCGAAAACTTGTCTTCGAGTTCCATCACCATTTCGACTGAATCGAGACTGTCGATGTTGAGATCTTCCTTAAGTTTTGTATCCACCGTGATTGTGTCAACGGCAACTTGAAATTTGTCAGCGATCATTTGGGAGACGGTAGCGAGAGTCATATGCGAGAATCCTTTCGGTGTTCGGGTTGAAGTGACAATTGGCGCTCGAATTTTAGTAGGCGTCTCGGCGTTGTTTTATCTTATCATTATGAGGCAATTTGTCAAGAGAGGGCCGAAGCCGCTCTTGTTGTTACAACGATTTATCCAATAGTCGTAATAATTAATGAAGGCACACTCTCAAAAACAATGCTATGTAGCAAGTTATGAAAACAGACTTTCAAAAGTATCAAAAAAACGGAAGTTATGTAAATACACTTTCAAAAGTGTTGATATCTTGTACAAATGTATTATGATAAATTCGAGGAATATATCGTGGAACAAAACATCATTAAAAGAGATGAGTATCTTAATCAATTAATCAAATGGAAAGACCATAAAATAATAAAGGTCATTACTGGAATTCGGCGTTGTGGAAAATCAACCCTACTATGTTCGATTTTTAGAAATTATCTATTGGAACAAGGAGTCACACCCGAGCAGATTATCGTTATTAATTTGGAACTTCTTGAAAATGAACATTTGTGTGATTATCGAAGTTTATATAACCACGTTATGACAAATGTCGTTCCTGATAAACGCAACTACGTGATGATTGATGAAGTCCAAAACGCGAACCAATTTCAAAAAGCTATCGATAGTTTGTCGTTGTTTGAAAGTATCGATTTATACATTACCGGATCAAACGCCTATTTGCTTTCAGGCGAGCTGGCCACATTGTTGTCGGGGCGTTATGTAACCATCGAAATGTTACCGTTGTCGTTGATCGAATTTGTCGGGACGCGTACTAAATCAACAAATATTGAGAGTCTCTACAGAGATTATGCTAGATGGGGTGGATTTCCTTTTGTCCGACAACTTAACGGGGATAGCGAACTCATAAATCAGTACCTCGATGGTTTATATAACACAATTATCAAAAAAGACATTATTACAAGAAATAAAATATCAGATATCTTCGTTCTTGAAGATGTCATCAGATTTGTATTTGATAACATAGGAAACATCCTATCGTCAAAAAAAATTAGTGATTCACTGACGTCACACGGAAGAAAGGTTTCGCGACCAACAATCGACGCCTATCTTGGATATTTGATCAATAGTTATGCCATCAATAAAGTCGGCCGTTATGATATCAAAGGCAAAGAACATCTTAAATCACTGGAAAAATATTATGTGACAGATTTGGGTTTGAGAAATTATTTGTTGGGGTTTCGGGACATTGACCGCGGTTATATTCTTGAAAACATCATCTACCTAGAGCTAAAACGACGCGGATTTGATGTATTCATCGGGAAATATGAGGATAAAGAAATTGATTTTATCGCTAACAACAACGACGGCGTTGTCTATATCCAGGTTGCCGAAACAATCAAAACCAAGGTCGTTTTAGAAAGAGAGTTAGCGCCACTGAAGGCAATAAAAAACTTTCATCGTCGCGTCGTAATAACACTTGATTACGAGATTAATCAATCATTCGAAGGAATTAGGATTATTAATGCGCTTGAATGGCTAACGCGAAAAATTGATTTTTAACACGCATTATATATGTACTTTCTCATTAATGAAAAGTAGTCAATATTAAAATAGCTTCTTTAACATTTCTGCATTATGCTTGCTATAATGACCACACCGATTGTCAACTGCACGATTTCACCTAGGAGACATATCCATGGTCATTAAACCGATTATCCGTTCCAATGTTTTTCTAACAGCGCATCCAATCGGATGCTTTGAGCACGCCATGGAACAATTTTATGAAGCCAAACGCCTACCGTCATTTAAAGGACCAAAAGAAGTACTGATTATCGGAGGCTCGTCCGGTTATGGCTTTGCTTCACGCGTCGCTTTGACTATTGCTGGTGGAGCCAACACCATTAATGTTTCATACGAATCCGGTCCTAAAGCAGAACGTTCAGGCACGGCCGGTTATTGGCACAACCTCGCATTTGAAAAACTAGTGAAAGATTTGCCCTCAATCCATCGCGATTTCCTCGGTGATGCGTTTTCTGCTCAAATGAAGCAACAAGTCATCGAACATATGATTCAAACAGGACGAAAAATCGATTTAGTCATCTATTCGATTGCCGCAGGGGCGCGTTTTGATGAACAAAGACAAGAAACGATTCGTTCACATATTAAGACAATCGGCGAACCCATCGTTGGTAAAACAATCGATATTGCGACGAAATCGGTGAAAGAAATAACTGTGACCGGCGGAACCGAACAAGAAGTCAAAGACACCGTGTTCGTAATGGGCGGTAGCGATTGGGCTGATTGGATTCATCGATTAGACGACGCAGGTGTATTAGCCACAGGCGTTAAAACGATTTCATACACCTATATCGGAAGCGATTCGACCGCGCGCATTTATCGCGATGGCACGATTGGACAAGCCAAAGAGCATTTAGAACAAACGGCGCTGGATATGAACCCATTGCTACAGAAAAAATATCGAGGCGAAGCCTTAATATCTTCAAGCAAAGCCGTGGTCACCAAAGCCAGCGTCTTTATCCCCCAAATGCCGATTTATGTTTCATGCCTGATTGAGGTCATGAGCAAACATGGTGTCCACGAAGCGATTTTGGAACATAAATATCGTTTGTTTAAAGATATGGTTTATGGAGATAAAAGACTAGTTGATGATAAGGGCCGCATTAGAATTGATCACCAGGAAATGGACCCCTCGATACAACGGGAAGTAGTCAACATGATGAAAAATCTGACTGACGAGCAACTGCTAGCGCTCGATGGTACCAAACGTTTCTTGAGCGAGTTTTATCAAATCCATGGCTTTGGATATCCAAACATCGATTACGAACAACCAGTCGTTATTGAAGAGTAACATTGCCTTTTACAAATTAACTATCTGATAGTGTTTCCTTTTCATGGCGACATTTTTAAAATATAGCCATGAGTATTCATCCCGATTTAATCGCTCCTTGTGGCATGAACTGCGCGTTATGCGTGGCCTATCAGTTTCGTGAAAAAGATTTAAACAAACTTGGGTATCATCGAACCTATTGTCCGGGATGTATTTCCCGAGGAAAACATTGTACTTTCACTGGTGGTCTTTGCGAGCAACTAGCTAACGGCACGATTCGGTTTTGCCATGAGTGCGAGTTATTTCCCTGTCCGAGGCTAAAACGACTCGACAAGCGTTACCGGACCAAATATGACATGAGCATGATTGCCAATCAACAGATGATGAAAGAGCAAGGCATCCAAGCCTTCCTTGCTAGCCAAGAAGCCAAATGGTCGTGTCCAACATGTGGCGATATCATTTGCACACACATGCACATGTGCTTGGAATGCAATCGGCAGCGACTTAACAAGAAGACTACTAGACACACAGGCTGATTCCAAATAAGCCCAATCCCATTAAAAGATTATGGGCAAGATGCGCTTGTGGATATGACAAAACGAAAACAATTGATATTTGAAGGGTTTATCGAATATTTACGATGAAAGCCCTTTTTCTTGTTGAAATAACAAATCGCGATAAATAATGCTTGACTCAAACTGGTCATCACCTAAAATTAGGAGTAATCACATAACAAAAGACCGTGATGAAGAGATGCGTGAATTGTGGGCAATAGAGAGTTTGCGGTTGGTGGAAGCAAACACCGAGAGTTAACGATATACACTTCGGAGTCAGGCGCCGAACGAGTTAGTAGGCCGCCTCGGAATCCTCCCGTTAGCGAGGCTAGAGTTGTAAGACTCGATAAGCGATGGAAAATCCATAATCAGGGTGGTACCACGGAATCTCGCAAGGTTTTCGTCCCTACATGAGTGAAGGGCGGAAATCTTTTTATTTACTCCCTTCAAAACGAAAGGAGCATTATGCCACAATTAGCCCGTTACAAAGTCGCGCCGTTTCCACTGGAAATGCATAAAGCGCGCATCGTTCAAAAACTGAATTTGCTACCACTTGAAGATCGCTTAAAAGCGATACAGGAAGCAGGCAATAACACGTTTCTGCTCAAAAATCGCGATGTGTTTCTTGACATGCTAACCGATAGCGGCACTAACGCCATGAGCGACCGTCAACTCGCGGCGATGACGCTGGCCGATGATTCTTACGCTGGTAGTGAAACGTTTTTCCGCCTCGAGGCGATGCTACAAAAATTCTTCGGGATGCCCTACTTTTTACCAGCGCACCAAGGACGCGCCTGTGAACACATACTGGCTAAAGTATTCGTCAAACCAGGCGATGTCGCTGTCATGAACTATCATTTCACGACGACGAAAGCCCATATCATGGAAATGGGCGGGACGGTCATCGAATGTCATCTTGACGAAGCAATCGAATCCGAATCCACGCATCCATTTAAAGGCGATATGGATCTTGAAAAACTGCAAGATGTTATTGCCAGTAATCGCATTTCGTTCGTCAGAATTGAACTTGGAACAAATTTGATTGGTGGCCAACCCATCTCGTTAACCAACATCGAAGCCGTTAGTAAGATGTGCAAGAAACACAACTTATTGCTAATCATGGATGCCAGCTTATTGAGTGATAACTTATTCTTCAATAAAACCAGGGAAAAACGTTGCCAAAGCATGTCGATTCACGAGATCAATTTAGCAATTTCTCGATGTGCGGATATCATCTATTTTTCGGCAAGAAAACTAGGTAGCGCTCGCGGTGGCGGCCTTGTAATGAGGGATAAATCGCTATTCGATAAAATGAAAAATCTCGTGCCACTCTATGAAGGTTTCTTGACTTACGGGGGCATGTCGGTTCGCGAAATGGAGGCATTGACGATTGGTCTTGAAGAAACGCTTGATCAAGATGTCATTTCACAAGGTCCGCAATTCATACAAGCATTCGCCGATATGTTAATAAAGCACAAGGTGCCGATTGTTACTCCGGCGGGTGGTCTTGGAGTTCATATTGACGCTAGGGCATTTTTATCTCATGTACCGGGAGAACAATATCCGGCTGGGGGACTAGCGGCCGCCATCTATATCGTATCCGGTGCCCGTGGTATGGAGCGCGGTACGATTTCAGAAACGCGCAATCCCGATGGAAGCGACCACATCGCCAGCATGGAACTCGTGCGGTTGGCACTACCTCGCCGCGTCTTCTCGCTCTCGCATATTACATATATCGTCGATCGCCTGATTTGGCTGTTTGAAAATCGCCATCTAATTGGTGGCTTAACGTTTATTGAAGAACCGCAAATAATGCGTTTCTTCATGGGAAGACTGGCGCCGATTGGTGATTGGCAAGAAAAATTGACCGCTAAATTTCGCGCGGATTTTGGAAATGATGCAATTTAGAATATATCAATGAGTATGTTTTCGATGGAATTTTAGAGGGAAATTTTGAGCGATAACGACAACGATACCGGCGACAAGCCCGGCCGTAAAACCATTGTTATATAAATCAAAACCGCCCTGTAGCGCTAGTGCATAAGGCGAGATTAACAAATGCAGGAAGCCTGCCAATAGACCATAAATGATGCCAAACTTTCCAGCCACAGGTGCTAGCGCAGTTACAAAGAATATCGCGATGCTCGGACCCAAATTTGTAATTGAGAAACCAGGAATCAATGATGCCAACAACAATCCGGCGATGACCGGTGTCGAGTTTTGGATATGTTTGCCATAGCTTCCAAAACCAATTAACGTGAACATCGCGGCAATCATCGGTCCAGATATTTTAAGATTTAAAGATAAAATGATGATTAAACTAAAGACACCCAAACTGCCGATGTTGAATAGTGTCGTCGCAAAGCCATACTCCTTGACATAATCACTTGGCAAATTTCCTGGACTTTGTAGTAAGCGAAGCCATGATTTAAAGACGTTCTTGTTCAGGAAGAATGCGGCAATCATCAATAATAGGGAAATGACTAAAAGCGACCAAAACAATATCGAGTGATAGGCTTCGGTCGTCATTGGGGTAACCGTTAGCGTGACATTAAAGGCGCGTAACAAACTGGCAAACACCATGGCAATGAATCCAAGGCCAAAACCAGTGTTATAAAGATTGTAGCCTTGATGGAATTTACCGACGATGGAGACAACCATTGGTGTCAAGAAACCGGCGATAATCCCAGCTAATATGCCAAGTGGTAGACTCGCCCATAGCGGCAGTCCCGGAATTCCAAACGCGATGAAACTAGCCAAAGGAGCGATACCTGAAGAAAAAAGGAAGGTTCCAGTATATTGATTAAGTTGCTGCCGTTTGATGCGCACGTATAAAAAGAAGCCAAGCCAAACAGGCAAAAAATTCCAGATATTTTTACCAAAGAAAGCGAAGCCGGCGATCGTTAAGACACCAGCGATGGATACGCCTGAAAAATTGGCCTTGATTAGTCGCAAAGCGAATATCGACATCCAAGTCGTGATCCACACGTTTAATAGCGTACCGGCAAAGCCACCGACACCAAGATAATCAGTCACTAAAAGCGAGGGATGAATCTGGATCGCCCAAAAGCCTTGAATTGTCGCTAGAAACGGAGCGGACAATAAAATGATTAGCGCTCCCGTAAGCGCTAATGAGAGTAGAACCGTGGATTTGATTTTAATAGCGGGAAACATACAAGCATAATTATATTCAAATGAATCTTTTCTTGTTAACAAAATAATAATCAAATCGATTGGGAGCAACAATGTCATGACGTTTGTCCACTGACAATAGCAAGAAAACATCCAAAATCAAATCATTTCTTCTACTTTTAATAAAGCGCTTACAAATATTGTCGTCTTGGGCTTTACAAGTCGTTATGTCAATGCTATTTTGTAATTAGTAAACCGCTTTACCAAAAACCATAGAGGGAAATATGAGCAATATTTATGTCCTGGGAAGCGTGAATATGGATCTGGTCATCCATGCACGGAAGATGCCACGGTCGGGCGAAACCCTGCTCGGTTCTTCCTTTTTGATGAATCCGGGTGGTAAAGGCGCCAACCAAGCCGTCGCCGTGTCATTGTCCGGCGGACATTCTAAGTTCATTGGGGCGGTTGGCAAGGCGTTTGGCCAAGATTTGCTGGATGCCCTTAACGCGTACCATGTCGACGTTTCCAATATCAAGAAACACGATGACCTCTCAAGCGGCGTCGCCGTGATTTTGCTAAGCGAAGACGATAACCGGATTATCGTTGATGCGGGCGCGAACGGGCGCGTTGATTACGCGCTTGTCGAACAAGCATTGGGCGATGCCGAAAAAGGCGACTATTTACTGGCGCAGTTAGAAGTTCCCATCCCAACGATCATCGAGGCCTTTAAACTAGCCAAAGCAAAAGGCCTGATCACATGTTTGAACACGGCTCCAGCCGCCAACCTCCCAGATGAAGCATTTGCGTACATCGATTACATTTGCCTCAATCAAGTGGAAACGCAATTTTACACCGGCGTGGAACCGAGCGATAACTACATGGCGAAGCTAGCCGGATTGCACCTACTTTCAAAAGGCGTCAAGCACGTGGTGATTACGATGGGTGAACGCGGCGCGTTTTATGTCAACAACAAAAGCAACCAATTCGTCAAAAGTCATCACGTCAAGACCGTGGACACGACGGCGGCGGGAGATACCTACATCGGCAGTTTCTTGGCTTGTTTATGCCAAGGCCAATCAGTCACTGAAGCGATGGAGTTTGCCGCGGCCGCGGCCGCTATTTGCGTGACCCGTACCGGCGCCCAACAATCGATTCCCACAAAAGCGGAAACACTAGATTTCGTGAGGACGCACCATGGCTAAGAAGATCGTTACCATCAAAGACATCGCTGAGCGATGTGGTGTCTCGCAAACAACGGTTTCGCTGGTGCTCAACGACCGTGAAAATACGATTTCTGTCGCCACCAAGGAAAAAATCATGCGCGTCGCCAAAGAGTGCGACTATCATCCTAACGGCATTGCCCGCTCATTAGCGATGCGCAAATCGAACACAATCGGCGTCATCGTTCCCGACATTAGTAATAGTTTCTTCTCCGAATCGGTCAAAAGCATTCAAATTGAACTTGATCGTTATGGGTATACGATGCTTCTTTGCAACACCGAAGAAAAATACGAAAACGACATCAAATACATCAAGTTATTGGCCAATCGGCAAGTCGATGGATTAATTCTGACGATGTCTGCCGAATCGCTGACTAACGGCAATTGGGCTGAAATTAAAGATATGTTGTTTACTTTCAAAATACCGACGGTTTTATATGACCGTTATTATCCAGGCGATGAACCAAAGGTATTTGTCGATAACGCCAAAGGCGCCTATGAGCTAACCAAATATTTAATTGAAAAAGGTCATCGCGACATCGGATTGATTACCGGTCCCGTTAACTTAATAAGTTCCAAAGGACGGTTTGAAGGCGTGCTCAAAGCACTTAAGGAAGCTGGATTAAGCCTTAATGAAAACCATGTCGTGCACGCCAACTATGATGTCGAATCGGGCCGCAAAGGTGCGAAAGCGTTATTTGGACATGTCAGTGCCATTTTCGCTTTTAACGACATGCAAGCCTATGGCGTCCTAGAAGCCGCCCGCGAACTCGGCATTTCGATTCCTAGCGACGTGAGTCTTGCCGGCTTCGACGATATTTTCTATTCCAATGTGCTCGACATCCCTCTGACAACAGTCAGTCAACCCATCGGTGAGATGAGCAAAGAGCTGTGCGCCCTCCTAATCCGGGCCATTGATGGCAAAGAAGATGTCCATGATGAAATTAGCATTCCTGGCAAACTCGTCAAACGCTACAGCGTCAAAACGGTGAAAAGATAACATGGCCAAATCAATCCAGTTACAACGATGCGACGGCACACTGATTCCCGGTGGCTACAAAAAACGCCGCAAACCGTGGAATCACAATGATTTCATTTTGCTCGGAATGGCATTTTTATCGGTCGTCTTCCTGGCCGTGTTTGCCTATGCCCCGCTTTATGGCCTCGTTTTGGCATTTAAAGACGGTGATGGCTATTTAAATATTTTGACGGCCATCCAGCAAGCGCCGTGGAGTGGCTTTGCTAACTTTGAATATTTCCTGACTGATCCCGATTTCAAAAGCATCATGTGGAACACAATCGGGCTCAATGTTTTACAGTTATTAATTAATTTCCCAGCGCCGATTATCTTTGCGATTTTGATGAGCGAATTATTGAGCAATCGCTTTAAGAAAGTCGTGCAAACGGTCACGTTCTTCCCGCATTTCATATCGTGGGTCATCTTCGGCGGTATCTTCTTATCGTTACTTGATTTTGATACAGGTATCGTTAATAACTTGCTGTTTGACTTAGGAATCATTAAACAACCGGTCGATGTATTGGGTGAACCACAATATTTCTGGGGCTTAATCATTATTACTTCAATCTTGAAAGGATTAGGGTGGGGCTCAATTATTTATGTGGCAGCGATATCGGGCATTCCCAATGAACTATATGAAGCCGCCAAAATCGATGGGGCCAACAGGTGGCACAAGATTTGGTATATTACCGTGCCTTCGATCATGCCGACGGTCACGTTATTTTTCATTTTATCGATTGCCGGTTTACTCAATAACGGGATCGAGCATTTATGGGTATTCCAAAACGCCAATAACTTAGTGCGGTCAGAAGTGCTAGATACGTTCATTTACAAATTTGGCATCCCGCGGTGGCGTTATAGCTATGCGACGGCGCTTGGGCTCTTCAAATCGGTTATTTCATTATTCTTGCTCGTCAGCGGCAACGCCATTTTGAAGAAAATCACCGGAAAGGGCATCTACTGATGAAACTGCTCGCGTATTTAAAAATTGATACGATTCGGGCGCTAGTCAGGAAAGTGCTGCTTGGTTTGGCGATTCTTGCATTCGTGGCCACGATATTTTTCGCCTATACGTCCAACATCGATATCGATGAAGGCAGTGATGCGCTATATGCGACACTCAATGTTTTGATGTTTATCAGTATCGGTGTGTTAGTGCTCCTAGCCGCACCTTTATCGTATGTGTTCGTACTCGACCACCAGGCCGCGAAAGAACGCGCGAAAATATATCGCAAGTCGAAATTGAACAAGCAAGTTAAAACGTTTGACGTGATTAATTTCACATTTATGATGCTGTTCATGATTTTGTGTATTTACCCAATCATCTACGTGTTGGCCGGTTCGTTTAATCAAGGACGCGATTACGCAGCCGGCGGCGTGCTGTTCCTACCACGCGTGTTTACGTTTGAAAACTACAAAGTCGTGCTGACCAATCCAGGGCTATGGCGCGGTTATGGCGTGACAATTGCGCGTACCGTGATTGGCACATTGACAGCGCTTATCTACACTTCAATCGTCGCTTACGCGATGAGCCGTTCTAACTTAAAATTCAAGAAAGTGTTTTACTGGATCAACTTGCTGACGATGTTTTTCGGCGGCGGTTTGATTCCCTATTTCTTAATCATTCGCTCAGTCGGTTTGTACGACACGTTTGGTGTCTACATCATCCCGGGTCTTTATTCGGTCTATAACATGATCATCATCAACAGTTTCTTCCGCACGATCAACAACGAACTGCACGAAGCGGCGATGATCGACGGCGCCAACGAATTCCGTATCTATTGGCAAATTTTCGTGCCGTTATCAAAGCCTGTGTTAGCCACCGTCGCTTTATGGGTGGCCATCGGTCATTGGAACAGCTATTTCGACACGATGATTTTCACGAATAGTCAAAATTTGCAAACGCTTCAATATTTCCTGTTAAAAGCCATCCAAACGGCGACGCTGACCGAGGGCATGCCCGCGGAAATGATGGAACGTTTATCGCCGAAAACATTATCGCTCGCGGCGATTATCATTTCGATGATTCCGGTACTATTTTTCTTCCCGCTCATTCGTAAAAATTTCCAATCAGGCATCATGATTGGTTCGCTAAAAGGATAAAAGGAGAACATATGAAACGACATTCAAAATATATCGTGGGCATGGCGTTATTCGCTCTATTGGCATCGGGATGTTCAAGCACATCAACACCGAACTCAGGCGATAGCGGCACGACCAGCGATAACATGGCCAGTCTGACTTATCCCAGCTACCCGGACACGCCCGATGAAGGAAACAGTTGGGACCACGTTCCCGATGGGACCGACGTCTCCATCGATTGGTATGTCGACGTCGCCAGTTGGAATGCCCCGACGGGACTTGACCAGGTTAGCCAAATCATCAAGCAAAAAACAGGAATTACCGTCACCTTTGACACGCCCGTCACCGACGATGGCCAAAAACTGGCGACGATGATCGCTGGAGGGGATTTGCCTGACGTCATCTCAATTCCTACGAGTCAAACGCAGACAATTACCGGTCTGGCGCAGCAAGGCTATGTTTATGACATGAACACATTGGCGCAGAAATGGGCCCCCTCGCTATTTGAAAACTTACCGCAAGACGTCTGGGATTGGTGGAAATACGGTAATGGCAAAACATATGGCATTCCCAATCACTATTATTCATATGAAGACGTGCCCGAAGGTGAGAAGCTACAACCAAACGGCGGCATGATGGTCCGCCAAGACATTTTCAACGCTTGGCAAACCCATGTTGAAACCAATCTAAAAGGACCAGATGGCAAAGTCGCTTATACATCGCTGTCAGGCCTCAGTAAATCGGTCGAATGGCAAGGTTATATCACGACGCCAGAGGGATTCAAAGAAGCTGCCTTATGGGCGATGCAACGATATGGCAGCACATTGACGACAGGTCTACAATTAGCGCAGTTTGGCGCCAACGGATCGGCCTCGCTCAATTGGCTCGCGCAATTCTTCGCCGTACCATTTGAGGATAACGAGGGACAACTGATCTATAACTTCACATCCGAAGCATATAAGAACATGTTGCTATACATGAACGATTTGTATCGCTCAGGCATCATTTCACCTGCCAACTTCACACAAAACTACGATGGTGCCGGCGGCGTCGTTGCCGGAGGCAAAGCATTTGCGACACTGGTAACGCCACAAGATTATCAATTCCATTTCTTAACGGCGCGCGATTCGGGTTATCCGTATGTGTCGATGTATATTACTAACGAAAACGGCGATGCTCCGATTCTTCAAGACATTCGCGGTTATGGGTATTTATTCAACATGATTACGACCGATAGCCAACGGCCGGATTTAATTATCAAGCTATTCGATTTCCTCACGAGCAAAGAAGGACAACGGCTCGTGACGCTTGGTCCCGAAGGCATCACTTGGAACTGGACCGATGGCGAAGATAGCGAAATCGTGTTCACGCAGCAATACCTAACCGAGAAAGCAAGTTCGGCGACCGCCAAATACGGTTTGCTTGGTTTTGATCTATTAATCAACTGGCAATATTACGATAATGTTCAACCCAAAACGAATAATGGCAAATCGTCAGCCGATTTATACCGAACCAATTTAAAACGGCCACTGAGCCCATATGCTTATGACCTCAACGCGCTTAACTATGTCGTTGATGCGACGGATAGTCGGTTCCAGCAATTCAGCAATAACTTGACGCGCATTCAAACGACACTAGGCACACTCGTGCCCCGCATCATCAAGGCCAGCAGCCAAGCCGCGGCGATTACCGAGTACAATAGCGCCGTCAGCGCGATTACGGCCCGCGGTCTTGAACTCGTGACGACGATGAGCAATGAAGCGTTCCAAGCCGCGAAAGTAAAACTTGGCATCGAACGGGCTTGGCCACCATTCCAAGATGGCTACGATAGCCCGCTCGATCGAACGTTGCCTAACGGAGACTTATCAAGGTATAGGACCTACTAATATGAAAAAGATACCCGTGATTTTGGATACCGACATTGGCGATGACATCGACGATGCCTTTGCCCTAGCGCTCATTCATGCGCTTGAAGCGATTGAGCTTGTCGGCGTGACGACTGTCTACCGCGATACATTAGCACGCGCGAAAATGGTCGCCCGTTATTTCGATGCGGTTGATGAGCTGTTCGTGCCTGTGCGCATGGGTGAAACATATCCATACAAGGAACCGCTGAAGACACTACCTAACGAACCGGACACGACTGGGAAACCTTGTAGCTATGATCAAGGTTGTGACCACTATGTCATCGATCACGAATCGGCCATCGATTTCATCATCAGGAAAGCCCATGCTTATCAAGGCGAACTCGTACTCGTTCCAATCGGAGCGCTGACCAACATCGCCCGAGCGATTGAAAAAGATCCATCGATTAAACCATTAATAAAGAAAATCGTCATGATGAGTGGTTGGTTTACCAACCATGAGCCCGAATGGAATGTGATTGTTGATCCCGAAGCCGCAGATATTGTCTACTCCAGCGGCATCCCTATCGATGCGATCGGCCTTGACGTAACGCTTAAGTGCACGTTCGAGCAAGATTTGCTCGATGAGCTATTCGCGCGTACGGATAAAAAAGGAATGCTATTGTCGCATTGGTTCAAGATGTGGCAACAATCGACTAAGTTCGCTAAAAGCGTGATGCACGATCCGCTGGCGGTGACGACGCTTGTCAGTGATGTATGCGTGTTCAAACCGCTGCGAGTCAAAGTTAATTTGACTAATAAACGCGGGGCGCTTGACATCTTGCCAATAGATTCAAACGATGGCTCAATCATCAATGCTGCGCTTGATGTCGACCGAGACCGCTTTTATCAAATAATCCGCAAATACGTCTTCAATTAGAAACTAATACCGCATAAGGCGGTTAGTTTATATATTCCAAAAAGGAGGAACATATGGGAAAAAGACTACTCAGATTGCGCATGTTGGCACTGATGGGCTTTGGCATTCTCGGGTCGCTGGTTGGACCACTGACACGAGCCGAAGCCATCGAGCCAACGGCCTACCCGTTCCGTACGGGTAATGCAGGGTTTGTCAACGGCGTCACATGGACGGGACCCGCGACGCAAACCGCAGATTACTGGCAATTTTTCCAAGCCAGCTTTGATGGAGGCGCTCAAAACTTATCAAGCGCTGATTACCTTGCCGTCCAGTATCGAGCCGATGTTGGAGCACCAGGCATGACCTTTGGCTTATTAGTCAATGGCGACCGCTTTGGGACTGCCGGCGTTGCCGATAACACAGTCAATGTTTACTTCATGAATGAAGCGGGCGTCGTTTCGGACCTCGGCAAAATCATGTATGGGGCGATGTGGGTTCCCGAAGGCAGCCAAGGAGCACTGCTGCTTCCGCTGAAACAACTTGGCTGGCAATGGAACAACAACGCTAGTAGCCTGGCCTCGATTTCCCATTTCTATATGACGACCAATAGCATCTACAATTGGAATTGGTCGCTCAGCATTGGCGAAATCGGCTACTTCATCGGCAATCCAGCCGAAGCCGGCGCCAGTTATACCCCATTATTCGATTTGTCAGAAGCCGCAAAGCCATCAAGTTATTATTATGATTCTAACGTGATGACGACGCTAACCACGATTACCGGTTATCCGCTACCTGTGGGCGACAAAGCTTTCAATGGTGGTAGAGCCTGGTCAGGACCAGCCGCGGCCACTGGTGACGCTTGGGAAGCGCTATTCGTCAACTTTAAGGCTAAAGTCGACCTAACCAGCGCCCAAGCAATCGCCGTCCAGTATCGAGCTGATGTCGGCGCACCTGGTTTAACTTGGGGCGTTGAGAATAGCGGCACTCGCTATTCGACGATGGTCGATACTAAGAAAGTCTACTTCCAAGACGAAGGGGAGCTTGATTCCTACGAAGTCGCCAGTGTCCTTTATGGCGCCGTCAACATCCCGCAAGGAAAAGTTGGCATGGCCATTTTACCGCTTGATAGCATCGTCTATCAATTCGGAGATGCCGGCAATACGCTATCGGGAGTCAATAACTTCCTGCTAACGACCAATACGATGTGGAACTACAACTTCACCGTTTCCATCGGCGCGGTCGGCTACCTCGATGGGGATGGTATTTATCACCCAATCGAAATCGATTATTACTACAACACCGCTGGAACGACGATGGAGTTGATCGATGTTCAAGATTGGCAAATTGCCCCGAGCACCGACTATCCATTCCGCCTCGGCGAATTCGAAGCCTACAAAAACGGCAAGATCTGGGTCGCTCCGGCGACTGGTGCTGCCGAAGACGATATCCAAAAACTGACGATTACCTTCGATATGACCGCCGATATGTCAGCGGCCAGCTATTTGGCGATTCAATTTGCCAACACTGTTGGTAGTCCCGGTTTAACCTACGCTCTCAAAACAGCGACGAACACCTATTCCATCGCTGGTGTCGAAGATGGCGAAAAGGTTTATTGGATTAAAGAAAACGGCGACATCGCCACGGCTGCCGTCGTGCAATACTCCGCGGCAACTACGTCAATCTCCGCTGGCGCGCTATTAATTCCAATGGCGGCCTTAGGCGGAATGGCCGATCCCGAACGCGGTTCGCTCGCTGGTGTCACTGCACTTGAAGTGACGACCAATCGTCGTTACAACTACAACTTCCAAGCTAAATTCGGCGAAATCGGCTTCTACACGGGCGAAATCGGCAAAGAGGGCACAACGTTTACCAAAGTACTCGATTTAACAAACGATAAATCGGGACAATTCGCCACGTCCGGTAGTCTGACTAATGAATCGACGCTAATCGTGACCAATGAACGCACGATTTATGGCGACTCAATCATCAACGTGACCGGCACGGGCAAGAGCCCATCCAATTTCTCGATTTGGACGGGTGGTTCCTATGGCTCGGTGACGATGGTTACCGACTCTTATGGCGACACGGCCATGCAACTGATGGCGACCGGTAGCAATCCCACCGGCGATGCTTACACGGCAATTACGATTGCCGCGGGAGCGACGGGCTGGGATGGCCGTAAGGGCGTCACCTTCTGGGCGCGTAACGATTCCGATGGCGAAGTCAGCTTCAATCTCGAAGTCGACTGCCGTATCGTATCCAGTGGCGTCTCCGATCGATTCAACATCAAACAAGGCCATCGTTTCTGGCTCTATGACGTCAATACCGAATTGACAAGCGTCTACATGACCAAACCAACGGCGACGCTTCCCGTCGGGTTTGAAGGCTGGGTCCGCATTCCTTATAGCGCATTCTTCCGCGCTGATTGGAGCAATAACGGCGTGACCAAAGAAGTATTCATGACCGAAGGAACGACCGTCAGTTATTTGGCGATTACGATCCACTCCTCCTCATATCTGAATATGCCATTCTCCGTCAATAAGTTCGGCGCTTATTCAACAACGCCGACTTGGTCGTCACCATTCGTGACCGGCACCTCGATTCCCGAGTTGATGGATTTGGTTGGTTAAGGAGCACGATATGAAAAAAGTATTAATGGTTTTTGCCGGAATCGCGATTGCACTCGTCGTTTCGGCTTGTGGAAGTAGCGTTGCTCCTTCCAGTTCGTCAACCCCGACCACCAGTAGCGCGCCATCGACCTCAGTTCCGCCCAGTTCCACGCCTTCAAGCGAAGAACCGGCTCCGGTCTATGGTTTACCAACTCCGGCGACTGGTCACTACATTAAAGACGCCGACGTCATCGAAGAAGCTAACGGCGATCGGTTGTTAGTCTATGTCACCAATGCCGAATCGGGCGAAGAAGATGACGTGATTGCGATTCGCCGCGGCGTGTTCAGCACCGGTAACGGTCACCTTTATGGCGAGGAACACGTGATTATCACACCCTCGACCAGCGGCTGGGATCAATATATCGGCGGTCCAGCGATTACTAAAGGGGAATTTGTCTACAATACGGTTACCTATTCGTATCTACTCGCCTACCACGGCACCGATTTAGCAACCGGTATGTCCAATTCGATCGGTATTGCTTTAGCAACCGATCCGCTGGGCACCTGGGTCAAAGTCGGCACCGAACCGGTGCTTGAATACGATGATGAAGTATATGGGGAAACATATCTTGGCTTCCACGCTCCAGCGCTCGTCAACCTCGACAAAGAGTCGATTGTTCGCCTTTTCTGGACCTGGGCCGATGCTTATGGCCATTACAGCTATTTCCTTGACGTCGACATTGCCGATTTTGCGAATGCCGAGATTTCAGGTTTTGTGATGGTTCCCAATAACGGCAACCTCTCAAGTGGCGATCCGGAAACGATGATTCCTAACGCTGACTTTGCCTATGACGGCACGGGTCATGACTTTTACATGGTCAAAGACTATTCACCCGCAGCCAGTCAACGGCCTCGCGTTTCCACACGCATCGAGTTAGCTAAAATCGCTGAAGCAGAACTCTACACTACCGATCAGGGCGACGGCTGGGAAAGTTTGGGAGTCTATGTATTCCTCGATACGCCAGACGCGCTTTATGAACGGCTCTATTCCGGCACGATCGTCGCTGACGAATATGGACATGTGTTATCAACCACATCCATTGAAATCATTTATAACGTCAGTGAACTCGAAGCCGATACGCCAAATTATCTATTTACGCAACATTTGGCGACGATTATCTACGAAGCCGCCTAATTGGCAACTTACTCGGGAGGCGGATTCATTCCGCTTCCCGGGTTCGCTTCATATCACGAAAGGACAAATATGAAACGAAATTACATGTCTCGTTTTGGTTTACTCTTACTTCCACTTATTTTTTCTTCGTGCGCTTCAATCAGTGCGCCGATTAGCTCTTCGCTACCAGAAAGCAGCAGCTCGTCCTTATCAAGTAGCGAATTCAGTTCGACCTATGGCGGCGTTTATGCGAAAACCGTGCACGACATTGATGGCTTTGATGCCATGCCCCAGTATGTTTTCGGAGCCTTGACGCTTAATGATGACTATACCGCGAAACTCGAAGACCTCGATGCGTTTGGGTTAACGGTCCAAGAAGGCCACTATGCCGAAAACTCCGATGGCGTATTAGTAATGATTGGATTGAAGTATTACGATTTTGATTATGATGAAACCGCAGGTACGCTGACCTATATCGGACGTATCAATCGCCGTAATGTGATATTGACCTATGCCGATGTGACACGGGAACGCCCCGCGACAGTTGGCGAACGCGCATTTGACGAGGAACTATTCGGCGAGAGTTTAGATGAGAACTTTTATAACTACTGTCCGACCATCTTAATGGAAGGCAATGCCATCATGCACATTTGGTATTGTTCGAATCGCATTTCTGGCAACGTGACCGACTACATCGCCTATCGTCGGGGCGAACTGCAAGGTGACGGTAGATGGATATTCTCGGACAAGGAATTAGTGCTCGAACCGACGCCAGAAACCTGGGATTCGCGTCACGCTTGTGACCCTTCAGTCATAAAGGGCGATTTTGAATACCAAGACGAACAATATTCTTATCTAATGGCGTATCTAGGCTGTGTCACTAACGACTCGAGTCGTAACGAAGTCGGCATCGCTATTTCCAAAGCACCCGAAGGTCCGTGGATTAAGATGAATCACATCAACCCGATTGCCAATTATTACGAATCACCCGAATATGTTAACGACCGCTGGACTTGGGGTTATGGGCAACCTTCACTCGTTTCCGTCGATAAAGCCGGCCAAGTACTGCTTTTCTACACCAAAGGCATCGCCACCGGGACGTTCCAATATGTCGAACACTGGGATTTATCAAATCTTGATGATCCCATCAAACTAGCGGCGGCCAATGTGTCTAATGCCGGTATCGTCAATGCCTCGGGAGGCGCTGACGTAATCAATAACGCCGATTTTGCCTACGATGCATTTAATCAACGTCTTTATGTCATTAAAGAAGATTTCCCATATGCCAGCGATGAAGAACCGACCTGGCTCACGGAAGCAAACACTGTCCAATACATCAATTTGGGCATTGAAGAAGTCATCGGCGAAACTTTGTTCGAACCGGTAACGTTACGCTGGCAAAAAGTTGGTTCGATTGGACCCGGCGAAACGGGGATGGCCCGCGTTCACAATACGGGCTTAGTCACCGATGAATACGGCTGGCTCATGAATCCTTATCAAATTCCGATTATCTTTACCAAAAGCGATTTAAACTCCGACCAGCCCAATTGGGGATCAGGCGGACAGTGGCCGGCACTGCACACATATCGGTTGCACGGCTACTTGATGGAGCTATGATGCTATTTGGCAAAAGTTTAACAGACAACTTCTATAACTATTGCCCGTGCTTACGTCTTGAAGGCGATACGCTCCATGTTTGGTATTGCACTAACAAAGACAGTGGCAATATTACCGATTACATCGGTTATCGAACTGGGAAACAAGTAAATGGGGTTTATAAGTTTTCGCCAGAGCGGTTAGTGCTTGAACCCACGAAGGGAACGTGGGATCAGCGTCATACGTGTGACCCATCAGTCATAAAGGGCAAGTTTCAATATCATCAAGAAACATATAATTATTTAATGGTTTATCTTGGCTGCGTAACGGACGATTGCACCGATAACGAAACGGGTATTGCCGTTTCTAAAAACATTGCAGGACCATGGATCAAATACGATAAGAACCCGCTGATACCTTTTATCGGTTCACTCGATTATGTCGGTCCGCATATTCACTGGGGCTATGGGCAACCATGTGTCGTATCGGTGGATCAACTCGGTCAGTGCATCATTTTCTATAACGTCGGCATTAATGAAACATTCACGCGCGCTGAGCATTGGGATTTATCAAACCTTGACGAGCCCAAAAAGCTTGGTTTTGTGCGCATCCGCGACAACGGTTATATCAACTTGTTAGGTGTTCAAGATGTAATCGGTAACGCCGATTTTGCTTATGATAAAGCAAATAACATAATGTATGCGACTGGCGATATGCGCGTGCGAGGCACCGATCAGCCAACTTATATTTCTAATGCGCTTCCAATACTTAAAACTTCTCTAGGAGAAAACCAAACATTTCCGATGGCAGGTTTGTTTGATAAAGCCTATACTTGGGAATCACTTGGCGTAATCGATGAGACGGTTTCGGGATATCCTAAAAACCACAATCCCGGTTTATTCGCGGATATATATGGGCATCTTCATAATCCAAGCGAACTATTGATCGGTTATACCGTCAGCGCCTTAAACAAACAGCATCCTGACCGTGAGGGCATTTGGCAATCGCTGCATAGTTATCGCATCTATGGCTATCATTTGAAACTACACGGAGACGATAAATCATGAATAAACATATCAAAAGCCTGGCCTTTTTGGCTTTGACGTTGGCTTTAGCAAGTGGCTGCGCCAGTTCTTCGAGCCAGTTCGATTATGCCTCGGTCGCCGGCATATACGATTTAGAATCAGCCTATCTTGATGAGTATGACATCACGAGTGATTACAGTTTATATCAAATAACACTTCGCGATGATCAAACCATGAATGTGTTTGTCAGTCAACTGGGACAAATTACCAACCGCGATGGTACCTATACGATCGTAGGTTCTACGCTAACGGAAACATCAAACAGTCAAACATATGTGTATGCGTATGATTTTGAAGATTCCAAGATTACATACGCCGCCGATGAATTCGGACAAGATTTAGTGATAACGCTTATTAAACGAATTGTGATTGATGGACCGGTTCCGGTTGAGTTTGAAAGCGTGCTATTTGGCGAAGACATCGACGCGACGAAAAAATTCAATTATGCGCCAACGGTCATCCGTGAAATGGAAGATGGTAAAGATGTTATCCATATTTGGTATTGCACTAACAAAACGACGGCGATTATCATGGATCATATCGCCTATCGCCGGGGCGAGAAACAAGACGATGGCAAATGGATTTTCTCTGACGAACTAATCGTTATTGCGCCAACGATCGATACCTGGGATGGTCGTCATGCATGTGACCCTTCGGTCATTAAAGGACGGTTCGTGTGGGAGTCAGAAGTATATAACTACATGATGGCTTACCTTGGCTGTGTCACCGACGATTATTCGAACAATGAAACTGGCCTGGCCGTTGCTAAAGCCCCCGAGGGACCATGGATTAAACTCGACCATCTCAATCCAATCGTGCCTTGGTCACGCGATAACGTGTCCGGAACATGGGGCAATGGCATGCCCTCGCTATTATCGGTCGATCGACAAGGCGTCGTGCTACTTTATTACATGAACGCTTCGATTGGCGTCAGCGTTGAAAAATGGGACTTTTCCAATTTGGACGACCCGACCCAAATTTATCGGTCAAGGTTAATCAATAACGGTTTGAAGCGTCCTAACAATACCCAAAACTATATTTCATATGTCGAAATTGCCTATGATGAAGCATTAGGACGTCTGTATGTGTTATCAGGCGGTGGCGTTAAAGATCCGCCCGATGGTACGCGCACACTCGTAAATTCGCATTTCGCTTTAGCGTATATCGATGGCATGGATGATTTTGACGATATCGATGCAGCGATGCTTGGCATGAACTATACTTGGACGATGGTCGGCTTCGGAGGTCCTGATGAAACGGGCTGGCCCCGCAATCACAATTCGGCGCTTGTTACCGATAGTTATGGACGCATTATCGATTCAGATGAAATATGGGTCGTGACTTCGACCGGACTTAATACTTATCCATTTGATAATATTTATACTTATCGCTTAAGAGGATACATTTTCCATCTATAAGGTGGTACCTTCGTTAAGCAAAAACGCTAATGCGTCAAACGAGCGGTTGGACGTTGTTCCGGCCGCTTTTGAATAGGAACCGCTATTGACGGTGTTGGCGTTAATCGCTAGGTAGTAATCATCGCTGCTGGTAATTGAAAAGTAACGGTCGATTAGGTTGTTGGTGCTATCCGCATCATAGATCTTGATAGCGTAGTTATAAACACCCGAAGTAAAGTAATCGTATTGTGAAGCGGTAATGTCATATTCGGCAAGCACGCTTGCTTCTAATGGAGCAAAATTCGTGATGTCTTCGATACCAGTAATAACTGTTTCGGGCAGTAATAACAAATCGCAATCAAGGATGCCGATTGTTGATAGCATCGTGAAGAAATACGGACTATCGGGGGCAACCGCGGTAATGATCACGTCTTTGACGCCGATATTGGCAAGACCGGATTCCATATCGGTTTCCAAATCCTCACGATACTCATTCGTGGCTAAAAATAATTGAATTCGTTCGCTGTCTTTTGGGGTGTCCAGCGCACTAAAAAGCCATGTCCAAGTCAGCGTCATCAAACTGATGATTGATATCGATATTAAAGAGATCTTTTGATAACGGGAGATCATAGCGTTTCATACCCCATGATGACGTTTTCCGCTAACGATGCCTTGATGGTCGCTTCAATCTGGGGATAGGGAGCTTTGGTCGGCCACCAAAGATAAACTTCCAATATTCCTTCACCGGTTTCGATTTTTAGCTTGTTAAAAGGTTGCATCAAATGGAATTCTGGTCGTGAAGATATGCTAATTACTTTACCGGTGATACTACGATGTTCGTTTGATGTTAAACGGGCGATTAGATTGGCCTTCATGCTCGCGGGTATGACAAGCTCAAACACGATGATGAAGATGGCGATAAAGCCAATTGACGAAAAGGCGATGCCGAGAAGTTGCGCTAATAGGGAGCCTAGTATGTGACGGTAAACAATGATCAGTGCGCTGACTCCAATCGTCATCAGCAAAATAATGCCCATAATCAAAGCCATCTTTCTTAGCTCGGACTTGTAATTAATCGGGTATTGGTCGTCAAATATTCGGATCATATCGTGTCCTGATTGATGTTTTTGATTGAAATGATGGAACCATTTTCCATACTGACGATGACATCGCCATAACGTGCGGCTTCCGCCACTTGGTGTGTGGCCATGATTAGTGTCATCGATAAACGTTTTTGTAATGTTGATAAAAGTTTTAATAGTTCATCTCGTAGTGGTCCTTCGACATTCGATAGCGGTTCATCAAGTAGCAAAATATCGGGACGGCGAATAAGGGCGCGCGCTAGGGCGACGCGTTGGCGCTGCCCGCCAGATAATACACGAGGCTTCCTTGATAACAGCAAGTCAATGCCTAATAACTGCGATATTTCACTGACGCGCTGACGCAGCTCCTCAAGAGGAACCTTGGACACCTTAAGTGGATAACCAATATTATCAAACACCGTCTTATTTGGATAAAGGGAGTATTCTTGGCTGACTAATCCAACGCTGCGTTTATTTGCAGGGGTATTGATAACATCAATGCCGTTGAATAATACTGTGCCTTCTTCGGGAGTATACAAGCCGGCGATCGTTTTTAATAATGTCGTCTTACCGCAGCCCGAGGGACCTTCAATGATGATGAAGTGGCAATCAGGCAATATTAGGGAAACTTGAAATAGCCCCGCCGTGGCGATATTAGATTTACTATTAAAGTAATAGTGGCTTACGTTAACTAACTCAATCGTGGGCATGGCGGTAGATTCCCTTATCGTAAATTTCGGGATGATTCGTTTTGTTAACGAATTTATCAAGTACGGATAATGTATATTCGTGAATCGCTAAAAACTGTAGTGGCGCGGCCATCATGAATAATAGTCCAATCACGATAAAGTAGCCAACTCCATCATAACGAATAAGCAGGAGCAACCAAGGCGAGAAGATAGCCAGCATGAACGGAAGTGTGACCGGCGCCGTACGCATCCCCAGCAAAAATGAGTTTTTCAGTTTGCCCCCAAAAGAAAGGTTATATAAATCGGTTTGGAATAGCACAAACGGCGTGATTAAAAATGTGAGTACCAGTGCGCCGATGCCGATGGCTAGGGTGACGTCAAGCCAAGAAGCGGCTTCCCAAAAGTATCCTAAACGGGCTAGTAACATCATAACGAAGTGTAAAATACCTAAGGCGATGGCCAGTAATGAAAACGAAGCCCAATTGCTGCTAACGCCCTGTTTAAAATCATGTATAAAAGCAATGTGTTCCTGGAAGATCATGCGTCTAGTTACCCGCGTTAATCCTGATAACCCGATAAATAAAACAACTAGTGAGGGAATAAGTAATAGATTAGCGGCATTGAGTGTATCGAAGATTCGGGTTGCGGCACCCGCTTCGGTTATCAGACCTTCGCTAATTTGCATCGTAATGTCGTAGACAAGAATATTGGAGATACCTAAAACAAGCAATAAAGGGATTGAAAAGATAAAAACAAATAGTCCCAATAAAAGTGTTGTCGACGTTTTGTTAACTACACAATCAAAAAACGATTGCCAGCGATTCGTTGGTAGTCGTAATTGCCTAATCGTCTCGTGTTTTGGAACAAACGCCATAGGAGTATTATAGCGATTTTTTCCTAATTATTTATAGTTGAAACCACAATGCGGGAACGATGCCGGAATTCGTTTCATATACGTTACTCATTCCTACCGTGCCGGTGAAGGAAACATCATAGACGATATAAGAGAATGGACTCAAATAATACGGTGTGCGGAGTAACCAGCTACCCTTTCCTTGATAAAAGTCGTTGCCGTTTACTTTGGCGTATTCGCTGACGGCTAATTGTCTAGAAGCTTCACTATCAAGCCCATAAGTTGCACTGGTGGCTTCACCACTGCTGAGCAAGAAGATTTTGTCACTGGTATCGGCGCATAAATAATCGTTGTATGAATTGAGCGTTGAAGATAAACCGTTATTGACTAGCGTCGTGGTGATCAACGACTTTTCGGCGGACGTAAATGCCAAATTGTAGAAACTATCGGCAAGCCAAGCGCGAATGCGGGAATATTCATAGTTGTTGCTATAATAACTATCTTCTCCGATAACCGTGCTTGATGAAGTCTGATGGAAGTCTTGGGAATCGATAATCACGTTTGACATTAGTAACGCTTGCTCATTGACTACATCGAGCACGCGCCAGGCCAACGGTTCGTATTTAAACCAATAAGTCGCTTCCTTTAGATATCCGTTTTCATCTTGGATCGAAGTCGTGCGATCAGCACCATCGCTGGTTTCAATCGGGCGATAACTAGAAAAATATACCCCGCGATATGTGTCAAGGTTGTAGTCGATGTCGATATACCACATGAACGATGTCACTTGTTCATATTGATAATAGCCATAATCGGTCCAAGCTTGCGGATTGCTGCTACTAGGTAGTGTTCCGGCGGCGCTACTTAGCGAGGTCAGCAGTGCACTATCGGTGACTTTGCTTTGCGGATATGTGCCAAATTCATAAATATCGCCCGGCTCCAGCGGAAGCGTTTCCGAAAATACGGCGTAATAAGCCAAATCGGCGCTAGGCATCGTAAATGTATAAGTGGCGTTTCTTGAAATGACGTTTTCATCACCGTCTTGCCAAGCGCGGAAATACATCCCTTCGTTTGGCGTAGCCGTAATCGTCACTGACGTGCCTTCACCGAATGACCCGCTGCCTGACACGGTGCCTAGACTCGAGTTTTTGCTATATATGTATAAGTCGTAACGGGTGACGAATTGCGCAGTCAAGGACAAATCGTTATATGGCATCATGAACTGATAACTGGCGTCGGTCGATTTCAAAGTCTCTCCTTGATACCAGCCAATAAACTGATACCCCGTTAGTTCGGTGGCAGTAACGGTCACGTAAGTTCCATAAGCGTAAGAGCCCGCTCCTTCGACATAACCTTTGCTTTCATCGCTACTTGCAAGCGTAAGTTCGTAATAGTTACGGGTGAATAGGGCGGTATAATGGGTATCCACCTCAGGCATTGCAAACGTATAAGGATTATCCATTGACACAAGCGTATCCCCATCATACCAACCCGAAAATGTATTGCCTTGATACGGCGTGGCCGTGATGGTCACCGATTGACCAATCAAGAACGTACCGCCTCCAGTCACGAAGCCGACATACGCTTGGTTATCACCGACCGTTAGTGTGCGGTAACTATTTTGACAAGAATAAAAGATGGCGATATTGGAAATTTCCGATAAGGCTAACGCTTTGATCCGAATGTAATTAGGCAAGTAATTATTGAAATTAAAGACGACGGTTGTTGGTGAGGCAGACGTGAACGCTTGATAACGCGATTCGCTAAACGATGTGTCGTGCGACCAGTAAATGCCAAATGAAGCACTTGAACTATATTTGTTAATAATAATCGTCGTCATGCCGTTTAAGGGCGCTGTATTGGTAATATAGCCATTCGTGTTAATGCTTTGCCACATCATCGTCGTTGGGTTGCGTAGGCCCCCATAATTAAAGGCGACCGGATTGCCAAGGTTAGTTATCGCATTGGATGTGCCCGAATAGCCGTTGACGTTATATGATCCGCTTGCTAATCGATTTTGGTAATAACTGAATTCAAGTGTGTATTCGGTGTCACCGCCAGCGGCGTTTTGATAGCTCGTTTCGTTTTTGGTTGTCGTTGCTAGGGCAAAGATGGTGACACTGATGATTGACAAAAAGATATTCGAGAACAATTTCTTTCTTTCCATGAAACAACCGCCTTTAATTAAATCTCCAAATTCATATTAATTGATTAATGGAGAAGAATGAAAGAGGTCTCTACCTAGTAATTTAACGAATATCAATATTTTATATGTGATGAATAATTAAATCTTTGATTAAGTATAACTGCGACCATAGGCCGTATTGACTTGGGCGATGATTGCCGTTCGGTAATTTAGGAAGATGTCTTTGCTTGAAAAGTAATCCTCTTCGACTAGATCGTTTTCAAACGATTCGTAATTGTTTTTGTATGTGTCAAACATTGACTCATAACTAGCAAAACTGAATTCGCTTGATGATGCCACCGCCATCACGTAATCGTCATAGGCATCGCGATACGCATCTATGCGCGGGTATAGGTCGCTATATTGGTCGATTTCGCTTGCTTCGTAACATATCGTGTACCAGTAAAGCGGATTTTGTTGAAACTGCATCGAACTGTCAGGATTGGTCGCCACATATGAACCGGCATAGTGGGGATAAAGGTTTGCCATGGCCTGTCCGAGCCAATCGTTCCAGGCGACACCAAGCGACCAATCATAGTCGTAAGGGATGAAATAAGCTTTTTCAGTCACGGGATGGAAGTATAAGTAGAGGTTATTGACATTGTGACGCAAGTCGTCAGGATTGCCGGTTAGGTAAGAGATAGCGGCGAATTTGAGGAATGAATCGATGTCGATGACCGCCTCGAGGGCTGCAATCAAATCATTACCGGACAAATGCGTGCTTAAATTTAGCGTTTTAATCATATTCACAAGCGCATGGTGATCGCTTGTTTTTCGATTGGTTTTTAAATCGTAGGTCGGATGATAGCCAGCAACATCATCTTCAATGCCAATCATCGTCGGATCGGGGTAATAGTTGCCACCTTCTTCATAAATGGTGCGTCTTCCCCAAACGTTTTCGATTAAGAAGTCGGTTGGCCATAGGCACTTATACAAATCGCCTTGCGTTTCCGGTTTCGAGAAGTGGCGTCTAATTAACGTTTTATCAATTGCCTCATTAGTTATATAAATGCCCATGTTGACGGTTTCCGTGCCGTTATTGATGGAAAGGGCGGCCATCGACGATTGCGTGGCAATATCGTTATACGCCCGAAATAGTTGGAAGGCGAATGGTTGGCTGATGATGGTTCGATCGTTAGGACGATTGAATTTGAAATCAAGCTTTTCCATGTCAAACAGCCGGCGCGCTTGTCGGGCTTCATAATCGGGTTCGTCGTTTTGCCAACTTTTGCGCAGTCCATACGATTCATAATAATCATCGGTCCACGTTTCATTAAACGAAAGTTTAAAGCCCGGCATCGAGTCGTTGATTGATCCGTTTTCGACAAACGGGTGTCTAGAGGTATTACCCTTTAACCGCATTCCCACTTCATCGATTATGTAGTGAGTATCATTTAGGAATAGATGAACCAAAATCGGGAAATACATGGTGTTGCGCCAATCGTCTTTATAGCCACCGCAATCGGAAATGTTTTGAAGTTGCTCGGGTTCGATATCAAACCTAAATTCAACGACGCTATTAACGTCCCAAAATTCCGTGTACTCAGGCATTGGGGGTTTTGGAAGGTTGTCGTCAGATTCCGGTGTCTCCGGAATCGGGGTCACACCTTCGGGTAAACTCGATGCAGATGAACTGGAAGAAGTAGTTGAAGAAAAGTTAAAATCACAACTACTTAATGTCAGGATACATAAAAGTCCAATTAGCCAATAATTACGTCTCATGGATATTTCTCCGTGTTGTAACAATCGATTGTTATCATTGTTTGTAAGTTCATGCTAACACGATAAACGTACTCAAACCAAGTAAGTGGGGCTATCAAGTTTTTTAAAAGAAAAAGGCTAGGGGCTTTAACCCCCAGCCTTAATCCACAATCATGAATGATTAGACGATACGCGTGATTTCAACGATGGCCTTGGTTGCAGTAATCGAGATGATCTCAATCTCATAACCAATGTCTTCGTTAGAATTGAACTTGCCCGATAAGTTATCTTTGTCATAGATTTCAAAGATTGGGAAAGCCGAGAAGTGTTTGCTTGGGCTGAACGTGTCGCCTTCTTGGAACAGCGTATCGTTAGTGGCTCGGTTACCATTGATAAACGTATTCAAACCGCTTGATTCTAATAAGTGGACGGTTTTGAAGTATGGGTAGTCGGTCCGACCCG
>DAOSDC010000005.1:0-98014 GCA_035361955.1 Bacilli bacterium
GGCATGAACTATATTCTCATTTAACCCCAATTTCCCGATACTTACTACAAATTCGCAATCGCGTTACGAGAACGAGGTTTTACCGTGCTTGGTATCGGCGACACGCCATATGACCAACTTAGCGATGCCGTCAAACAATCATTAAAAGAATATTATTACTGCCAAAACATGAATGACTACGCTGCAATGTATAAAGCCGTCGCCTTTTATGCATTCAAGTATGGTCACATCGATGGCATCGAATCGCATAACGAATGGTGGCTGGAAACCGATGCCAGATTAAGAACCGATTTCAATATCAAAACAGGAGTTGGATATCCCGAAGTTCAAGATTATAAGGCCAAATCAATCATGAAACGCTATTTTCGGGCGGCCAACGTTCCCTCAGCGCGCTGGCATCTAATATCGGATTATGAAAGTTGTCGACCCTTCATCGATCAAGTTGAGTACCCCGTCTTTGTCAAACCAAACGTCGGCGTGGGTTCCAACCATTCATACAAAATAACCAATGAGCAAGAATTGCTAAAATTCTTCACATCGAAACAACAAGAATCTTACATCATGGAAGAATTCATCGATGGGCAAATCGTGTCCTATGACGGCGTTTGCGATAGTAACGGTGATGTTGTTTTTGAAGCCAGCAATGTTTTCCCGATGCCTAATTATCTGGTTGTCAACGATATGGGTGACGACATGTATTACACCGCGCCCACAGTTGCTGCGGATTTATCAGCGTATGGTAAAAGCATTGTTAAGGCTTATCGCTTATCACGGCGGATTTTCCATCTCGAATTTTTCCGTTTAAACAAAGATTATCCTCACTTAGGAAAAAAAGGCGAGCTAGTCGCCCTTGAAGTCAATATGAGACCGGCGGGAGGATATACGCCCGAAATGATTTCGGTGGCTACACACATGTCATTGTACGAAGTTTGGGCCGATGTCGTCGCCTATGATCAAGTACGTCTTACCGCAGGTAGTCCGACATATTACGTCGGCGCTCCTTCACGAAGGAAAAATTTCACTTACGCTCATTCCCACGAGGATGTGTTACAAACTTATGGGGCAAACATTTTCATGCATGGAGCTTACGCCCCAATCATCAGCGATGGTATGGGCGACTACTATTATTTGGCAAAATTCGATTCGGCAGCCGAAGTCGAACAATTTTTTAATTACGTTTTAGCGAAACGAACGATTACTTAACGACGTGATATCCGATTTTTTCGAGTAATTCCGGAACCTTATCGCTTGCAGCATCGACGGTTTGGCTATCTAAATCAATCGTTGCCTTGATCCCGTTTTTTTGCAACTCTTCACTGATGCGCATCACGCAATGTTTGCATGACATGTTGCTAACTTTATAAATCATTTGTGCGACTCCTTATTTCTTTAATTTCAATCGATATAAGCGCAAGGCATTCAAAACGACGGTTACGTCACTGACGACCATCGCCGCGGCAGCCACTACCGGCGATAGCAATCCCATAAAGGCAATCGGTATCGCAAATAGGTTATAGCTAAACGCCCAGAAAAATCCGAGTTTGATGTTTTTCAACACGGCTTTAGAAATCGTCAACGTATGCACGATGGCATCAAGGTCACTATACAAAAGCGTGACGTCGCTTGTTTCGATGGCCACGCTACTACCAGTACCCATCGCCAATGATAAATCGGCTTCTTGAAGCGCGATGGCATCGTTGATGCCATCACCGACGAAGGCAACCTTGTGACCAGACTCTTTCAATGATTTGATGAAATCGGCTTTGCCAAATGGGGTCATGCCCGCTTTGACACAATCTTGTGGGATGCCGACTTCTTGGGCCAATGATAACGCTACTTGTGGATGATCACCGCTGACTAGATAGGTGGTGACACCTTGCTGTTGCAATTTTCTAATTGCCGTGGCAGCACTATCTTTGATGACGTCCTTGATAGCGACAATCGTAACCACATGACTGTCTTGCGCTAATAAAACAGTCGTCTTCCCTTGGCCGTGGAAATCATCGATTTGCCGTGATTGTTCTTGGTTGATTTTGGCATGCTGTGAAATGAACGATACCGATCCGGCTCGATAGACATGACCGTTGTGATTGCTCGTTAAACCGGCACCGGCTTCTTCATCGACCAGCAATGAATTGATTAACGACAAACCTCGTTGTTTGGCTTCCTCGCGAATCGAAAACGACAGCGGATGACTAGAAGCTAACTCCATACTCGCAAGGATATCAAACTCGCTACCGAGTACGTCAGTCACTTGAGGCTGCCCTTTGGTCAATGTACCCGTCTTGTCAAAGGCGATGGCGGTTATTTTTGGTGTTTTTTCGAAGATGGTGCCGTTTTTAAATAGGATTCCGCTTCTAGCGGCAAGCGAAGATCCGACCATGATGCTCATCGGAGTCGCTAAGCCCAAAGCGCACGGACATGAAATGACCAGCACGGCAATCGCTGCTGAGAAAGCCGGATCAAACTGGCCCGGATTGAGCCACAGCATGTGGACGAGGAAAGCGACTGAAGCAATGACAACGACCGTAGGTACGAATATCGAAGAGATGATGTCAGCAATTCGTTGAATGCGCGGTTTTTGCTGCTGTGCTTCTTCAACGGCTTGAATGATTTTAGCAAGCATCGATGTGCCCATTTCGTTGGTAACGCGCATCGTGATGGTCGCCCCCATATTCAAAGTCGCTCCGATCACGGCTTGGCCCCGATCGCGAGACACTGGAACGCTTTCTCCAGTAATCATCGATTCGTCGATGACCGTCTTGCCTGTTTCGATGACGCCGTCAAGTGGAATCTTTTCACCTTTTTTTACGCGAAGCAGCGCTCCGGCTTGAATCATGTCAATCGGCTTCAATATTTCTTTGCCATCGATTAAAACGAGTGCTTCTTTTGATGCCAATTCCATCAATTCCTGTAATGAGCGACTCGTCCGAAGTTTGACTTTATGCTCCAAATAGTGACCAATCAAAATCACGGTGATGATGACCGAAGAAGCCTCGAAATATAGCAAACCATCATAATGACCACTCATCAAAACATGGTCAAGATGGCGGAATATTTCATAGACCGAATAAAAATAGGCAATCGTCGTCGCTAAGGCGACAAGCACGTCCATGCCAATTGTTTTTTGCTTGATGTTGTAATAAGCGCGACGGTAAAAAGACGCCCCAATTACGAATTGAACCGGCGTCGCTAGCGCCCACTGCGTGAACGGGTGCATTAAAAATGGGGGTACCAGCGCTTCAACGAGCGCATCAGGTAATCCGGCGTGGGCAATCATCGTCCAAAGTAACGGTAATGACAAAACGATGCTTGCCAGTAGACGAATAAGCTGCCAGTTGATTGTCTTCTTATGTTCAAATGCCATAGGCGTGTAGCCACTTTGTCGAATGCGCATCGCTAGTTTGTCTTCATTCCATATGAGTTCGTCATATTTAATGCGGGCATATCCTTCCGACAAGTTGACCGAGGCTGAAATGATGCCCGTTTGATCGACAAAGGCATTTTCAATTGAACGAGCGCACATGGCGCAATCCATGTCTGTGACGCGTATTTTTACGATTTTCATATCTATTTTAGCAAGCGGCTCAACAGCGTATTGAGCTCTTCAATCTTTTCAAACTCGCCTTTGGCGATATCTTCTTTGACGCAGTGGTTAATGTGGTTTTCTAATAACATCGTCGAAAGGGAAAGTAGTGAGGCCCGAATCGCGCTTATTTGCGTTAAGATGTCGGGACAACTTTTTTCGTCTTCGATCATGCGTTCGATGCCCATGACTTGGCCAACGATACGGTGAATGCGCGGAGCCGCTAAATGCTTGACGTGTTTAACAGCGGATGTATGTTCCATAATATACCCCCTAGGGTATCTACATTATGAAAGAAAGCTGATTATCTTGCAACAAAAAAGCATCGTTTCCGATGCCTTATTTTCCATATATCGAATATATGATTGCTTGGGTAAGCCGTCGGGGCAAGATCCGCGAAAGAAGCACAAGTACTTTATACGCGAAGCCGACGGTAACGTTGATTGGAGGATGCTTACGGTAGAGCAAGCGTTTAATTGCTCTGGCGACCGTCAGCGGATCTTTGCCGTTTCGCTCGTCTTTTTCCATCACAGCGACTGACCGCGTGGCTCGTGGTTCGTATAGCGCTGAAGCCGTGACCTTTTCTCGTCTAGCCGTAAACGACGATTTGGTATCCCCCGGTAAAATACTGACCACGCGAACACGGTGCGGTTTGACTTCAAGCCGCAAACCTTCCGATAGCGATTGAAGCGCGGCTTTCGACATCGAATAAAGCGTTTGAAACGGTATCGTAATCGGACCGGCGACCGAACCGATATTAAATATAATTCCCTTTGTTTCCCTTAGATATGGCAGTGCGTATTTACTCATCGCCAAAGCGCCAAAGACATTGACATCGATAATCTTTTTCGCTTGGGCTAAGCTCGTTTCTTCAAGTGGTCCCGACACTCCGATGCCCGCACAGTTAATAAGCACATCAATCCGACCAAAGTCATCATGAATCTTTCCTAGCGTGGTTTTAATGCCCTCTTCATCGTTGACATCGAGGGGGTAGAAAGCGAAGTTATAGGGAAGTTGGGGTTTTGATCTTGATAAACCAATTACTTGATGCCCCAGGCTGTGAAAAAAATCAGCGCTGGCGCGTCCGATGCCGGAACTGGCTCCCGTAATCAATATGACAAGTTTATTTTTGGACATGCAACATTCCTAATAACTCTTCGTCTTGCTCCGGAAGCGAATGCAATACTTCACTTATGATGGCGACCGCTTCGTCCATCAATTCTTTGGTGTGCGTCGCCGTGTAGCTCGTTCTGATTAGACATTGTCCTTCAGGAGCGGCCGGTGGCAATACCGGATTAACATAGACGCCACGGTCAAATAACATTTTTGACGCCACAAGCGTTCTCAGTTGCGAATAGGTATAAATCGGGATGATCGGTGCGATTGAGTGATCAAGAATCTTTAAACCATTTTCAATTAATTTACGGCGCGTGTAGGCGGCGATATCAAGCAGCGCTTTGGGGCGTTGTGGTTCTTGTTTTAGAATGCGTAATGCTTCAAGTGCCGAAGCGGCGTTAGCGGGAGCAATCGCTGCGCAAAAGATAAAAGGACGCGACTTATGACGTACGTAATCGATGACTTTGGCATCGCCGACCATGTAACCGCCTAAACTTGCCAATGATTTTGAGAAGGTGCCCATGATGATGTCGACTTGGTCTTCAAGACCGAAATATTCAGCGGTGCCACGTCCGGTTTTTCCCAAAACTCCGAATCCGTGAGCATCATCGACCATGACTCGGGCATCGTATTTTTTGGCCAGACGAACGATTTCTGGCAAATTAGCGATGTCGCCACTCATCGAGAAGACGCCATCGGTAATGATAATCTTGCCCTTTTTCGGATCGGCCTTGGATAGTAAAAGTTCAAGCTCTTCCATGTCGTTATGGTCATAACGGACAAATTGCGCATAACTAAGTTTGGCGCCATCATAAATCGAGGCGTGGTTTTCACGGTCGCCGAAGATTATGTCGCCATGAGTGGCAATTGCTGAAATGATACCCAAATTTGTTTGAAATCCAGTTGAGAAGGTTACGCACGCTTCTTTGTTAAGAAACTCGGCAAGCTCTTTTTCCAGTGTTAAATGTAGCGTCGTCGTTCCGTTTAAAAACCGTGATCCAGACACGCCCGAGCCAAACGCATTAATCGCGTCGATGCCGGCCTTCATGACGCGGGGATCGCTAGTTAGACCGAGATAGTTATTCGACCCGATCATGATCTTGCGACCGCCTTCCATTTGTACTTGAATATCCTGACGCGATTCCAACGCATGAAAATACGGGTAAATGCCGAGTTCTTTGATTTGCTCCACTGCGACATAGTCATAAGCTTTTTTGAAAATATCCATATACGTCCTCCAAGCGCCGTGACGCTAGACTATTATATTTTATGTTAAACATAGTTTAGATTATATAAAAATCTCTTCAAGTGTCCGAAAAAGCGTCGAAATGGTTTTGATTGTTATTCCAAGATATAATATTGAAAATATGCTAACGCTTGTTTTACAAAAACAAAAAGAAAAGAAATTCATCCTGATGAACACGCTTTTCTTTGCCTTTTTCATGGGCATCTACACATTGATTGATTCATTTAACATGAGTTATGCGACGATGGCTGCCGAGTTCTCGGTATGGCTCGTTATCGCCAATATTTTCGTGAACGTCGTGATGGCAGTCTTGGCGACACTGATGTTGACGTTCTCAAGCGCCCAATTCAATTTCGTTGGAAAAGAGAGCAAGGCGAGCAACTTATCGTTCGTGAGCGTGTTATTTGGTATCTTAACGTATGGCTGCACACCATGTGTCATCTCTTTCTTCGCCGCGATTGGAATAAGCTTCGGTGTTATTGCTTTGCCTCTTGCAGGTTTTCCATACAAACTCATCTCGCTGGCCATTCTTGTGCTTGGACTTGTTTGGATCATTTATCGCATTAAGAAAACCGCATGTCCCGTTCCTATGTCTACGCATACAAAATAGAAAACCACATCGCGCGATGTGGTTTTTTGTTTGATTGATAAGTTCGTTATTCTTTTGGTTGTTCCGGTTCCGGTTTTTTCTCGACTTCCGGTTTCGGTTCTTCGACTGCTTCTTTTTTTGGTTCTTCGACTGGTGGCTCTTCTTTTACTTCTGGTTTCGCTGGTTTTTCTTCAACTACGGGTTCTTCTTTAGCCTCGACCGGTTCTTCTTTTTTCGCTTCTTGGGCAGGAGCCGGTTTCTTTGATGAGGCGGCAACGACGATTTTGTCCGTCAACGCTTTAATTGGTTTTGGCAATAGCGCGATTAACACGACAAATCCGATGTGGATGAGAATGAACCAAAAACCGATATTCAGTGGCATGCTCATCGTCGGGATGTTTAAGGCGTTTAAATCAGCGAGGTTAACCCAGTAGACGATTAGGGTAATAAACCAATATAACAATTCGATGCCGGCGATGCCGAGTAGTACGAAATTGCTAAATTTTTTGAATGGGGTCAATAACGACAGCGGGAAGATAAGAAAGGCCAACCACCACGCCAACATGATGATGAAGGCGAAGAAGCCGGCATGTTGTCCGATGTTAAAATGGGCGATAACGCCGAACCCCGTTTCCTTCAAAGTGAAGTAGGGAACAAACGTCCAAATAAAGAAGAAAAACACAATACCAAGACGAATGCATTCGAACACAAATTGTTTTTTGTCGGCGAATAGTTCTTTAAATTTTTGCGGAATCGCTTTTAGATTAATATCGGATGATTTCATAAAATGTCTCCTTGAGATTTGATTATTAATTTAATGCTAACATAGTAGATAGCAAAGAATACATATTAGATGAAATATTTTCTTAAGATTTTTGGAGAAAACAGCGATGGACAACAAGAAAGACGATCATAAGCAACTGACACCTTTCCAAAAATACGTCATGTTCCAAAACGGGACCGAACCACCGTTTCAAAACGAATACTGGAACAATCATCGACAAGGGATTTACGTCGATCCAATTACCGGCGACCCCTTATTCAGTTCGCTTGATAAATTCGATTCGGGCTGTGGGTGGCCAAGTTTTGCCAAACCGCTTGATGAAACGCAAGTAATCGAGAAAAACGATTATTCCCATGGCATGGTGCGCACCGAAGTAAGAACCAAAGACAGTAACGTCCATCTCGGTCATGTATTTGACGACGGTCCGATTAAATTAGGCGGACTTCGCTACTGCATCAACTCCGCTTCACTACGTTTTATTGCTAAAGAAGACATGGAAAAAGAAGGTTACGGGGCGTATTTGCACTTATTCGAGCATAAATGAAACCGCTACCAAATTTGGTTTAAAAAAACGAAGCTCCTATTGTATAATGAATACGATATTCGTACATAAGGAGAGATAAATGAACGATTTCAAAGTGTTTGAGTATATGGCCAAACACAATTATGAGCAGGTCGTCTATTTTTTTGACAAGACGACTGGTCTTCGTGGCATTACCGCCATTCACAACACGACGCTAGGTCCCGCATTGGGCGGAACCCGCATTTGGAACTACGAGTCGGAAGAAGCCGCCGTCATGGACGTGCTGCGTCTCGCTCGAGGCATGACTTATAAAGCTGCCGCGGCCGGATTGAATCTGGGCGGAGGCAAAACCGTTTTAATCGGTGACGCCTCGAAAGTCAAATCAGAAGCCTACTTCCGCGCCTTGGGACGATATGTGCAAAGCCTCAATGGTCGCTACATCACCGCTGAGGACGTCAATACCTCAACACAAGACATGAGTTATGTCCACATGGAAACCGATTACGTCGTCGGACTTGAAGGAAAATCAGGCAATCCCTCACCAATGACCGCGCTTGGTGCTTTCTATGGCATTAAAGCCGCATTGAAACATAAATTTGGTGATGAAGACATCGCCAAATATTCCTACGCCGTCCAAGGCGCGGGTCAAACTGGCTACTATTTGATTAATTACTTAATCGAAGCTGGCGCGAAGAAAATCTATTTCGCAGAAATCAATCCCAAACATATCGAGCGCATGGCCAGAGAACATCCTGAAGTCATCAATGTCAAACCAGAAGAAATATATGGTCTCGATGTCGATGTATTTAGCCCCTGCGCCTTAGGTGGCATTCTCGATGACAAGACGATTCCCCAAATTAAAGCCAAAGTCGTCGCTGGAACCGCAAACAATGTCTTGCTTGAGGAAGATATCCATGGTCCAATGTTATGCGATCGGGGAATTTTATATGCACCCGATTTTGTTATTAATGCCGGCGGCCTCATCAACGTGTATCATGAACTTACCGGATATAAGCGCGACAATGTCATCGCTGACGTAAAGCTTATTTATAATCGTCTATTACAAATCTTCGCCATTGCCGAAGAGCAAAAAGTCCATACGCAACTTGCCGCCAAATTGTTCGCTAAAAAACGCATCGCTACGATTCAAGAATTACACTCAAATTACATAAAGCGATAGCAAGGAGAGGATAAATTGAAACAACACCGTCTCACATTCAACAACGTCGCCTGCAAAGGCTGCGAGTTATGCAATCACGTGTGCCCGGTCCACATCTTGGTGATGGACCCGACCAGAATGAACCAATCGGGCTATCGGCTCGTGTCGGTTACTGACATCAGCAAATGCATCGGTTGTTCCTTCTGTGCCATGATTTGCCCCGATTCCGTCATTAAGGTGGAACAAGTCGATGAGTAAGCAATTATTGAAAGGCAATCACGCGATTGCCCTAGCCGCGATTAAAGCTGGCGTTGACGCCTATTTTGGCTATCCAATTACGCCACAAAACGAAGTTCCGGAATATTTAAGCAAATTATTACCAGAGCATGGTAAAGCCTTTGTGCAAGCCGAATCAGAGATTGCCGCGATTAACATGGTCTATGGCGCTGCCGGATGCGGCAAACGAGCAATGACTTCATCCTCATCGGTCGGCATTGCTTTGAAACAAGAAGGCATCAGTTATTTGTGCGGTTCCGAACTTCCATGTTTGATCGTTTCAGTCATGCGCGCCGGACCTGGTCTGGGTGGCATCCAACCATCACAAGCCGACTACTACCAAGCGACGCGCGGTGGCGGCAATGGCGATTATCACGTAATCGTATTCGCCCCCGAATCGATTCAAGAAATGATTAATCTGGTCAAAGAAGGATTTGACATCGCCGATATCTACCGGAATCCAGTCATGATTCTCGCCGATGGCCTGATTGGCCAAATGATGGAAGCCGTTGATATCGACGCCCCATATAACAAACGCGACGTACCACCCAAAGATTTTGGAACAACTGGTTTAAAAAACCACGTTGGACGCCGCAACAACATCAATAGTTTATATCTAGACGCCGCGAGCCTCGAAGTACATAACCGCGACCTCGAAGCCAAGTATCAACGCGTTAAAGACAATGAAACCAAATACGAGATGATCCAAACAGACGATGCGGAGATTGTCATCGTTGCTTATGGCTCGGTCGCTCGCATTGCCCGTAGCGCCATTGAATCGCTGCGAAAACTCGGGATTAAAATCGGTATGATTCGTCCGATTTCGCTCTGGCCATTCCCTTATAAGGCATTCGACGAACTGAAACCATCGGTGAAACGAATTTTGGTCAGCGAAATGAGCTTGGGCCAAATGCTCGATGACGTCAAAATCGGCGTCAAGGGTCGTTGGCCGATCGCTTTTTACGGCCGCACGGGCGGCATGGTCCCCGATCCCGAGGAAATCCATAACGCCGTGATCAACTATGAAAGGTGGACCGTCAAATGATCAAATACGAGAAAACCAAAGGTTTGACCGACAAACTGACGCATTACTGTCCCGGTTGCACCCACGGCATTATTCACAAAGTCGTCGGCGAAGTGCTCGAAGAACTCAATTTAATGGATACCGCCATCGGCGTCGCCAGCGTCGGCTGTTCGGTGTTTAGCTATGAATATTTCAACTGCGACATGCAACAAGCCCCGCACGGCCGTGCTTGTGCTACGGCCACCGGTATCAAACGCGTGATGCCCGACAATCCCGTCTTCACCTATCAAGGCGACGGCGATTTGGCTTCGATTGGCATCGCCGAAACGATTCATGCTGCTAACCGGGGTGAAAACATCACCGTCATTTTCGTTAATAACGCCATCTATGGTATGACGGGTGGTCAAATGGCACCCACGACATTGCCTGGCCAAAAAACAACGACGAGCCAATCTGGTCGCAATCCAGCGCTTCAAGGCAACCCGATTTTGATTTCGGAAATATTTTCACAAATCAAAGGGGCCGCTTATGTCGAACGCGTGATGATGACGAGCCCGCAAAATTACCGCAAAGTTAAAGCCGCTGTCAAAAAGGCGTTTACCTACCAAATGGAGAAGCGTGGATTCACAATCGTGGAAATTTTATCGACCTGCCCAGTCAACTGGGGCATGGAACCGATCGATGCCATGAAATGGGTTGAATCCGACATGGTCAAATATTTCCCGCTCGGGGTTTATAAGGATGTGGCAAAATGACAATCACGATTAGAATCGCCGGATTCGGCGGACAAGGCGTCATGTTGATGGGCCAGTTGCTCGCGGCTACCGCCAGCAATGAAAACCTCAATAGCGTCTGGGTTCCAACTTATGGTCCCGAAACTAGAGGCGGTACCGCTAATTGCCTCGTGACGATATCCGACCAACCGATTTATTCTCCCATTTTTACTAAGGCCGATCATTTCATAGCATTAAATGAACCTTCACTAGTTAAGTATGGTCCGCTCGTTAAAGATAATGGCTTAATGATTCTTAACTCATCGTTGATGAAAGCCCCTCAGGTGCCAAGCTCAATTCGTCGCGTCGACGTAGCGGCTAATGATTTAGCAGCCACGCTTCACGAACCCAAAGTCATGAACATGGTCATTTTGGGAGCGTATCTAGAGGCGACCAAACTATTCACAAATAGCGAAGTCATGAAAACGCTCGCGCAATTCTTTGGGGCCAAAAAAGAACACTTGTTGAAAATAAACGAAGAGGCGCTTTCGCTCGGACGCCTACAAGCCTAACTAGATTAAGCGGACCGAATTTCCATGGTCCGCTTTTTTTATGCCACGAATTCGTAAATGCGTATGTGCGACAGAAGTAGCGAATAAGCAAATCCTGGCGCATCATTCATCGATGCAAAATTACTCATGGTTAGGACGACTCTGTTTGTTCGGGCAATCGGGAACATACTGGTCATGGTTTCATTAAACGTTACATGATAAACGAATATAGAATTGCGTAAAGCTTGATCATAATGACTTTGTAATGTGAATACCGGCACATCTTCCAAAAGTGTTTCGCCAGCTTCGATAGTTAGCCCGCTTAATGATGTTTCCACGATTAACTGGTGATAAGATTGGAAGCCCGTTAAGTCGACTTGCGCGCCAATGCGATTAAGCAGCAGGCGGTGATGCCCATCCTCTTCGTATTGCAACGCATCGGTGATGACACCAGACGGAAGCGTTTCGCTTCTAAAATCATAGCTGGCTAATAAATACGTTCCTCTTGTCCGCGTTGGGGCCACTAAAGATCCCATCGCCATCGTTAATACGGCTATAAAAACTATTAATAAACAGCCAAAAAAGACTGCAAATCGACGGTCTTTCCTTTTATTGTGGTTTTCTTTTGGTGATGACATAGCCCATGATTCCTAAAATTACAACTGGGAAGATGGCATACTGACAATTATGATCTTTCTCAGTTTCGTGAATTGATGAAACATCATAATTTAAGGTGATTGAATGTTTGTGGAGCAAAAAATTCAATCGGTCAAGATGTCGGTTTCCCAAAGAGATTTCGCTGTTGTCGAAAATAGTTTTCGCCGCGGCACTAAGGCTTTGATATTGATCTTTTAGGTTGTTAGCGACATCTTGTGTGATCAACGTCAATCCGTCGATATCACTATCGCATGGTGTATAGGCTTCCACTAACGATGCTAAAGCCGCAGCCTCTTCATCGGGACTTAATCCAAGATATGTGAAAGACAAAGTTGGATTAACCAAATATCGATAGGGATAAGTTGCGTAATCATACCGGGTCATGATGCCTACCCGCAAGCGATTGCCGGCGATTGAATGATTAAAATTAATCGTCAAACCATCACGGGTGTATCCGCTGGGAGTGGCTGCTAGATGCCATGATAAGCCATCGTTAAGGGAATAAATCATATCGATGTATTGATGGGCGTTAGCGACATAGGTGGTTGAAAATACCATGCTCGTGATTTTAGCATTTGTTATTGAATCATTTAATACTAAGACAGCATTACGGCCACTCATTAGATTGCGAAATGGCGCAAGCGTCGGATGATCAAAATCGTGGTATTGCGTGGCATCGGCATTGTGTGATCCAATCCGAGGCGTGGTGCCGTTATACATGAATCCGGCTGAAAAAAGGAAGCGATGTTCGCCTTCGTCAATCACAAATGGGGCTTTGCTATAACTTCCGGAATTCCCGAGATTACCATCAGCGTCAGTCCAAATTCCGTTGGCTAGATCCGTCGTATAAGAAATCGAATCGGCGTTAACGGAAACTAATCTGCTAGTATTCGTGAATGCAAGTCCAAAAAATAGTGAGAGTAAACTCAAAGACAAAGCGGCAGTTGTCGTTGGGTGGTTAGTTAACATGAGACTTTTTTAAGATTATGTGTCTATGTTAACACGGAATCGCTTCTTGGTTTTTAAAATTCGCTGAATTCGAGATTTTGCCGGTGATAATTGAGTCGTCGTTCGAGTTTTTTTAGTTCGAGGACAAGTTGTTGTGGCAATTTTTCGCCGATGCTATCGTAAAAACCGCGGATTGAATCAACTTCTTGAAGCCATAAATCGAGATTGACTTCGGTTAATTTTTCTAACGCTCCTGGTTTTATCGGAACGCCTTCGACATCGATGTCTTCTGGTCGAGGAACATATCCGATGGGCGTTAAATTAGCCCCCACTGAATGATCGCAACGCTCAAATATCCATTTCAAGACACGTGAATTATGACCGAATCCCGGCCATATGAAATCGCCCTGATCGTCTTTTAAGAACCAGTTGACGTAATAAATGTTTGGTAAAAATGGATAATTTGATTCCCGTCCGATGTCAATCCAATGTTTCAAATAATCACCAATGTGATAACCAATGAAGGGCAACATCGCGAATGGATCGCGACGAACTTGCCCAATCTTGTCGCTAATGGCCGCGGAAGTTATTTCCGAACCCATAATCGAACCCATGAAGATGCCATGGCGCCATCCTAAACTTTCATGAACAAGAGGAATCGTCGACGCGCGGCGACCGCCAAGTAAAATCGCCGAAATCGGTACGCCTTCGGGATCGTTCCACTCGGGAGCCAACACTGGTGATTGACTAGTTCTAACGGTGAAACGAGCATTGGGGTGGGATGGGGGATTGCTGTTTTCGGGGGACCAATTTTTTAAGCGCCAATCAAGTAGATGTGAGGGAATCGGACCATCGATGCCTTCCCAATACACGTCATTATCGTCAGTAAGGGCAACATTGGTAAAAAGTGCGTTTTTCCTAATCGTCATCATCGCGTTGAGATTGGAAGTATATGAGGTGTTTTTCAAAACACCGAAAAATCCATATTCGGGATTGATCGCGTAAAGACGGCCATCTTCCTTCATCCAAATCCAAGCGATATCGTCACCGACGGTTTCCACCTTCCAACCCGGAAGTGTTGGCACCATCATCGCTAAATTGGTTTTGCCGCACGAACTAGGGAAGGCGCCCAACACGAATTTATGTTTTCCCTCGGGGTTCGTGATTTTCAAAATGAGCATATGTTCAGCCAACCAACCTTCATCGCGAGCGATGGCGCTAGCGATGCGAAGGGCGAGACATTTTTTTCCTAATAGGGCGTTGCCGCCATAGCCGGAACCATATGACCAAATCATGCGTTCTTCCGGGAAGTGAGCGATATATTTCTCTTCGATGGGAGCGCATGGCCACGCTACGTCTTTTTTCCCGTCAACCAATGGGTAACCAACCGAATGCAAACAAGGGATGAAATAACCTAACTTTTTTAGTTCTTCAAGAATGTGGCTTCCCATGCGAGTCATCAAATGCATGTGGACAACCACATAAAGACTATCGGTCAACTGGATGCCTATTTTTGACATCGGCGAACCGATTGGCCCCATCATGAACGGCATCACATACATCGTGCGCCCTTTCATGGAGCCGGCAAATTTCTGTTCAAGTTTTGCCTTCAGTTCAGTGGGATTAATCCAGTTATTGGTCGGCCCGGCATCGACAAACTTTTGCGAAGCGATGAAGGTGCGATTTTCAGTTCGCGCGACATCGCTCGGATCGGAAAAGAACGCATATGAATCAGGACGCGTCGCTTGATTAAGTTTTACGCCTTTTCCTTCCTCGACCAAGCGGTTTAAAAACGACTGATATTCTTCTTCGGTGCCCGAACACCAAAAAACGTCATCGGGTTGACATAGTTCTTTCATGTTGTCAATCCAATGCGACAGGTTAAGATACGTTATCAATTTGCATACCTCACGATGATTATGTTGACGGCTCTATGTAATATATTAAACCAAAGTTACGCCAAAGGCAGTAACTGATTGACTAATGGATGGTAAAATAACATTATGTGCGGAAGATTCACGTTGACGGTATCGCTTGAAGAGTTGCTTCGCATCGTCAAGACGCGGTATGACATTTTCGATTTGGACATGTCGGGATATCGCCCTCGCTACAATATCGCGCCCTCGCAAGAGGTTTGGGCTATCATCCACGATGGAACCAAATATCGACTCGGAAAACTTAAATGGGGTCTCGTGCCTCCTTATGCCGAAGATGTCAAAATCGGTTACTCGCTGATTAACGCCAAGGCGGAAACGCTGATGTACAAACCATCGTTTAAACCATCGCTTGAGAAGCGTCGTTGCATTATACTCGCCGATGGTTTTTATGAATGGCAAAAGACCGATAGCGGTAAGCTTCCACATCGGTTTATCGTCAGTGATCAGCCATTGATCGCCTTTGCCGGATTGTGGTCGTCGTTCACACAAAAAGATGGCAAAAAACTATACACATGCGCCATCATCACGACGAAAGCCAATAACGTTATGGCTCCTATTCACGATCGGATGCCGGTGATACTGGATGAAAAAGAGCAGCAAATGTGGCTTAAAAACGAACATTCGGATTTAAAATCCTTAACATCAATCCTTGTTCCATATCCAAGCGAAAAGATGGAACGTTATCAAGTGTCAAAAATAATCAACAATCCGTTTATTGATGATAAAGATATGGTCAGTCCACTTAAGTAATTAACTGGGCGTACTTTCTCTAATTATTATTTCCGTATCAATATAGACGATTCGGTTTTTTTCTTTAGGGTGTTTGATACGATTAAGTAGAACGAGCAAAGCTTGTTTACCAAGAAATTCTTTATCGACATGAACAGTCGTAATTTTTGGTGAGACGACTCGACTTTCAACGCTATTATCAAATCCAATGACCGAAATATGCCGCGGTATCAATTTTCCCACCATCGTCAACGCTTTAATCATTGATGAAGCGATAAAATCATTGGCGCATATAAATGCTTGGGGTAATTGATTCATATCTAAGATTTTTTCTTTAAGTTTAATAGCCTCGCCATATTCGAATGTGTCTTGCATTAATAAACTATATCGCGGTTCGTAATCTATCTTCGCATTGAATAGGGCTTCACGCATAGCCGCAAATCGTTCATAAAAGCCAAGACAATGCCGATAGTCTCCAACAAATCCGAAGGTAGTAAAATTATATTTGTTAATTAGATAATCGCAGATTTCTTTGACTTGACGAAACCCACTCATGGTGACGATATCATAATAGCCGGGCATCGTTTTCTCTTGGTACATGAAGTCGATAAATACTATGGGTATTTCCAGTGACAATATTTGTTTGATGAATCGTTCGGAAAAAGACTCGATACAAATGATACCATCTAGATTGAGCCCCTTAATGTAAGCGTTGAGCTCGCGATAAGTTGTATTTTCGTTAAACGTGTATTGCAATAACTCAAAATTGTATGTTCTGACCGTTGATTCTATACCTCGTATAAGTGCCATAAAAAAACTTAGATTTGATAATGGGTGCGAAGTTAATATAAGTATTTTTTGATTACGTAAATATGTTGTTTCCAGTTGTGATGAACCCAATCCTTTATATCCAAGTTCTGCTGCCTTTTCAAAAACCGACTGGCGCGTTTGATCGGGCACGCGATTTCCATTGAGTGCTTTGGCGACCGTATTTCTAGACATTCCTAGTTCATTGGCTATATCGATTATTCTGATTGCTTTTTTCATTTTCATCACCGTTCTTATAATACACTCTTTGTGCATTTGCTCATAGTAAGCGATTTCAGTGTTGCTTTTGCACATATTTTACCTGTTTAACTAGGTGTTGTTTGAGATTAAGGTCTATTTAATTACAATTAAATAAGAAAAGTATGCCCTTAACACATGCGATAAAACCGGCCCCAGAAACGAAGTTTGTCAAAATTTCGTTCAAAAAGAACTTCAGAAAAAATTGGAGATTACTTTTATTTGTTCTGCCAGCCCTCATTTATGTGTTGATTTTTGCTTATTTACCAATGTATGGAATCGTGATTGCTTTCCAAGATTTCACCCCCGTTGATGACATATTAGGACCCAATGCCAATTGGATAGGTTTTGGAAATTTCCTACGCTTTTTTAATGAATTTCGGTTTTGGAGATTATTAACTAATACATTCCTGTTAAGTTTGTTTGGTTTTCTGGTCGGCTTTCCAATTCCAATTATCGTCGCACTGATGCTTAACTCATTGAAAAATCAGAAGATTGCCAAAAAACTGCAAACGATTTTTTATGCGCCGCATTTTATCTCCGTAGTCGTTCTCGTTGGCATGTTATATCTATTTTTTGGTGAATACGGTCTTATAAACAATATTGCTCGTTCAATAAACCTGGAAGCTTATTCGTATTTCTTACAGGCAGAAGCATTTCGTCCTTTGTTTATTTTTTCGGGCAATTGGCAAGATTTTGGTTGGAGTGCCATTATTTATTTGGCGGCTCTTTCGGGCGTAGACCCTCATTTACATGAAGCCGCCATTGTTGAAGGAGCTTCGAGAGTTAGACGCATCTTCGCGATCGATATCCCCGCAATCATACCAACCATTTCGATTATATTGATATTATCAATTGGTAACTTGATGTCAGTAGGTTACGAAAAAGCTTTTTTGATGCAAACTGGAGCGAATATCGTAACATCGGAAATAATCGCTACTTATGTTTATAAAATTGGATTCCTTGGTACTGGGGAATACGGTTATGCAACTGCAATCGGTTTGTTCAATTCAATTATTAATGTGATTTTGCTTGTGATCGCTAATGTCTCAGCCAGAAAATTTTCGGGTAATAGCATATGGTAAAAGAAACTCGCATGCATTTATCCCTTAATAAAAGAAGGAAGCTTCGCCCCTACAAAGATTCAACTGGCGACAAGATATTTTACTTTGTCAACGGTTTCGTGTTGTTTCTACTTACGCTGATAGTTGTTTATCCGCTCTACTTCATCATTATTGCCTCAATTAGTGATCCGGATGCGATTTTTAATGGCGATGTGTATTTTTTTCCTATTAAGATTACCTTCGAAGGTTATGCCCGTCTATTCAACGAGCCGCTCATATGGACTGGTTATCGCAATACAATTATTTATACGGTATTTGGAACGGCCTTCAATTTATTGTTAACGTTGCCGGCCGGATGGGCGCTATCAAGGAAAAATTTGCCATTTAGGAAACTTATTACTTGGTTCTTTGTGATTACGATGTTTTTTGGAGGAGGTCTAATACCTTACTATTTATTGGTTGCAAAATTAGGTTTGGTTGATAATCCCTTATCGATGATTGTGCTTGGCGGAGTATCGGTATGGAATGTTTTTGTGTGCAAGAGCTACTTTCAGGCCAACATTCCAGAGGAATTGTTAGAAGCATCACACATGGATGGTTGTGGTGAGTTCAGATCTTTTTGGCACGTTGTCATACCTCTATCGAAACCAATTATCGCAGTCATGGTTCTTTTTTATGCGGTCGGACATTGGAATAGTTATTTTGATGCGTTGGTCTTTTTGTCGACTGAGGAATATTATCCGCTGCAATTGGTATTGAAAGACATCTTGATTACGGCCGAGGTTATTAGCAACACCGGAGGGTCAGCGGAAACAATTATCGAACAGGCGAAAATAGCCAATCAAATCAAATACTCCTCGATTATTGTAAGTAGTATTCCTATTATTATCCTCTATCCGCTCGTACAAAAATTTTTCAACAAAGGCTTCCTCATCGGGAGTTTCAAATAAAGAGGTTCATATGCACAAAAACAATATTATTATCGCATTAACTTTATCGGCTATCATCTTATCGTCGTGCCAAGGTTCCAACTCAACATCCGAAATTGATATTGATAGTCTCGGTTATCAATGGACTGATACTTCAGCCCCGATCATAGCAACCAAAGATGCGATTAGTTTTGACGTTTTATCTCCCAAGAATGCCTTGGCTGATAATTATGATGATATGAAAGTTTTTAACGACTTAAACGACAGCACGAATGTTAAAATTTCTTGGCGTAATCTATCGGAATCTGCATATGCCGCCCAAAAGACTTTGATAATGTCTGACCGTAACAACTATCCAGACGCCATTTATCATGCGGGATTCAGCGACAAAGAAATAATCCAATATTCAAGCCGCAAAGTCATTATTCCACTAGATGAATATTTCGACAAAATGCCAAATCTTTCCGCTATACTCGAAAAACGCCCCGATGTCAGAAGAATGCTGACGGCACCCGACGGTCACATTTATACACTCCCTAAAGTCGAAGAGATGGGTTTAATGCCCTACCCCAATCTTTTATTCGTTAACAAATCATGGATTGCGGATTTAATCACCGCCAATCTAATTTCGTTTCTCACTATCAATGACTTGAATGATGGATTGAATTTAACTTTGGAACAATTTCGCACTATTTTAAGTCTCTTTAAGACTGAAGACATGAACAAAAATGGTAAAAATGACGAAATCCCATTATCGTTCGTTTACCAAAATTGGCAAGGTAATTACAGCGACTTATATGCAACTTTCGGCATCCCTGAAAATATCAATCATTTGACGGTTCTAGATGGCAATATTACATTTACAGCCACCGATTCTAAATGGCGCGAAGCCACCAATTATTTTTATGAGTGGGTACGCGATGGTTTAATTGATCGTGAAATTTTTTCTCAAACACAAGATTTTTTCCTAGCAAAAGGGAAAGCAACTGATCAAAGATTGGGGGCATTCTATTGGTGGGAAAGCGAAACTGTCGTTAAAAACCCAGAAGATTATATTGTATTGAATCCTTTAATTGGTCTTCAAGGACAACAATACATCGGTGTGTCCAATAATCAAGAAATGACCCGGGGAGAATTTGTCGTGTTTAGTAAAGCGGCTCATCCCGAGATATTGCTGACTTACATGGACCGCTATTATGATCCGATTATTTCTGCTCAAATAAACTATGGACCGATTGGCATCGTGTTTGAGGAAGAACTGGACGAACATGGTAAATTAGTCCAAAAACCCTTGCCACAAGGGATGACGGCCGATGAGTTGCGCCTTAAAAATGCACCATTAGGTTGTTTCTATCTTAGTTATGAAGAGTGGGAAAACGTCATTAACATGGAACCGCGCGCGCGCCTACGGCTTGAAAGATTGGACGATCATGCGATTCCTTTTGTCTATCCCGGAGCTTCGCCTATCCCTAATATCACATATACGATGACAGAGATTAACGCTTTATCAACGATTGAGTTGAATCTCAACTCATACGTTTATGAGCAACAAACACAATGGTTATTAAATGGCGGTCCAAGTGAATCCCAATTCAACACCTTTAAGAACACGCTAAACAACATCGGACTTCAGGAAGCTTTGGCAATATACCAAGCGGCTTATAATCGATATATTGCTGAGTTCGAATAGGAATTAATGATGATAAAAACAGTCCACAGAATTGCCCAGGAAATAATTGATGCCATCGTCATCATCGGTATTTTGAGTTTATCTTTCGTATCGATTGTTGCTTTTGTTCCGGTGTTTGTTGGCCTGTGCGGATACTTTGCCTCCCCTAAAGAGGAGCGAAGTATTAAGATGATTTTTAAAACGATAGTATCAGGTGGAAAAACGCTGCTGGTTTTTTCGATAATTGAAACAATCGCTTTGACGATTGCTGTTTTAAATATTTCTTATTTCGAATTTGCCAATGGAACTATTTCAAATATGATATTGGCGTCGAGTTGGGTGGTTTTGTCATTATCTATCTGGACGCTTTTGTTTGTATCGCCGATTATAGTAAGAATGAATGCCACAACAAAACATCTCCTGTTCAATGCAGCGACTGTTTTTGCAGCATCGGGATTTAAATCCATGCTAATTGTCATTTTTGCTGGTTTATGCGTTTATGTTGGTTTAATATTCCCCTACGCTTTGGGGATATTAATATATTTTTTGTGTTTGGTAAACACAAGCGTTTGCAATAGGACAATTGATCAATTGAAACGTAAAGGAGAAAATCACTATGAAGAGAGTATCTAAAATGTTGTTTGGCTTAACCACCTTGTTGGCAATGTCCCTTAGTGTTGGTCTAAGCTCGACGAGAGCAGTAGAAACTGCCGCTGCGGGAGGCACCGGTTTAGAAGGCTGGGAACTCAATCTAGCCGAAGGCGCTACCGGAAGTCTCAGCACAAGTACCGGCTTTATTGTTGCTGATATTACCAATCCCGGTACCGCTGGTTTGCATGTAAAACTAGCTAATTACGGAGAAACGTTAAATGAGGGAGAAAGTTACTCACTCACTATTCGAGCAAAAGCTAGTAAAACGATTACCGCGGATTTTATTGTAAATAATGCGCCGGGATGGAATACTATGGCTGAGAATCGCAGTGTCTCAATCGGCACTTCGTTTCAAAACATAACTGCGAACTTCACGGCCTATGCCAATGAAACCGATGTCGAATATTTATTCGAATTTGGTAATAATTCATCTTGGGGTACCAATACCGGAAGTTATGTCTTAACGATTGAGAAAATCACCCTCGATGTACAAGAACCATCTGCGATGTTTTCCGATGACTTCTCATCAGGTTTAGGGAGCAATTGGTATACAAGATATTCGGACAACGCAACTGGAAATCTTTCAGTAATTGATGGTGCGTTGGTACAAGAAATCACGAGTTATGGTGCTGGTCATGTTTGGATTATCGGCCCGTATGTCAATACCGATGTTGATATCACGCAAGGCGAAAAATACATCTTTAGATTTAATGTTTCCGTGACATACGCTCAAAACTATGAAGTAACGTTTGAGGATTACCGTTTGAGTCATGAGTATCGCGCGGGTTTTAGCAGTGGTAGTTGGACCGCTGGTTCACATACCTATGTGCATATTTTCGATGCTTCAACCAGTCTCACTGATGTATATGTGAGTTTTGCGCTTGGTCAATCGAGCGGAACCACTCCAAACAGTATTACATTTGATAATATGGTGCTTTCTTCATACACAGAAGCATCATATGAAACAAGGCCGGGCTACTACGTGTCTGAGTTTGGAGCCCAATTGGAATTGGCCGAAACTTGCGTCGCCGATCCGGAATCCGGGTATGGTTATATGGATGTGCCTACCCTAAAAACAACTTATTACGATAAGTTGCTTGATATCGAAAATCTTGGTTTGGTTTCAATCCAAGATTACGATTATATTTATGGACAAGGATCGGGAGAAAAAGTTGCCGCTGCCGTCACTGTCGAAGCCAAATGGTTGATGATGGTTGCGATGTACAATGCCAATAATGGTGAGTTGCCTGATGTTACTTTGGCGCCGGTATCGCCATATAATCCAGAAAAGTTTGATTTGACGATTGCCTGGGTTTCACTGTTAACATTTGGCTTAGGAACAGCTAGCTTTATCGTGTTTCATCGGAAACGGAAGTCAATTTAATAAGGCATGAACATTAGGAATAAAACGCTATTGCTATTGGCAACATTAGCAATATCTCTTCTTTCAAGTTGCGGATCATCAGCGTCTTCTTCGCAGGCTCCGAATCAAGCGCCATCAATCACTGGCGTGCCTGACGAAGCGACAGTCACGCTTGGGGAAACATATAATGCGCTCTCAGGCGTGATTGCCTCCGATCCGGAAGATGGTATTTTGACAAGTTCGATTGTCATCACGTCTACACCAACTCTTGTAAACAATGAAGGCTTGCTATACCCGGAAATGCAGGGTGAATACTATTTAACATATACCGTTACCGATAGTGGATCATTAAAAACTGAAGTTTATTCAACTCTAATCGTTAGTGCGCCAATCCCTACCGAAACCATATACCAGCAATTCGATTTTTCGTCTGATGCCGTGCTAGACATGCATGGTTGGGAACTAGTGACACAAGATACTGCCATCGCCACGAGCGCTCTATCGCATGGTAGGTTAGCGATTCAAATAGACAACCCTGGCCTATTTAACAACAGTGTTGTCCTCCATAAAGACAACATTACATTTGTTGAAGCCACCGAATATGAAATAGTTTTAACAGTCAAAGCATCATATGCGTCTTCGTTAGTCGTTCACATAATTGATCCGCTTGATTCATCTTTATTAACTTCGTCAGATGTTTTGTCAATTGACCTAAGTACTACCGATTTGCTTTTTACTTTTACTGCCCCATCAACACTTATTGATGGAGAAGTATCGATTTTGCTTGGCGACGAATTGGGTGTTGCCGATTCGATTTTGTATTTTGACGAAATCACAATTAATCAAAGACGCGAAGTCGAGGTTGACACTGAATTGATTGTTGATGATTTTTCGTTATCAACCGATCCTTGGAACTATAACGTCGGTGCCGGGGCAACGGCTTTACTAGACAATGCTGATGGTAAGTTATCATTTACCATCTCAAATTATGCACTTGAAAACAATCCCTGGAATATTAATCTTTTCCGGCCATCGCCTATTAATCTGGTCTTGGGAAATGACTATGAGTTGCGGTTCTTGGTTACGACATTACAATCACAATTTTTTGAGGTCTGCTTTGAAAACAGCGCCATGGATTGGCAAATTCGTGCTGGATTCAATGACGGAACTTGGATTGGTAGTGAAGAATATTCATACCGATTTACAGCATCAATGAATATTACTGGATTATACTTAAAAATCGCGTTAGGTCGCGGTAGCGCTTCGTCAAACACGATTACAATCGATGACTTCTCATTCGTCAGCATCGGTGGCAATACCGAAATAACTGGAAGTAGCGATTCGTTTATCATTGACTATGATAACTCGGTTTGGCAAACCTTTTCTGAATCCGACGGTCGTGGTTACGGTTACCTTGAAAACGACATGCTGCATTATCATATCGAGGCATTCGGCACAACCGATTGGCACAACAAAGTTGTCATTCGTCCAAATACGCTTGAAGCGATGGCTCGCTATCGAGTCGAATTCGATATCGTCGCATCAATGCAAACAGAAGGTTTGTTCATTGTTAACGAAATTGGACAATGGAATCCATTTGTCAATCAGGGTATTACCGTGACAACTACGGCCGCAACCATCAGTTTTGAAATTGATGAAATGCTTTACTCCGATTATGAAATCGAATTGCTTTGGCAATTTGGTGGATATCCAAATAACACCGCTCCCACGACCATCATGCTATTCAATCTGACGATATACCGCATTGCGTGAGGAACGAACTTGAAATACACAACTTTATTTGCTGATGCTTACATCGAGGCCAAACGTCATCAAACGGTGCCCAAATATCGACCAAAATTTCATTTGACTCCGCCGATTGGGTGGATGAATGATCCTAATGGCTTTGTTTATTATCAAGGGGCATTTCATGTCTTCTATCAATTTCATCCCTACGATTCTAGATGGGGGCCAATGCATTGGGGTCACGCATCTTCATATGACTTAATAACTTTCAAACATTTACCTGTTGCCCTTGCTCCCGACATGAAAGAGGAGCACGGATGTTTTTCTGGCGGTGCGATTGTCGATCCACATGATCCGAAAAGACTCTACTTAACTTATACCATGCATTATGAAAATGGCGAAATAAGGCAACGCCAAAATATTGCCACGAGCATAGATGGTTTGAAATTTATAAAGAAAGATGTGCCGATTCTTACAGAATTAGATTTGCCAACGACCGCTTCAATCAGCGAATTTCGCGACCCAAAGCCATTATACATCGATGGACACTTTTATCTTCTCGTCGGATCATCATCAAATGGAGTTGGGCAAATCCTCGTATATCGTTCTCAAGATTTGGTTAAGTTTGATTACCATTTTACGATCGGCCCAAACCGCTACTTTGGCGTCATGGCGGAGTGTCCCGATTTAGCAAGAATTAGTAATCACGATGTTCTAATCGTATCGTCAACAAAATTAAAGTCGGATCAAGGCAAATTTCAAAATATTAACTCTAGTTTGGCATTTATTGGAACATTTGATTTAGCTAACCGAAAATATCAGATTGACGCCATTCAAGAAATAGATCGTGGCCACGCTTTTTATGCGCCACAATTAACACAAGCACCGAATCAGGACATTATTATGACCGCTTGGATGAATATGTGGGACAAACCTAATTTTACTGATATCGAGCAACATGGATGGTCTGGTTCGCTAATATTGCCACGCGTGCTTTCGATTAAAAATGGATTAATATATCAGCGTCCCATCGCCTCTATCGATAAGTACATTAAAAATGAATTGGCGCCATTAAACAATGCGATTGTTCCAAAGACTGGCATTTGGTTTGTAAAAATGGACCAGCGCGCCTTTTGGGAATGGCGTTTCGAAAATATCGACAATCCATCAGATTATATTTCAATTTCAACGCATGATGGTTTTGTTATAGTTGATGCTTCTAACGTCGTCGATTATCCGCTTGAAGCTAGAAAAAGCCTCTATCGGTATTCCAACGATGTTGAACTACGCTTAATCATCGATACGAGCTCATTTGAGTTATTCATCGAGGATGGCAGAGAAACAATTACTACTCTTGCTTATCTAAACTGTGATAGTTATCGCTTGTGTTTCATTGGAGACCAATTATTGATTATGTCGCACAAATTTGCTTCGCTTGATATAAATAATCCGGAGGTAAATGATGAAAAAAATCGTGCCAATAATGACAATATTGTTCATATCTAGTTGTGGCTTATCATCAGGTATTTCATCGCTTGATAGCGATGGATTACCAGTAAAAGGGACACTGTCGGGAAACGAAATCTCGCTTTTTCCAAAAAGCCAAGATGGATTTATTGGCGATCCAATGCCATTTTTCGATGGTGAATCGATAAATGTTTACTATCTGCTTGAAGAGCACAATCGTAGCGCCGTCGGTTTCCATCCATGGTCGCTTTTAACGACATCAGATTTGGTGACATTCGAAGATGTTGGTGTCGTCATTCCTTATGAAAAAGATCCTGCCAGCCCAGATTTGGCACTTGGAACCGGATCAGTTGTTAAAGATTCTCAAGGCTTATATCACGCTTTTTATACTGGTTATAACGGCACTGGCAATCTTGATTACTTTGAAAAAATTCAGCATGCTACTAGCACCGACAAGATAAATTGGACAAAAATTCCAGCCGATGGTTTCTATGGCGGTCATAACGATTTTCGCGACCCATATGTTTTATTCATGGAGTCGGAAGGTCTGTACTGGATGTTAATAACAGCCCGCGATGCTGGGAGCGGAGTCATCAAACTATATAAATCGAGCAATTTGGTATCATGGACGTACGATTCAGTGTTTTTCAGAAACGACAGCGGTACTTATAACATGGAATGTCCAACGCTGATTAAGCATGGTCAATATTGGTATTTGACTTATAGCGAACAAGGTGCCCAACGTGTCACTCGGTACCGATACCGGTCGAGCCTCACCGAAGGTTCTTGGATTAAACCTTCGATTGATTTTTTTGATGGTGTTGGCACTTATGCTGGTCGGCTTGAATCAGCATGGGATAATTTATATTTCTTCGGTTGGCAAGCCGTCAAACAATTCGACTATGATGGAGGTAATTTTGATTGGGGGGGCAATCTTGTGACCCATCAATTAATACAAAAAACAAATGGAGAACTTTATCCGAAACCAACTGACCAAGCGATTGATTCATTGAATCGGCAAGTTTTCTATCCCATAAGACAAATCGAAAGCTCGGTTACAACGATTAAAACCACGACATCAAAACGGGAATTTGTTTTCTCGGGAACGCCCTCGTATGAAAGCCTAATCTTTGATAATTTAGAAGCCCATAGCATGCGTTTATCTTTTGAGTTATCATCTTCGAATGCGCTAGATCAATTCGGAATGACATTTTCAGTTAAGAATAATGATAATTATGGTTTGACGAATATCCTTTTTAATCGGCAAACGCAAAAATTGGAATTTTATAATGTTGGGCCATCAACTTTTGGCACCTCTTTACCTCAGGCAAGCGTACCACTTGATATCACTTCCAATCAAAATATTCGCATCGACGTTTTGCATCAAGGCGAATGTTTAACAGTATATGTTAATGGGCAATCATGTTTATCAACACGAATGTATCAAAAAAGCGGATTGCCGTTTGGATTTTTTTCACTTAATTCGGCCATTGCAATCAAAGAGGTGGCTTTTTATGAATAACAAGATTATCACCATAGGAGAGCTACTTATTGATTTCACGGCCACAACACCTGGAACATTATTGTCGGTTTCTTCGTTTGAAAAAAATCCTGGAGGTGCTCCGGCAAATGTTGCTGTTTGTGTCAAACGTTTGGGTGGAGAAAGTGCATTTATTACTAAACTCGGAGCTGATAGTTTTGGCGACTTTTTATATAAAACTATCGAAGTTGAAGGTGTAGATGTTTCACTTGTATATCGTGATCAAGATCATCATACACCGATGGCGTTCGTGGCTCTCGACGAAAATGGCGAACGCGATTTTGTGTTCCTTCGCGAACATTCTAGTGATCTTTTTTTAACGCCGAATGAAATAATCCGCGATTATTTTGTTCGTGGTGACATATTACACTTCGGCAGTGTCGATTTAGTAAGAGATCCCGTTAAATCTGCTCATATTCGGGCCATTGATATTGCACGTGAAAAGGGGATGATAATCTCTTTTGATCCAAATTTACGACCCCCGCTTTGGCCTAATAAAGAAACAATGTTAATGACCGTCCGCAGTTTCATACCACATGCGCACATCATTAAAACAAGTGTCGAAGAGCTCCTTGAGATTACGGATTGCTCAAATGAAAATGAGGCCATCTCCCGCATGTTTCAAGGAAATGTTATGCTCGTTATTGTAACACGCGGAAAAGATGGATCATCAATTTACTCGGAAACTCAGCAATTACACGCATCGTCAGAATCGATAAAAGTCATCGATGCTACTGGCGCCGGTGACGCATTTGTCGGAGCGTTTCTTTTTTCGATTATGAAACTCAATAAAACTATTAACAATCTTTGCGAAAATTTTAATGAATATCAATCTGTGTTAGATTTCTGCAATCGTGTGGCCGCCTTTGTCTGTCAACGTCGTGGCGCGATTCCAGCGATGCCAAGACTCCATGAAATCAAATAAACACTCACTAAACGCGATTTGTGTTTTATCCTGCGTAATCACTTTTATTTCTGGATGTAGTGATACGAATATCAGCTCTAATTTTGGTTTTGAGATTGGAAATCTATCTGGATGGCACGTGATCGGTGATTCTTACTCAGTCACAGACAATACTAGATACGATCGTTTTCGATACTATTTACATGAAGGAACATATCACGCGATTGGAAACGATAGTGCAATCGGATTAATTAGATCAAGTGTTTTTAAAATTACAAAATCGGGATATATCAGTCTTTTGTTAAGCGGTGGCCAAAACAGCGACCTCGCTTACGTCACAATCCATCGAAAAAATGGAAGTGAGATTCTTAAATTATCTAACGAACACTATGATTATGGTGGTTTGGGCGATACTTATGTTCGTTACAATATTGATTTGAGCGAATACCTCAATTCCTATGTATATCTGCAAATTAATGATAATGATGCCGCTGGTACTATTAATTTCGACGACCTTATAATCGATATAACTCAATCCCAACTCGAATTACTGGAAACGGATCGATATGTGCGCCTAGGCATTTCACTAGATCCAAATATGCGCAAAGCTGCTGATACTTACATACGTTTAAACGCCCACAAAATCGATGAAGAGCGAAGATTTTCCTTTCATCTAACCGGGGAAACAGGCTGGATCAATGACCCAAATGGTTTTAGCCACTATGATGGAAAAATTCATTTGTATTACCAACACAATCCGTATTCGACAAATTGGGGACCGATGCATTGGGGACACGCCACGACAACCGATTTTGTTACTTGGGAATATCAAAATGTTGCCCTAGCGCCAGATCAAGATTATGATTCCGTCGGTGCTTTTTCAGGATCTGCGATTGAATGGAACGGCAAATATTATCTCGTGTACACTGGCGCAAGCCACGCTGGTCAAGTCCAGGCTATTGCTGTTTCTGAAGACGGTATCCATTTTGATAAATATGATGATAACCCCGTTATTTCTCAAATTGATTTGCCGATCGACACCACAATCGCTGATTTTAGAGACCCGAAGGTATTTGTCAAGGATGATTGGGTTTATTTAATTGTTTCGGCTCGCAACGTATCGAATAGTTATTCGAAACTTCTGCTTTATAAATCACAAAACATGACTGATTGGCAATACGCCGGTCGCACGTTTGCCAATGGGGCAACTTATGCTACGACACTTGGTGTCATGATGGAGTGTCCTGATTTGATTGAATTTGCGAATCAGGACGTGTTAATCGTTAGTCCGCAAACCGTCAGCGATCATCGCAATAAAGATGGAAATGTTTTCATCGTTGGTAATATGAATTGGACAACTGGACAACTTGAAAATATCGTGATGAACTCAATCGAAGAGATTGATCATGGATTCGATTTTTACGCACCACAAACTATGAAAATGCCAGATGGCCGCATCGTCATGGTTGCCTGGATGGCTGGTTGGAGCCGTCGTCCTATCACTTCCGAATTTGGATTTGCTGGCGCGATGACTTTTCCAAGGGAGCTCAAATTAATTAATAGTCACTTGTACCAGTATCCCGTAAATGAATTAAATAATTACCGTCAAAATCATACGAATTTGACTTTTGACAATATTCAAGGGGTTCATTATGATAATCGACTAGGTGGGGTTACCAAAGATATCGAACTCTCGTTTGCTCCAACTGCAGGTAAGACCGGTATTCAAGTGTTTGATGATAAACAAGGGAATTCCGTTGAGATTTACTATGACGATGGTTTTCTTACTGTGCGTCGGTATGGAATTACTGATGGTTATTATGTCCAAGACGCAAAAAACAATGAAGTTTCTGTCTCCTTGCCTTTAGTTGATGGCCGAGTTGTGCTTCGGATACTTATCGATAAATATTCCGTAGAAATATTTGGCGCTGCAGGTTACCGTACTATTTCATTAACTGGAATGCCAAAAAGTGACCAAACTCATCTTGGTGTTTACTCGTATATTCCTAATACGATTACTGTCGACAGTTATGATATCGTCGTTTAAATATTTGCAAAGAAATTGAAATCATTATATTCAAATGGTATCAGTGTTGATCCACTCATCGTCAACACACCAATGCTTAAACCATTGCGGGCGACTATGAATCCATCTGGTAGCAGCAATAAGTTGTCATATTGAATCGGTATCACAATCGTTGATTCTTCTTGAAGTGTCATCACACCGATTTTTTCCCCATCGTCAACGACGATGTGTTCCTCGGTAATCATGTCAACATCCACTATGCCGGGAAGATCGATTTCAAGTTGCGCCGATTTGAGCACATACCCGTCACTGGTATCGGCAATATATGGTGTGTTGTCGGTTGCGATAATCGAGTCTCCGCTATAATAAGGAACGCTAACGAGTGTTTGTCCGTCTTCTCCAAAGATGATTATTTCATCAAATGATTCAAGTTCGTCATCCCATTCGACATTGGCGATGTATGGTCCGTAGATATTAATGTAGGTATATATTTGATCGGTAAAAGGCGTGCCCTCATATGAATATAGGCGCTTGTCTCCGTTAGCCAACTCAACATCGTAAAGTGGGCCCTCTCCCGTAATGTCACTAGCGGAAAACAGCTGCGTCCCCGTCTTGTCAATCAGGGCAAATGTTTCATCGTCTGGTTGGACAATCGCCCGGTCATAATCATCAAAGCTATACGCATCGACAAGCGTAGCCGGAATAATGATGCCGCCGGCGTTATTGATATAGCCATAAGCACCGTTATATTTGACTAATGCCAAACCGCGGCTGAATTCATAAGCTTCTTCATAAATCGCCGGGATTATCATATCGCCAGTTTTATCAATATAGCCATATTTAGTACCACTTTTAACGGCCAATCGTCCATCGGTGAACAAACCGTTATAAGTATCATAGACGGCTCCGGTAATTTCGTTGCCGCCTTCGCTTAATAGTCCGTATTTCGAATTCTTGCGGTAAATCATGACCCGGTCATCGACATCTCGTACAAGACGGTCATAGCCCGCATCAAGTAGCGTTCTACCCCGGCCATCGATAATGTTATAAGTCGTGCCAACCTTGACGATGGCGACGCCGTTAGCAAATGCGCCAGCCGCGTCGAATTTAAATTCGATGGCTTGATCATTAAGTTTATCGAGATATCCCCATTTAGTGTCGCGTTTAAGGGCAACTTTATTTTCGGTAAACAGTTTGCAAGTGTTCCACTCACCGGTGCAATAAGCGTTATCTCCGATGGGAATGAAGTTACCGCTACAGCCGGATATTAGTAGCGTCATCGTAAACAAACCGACACCAATTCGCATTTTCCGTTTCATAACCATTTTCACTATCTCCCTTGTTCAATTATAGAAAAGGAGTCGCGATTAAACAATCGGACTCCGTGTTAAGAGATTTAATCCATCAATTAAGAAACTGTCGTGTTCCGTGCGTTTAAACGTAGCAAGGCGCTACTTTGTGGTGGCAAAGTCAATTGTCCCTGATCATAGGCGATGGCCGTTCCTGAGACACTAACGCTCGCCAATAAAGAAGCGACGTTACTAAGTGAAACCACAGTTGCTAGTGCGTCGGTATTATGGATGACTAGCGTCGAAGTATTGCCCAAAGAGACGACGTAAGCTTGGATTGTCGCTTTGCCCGTATTCACCTTCGTCAATGTCCCGGCGTATAGTTCGCGATAAGTGTTTTTAATTTCTAAGACGCGTGTATAGTGTCGGAGTAGTGAGTCTTCATCCAATAACTGAGTGTTCACGTCATTGAACCCGACTGTCGAGGAACTGTAAGAACCGCCAATGCCATACCTTGATGGATCGGTCACATAACTATCGCCCCAACGCATTGGAGTGCGGTACAATCCATCGCCGGTGCCACCACTGCCTTTAAGCCCGATTTCATCGCCATAATAAATAAACGCATTTCCAGGAGCGAGCAGTTGTAGCGAAGCCGCCATTTTCAAGTTATTGATGTTATTTAAGTATGAAGCAAGGCGGCCATCGTCATGATTGGATACGAAATATGCTTCAATGGCATCGCTTTGGTATTCACGAATGCCAAGTTGATAGTCGTCGAGGAATGAGGCATACCCATCGACTTTGGCAACCGCATTAATGATATTCCGTCTCGTTTCAAAATTGAAGGCACTGTCAAGATTGGAAGCGTGATAGCGTTTTATCTTTTCTAGATTCGTCCACATTTCGCCAATTAGATAAACATCGGGATATTCCGATGCTAATGCGTCTTGAAATTCTTGCCACCACTCAATGTTTTTATCATAGATGTCGCCGTTCCATTTATCGGCAATCGCATAGTCCGTAAAAATGTGCATCGCCGCGTCAAGCCGGAATCCAGCGACACCCTTGGCAAGCCAATACTTGCCAATGTTAATCATTTCCTCACGGACTTCGGGATTATCAAAATTGAAATCGGGCATTCCATCCCAAAAAATCGCTTCATAATAACCACCGGTATTGCCGCTGGAGTGTTTTGTGTCGCGTGTTGCTGAAAAGTTATACCAGTTTTTGTACTTTGATCCGGTGTTGTTCTTAAAGGCGCCTAATCCCGATATAAACCAGTTGTGGTCACGACCGGAATGATTGATGACCAAATCCATGATGATGTCGATATCATAAGTCGCGGCATCGTCAATCAAATCCTCAAACGTATAGCCATCGACTTCATAAATCGATTTGATGCCATAGTAATCGGTGACATCGTAACTATGATATGAAGTGGATGTATTGATCGGAGAGAGCCATAAACCGTTGATACCTAAATCCGACAAATATTCGAGTTTGTCAGCGATGCCCTTAAAGTCACCAATGCCATCATCGTTGCTATCGGCGAACGAGTAAACGAGCAGTTGGTAATATGTTCGATATTTGGTCGGAACCGCTTGTGGACTCGGATATAAATCGGTTGTTGAGGTTGCGCAACTTGCTAACGAAAACAAGGCGATTAACATGATCGCGACTGGGTGTTTGAGTTTAATATTCATGGTTTGCCCCTTTATATTATAAATAATTGGCGCACAACTGAGCGGTTCTTGAAGTCGTGTTACCATACACTTTGCAAGTGTAGGCTTGGTTATCGATGTACGGGTTGCGGTTCTTTTGTTTGTCATAGACGCGGTTGTTACGAATCATCGCCCAATCGTTGACCGGGTAATATAGCGCCCACAAAACGGCCAATTCCGCGGTTTGGAAATTGCCTTCAAGCGAATAACCATACAGCGTATTCAAATATAACGTGGCACGAGCGACTTCACCTTTGGCCGCATCGAGTGGTTCAAAGTAGGTTCCATTGGTCAGGTTTTGGGTCGTGCGTCCCGCTGAGTCGACCACCCAAGTGGCGGAGGAAGGATCTAAATCAGCGAAGCGATCATTGTCACGGATGTTGTTCGTTTTCCAATCATCAGCAAAAATGTGATGATTGTCGTTTGTCGCTGGAGAACTAATTTTTGATTGGGGATATGTATGTTCGCGGTTCCACTTGTTAGCGGCGTTACCAGAAACATGGGCGCTTTTCGCATAACTTTGGCGAGCGTAAATCGTTAAAACATTATTTGAGTTAGCTAAATCTTGATCGGCGTATTCAAACCGGCCCCAATCATAACTAGTCGAAACATTTTTGCTAATGAGGCTCTTCAATTCATTTTTCAGCGTTGTGCCTGTCGAAGAAGTGCTGATGGAAGTGTAATAGTTAGGCGCGTTTGATGAAACGGAAATCGTGGGAAAGACAATCGCGTCATTAACTTGAGAAGTTACCGAACTCGAGGATGAACTCGAAGATGAACTCGAAGATGAACTCGAAGATGAACTCGAGGATGAACTTGATGAACTCAAAGATGAACTCGAAGACGAACTAGACGACAAAACTTCACTTGATGAAGCGGTGCTACTCGATGTCTCAGTGCTTGTTGTTTCACTAGAAAACAAACTGCTTTCGGTGTTTGATGAATCTTGTTCGCTCGATAAAGATGGCGATGAGCTTTTGCATGCGCTCAAGATGACGGCAACGACTGGAAACAACCACTTAATTCTTTTCAAGATAGACCCCTTTGATAATCTCGTTAATTTTAACAAATACTAACTTATGATAAAAGCAAATATTGAACGATGACAAACGATGTGCCCAATTAAAGTCAGATTTGCTAATATGCTAGTAGTGAGGATTTTCCATGAACCAATACAAATGCACGGTGTGCGGCTATATTTACGATGAAGCCGAGGGCGATCCAGACGGTGGGCTGCCTCCCGGCACACTTTATGATGATATTCCCGATAGTTGGATGTGCCCGATTTGTGGCGTTACCAAGGAACGTTTCGTATTAATTAAATAAAAAAGCAAGGAGTACGCTCCTTACTTTTTGCCAATCTTCTTTAAAAGCGTTTGCAACGTCTTTTCTTCTTCGACGCTCATTCTATCAAGCACTTGCCTAAGTCTTTGCTCGTGGATCGGATACATGTGATCCATGAAATCACGGCCGGCAGTTTTTAAATCGAGCCGATAGACGCGTTTATCAATCGCGTCTTTGGTTTTTGTTATCATTCCTTTGCTTACGAGTTGGTCGATGACATAGCTCATGCTGGAATTTGGAATCAACACTTTGGATATCACTTGGTTAACATTTAATGGCCCCTTGTGATAAAGCGCCTCCAACACGCCAAATTCACTAAGACTTAATCCGTGCGATAGCACTTCGTCTTTGATGACTTGCTCCAGTGCGTGGCTCGCTCTGAAAAAAATCGTAATCGTTTTTAAATCGCGTTTCATATCATAGCTCCTTTTCGATTGTCAAATGGCTACGTTTGGTATCGATCGGCCGCACGAGTTTTTCAATGCGCTCACGCATATTCCTAAATCGCGGCGGCAACGCCAATATTTCGCCTAATGTTTCATATGGTTCTTCATCGTCGATGAAACCCGGCCCTTCGGTCGCCAGTTCGAACAAAACGGGACGATATAACCTTGTGTATAGCGATTTGAAATAAAAACGATCGACATAACCGGAATTCGGCGCTCCGATGCGGTTGAAATGGCGTGTCCACTCGTCGAGTTCTTCCTTGTCCTCAATTCTAAAAGCGACATGGTGGACGCTCCCATAGCCTTGCATGCCTCGGTGCGTAGTTTGGTCCTCGATAATGATAACCGATGCTCCGTTACCACCTTCGCCCATTTCATACAATCGTTGATTTTCTTCTTTTGCCACAAATCGAAGACCAAGCTGCTTAGTTAATATTTCATTCATATATTCCGGTTCACTGACCGCAATAAATATCGGCCCCAGTCCATAAATGGCGTATTGATTGGGAATCGGTCCTTTTTCCCAAGCGATTCCGGGGGCGATGCCCGGCACGCCTTCGTCGGAGAATAGCGCATAGCGCTGTCCGTCAAAGTCTGTAAAATACAAGGAGCTCCTACCAAATATTACTTTGATGTCTTCGTGCTCGACGCTTTTTGCTTCAAAGCGTTTTTTCCAATACATAAGCGCTTCATCGCTTGGGACGCGAAAGCCAGTTCGGTCAATCTGATCGGTGCCCGCTTCCCCTTTAAGGCTCCCGGGAAAATCAAAAAACGTCATGTCGGTGCCTGGGCTGCCCCGATCGTCGGCGAAGAATAGATGATATGTGTTGATATCGTCTTGGTTAATCGTTTTTTTGACAAGACGAAGTCCCAGTACATAAGTGAAAAATTCATATATTTTTTCGGCGCTAGAAGTAATCGCCGTCACATGGTGAATTCCTTTTAATTGTCGCATTTAATTAATCCTCGACTAAAATATATTTCGATTTTGAAATAATTTCAAATCATATGCTCACCAATAAAAAAACTCCGCGTTGTCGCGGAGTTGTTGCTTTATATAGCGTTGGTTAGTATTCAGGCATTGGGGGAACCGCAGCTTTTGGTTCCTCGATTTTAACGATAGCCGCTTGACTCGTGATGAACAGCGCGGAAATCATCGCCGCGTTTAAAACAGCGCTTTTGGTCACTTTGGTCGGATCGATAATCCCTTCCGTAATCATATTGACCCATTTACCAGTTAAGGCATTGAACCCGAATTCCGATGTCTGCACTTTTTGCAATTCGACGATGTCTTGACCATTGAAACCCGCATTTTCGGCAATCTGATAAAGTGGCGCGCTTAAAGCGTCAAGCACTGCTTGAATGCCCCGTTGCACGTCGGCATTGTCATCTTTTAATGTTTCTTTTAGTTCGCGTTGGATTTCCACCAAGATGGAACCACCACCGCAAACGATGCCCTCAAGCACAGCGGCTTTCGTGGCATTCAATGCATCTTCAATTCTTAATTTTTTGTCTTTAAGTTCCGTTTCGCTCATGGCGCCAACCTTGATGACGGCGACACCACCACCAAGCTTTGCCAAACGCTCTTGATATTTCTTCTTGTCGTAGTCGCTTTTAGCGTTTTTAAGCTGGACTTCGATTTCACCGATGCGCGCTTTGACTTCATTACTAGCAACGTGACCGCCGATGAGGGTCGTCGTGTCTTTCTTGACAATGACACGACCAATCGTGCCGAGGTTGTCAATGGTCATCTCCGCGAGTTTCAAGCCAAGATCTTTAGCCATGAATTTGGCCCCGGTCAAAATGGCAATGTCTTCGAGTTGCTCTTTTTGGCTGTCGCCAAATCCCGGCGCTTTGGTCGCCACGACATTGAATGTGCCCCGCAGTTTATTGACAATGAGGGTATTGGTGACTTCAGTTTCCACATCTTCGGCAATAATCAATAACGCGCGATTGGATTTGACGATTTGCTCAAGCACCGGAAGGATATCTTGAATCGTCGAGATTTTTTGATCGGTGACGAGTACGAATGGGTTTTCTAGTTCAATTGCCATCTTTTCGCGGTCGGTCACGAAATAATGGCTTAGATATCCTTTATCATATTGCATGCCTTCAACGACTTCGAGCGTCGTGTCGAATCCTTTTGATTCGTCGACGTTGATAACGCCATTTTTTGACACTTTTTCCATCGCGTCACCGATTATGGCTCCGATTTCTTTGGAATTGGCGCTGATGGAGGCGACATGCTCGATGTCTTGGCGCGTGCTGACCGGCCGCGATTTTTGCAATAATTTTTCGGCAACAGCCTTTCCGGCTCGTTCAATCCCATCGCGCACGAATACGGGGTTGGCACCACCATCGACTGCTTTGAAGCCACGATGAATGATAGCTTGAGCTAAGACAGTGGCCGTTGTCGTGCCATCGCCGGCGACTTCGTTGGTATTGCTAGCGACTTCAGCGACAAGTTTGGCCCCCATGTTTTCATAACGATTTTTAAGTTCGATTTCTTTAGCGATGCTCACGCCGTCGTTGATGATAATCGGCGCCCCATATTCTTTGTCGATAATAACGTTTCTTCCTTTGGGTCCCAATGTGATTTTGACGGTATCCGCTAATTGGTCAACGCCTGAAAGTAATGCCTTTTTAACATCTTTATCAAATTTGATTTCCTTAGCCATAAAATGATTGCCTCCTATTCAATAATTCCCAAAATATGCTCGAATTTAACGAGTAGTCGTTCGGTGTCGCCTAGTTTGACTTTGGTGCCCGAATAAGTTTCATAGACGACGCGATCGCCGACTTTGATATCGGTTACTTTCGCGCCGATGGCAAGCACTTTTCCAATCGCGCTTTTTTCTTTGGCGTCTGCGGTCAAAATGATGCCGCTTTGGGTTGTGCGCTCTTCTTTTTCAAGTTCGAGCACGACATAGCTTTCTAAAGGTTTTATCATATAAACTCCTCCATGAATATTAGTTTGGCACTCGTATTATTCGAGTGCTATCAACATATATTTTAATGTTTGTCTATCGATTGTCAAGATGGATGATTATCATTTTAAAAAATAATCTGTACGTGAAAAAGTGCGGCTCAAACGCAATTAAAAGCAGTGCGATCTACTTGGTCTTAATTATTTATTAGTCGTTTTATCGAGTTCTTGGGATAGGACAACGGCATTGTTGTCAACGTCAAGTCCGTTAAGGCTGTCGATGAATTTACCGAATTTGCTATAACCGTAGTTTTCGTAATCGAAGTCTTTGAATTGCGCTTTTAGCATTTTAATTATTTCCGGTAGTGCAATGCGCTTTGTCGGTCGCGCCTTGATTTTCTTAATGATGAATCCAGCGATGTCTTGGTCGGTGCCGCTTTCGATCAGCTTCACGTAATGTTGATCTTTTTCTTTCACAAGCGCCAAAGTTTTAATCGCCGAGACGAGTTTTGACAAATTGCGTGCCCCATAACGGCGCGGATCAAAATCGGATTGGAGATTCGTTAATAATATTCCTAACTGGCTTAATAAAATTCTGCCGTCGGTGCCACTTTCGATGATTAAACTTTTAATCGTGTTGGCAAGTTCTTTCGTCTCAATGGTATCGTCATCAGTATCACCATTATTTTTCTTTTCATCGACCAAATAATTAAAATATTTGAATTCGTTGCACGATGACACGAATGCTTTGCTCGCCTTTTGATCGCCGATGCCGATGACAAAAGCGCCTTTTTCCCTAAGTTTGATGACTAGTGGTGTAAAATCGCTGTCGGATGTAACGAGTATAAACATGTTGACAAGTCCTTCATTCATGATTTCTAGGGCATCGAGGCTCATCGCCATATCGGCGGCATTTTTCTTGACGGCAACGTTATATTGATGAACGGGACGAATCGCGTATTCTGAGGAAATGCGGCGCCAGTCTTCGCCCACGGCTTTGATGTCGGCGTAAAATCGGCTCGTAATCGCCCGCCCGTATTTAGCCATTTCCTTGATGACGGCGCTCATGCGGTTGACCGGAACGTTTTCAGCGTCGATCAATAACGCAATTTTATAATTTGTATTATCCATAATGTCTCCTAGATTGGATGATTTATCTACCTAATCATAACCGATTAAGCGGTTGTTCGCACGAATCGATTCTATAATTAGGCGACGATTTTGGGCTTTAAGCCCCAAACACTTCGATGCATCGTATAAAATGACAATGAGGACTGATCGATGACAAAAACCGAAATTCGTCAAATGATGATTGCCAAACGGACAGCAATGGAAACCCGTGATGTCAAACTAAGAAGCCATGCTCTAGTGGAAAAGCTAATGCGCGATTATCGGTTTATCGTCGCCGATATCGTGGCGATCTACGAACCGATTAACAATGAAGTTGATTTGCGTGGTTTGTATCAAACCGGCAAACGGTTTGCGCTCCCAAAAGTTGTGGGCACCGACATGCACTTCATCGAGATCACGGCTGAAACCGAATTAGTGCGCAGTTCGTTTGGGATCCTCGAGCCGCGCGATGGCCGTATCGTCGACGACCACATCGATTTGCTGCTCGTTCCCACACTGGCACTTGACCGCAAGAATTACCGTATCGGGTTTGGCAAAGGTTATTACGACCGCTTTCTTGCCTCACACAAGCCAAAAATGACGTTGGGCATCATCTATGATTTTCAGTTAATCGATGGTTTCGACCATCATGAGTTTGATATTGCCCTTGATGGGGCATTAATCGCTTAATGACGTTTTTGGTGCGTCATCACGAACGTCGTGACATCAAAGGCATCCATCGGATAGGCGTATAAATATCCTTGAATGGCATCGATGCCATGTTGGACAAGGTAGTCTTGTTGAAATTTTTCTTCAACACCTTCGCCGACGACTTTAAGACCAAGTGCTTTGCCAAGCGAAATCATGAATTCGATTAATGGGTAATTACCATCGACCTCTTCGATACTATTGATGAACTCACGATCGATTTTGAGAATGTCGATTGGTAATTGTTGCAAATACATTAACGACGAATAGCCGGTTCCAAAATCGTCTAAAGCGATGCGGAAGCCCATCGCTCGTATTGTTTTCAAACGGGCGACCGCTAGCTCGAAATTTTCCAAAAACAGCGACTCGGTAATTTCAAACACGAAGTATTTGGTGGCGACTTTGTGCCGGACGATGGCATCTTTCAAATAATCGATGAAATTAAGTTCAAGCACTAATTTTGTCGATAGGTTAATCGACACGCTCGTGGGAGCGGCGCCATCGGCGAGCAACTCTTGGAAATACGCGAAGCTTCGTTCGACCACAAACCGCGTCAATTCCTTGATTTGCCCCGATTTCTCAGCGGTTGGGATAAAGTCAAGCGGAGCGATGAATCCACGCTTGCCTTGCTTCCAGCGCAACAGTGCTTCCATCGCAAATATTTTGCCCTTTTTAACATCGTACACCGGTTGGAAATATACTTTTATTTCGTCGTTAGTTAGCGCCGAATGAAGTAAGTTGGTCAACTCGATGTTCTCGGTTATCTCTTTCTCGAATGAAGCTTGGTAGGAAACCACCGAACCCGGACCCGATTTTTTAGCGACCGACAAAGCCATTTCGATGTGTTGCATCAACGTCTCGTATGTTTCGCCATCTTCGGGATAACACACGATACCGGAAGACACCGTAAAAAAGAAATCGTCGCCATCGATTGGAATCGATCGGCGCGCTTCTTTGGTATATTCTTGAATCAATTTGTCCATTTCTTTTCGCGAAGCGATGTTTTGCACCAACAAAACGAATAAGTCGTCGCTGAAACGGAATACATGATGATCTTCGCCCGCCAAAACGCGCAAATCGCGAGCAATCGTCGTGATTAAAAAATCACCCGCGGCAAATCCTTTTACTTCATTGATTGAGCGAAAATTGTCGATGTCAATATAGACGATTCCAAGAAATTGCCCTTCTTTTGTTTGAAAATGTTCCCGCAGTAGTTCACGAAATTTGTTTTTGTTGAACAAACCGGTCAACCGGTCAGTATAAGCGAGTTCGTAGAGACGTCTTTCAAGTATTTCCAAATTGTCATTACTAATGTTGAGATTGGAATTCGATTCTTCCAACCGTTTAATCGCCGTGACATATAAATCCATGCGTCGTTTTATCAAAAAATAGAAAAGCAGCGTCGTCATCGCCACATAGAAAATACCTTTAGCCAACTGAATGCTGTCGACAAGCGCGTGATTATCACCAGTCAACCAAAGCAAAATCCGATCTGAGAGCACAATCCAAACAATGCCGAGCACGAGATAAACCGCCATGATTTGAAGCGTGCCCCGCACGGGAAGCAGTCTCCAATTGCTTTTTTTGAGTTTCTCGCGGAATTGCTCGTCAGCGTTTGGTTTATTACTCATTTGGTAATAACGGTTTCCTTTCGGATTTTTTTCTCAAGATCAAGCAGTTTCACTTGGTCACGATTTCGTTTGGTGTCCGAACGCAAACTGTATTTCGTCAAATATTTGTAAAGGCGCCATAAGTTCTTAACGTCAAGTACCGCATACGAGGTGGCGTCGCGATTGACTTGAAGCGGATTTTCGTCTTGAAAACCGGCTTCTTTTTTCCAATACGATTGTTTGGCGATTTCGACTTCAACGCCGTTTTTCTTAAAAGCCAAATAGGGTTTGGCGACGCGTTTATATCCAGCTTTGCGAAGCAATAACGGCAGTTGATCACCACCGACAATCTCATCGTTTAACAGCAAATCGACGTCTTGGGCATCATAATCTTTATCAAGTGCCAACTCGACGCCCAACGAGCCGTATACGACGGGGTGAACCCCAAAACGACCTTCGATTAAGGTCACGACTTCGTGCAGTGTTTGATAAACGACTTGTCGATGTCCGTTCATACTTTGCCTATCGATTCGACGCTGGCGCGTTTCCATGCGCTCTTATTAGATTTTTTTGCCATGTACAGTCCTTCATCGGCCAATCGGTAATAAGTGTCGAAATCAGTTTTTGCATCTGGTATTAGCGTCACGATACCGATACTTACGGCAAGCGTTAAACCATGTTCGGTAAATTTCTCGTGCTTGACGAGGTTGATGATATCCTCGGCTTTGACTTCCGCTTCTTTTTCTCCAGAACCTGGAAGAATTACCGCGAATTCGTCCCCGCCAAAGCGACCAATCGTTTGGCAACCACTCATCAATGGTTTCAATAAGTTGGATATTTGCGTCAGCACCTGATCCCCCGCCATATGTCCGTGGGTATCGTTGACTGTCTTAAAATTGTCGATATCAAACATTAAAAGCGATACCGGTTGGTTGGATTCGCGTGCTTTGTTGATGCAAGTCGTGCTAATGTCTAAAAATGTTGCCCGGTTATTGATTTGTGTCAACTGATCGATATGTGCTAATTCTAATAGCACGGCGTCGGTCTTTTCCTTGCTCATCAAGATGAAACCGATATTGGTGACAATCATGTGGGCGAACAATAGCGTGTACATTAACTGATTGATCGGGCTTGTCGACAACACCGTTAAATCGACCCAACCGAAAAAGGCGTTGATGCCCCGGAACATCATGATGACGATGACCGTTACGTAAATGATAGCGAAAAATGCTTCCAGCGATGTGCGTTGCTTACGCCGTAATATCGTGATCGGGGGTCCAATCAGCAATAGTGTCCCGATGAGTGAGAAAAAGAATATGCGTCGCGGTTCCGTGTTCCAAAACAGCACGATCGACAGAAAGAACAAAACCGAGGCGATGATAAAGCCCGTATACAAGTTTCGAATCCAACCTTTAAATTCGTCATGCAACGAGATGATTGCCCACGCCTCAAAGAATAGACCGACGAACATACTCGTGTTGGCAAAAACTTGCACAATCCAAGCCGGCAACATCGGTTGTAGCATAAATAGCGTCCAGGCCACAGATTGAAACATCTTGGCAATGATGAACAAAACTTTGTGAAGCGTGTCTTGCTTCTTAAACACATAGGCGAACAAAAACAAACCGGTAAATAAATTCCCGATTGTAATTAACAAGATAATGGTTGCAACATCAATTGTCATAAGTTAGTAATCTTTCTTAATTCATTTTATCAAAGGGGGGCTTAGTCGCATAATTATTTAATAATTATTGCGATAATTTACGTATTTTAGCACAATTTATTAGATAATTGTTTAAAGAGGACCCTGCTTGCTCGACCCGATCAGTTTCACAAAACTAAACGTCATTAATCTTGGACCAATGGTGTCAAAAGGCGGTTTCGCCTATAACAGCTATTTGTTCAAATCAATTGGAAAAACGTTTTTGATCGACATTCCCCACATTGCCTTAGGAGGCAATATCATTCCCGTCAATGGTTCCAGTGTCGATCGGGGCAAGATCGAAAAAAGCGGACTTGGAAAAAAGACGTTGGTCCGGTTTCAAACGCTGGAATATTTACGCGCCTTCACAAGTGGGCGCATCAGTTGGTCCGAACTTCGATCGTTATTAATCATCTCCGGCGCCTTTGGTATTTTTAAACGCGAAGAGTTATTGGATACCGGTGGCTATTTGACAGCGCTAGGCAAACTTAAAAAAGATACCGTCGGCGAAGACATGGAACTAGTCGTGCGCCTAACTTATCAAGCGCTTGTTAATAAACGATATTACCGCGTTTCCTATGTGCATCACGCCAATTGCTATACCGAACTGCCGTCGGATTTGAAGAGTCTTCTCAAGCAACGCAACCGCTGGCAGCGTGGCTTATTAGATATTTTGAGTTTGCACCGTCGCATCTTATTGCGACCTCAATATAAGCAACCGGGCATGCTTGGCTTCCCCTATTTCTTCTTTAATCTTGGGAGTATATTTTTGAAACTTTTGACCCTTTCTTGCCATAATAAAAACCTCCTACCAAGATTATATGGCAGAAGGTGTTTTTTATTTTGTGTGAACTAAATGGGGGTCAGTTCAATTGCGCGCCGTTTTCATTAATATGCATGTAAAACCGGCCTTGTTTCACGAAGGGTGGTACATTTCTCCGATGTCGCTACTGGATACAATGTACTTGGCATATTTGGTCAAATAGCGTTTCGGAAGTTCGGCATCGACCGTAATCGTTTCCGGACCGTTATAGGCATGGAACACATAACCGTCTTCGTGAAGTGCACCGACGATGGCTTGCTCGTCATATGGTACCGACAAGACGACGGTTTGATAATATTGGTCCATCTCAACGCTGACATGCGCCAATAAACGCAAGACGCCGGATCCGGTTTTCGCAGATAAATCGAGTGTTTCCATCTCGAGTTTCACAATTGGGTTGCCGATGAGGTCCATCTTGTTGCGAACATAGATAACCGGCGTATCACCGACTCCGATATCATACATCGCTTCCATCACGATGCGCGCATGCGTTTGTTGCTCATGGCTTGAGCCGTCGAGCACATGGACGATTAAATCGGCTTCGGTTATTTCTTCTAACGTCGAACGGAACGCGGCAATTAAATGTGCCGGCATATGCCTGACGAAACCGACTGTGTCAATCGCCACGAATTTGCGATTATTTGGTAATACAATCAAGCGTGAAGCCGTTTCCAATGTCGCGAATAGCTTGTCCTCTTGATAGACTTTTTTCTCTTCGGCTAATGCCCGTTTCGATTCATCGACCATGCGATTGAGCAGTGTCGACTTACCAGCATTGGTGTATCCGACGATGGCCACGCTAAACACACCGGCGTCGATTCGTTTTTGTCGTTGCGTGCGTCGCTGGGTCACGAGTTTGGCCAAAGCGCGGCGGTCGCGCACGATGTTGTCGCGCAGTCGTCGACGTTCCAACTCTAACTTTTGTTCGCCTGGTCCCCCGATTGTCGAGGTGGCCCCTCGTTGTCGCGATAGTTCGCGATATTTGCCGATGATGCGAGGCAGCATGTATTGGTCACGGGCCAACGATACTTGTAGTTTCGATACTTGCGAGTGTGCGCGGCTTTCAAATATTTCCAAAATGAGCATCGTCCGATCAAGTATTTTAATATCAAGCGCTTCTTCAAGATTGCGATAGTGAACCGGGGAAAGTTCTTGATCGAAGATGACCAAATCGGCGTTTAAAAGATCAACGCGCGCCTTGAGTTCATCGACCTTGCCTCGACCAATGTAAAAACTCGGTGTCGGCTTGTCACTTTTTTGTCGCATGACTTCAATCGTTTGGTAGCCGCAACTGGTTGCTAAATTTTCGAGTTCGAGCAGCGATTCTTCAAATTCGTGATCGCCAGGCAGTTCCAAGCCAAAGATAATTGCTTTGTTTTCCATAATGTTATCCTAACATTAATTAAATAATTTAGACTTTGTTATTCGAATTATTATTGTGTTTTATGCGGTTTAATCGTTTTAAACACAGCTAGCAGCGCTCGTAGACCAATGGCAATGACGGTCAATAACACCAACAAGATAATCATCCAATAAAAGACACCGATGCCATTTGACGATATCGTGAACCAACCTAACGTTTCATAATCCATAAAGAAATAGGGAACTAGTGATTGCTCGGGTGGGAATTTAATGCCAAGTGCGATAAATGTCATGACAAACAAGAAATAAAATAACGCCGGAACATAAGCATAAGCCAACTCGGAATTTTTGACCTTGACGTCGTTTTCAAACAAGAATAAATCGACAAGCGCGAATGATGGGGCGATGAAGTGAAGCATTACGCTCGTGACTGAGAAAGTCACGTCCAGTGGCAAAACGGGGGCTAAGATAATGCCAAACACCAACATCGTCAGTGTCACGGCAATCACCGATACGAACTTCAACAAGCGATGCCATGGTTTGATATAGCTATTACGATGCTTGATAACCCTAATTTCATCAATTAGAAATATTGTTTGCACGATAATCATCCATAAATTGCTTTGTAGCGTGTAGTAGTATAGCGATCGGGGACTCTCGGCGGCTAAAATGCCAATCGAGGCAAAAACGATGAAGCCGACTTTTAACGTTAACGATATTTTGTGTCGCTTGTCCATTGTTTGATACCTTTTAGAACGTTACCCATGGCGTGACGATTGCCACGAGGTCAACATACGATAATAGTAGATTAAAAATGGCTAACATCAGCACCCAAACGCCCAAAATAATGAACATGCGTGGCTGTTTGGCTTTAATCGTCACAATAATATTACTCATGATTGATAAACCGGCGATTGGCAGGCTGACTGGCAAGATGCCATGGCCCCACACGTAAGCGATGGTCGCCGGCGGATTGGCGATGCCGCCGCCTTCAATCGGAACATAGCCAAACGCCAACAATGTCACAAGCAGGATTGTGATAAATACCACCATCGCATAAATAACGGCCTGAAACAGCACGTCATACAAATACGTCCCGAGCGGTTTGCCCGGGACGTAACGGATAGCTATCAGTTTTCTGAGCAGCGCTTTTATATCCATGGTGCAATCACCAATAATTAAAGCACATTCGCTCTTTGTTTAAACGCGTATATTGACAATCGTCCCATCGTGGGAATGAATGTTCACTAAATCGAAGTGCCCACTACGCCGCACGTACGCCCTAAGGGCGCGGACAATCGCGGGGGCGTTATCCCGCAGTGTTTTGAAATCAAACGCCGATTGATCACCCTGTTCCAACGCACGGTAGACGATGCGCCACTTCAGCGCGCCAAGTGGCAACCAAAGGCGAATTTTCGGCCCGCCTTTGGGTAAAACTTTTATCGTCATTACTCAACTACGATCTCGACGTGGTCGCCGTCGGCCGAGTCGACTTCGACCAACTTACCGATTACGCCTTGCTCGATTAAGTCGAGCACTTGTTTAAAGTCGATGTTCTTCAGCGTCTCATTGCCGTTAATTTGCGGTAGCGCATTCGATTCGACCATAATCTTGACAAGCGCTACTGGTACGTTGACGCGCACCTTGTCGCCGTCTTTACTATTGACGAGGATACGCACGACCATGTTCTTAATGTCTTTACGCTCCTCCTGTGGGACTAGTCGTGGCGTCTCTTTACTCTTGCCGACGAGTTCGTCGACCGTTACATCAAATAGGTCCGCGAGCGCGAGTAGTCCATCGATATCTGGATATGAGGCGTCGTTCTCCCATTTGGATACTGCTTGTGATGAAACGTGGAGTTTGTCAGCGACCTCCTCTTGTGTCATGCCTTTACTTTTTCTAATGCGGGCGAGGCGTGCCCCGAAGCTTTCTTTCATTTTATCGTTGCTCCTTTTTTCTGCCTAAATTGTAGGGTTCAATCAATCAAATTATAAGCGACCAACGGTTGCAAATGCCGTTTTTTCTCTACTGTTAGTTGTATATACTATCAACCAAAAGTAGAAATAACCGTTTTTTGCCATTTTTAGCCCAAAAACGAAAAGAAGGGGTGTCCCTTCTTCGTTTGTTAAAAATTAGGTGTTTACTAGCGGATTTCTTTAATATCGACGACTTCGACTTTGCGCCGTTCGCGTAAGTCAAGGAAGAATTCATAATGGGCTAAATCCATTTTCGGCTTGACCCACAAGAACAGGATGCCCGCGGTCAAAATCGACAAGATAATCCAGCCAAGATAACTCACGTCAAGACAAAATAATCGCCACTTGTGACCCCTCATCATCGCTTCGCTTTGCCGAAGTGCTTCGGAAGGATCGAGCTCTTTCTTTTCTTCAAGCAGGAAAAAAGCTAGTGCATAAGCATAATGTTTGATAATGCCGGGAATCAAAAATAACAGTGACCATAAAAATACGAATAGTTGTTGTAAAATCCAAAGCACTAACGCGGGGACAAAATTGTTGAACCCCTTAAATACGTCTTCAATTTCGGCTTTTTCACGTTTTGATAGCTTGATGATAAAAATCGTCAAACCAAGCGTGGCCGGTCCCGCTAAGATGAAGGCGCCGATACCCGTAGGCGTGGATATGCCCATAAGGGCAAAAAACAACAAATAGACGATGACGGTGTTGGTAATTTGGGCATTGGCCTTTTCATTGGCAATGCGCCGGAAATCTTTGGCTTTCATGATTAGCTCCTTTTATATCTCGATATATACTTGTCCGGCTTCAACGGATGCTTTGAAAGTGCGCACCGATTGGGCGTCGCTATTGGGGACGAGAATTTTGGCCTTCGTGCTTGGTACGACCATTCCTGTCGTGACATCGATTTTCAGGCCATGTTCCTTACACTGAATGATGCCGCCCTCAAGAACGCCGGGTGATAGCGGGGCTCCTTTATGCGGACACTTATCGTTGATGGCGTACACTTTTTCGCCCACCAGTGCGATAAGAATCGGGCGCTCGTTGACCAAAACGCGCATTTTTCCTTTTTCTTTCAAGGCGCTCAAGGAACAGACTTTATGTTTCATCGATTTTTTACCTCGTTATTGAATATTCTAGCACGCACGAGCGTGAAAGAAAGATTACTCGTCGCCGTATTTATCGAAATAGCCCTGGATATAAATCACCGGTGTGCCTTTGTCGCCGCTGCCAGATACCAAATCACACAAGCTGCCAACAAGATCGGTAATGCGACGAGGCGTTGTTCCAAGCGCCTCATTGGCCGTCACCTCGCGATTAGCGTTTTCTTTGACATATCGTTTCATGGCCTTGCTGGCTTCGCTTGCGGACATATGGGCGAATTTCGTGTCCGATAAATACTTAAATTTCAATTCATAGGGAACGCCAGATAGCCCTTTGGTGTAAAACGGGGCGACGACGGGGTCAGCCAGCTCCCAAATATGGCCGACGGGATCTTTGAAGGCGCCATCGCCATAAACGAGCACTTCGATGCGCTTGCCGTATTTGTCAAATAGTCGTTGTTGAATCCCGTCTACGAATGGTTGTCCGTTTCGCGGAAATAGTTTCAACACATTGTCGCTGGCAAAGTTTGACCCGAGCACGCCATAGGTTTCATTATATCCGCTTCCGTTAAGCGGTTGCGTCAATAAATCATCTAATCCTAAGACGATTCGCGCACCCTTTTGTTTTAAGCGGCGTTTGGTCTTAAACCTTGAATGAATATCGGCAGCGATAACCGTATCGGTGTATTCGAGCACGGCTTCAGGACGATTCGAAAAGATGATTTCAACATTGTCGGCCACGTGATGGTAAATGTTTGGATAATCAATGCCGGTAAATGGATGCGTGAATGGCACATTTAATAGGTTTCTTAGTTCGTCTTCCTTGAATACGTCAACTAAAGGATTGATGTGATGCTGTTCAAGCAAATCGGCATCAAACAGTGCATTGCCAACTTCGTCTTGGGGATAAGAAAGCACGACGATAACGCGTTTTGCAGCTTGACTAATCGCTTTGAGAATACCCAAAAAACGATTGCGGCTCATAATCGGAAAAACGACGCCGAGCACTTCGCCACCGGTTTTGGTTTTGATGTCCTGACTAAGGGTGGCGCTTGTAGCGTAATTACCCTGGCTACGAGCCAGCACCGATTCGGTGATGCCGATAATGCCGCCGTCTTTGGGAGAAAAACCTTCTTCGACGATGGCTTTATCTAATGAATCGATGACAATGTTGGCTAAATCGTCGCCTTGCTTGATGACAGGTAACCGCAATCCACGGGCGCAAACTCCAAAATGACGCATGGTATTTCTCCTTGTTTGATACAATTCCATAACCATTATAAAGAAACTTGACCATCGGAAAAGCGGATTCAAAAAACTTTCCGCTGAAAAGCGCTTTCTCTCACTTATAATGTATATGGACATACGAACCCACACCATCATAAGGAGTCACCTATGCGCATTGAAGCTGACGTAAAACTCGATTTTTCTGATGTGTTGATTCGACCGAAACGGTCGGAACTCAAAAGTCGTAAAGACGTTGACTTAAACCGAAAGTTCAAATTCAAGTACGCCAAATTCGAATGGACGGGTATCCCCATTATGGCCTCGAACATGGATGGCGTTGGGACGATTGAAATGGCGCTAGCGCTACAAGAATACGGCATGTTCACAACGCTAGTGAAATGCTATGAAGTCGAAGATTTCGAACCATATATCGATCGTTTGAATCCCGATCGTTTTGCGATTAGCACGGGCACGAGCGACCATGACTTCCATCGCCTTACCACCATTATCAAACAATATCCACAAATTAAATTCATTTGCATCGACGTCGCCAATGGCTATTCCGAACATTTCGGCAGTTACGTCTCGAAGATTCGAAAAGAATTTCCGAATCACGCGATTATCGCCGGCAACGTCGTCACCGGCGACATGGCCCAAGAGTTAATATTGCGCGGTGCCGACATCATCAAAATCGGAATTGGGCCCGGCAGCGTATGCACGACCAGACTTCAAACTGGCGTTGGTTATCCACAGCTTTCCGCTGTCATCGAATGCGCCGATGCCGCTCATGGCTTAGGCGCCCACATTATTAGCGACGGGGGCTGCGCCACGCCCGGAGATATTGCCAAGGCGCTGGGAGCAGGTGCCGATTTCGTGATGCTTGGAGGCATGTTCGCAGGACACGAAGAAGGCAAGGGCGATATTTTTGAAGAACACGTCATTTCTGATCTGGTCGATCCGAATACGGGTAAACAAATCGTTGAAGTTCGGAAACTCGTGCAATTTTACGGCATGAGTTCGGAAACGGCGATGAAGAAAAAATTCAATGAAGTTTATGATTATCGGACGGCTGAAGGTGGCACCGTATATGTTCCCTACAAAGGGCGTGTCGATAAAACGATTAAAGACATTCTCGGTGGCTTGCGCTCGACTTGTACTTATGTGGGTGCCCCAACGTTAAAACAATTATCAAGATGCACGACGTTTGTGATTGTCCATCGTATCTCTAACGACGTATTTATTAAGCGCTGACGCTTACTTTCATTTCGATGTTCGTCTTATCGCCGCTTAACCGCAAGCGGTAATTTCCATCATACAATGTCATGGTTTTCTTCATCGGTTCGATCGTGTCGATTAAGGTGATAATTTCATCTTTGTTAACGGCAAACAGCATGATTGCCCCATCGATTTTGGTAATGTCGATCGTGACGATTTTGCGGTCACTAACCTTAATACGACCAATCGTGACCATACCGGAAAATAGATGCGTCCTGACATGGATGACGCCTCGAAGTTTGTGGCACATAAACATCCACGCGCTTCGATAGTTGACGATGCTTTTGATTCTTTTTTCATCGATGAAAAACTTACTCATGCTTTTATCTTACTCTGAACATGAAGTTTTTGAATAGGAATCAGTGCCAACCAATCTAATTAAGTAAGCGCTTTTACGATATGTAGCCAAGTATGGTAATAAACATTATTTTTTTACATATATCGTGATAAAATATAACAAATAATAAGAAAAGGAAGATTATATGATAATATGTCCCGCATTATTGTAATCGCAGGCGATTTGGCATCCGGCAAATCGACCTTGGCGAAAAATCTCTCGGATCATTTCAAAATTCCTTATTTCACGAAGGAAGGCATCAAGGAACTTCTTAGTGAAGAGATTGAGTTCTCAGACCGGAGTGAGAACAAGAAACTCTCAAACTCCGCCCTCAAAATATTAATTCACATCCTTGACCGCGTCACCAAAGTTCATGGCGATGTCATCCTCGAAGCCAACTTCCACTCGGAAGAATTAGAAAAAATCAAACGCGAATGCGAACTCCATCACACGGAAGTAACCTTACTGTATTTAACCGGGGATATCGATGTGCTCTATGAGCGCTTCATGTACCGCGAATACTACCAAAACCGTCACCCGGTCCATCTGACCCATCCGCTCCAAGATGTTGATGAATTTGAAAACTACGTCATGAAATGGCGCAACGAACCCGAAGTATTGCCGCGCCACTACATCGATGTTACCAATTGCGACCGCGAAGTCATCTTCGCGAAAGCGCTCGAAACCTTAAAACAACTCGAACAAAAATAATGAGAGGACATTGATATATGATTTACGAATCGGAAAAAATCCGCAATATTATTTTCTTGGGCCATCAAGGGTCCGGCAAGACGACGCTGATTGAATCGCTTTATAGCCTAGCGTTTAAAACTCCTAAAGGAGCGATCGAACGAAAGAACACAATCAGCGATTTTACCGTCGAAGAAAAAAACCGCCTCAGTTCTTGCAACATGGCAATCGTTCCCATCGAATATAACGGCTATAAACTCAATCTCATCGACGCCCCCGGTAACGACAGTTTTGTGTACGAAATCATCGGCGTGCTCGACATGATCAAAGGCGCGGTGCTTGTCATCGATGCCCAAAAAGGACTTGAGGTCGGCACCGTCAAACATTATAACTTCCTGCGTAAACACGGCGTCCCCACCTTCATATTTGTTAATAAGCTCGACAAAGAGTCGATCAAATACGAAGAGCTGTTAGAAAACATTAAAGCAAAACTCGGCAAACAAGCAATATCGTTTGTATATCCCATCGGTCACAAAGAGAACTTTGATGGCTTCATCGACATCATTTCATTAAAAGCCCGCCGCCACAATGGCGTCGAATGTGTCGAAGAGCAAATCCATGACGACAAGAAGGAAAAAGTCATGGAACTCCACAATGTCATCGCCGAACAAGTCGCCGTCACCGATGAAGCGTTACTAGAAAAGTTCTTCTCGGGTGAAACACTGTCCAAAGAAGAAATTCATCAGGGATTACACACCGCGGTGTTATCGGGTGATTTAACTCCCATTCTTGTTGGATCATCACTTAAAGACATTGGTCTTGATACGATGCTTGATATGATGATTGATTACCTGCCCAACCCCAACGAGTTAAAACCATATGTGGTCAAAGCTAACGATGGTAGCGAAATCGTGCGTCACACGATTAGTAGCGACCCCTTCTCGGCATACGTATTCAAAACGATGCTTGACCAATACAAAGGCACGACCAACATCATCAAGGTCATCTCCGGAACGATTAGTTTGGGCGATGAAATCTATTGTCCCAACACCCAAGCAACGTTTAAAGTATCACAGATGTTCTACCTTAGCGGTAGCAAACAAACGCCAATTGAGAAAGTATACGCCGGCGACATCGTTGGATTAGCCAAACTTGAAGGCGTGACCACCGGTCATACGCTTTGCGATAAGGCGAAACCAATCACTTACCCAAAAGCCAAATATCCAACACCGGTTTATTACCGCGCCGTCAGCCCGAAATCGAGTAAAGACGAAGAAAAACTCGGTTCCTCGCTCTTTAAGATGCAAATCGAAGATCCGATTCTTGAAGTTAAGCGCAACACCGAAACCAAGCAACTGCTCATCGGCGGCTTAAGCAATTCGCACCTTAACTACGTGTTAGAAAAAATCAATAACATGTACGGTATCCAGGTTGATGTCGCTCCTCCAAAGATCAATTACCGCGAAACGATTCGCAAAGAAGCGCAAGCGCCTGGTCGCTATGTCAAACAATCGGGTGGCAGCGGCTTCTACGGTGTCGTCGAAATGAAATTCTTACCAAGCGGTTCCGACAAAAATGAATTCACCGAAGAAATATTCGGTGGTTCGGTGCCTAAAAACTATATTCCCGCGGTTGAAAAAGGATTCTTTGAATCGACCAACCAAGGCTTACTCGCCGGTTTCCCGGTGCTTGGCGTCAAGGGCGTGCTGTTAGATGGAAAATACCATCCCGTCGACAGTAATGAACTCGCCTTTAAAATGGCGGGCATGATTGCCTTCAAAGAAGCTTACATGAAATGCTCGCCGACGATTCTCGAACCGATCATGAAAATAACGATCAACATCAACAATGAATTCACCGGCAACATCATGAACGATCTCAATCAACGTCGCGCACGCATCATCAGCATGGATGAAAAAGGTAATAATATCCAAGAAATCGTCGCTCTCGTTCCCGAAACCGAAATTCTCGATTACGTGACCAACCTCCACGTCATCTCACAGGGTAGCGGCTTCTTTAACCGAGAGTTCGATTCTTATCAAGAAGTGCCCGCGCATTTGATTGATGGCATTATCCGCGATAATTCGCTCCTTAAAAACGCTGATAACAAATAGTGATTCACCGCCATATTCATTAGTAAAAACCCCGTCGATTGGAAAACATCTCCTGACGGGGTTTTCTTTTTGCTTTATCTCATCGCCCGCATTCATCGCGTCGTAGGGGTGGTATAATTTTAAGTATGAAACCCGTTAATAAATTAAAACCGCTTTTAAAAAAACTCGAGGCGATGGAACGCCGTCGCGGCACGATGAACGAATATGTCGAAAACGAGTATATGGATGAAGAAGGTACGGCGACGATTAATGTCAATCTTAAAAACGCCGACAATCTTTTTTCACCCTATTCAAGCAAAAAGGTATTAAACCAGGATTTACTGCGCTACATCGATTCACAGGCTGATCCGCTACCACCCCATTTACCACTGGTCATCAATTTTATCGTCGATGATGTCAGCAAGGTTGACCAAGAGTATATTCGTCGGGCGATTAAGCGCTATTATTGGCTGTCTTACAAATCGATGACCAAAGAGTTGCGTCGCATTAAAATCACGTCGTTGGTGCTATTTGCGATTGGCATTGGTATTCTCGTGCTCTACGAGGTGCTGACGCGATTTAACATCGATATATTAGCTAATCAGATTATCCTGATTGCTTCCTGGGTATTCATATGGGAAGCGGTCAGCCGCTTGTTCTTTAATCGTCGCGAAAAACAAATCGAACGTATGAATGAAGGCCAAATGGCCGTCGCCAGCGTCAGATTCGAAACACGACCGCAGCAACATAAAAAGCCTAAAAAAGAAGCTTAATACTTTTGTTTTAAGGGAATCACGCCGCGAATTCCGCCGCGCGGATCTTTGACATCGTCTTTGTAACGGGGAATCACATGCATATGGCAGTGATCGATCGTTTGACCACCCGCTTCATTGATGTTAAATCCGATGTTATAACCATCAGGACGATGTTCCTTTTCAATCAGTCCTTCGACATGACGCGATAACGCTTGAATGGCCACCAACTCTTCCTTCGACAGATCAAAATAGTTTTTGATATGCCGCCACGGGATAATCAAGACATGGCCAACATTGACTGGATAGCGATCATAAATGGCATAGGCGAGTTCGTTTTTGCAAATGATGTTAAATGTGTCGGTGTTACAAAAGATACACATAATCAGCTACCTCCATATTCACAAAGAGGGATATATTTGCCCTGATTCGATTCGAACAATACGAACTTGCTAATACTCATCGACAAGGGGCGACCATTGAATCGGAATGGTACGTTTTTATTGGCGCGCGCTAGGGTAATGTGGGGCGTGAATTGATAACGGATGCCACCATCGATTGCTTGTATGGCGACAAGCGCGTTATTCGCTAAGGCGTTTAGTCGTTCGTTTTCGCAAATCTTTGCAAAGTATACAACTTGACGGTTGACGAATTTACCAACGCCGTCGATGAGAATATCAAATGGTGCAATCCGGATACTCTTCAAAGCTTCGATGAATGGTTTTGGATCAATTACTTCTCCGATGAAAACAAGTGTTATGTGCAGTTTGTCAGATGGTTCCACTCGAAAGCCAGGACCAACGAAGTTTTGATTTTGAACATCAGACAACGACAATGAGACCGATTCTTCAAGTGGGATGCCAACGAATAGACGCATGATTAAATCACACCCAGTGGCACAAGTGTGGCCAGCAGCAAGGCAACAATGCCCCAAGTGACAGTCAAAAACTTGATTTGCGTTTTTGGTAAGGCGTCATGCATCAAGAAGGCGGCTAGAAAGAAAGGAATATATGTGGTGACGAAAACTGGGATTGCGCCCCACCAGGGATAAACCCAAATAAAGGCCGGTGTGCCCGCTAGGAATATCTCAAATATCGAAAAGAAAGCGGCATTGCCAATCGCAAACAAGATGCGATTGTTCATCCCGAATATCTTTTTTTTCGGATCGTCGGGAAGCAGTTTCGACATCACGAGTCCGGCAATCGAAAACATCATTGACAGTTCCCAAGATACGCCAATCAACAACATGAAACTGGTGCTGTCGGATGATACCGTCCATAGCGCATATCCAGATGCCGATTGAATAATGGCATTGACAATTTCATAGAGCCAATGCACGCCATAAAGCGATAACGCGGCAACAATGCCTTTATAGTTTTTGTGCTTGATTTCAGTTCCGTATATGTAGATAATCACTGCGAAGATCGCAATAAACGTCCAATTGAAATTGGCATTCGATCTAATCAAGTTATTAGCGGCATCGGCTTCGGGAATTCGAACGGCGTCGCCCCAGAATGCAAAAAACGTACTGTTTTGACCAAGGAGCGACAACACAAAAATGATTAAACAAACACCAAGGGTAAAAGCTACGATAGGAAAAGCGTCAATCAAGATTCTTTTCAGGCAAATCTTTGGTTTCATGGTATATACCTCAATCACATATTAATGATTGGGGTTAGTTAAATCAATGAATCAGAAGGTCTTTTTGACGTGTAAGAATAACTCGTGGTTTAAAAGTTTTTCCTTGAGCCAAATGTAATCTTTCCCAGAATATCCTGTTAGCTTTCCGTCAGAACCAACGACTCGATGGCAAGGTACGACTAACCCGATCGGATTTCTTTTGCAAGCTTGCCCGACTGCGCGAAATGCGGTTGGATGACCGATTTGTTCGGCAATGCCGGCGTATGTGCGCAGCTCCCCTAAAGGAATCGTCAGCAATGCATTCCAAACTTTCTTTTGGAACTCGGTTCCACTTGTAAAACGAACCGGATATTTAATTGGCGTTCCATGATCGAAATAATTGTCGATCAACTTTGAAAGAACCGGATGCTGTGGATACGTGGTTTTATCTTCGACGAAAGCCATTTCGATGAGTTCGTCATCGATTAGTGACATCCTGATGACTCCTAATGGCGTCATGTGATCATAGGTCGTTTGAATCATAATATTTTATCCTCCTTTATGATATGGACTATCATACTACGGGGACAAATGCGTAAATCCCGACTTTGTAACGAAGTAGTCTCATGAGACCTTATCTCACCTTATTAATAGGGTGGTCTATGGCCATTTGGACAAATTTTTATAAATATTTTTTCGGATTGTCTTTGCCTTCAAGCACCGCGAGCACGGCTGAGGCTAACGATTGCAGTTCTTCTTCGCCTGGATAGACAAATACCGGAGCAATCCATTTGACCTTTTCGGTCACGCTATCGATGAATAGTTTGCCATGACTAATGCCACCGGTTAAAAGTATGGCGTCAACCTTGCCGCTTGTTGTCGTCGCCATCGCCCCAATGTATTTGGCAAACTGATAAACAAACGCGTCGAATATAAGTCGGGCATGTTCATCTCCTTGCTCGATCATCTTCGTGACTTTTCTTAAATCGTTGGTGCCCAGGTGAGCCATAAACCCGCCCTTGCCCCTTAAGAATGCTTGCATTTGCTTTAAGTCATACTCGCCAGAATAACATAATTCAATCAATTGTTTGCATGGTAAAGCCCCCGCTCGTTCGGGTGAGAATGGCCCATCGCTGACGGCGTCGGTCACATCGATAACGCGTCCATGTCGGTGCATGCCAATTGAGATGCCCCCTCCGGCATGGCCGACGATAAGATTTACTTTTTTATAATCGAGCCCATGCAATTTACAGTGTTTACGAGCAATCGCTTTATGATTAAGCGCATGGAACGTCATTGGGCGCGATAAAAACGGTAATCCGGTTATCGTGGCGATTTCATCGGCTTCAAACGTGCTGGGTGGGTCGGTGATAAATGATGGGATATGATACATTTGCCCAAGTTCATAACCAATCAGTGAAGCCAGATTGCTTGGATGTTTAAAATTTGAATTTTGTGAATCTTCCAAGATGCGGTCATTAATCGCATATGTTCCGCTGGGCACAAGGTTAATGATTCCACCACGACAACTAATCGCCGAAAAGTCCTCAATTTTGATATTTGCGTCTTTTAGCGCCTTTTCGATCACTTGACGACGAAATGAGATTTCACTTTCGAACGTCGTGTTTTTGGCCTGCTCTTCGGGCGTATGCATCAGGTTATACTCTTTGATGATTTTGTCATCTTCGAAAATGCCAATCTTCGTCGAAGTACTGCCAGGATTGATAGCCAATATTTTGTGCATGGGGCGTCCTCTTGTTCTATTTTAATATGAAACGAAAGCGGTTTCACGACAATCACATAAAAAAACCGACCCGAAGGCCGGTTTCTAAAGGAGGACAGCGCTTGATTTAGCTGATGGTGTGTGTGCCAACGGTGTGGACAGCGGGGTTTCCTGTCGTGTAGGAGGCATAGCTCCATTCGAGCGGATTGAATGAGTATAGATAGTCGGTTCCACCGATATTGAACGTATTAACGCTGGGACTGTGAATTGAAGGAATTCTTGTGAGGACGGCATCCATGGTATTGCCACTGCCATTTGCAAACGTGGCGTTCCAAGCTGTGCCAGGATCAAACCCAATCGTTCCAAATGCATCAATCAAGACATCGCCAGAGCCATCATTTTTGAATAGACCAAACGCATCATCGCCGTTATGATTGGCGACATTGGTACCGGTCGATGTTCCTTGATCATAAGATCCTACCCATTTGCGGGCAACAGGAACGGCATTGACGGCAGCTAATAATCCGGTATCAAATGTGTCTGAAGCGACGTTATAAAACACGAACGTCTCTCCCGGCTCTAGCGTGCCTTCCATCGTCTTCATAATGTTAGAACTCGCTAAGTCGCGGCCATTTGAGAACAATTTAACCGTGTATTTTGTTAAGTCAATCGTTGTTGATGTCGGGTTGTAAAGTTCCAATACTTTATTCGTTCCCGGACCTTCAATATATTCCGAGAAAAATAAATCGGGTTCTCCTACCGGGATCGGTTCTGAAGAAGGAAGCTCGCTTGACGATGGTGTTGTTGAGGTTGGCGTAAGCGATGAGGTTACCTCTGATGAGGGGATTGCCGATGATGGTGCTTCAGATGTCGGCGTTGACGAAGACGGGACGAGGGAACTGCTTTGGCATCCCGATAAAAATAGTGTTAACAATAATGCGCTACCGAATGTGATTTTCTTATTAAACATAATTAATACTCCTTACCCTATAAGGCTAAAGGAATGCCGAGTGCATGTCAAACCTCTCTAATAATTATGCTGAAATAATTGCCTTGTAATCAAAATACACATGAAATAGTTTAATTTACAAATTCGATAATAAAGATGTCGTCAAGTGATAAACATCCGTATTGTCCATGACCCCAGTTAGTTTTCCATAATGATCTGGTGTTAAGCCCCAGCAATAGAAGGGGACATTGGATGTTGTATGTGTCGTTGTGGTCCAAGTCATTTTACTCAATATGTTTTCCGAATTAGCTCCATCATCGATAAGAAGGCCACCGGTTTCATGATCGGCAGTAACAATAATTGCCGTATCAGTGCGATTACTTGCCCATTTAAGGGCAACTTCGAGGGCTTGATCCATTGCTAATAATTCAAGAATCATTGCTTCCGACAAACCATCATGCGCTTTATGATCAATTGCTGCTCCTTCAACACCCAAGAAAAAACCATTCTCGTTATTATCCAAAAAATCTAGTGCAAATGTAGTCAGTTTATCAAGACTTGATCCAGTACCAACTGCCGGAATTGCTGGTAAAGCAGAGATAATTCGATTGTGCTGTTTTGACAATCCAGACATCTTTCCAATTGAGGTGAATCCTTTACTAAGGAAATTTGTTTCATACAAAGAATCAAAATCCCTAGGTGCAATTCCCATTATTAAATCGGCTTTGGATTCTGTCATATTAGCCATAATATTCGCGTAATTGTTTCTACTAGTAGCATAAGAAAGGAAGCCCGCCGGGGTTCCTCCATATAAAGTATCACTTGTTAAAAAACCACTTCTTACTCCAACCTCGTTTAGTTGATCAATAAAGTTAGGAAGCACTTGTCCTGTGCCATTCATACGAACAGAACCATTGAAGACTTTCGTTCCAGTAGCCATCGCTGTTGCTGCAGCGGCGCTATCTGTATAACCACTTGATAACGAATTTGTTGTCATTTCTGTTTTTAAAGATGCGGAATCAATCGCTAAAGACGTCCCTTTATAAAGGGTTGCCGCCTCAATATGTTCGAATCCCATACCATCACCAATAAACAAGATAACGTTTTTAATGCGGTCAGATACTATAGGTGCATAAACGTCATACGAAGAATCATCGATTTCACTGCTTGATTGACTACTTGAAGTTATTTCACTACTTGAGTTTGCTTCACTAGTGCTCTCATAACTTGTTTCGCTCGAAGATGAGGAAACAACACTGCTTGTTGCAATGATAGAGCTTATCTGCGAATTGCTTGAAGTTACTGAAGAACTAACTACTTCAATCGACGAGGAGACAATCGAAGATTGACAGCCCGATAATCCTAAAACGATAAGCATTAAGACGACATAGATTCTCGTTCTCAATTGGTTTTTCATGTCATCGCACCTCACTTTCTATATCGAGTTCTCGTGGTGGGATGAACAGAGGCTGACGTATTGCGGAATATGGTCGCGGAGTTCCAAAAAGATAGGTTCCGACGACACCTCCGCGATAATAAAAGACGGTTCCGTCAGGATACTTCCATAGTCCGGCTGTATCTCTGAGTTCTATTGTTGGGGTTTTTACGACGCTGCTGGTACTGCTGAAAATTGCGTTATACCAGTGATCAGGGGTTATCTCTGTTGAATAAAGCATGAATCCACCAAAATTTCCCTCATAAACCATCGTATAGCCAGGCCACACATTATTGGTTCCGCTGCGCCAAAAATAAGCAAAGTAATTGGGGGCGCTGACTTGGGTCTCAAAGAAATAGGTGATCGTGTTGGGATATTCTATGTCTGGAATAGTATATGGGCGTTCAGTTCCAAATAAATAACCATCAACTTCATTGTTGATCTCATAGAATATCGTACCTGTTGGATAATCGAGTAGATTGACATACTCGGTAAAGATTGAACTGTTGTTGTTAACAAATCTAATCTCTGACCACATGCTGCTACTAAACTCGATTTTGTAAGTCCTAACTCCATCAATGTCCGTATCATATAACGCCATGACTTCACCAGGCCATCCGTTGTTAATGGCCCCGTCTCGTAAGAAGGCATATTGAATTCGAGCGGGGTTCTTGGTCTCAAAGTAATATGTCAGGTTCGTGATAGTTGGTTCATACGCAAATGTTGAATAACCACTTCCGTCAATATAAAAGGCAGTGTTTTCAGGATGTGAACCGAGTGGTATTTCGGGTGTTTCATGATAGACTCCTTCAGCATCATAACCTCTAAAGATGACATAATTGAAAGTTCTTGTAATCGTGGCTTCATATAAGTACTTGTTATCGTTGGTCATTTCAACGAAGGTTAGCGATGTCGGTCCCAAAACAATTCCATCATAAAAATAAGCATAAAAATCGATTCCAAGCAGTGATGTCGAAGCATAATAGTACTTAATTTCTTCAATCGCATCTAATAGATAATATGTATAGGCTGACGTGGCCGTGTTATTAATCGTCTTAAAACAGACGCCGGAGGGAAGACCGCGTAAATCAAGACTTGGAGTTTTTAGCAGGCCGGCACTAGAATCGTGGAAAATTATGTAATAAAATTCTTCCTCCATCATTGTGATTCCAAAGATTCGGCGACCATTGGATAATGTTTCAATATAATTGGCATTAACGCCTGGCCATGCCGCATTTTCATGAGTTCCTCGATAAGCATAGGCATAGATTGTTGGAGAATTTACGGCTACTTCGTAATAGTAAGTTGCCAGTTTGCCGATGTTTTCAGGAATGTTCCCGCTTGCATAATCAAAAGCAAAATAATTGCCACTCTTAGTGTAAAAACACCATTTTTCACCCAAATCATCATTTGAGTAATTTGATAAATCGATTGATGGCGTTGTTGGAGATCCTTCTGGTCCACTAAACTTGACGTAGTCAAAAATTCCTTTTTCTACCGTAATTTTAAACATTTTCATCGATTCAAAATCCGCTAAAAATTCCATGTCGATACCTGGCCACATGTCCAATAACCGGATTGATGTCGTCCAAAAATACGCTTTAACGGTCTCTGTTTGATATGGACTTAAGAAATAGTAATCAATTGTTTCATCCCCATCATAAATGGTGATTAAATCATTGGGGTCTATCGATGAGGAAGAATCAAGATTTAAGAGTTTGATGTTACGATGATATTCATTAAAGTCTTCTGGGGTGAAAATCAATTCATAGCTTCCGGCTCGGCGAAATACATGCTTACTATTATTGATGTCAATGCCCCATTTAGTCGCGTGCGGGCTTAAATGATTGATAATCTGAAATTCTTCTTGATTATTAGCACTTACTTGAATTTTATATGTTAATACCTCGGCGTCATAATCGCGAACGAGCGGTATTGCTGTCGATAAATCGTAATTGGTTGATTGAGAAATGTAATAGTAATCACCAATTGTTGAATCTTGGCTAGGATTCCATCGAGGATACAGGATAAGGTTGCTCATGACTGGTGTTTCAAACACGTACGGGTAAGTGAGTGCAAAATCTTCGTACCATCCTTGGAAATCAAAACCCGCTTTCACCGGTGTCGAAGGACGTGCGATTGGTTCGCCTTCGCGAACGCGTATATTTGGCAGATTCGTGTCATGAAAATAAACACTATAGAAGGTGTCGCTATTGCTCTCTAGCGCCAATCCCGGCGCAAGATTCCCGCCTTGTATGATTAAATAGCACGCAATGATTCCAGTGAATATTTTCCCAACCGTTTTTTTCATAATAAAAGTTCCCCACAAATGGAATAAGACTAATAAAAGTATCTCATTGTGAGATATTTTTATGTATTCATGGTTTGCTGATATATGTTGAAATAGTGCTATTAGAGAAGAATGTATTTAAGAAACAAAACGCAAGTGATGTCACTTTTGTGACAATATACGATATTTATTTGGTGTCAGTCCGCTGTTATGTCGCTTAAACACTTGGATAAAATAACCGGCATTACTAAATCCAACTTCTTGAGCAATTTCATCTAAAGATAAATCGGAACGTGTCAATAATGCTTTGGAACGGTTAATAGACATTTCGTTTATAAAATCATTTATTGTGTTTCCCGTATGTTTTTTGAACAGACGCGAAAAATGAAATTCGCTATATCCAAATTTTTCCGCAAGTTGTTTGATTGTGATTCGTTCACTTAAATGCTCACTTAGAAAAGCCGCTGCTTTTTTTATCATTCTCAATTGATTCGTTTGCGGTACAAAGACATGACTTTCCTGAAGATAGCCAAAACGAGCCAGATTGAAAAACAAAGCATACATTTCGCTTTTTATGAGCATTTCGAACATTTTTGGTTTTGTCTTAAGATTATCCTCAATAGTAATAATCCGTTCGATAATAAAATCATAACCAGGATCTCCTGGATGTAGTATTTCAAAAATAATTGTTTGCCCTTCCCGTAATGGTTTAAAAACCGCTTTTTCTACCAAATCGTTTTCATGTCCCGATAGTAAAGATAAGTCGAATACGATGGCGTTGATTGTTAAGAAGTCCGCACCCATCACTTGACGAATTTGATGTAATTCATTTCTTGACACAAAAACGATGTCACCTGGATGGACATTGAAAATATGTCCATCTATATAAACATCAGCTTCTCCTTTAATAACATGCATTAGCTCGAATTCTTTATGCCAATGAAGATAACAATTCTTAAAACCAGAATAAACAGATTCATAAAGACGAATAGGAAATTCTGGCTCACCGTGCTTTTTGTTTTCGTAATAGTTTGCGTCGACGCCCATGATACTATCTTTATTAATAATAAAGTTGGCTGTTGATACCATGCAATAGGTCAGTTCATATAAAATTTAACTTTTGTGCGAAATAAAAGCGGCAAATATAATACCGCTTCTATCAATATTGTTTTAATCTTTCGTCTAATTAGTTCGTCTTTGTCGTATTTTTAAGTATAAGGCAGCAAACGCGGCCATTGTTGCAAATCCAAAGACAATCATTTCCAGTGTTGATTTGCTGTAATTTTGATTTACAAACCCGACCTCTGGACCTTCGGGTATGGCGTTGTATAGATATTCCATCATATCCCATTTGTCTTGGACTGGAACCGAACTCGTTTTTATTACGTCGCTCTTGTAATTGCCGTCTTCAATATCGGTTTGTTCGTGATCAATTAGTGTCAAGGAAGAAAGATCGGTAGATTCAAGGTTGTTATACCAATAAGTTTCTAAATTGGCCCAGGCTCCATATCCATTTAGTGTGCTGTCTGTGCATGTTGTATAACCTTCAAGGACTTTCGCAAAAGCATCGGTCCGAATATTTGTGGGGGCAGCATCAACTACTGGTGCACTTCCTTTTGTGGAGGTAGGTAGGGCATACAATTTATAATGATTGGACGAAATGCCCGTCGTTGATCCCTTTGTTCCCAAATCAGTTGGAATATTAAGTGAATAAACCTGCCAATAACCCGAACTCACGGGAATATCTGCATAGTAATATGAAGCGCTTCTAGAATCATCAATACTAAAATAATTTAAATAGTAATGGGTATTGTCATCAACGCGTAAAGTAAGTGGATATCCTTGACTACCATACCAATTTGCAAAGTAATTAGTAATCCATATTCTCATCGTGGTTGGTGAAGAATGAAGATGGGCTGATGGCTTGTCGGTTTTGGCAATCGGTTCATTACTGGAATTAACCATGAACATTATGCTAGTGGCGCTATAGGTGATTGAACTCGATGTGGCTAACAATTCATCGGACGAGTTGTATTTCGAAAAAGTGAATTGGGTTACATCGTTTGGTAAATCAAAGTACCACATGAATGTGGTGGTGGATGAACCAGCGCTTGTAAGATCCAAAACCATTTCTGAAGTTGTCGGGATATCATCTGTGGTGTAGTTTATTTTCATAACTTCGCCAGATGCACCCCAAACAGAACTTGATGTATTACCAAAAAAGTGCACTCTCTTTGTTGGTTCTGTCACGACAGCGGCGTCTACTTTGATGGTTGCATCGATTGCTGGTTTTGTGCTTATTCCGAAAAGCAGTACCATGCCGCAAATTGCTACAAGCATTGACATTTTTTTCATTTATTTTTTCTCCTTGTTGTGGATTAATGTCGATATTTTTAGTTAAAAAATTCTCGACATTGTCGATGTATATCAATTATTAACTTTTTACATTCGTAATCCCATCTACGTATTTGCTGAAAAATATCGATATACTGCTTTCGCCATGAAGAGGAACTCGTTTAGAAAATAATGTTGACCAAGGAGTAGGCATGGAAAATATCATCATGTTAATATGAAAGAAATCACGAATTGGTGCATGTTGATACATTGCCGACAAACAGCGTTTGCCACGTATTAATAATGTGCCTATGGAGAAATCATGAATAAGAAAGCAATTGCCGCTATCGCCGTCATGAGTATCAGTTTTTTGGGCTATATGGTGGGGGTGTTTGCCCCCCAAAAAGAGGGGCGCCCAGTTTCTAAAATCAATGATTATATTTACACTCAAGTGAGCGATGGATACAAAATTGCCAAAGGGGCTTCATTCATCGGTCGCAGTGAACTATATCTACCAGCGGAGTATGATGGACAACCAGTGACTGAAATTGCCGCGAATGGATTTGAAAATGCCAATCTACGCGTCGTTTATGTGCCACCCTCAGTCAAGCGTATCGGTCAATATGCGTTTAAAGATAATCCGCTGCTTGTTTATATGGAAATACCTTCATCAGTGATTACCGTCGGGCAACGCGTATTCGAAGGTAATATTCATAATGCAACCTATGTGCGCATTGGAGGTCAACACGCTGGTACGCGCTGGTATGCCACCTCTGATGCTTGGCGCTACACGGGCACTGGCACCGATCAAGTAGCCAATGTCTGGTATGAAGTTGGCTATAAGCTTGAGTATGAGAAGCCCGATTACCATGAGATCAGCATCAATACCGTAACATACGATAAAGACGGCAATGAAGTATCAGCCATCGGCGTGGGCACACGAGTAAAACAAATATTGACGTATGGTGATGAGCACTTAGAAATAAAATTGGAAAACGATTCCGTGACCTGGGTTCCTTATAACACGGTTTCGCTCAGGAATAACCAACACGCCTTTGTTCACAAACAGATTTACGCCTCGATGACATACCTCAATCCATTTGATACGCAATCAGCCACGCTGAGTAATTACAATAACGATTACCGTAGCATTGATGCTAACCTTCACAAATTAATCCGCATCATTGCCATGGATTACCGGCTTGAACGAGATATCATGGATTATGATATCTTCCACAAAATTAATTATTATCTTGTCGAAGTCGAATCCGGGGAAGTTGGTTGGGTGCGTACAGAACACATTCTCCACGAACGTTTTAAACCAGCATTAGCGATTGGGTTTATATTTCATCCGCTTCGTAATTTCTTCGTGCTAGGCGAATCGGGCGTCTTCACTTTAATTGCGTTTTTGCTATTCTACTATGCACCGTTAATTGCTTTCGGTCTGGGAATTCGTTCATTGGGCAATGCGTTAAGCGAAAAAATCAATGGTAATAAACTGTTCAAAATAATGCTGATTGGCATCACGGTGTTTCAAATAATCTTGTTCCCATCGCTCGTAAGCGCCTATTATTCATTTAATTCATTCATGGGTATTTTATTTGCTTTTGGTGGGTTGGGTTTTACGACATTAATGTATTGGGCTGTAGCCCGTGGTATTCCAAACCGTCGTCTTTGCCCCAACTGCAATATGTGGGATGGCGTCATTCAAAACCAATATGTTACTAAAAAGTGGAATGAAACGACAACAACGACGACAACAACGACATATACGGATGGCTCTCAAAAAGTCGACCGTGATTGGAAGACCGAGAAGAAACAAGAAACCATGTATGATTGCGAGTGCCCCCACTGCGGAGAAACTTGGAACTTCACCGAAGTTGGCAGTCGTTAAGCGCTAATATTGATTGGGTTTCTTAAATTTAGTTATTTCGTCACGTCGCGTTTGTTACTATTAAACATATAGTTATCGTGTTTCTCGTCCATGACGTGAAATAAATCATATTTGTATAGGTGCGCGATCATCAATGAACAAACGAGCCTTCGTATCCCAACTCATCTTCTTCACGCTGGTCATCAGCTATACGATTTTGTATTCCCTGCTTTATTTCGTGCCGGCGATAACGTATTTGCACCGAGCGTTTTTGATGTTGGGTTTCTTCTATTTGGTGCTGTTTTGGTTTTTGAATGATTTTGGTGAACGTTCGCCACTTGTCAAATGGACCACCAGCGCGGTGCTAATCACGCTTCTGGCCCAATTTGTTATTGAGTTGGTCGGACTCCATGAATTCGTCCACGCCAATCCAATCTTGAACTTCATCGTCCATTTCTTATTCGGCATCGCATATTTCATTTTTGCGCTCAGCGTGTTCAAAGAGTCGTTCATACAGGCGACAAATCGCCATATTCGCAAAGCTTCGTTTGATTATAATGATGCGGTTTTATTCGATTATGACAAACGGAAACGGACTATCGATATTCAGTTTTCGCAATCCTTTTGTGACAAGTACAAATTGGAACATCCATCGTTGTCCTTGAGCGAAGTGGAGTTTCGCCAACTTGTCGTTCAAGAAGATTTAGCAAAATCGAATTGGTTTGACGAACGGCTGCCTCATGATGCCATCATTAATCAAAAATACCATGTGAATTTTTCAAATATCCCGACGAGTGTTGCCCTTCAAGTCAAAGGATCATATCAAGTTAACACACGCGTTGTTGTGTTGGCGTTTGATGTCAGCGCACTAGAAACCGCGGAGGCTGATTTGCTATCGTCTAATTCACGCCGAATTGAACTACTAGAAAATTTGCCACTCGGTATTATTGAGCAAAAACCGATTTTTGATGATAAAGGTGTATTTATCGATTATGAATACATATATTGCAACAAAGCATTTGGACGGATGACCGGCTATCCGCCTGATGTCGTTGTTGGAAACAAAGCCTCGGTCATCATCCCCAATCAATACAAAGAACGCATCACCAAATTCGGACAAGCGATTCTCGATGGCAAATCGGTATCGTTTGACACGACGATTCAACCGATAAATCACACATTCTCGGTCAATGTATATCCCACCGTAAATAAAACGTTCATCTCGATTTATAAAGACATCCACCAACTTAAAGTGCTAAACGAACAACTCCATTATTTGGCGACGCACGACAAGATGACAAACTTGTACAATCAGCGCGGCCTTCTGGAAATGCTTGAGGAAAGAACAGACATTAAGACGGCGGTCTGCTTTTACGTTTCCATCGGCAATTACGAACGAATTTACGATTTTTATGGATATACGTTTATTGAAGGTATTCTCAAACAGTTATCGGATGCCTATATTCCTTATATTCGCTCCGGCCATCTCGTGGCCACGACAAGTTCCAGCGATTTAATCGTGTTGTTAGTCAATCCCACAAGCAAAGAAGTCAATCAAGCATTAGAAGCCGCGCGCGCCAGCGTCTACCGCAAGATGACGATTGAACATACGCAAGTGCTCGTCAAACAAAATATCGGTTATGCAGTGCTTGGCGAACACGCCGATAATATTCAACAGTTAATCGCCTGCGCGTCGTTGGCGATGTCAGAAGCCGCTTCAAGCGAACACAACATCATCGTCAAATACGTACCGAAACTTAAAGAAACGCTTGAGCACAACATCGCCATGGCTAACAAGCTCGATGAAGCGCTTGAAAATGGCCTGATTCGCATCGCCTTCCAAAACATCGTCGATTCGCGAACGGGTGAGGTCGTGCTATTAGAAGCGCTGGCCCGCTGGACCGATGACAAAATGGGTTACATCGCTCCCGATGTCATCTTTGAATTTGCCAAAAAATCGAACATGATCGATTTACTTGATGACTATTTGCTTGAAAACACACTGAAAGAATATGCGAGACTTAGGCAAAAGGGTGTGACCGGCCGCTTATCATTGAACGTGTCGGCACCAGCATTTTTGCGCGCTACATTCCGGCGGACCGTCATTGAAAAGGCCAAAGAATACCAACTTACGCCAGATAGTATCGTCATTGAGGTATCAGAAACGACATTTGTGCGCAACATCGAGCAAACGATTGCGATGATTAAGAATTATAAAATCGATGGCTTTCTAATTGCCATTGACGATTTTGGGAGCCAATATTCGTCAATCGGCATTCTAGACTTAATTCCTTACGATTACTTGAAACTAGATGGTATCTTCGCCAGCCGGCTCGGATCAGAAAATATTAAAGAGTTAATTCGCGTCCTCGTAAGCATTACTGAACGCGACAATGGTCAAATAATCGCTGAGAAGATTGAAAATGAAGCGATGGTCGCTTTAATGCAAAATCTCGGCTGTCATATCCATCAGGGCTATCACTATCACCGTCCACAAATATTTGAATGACGATGATGACCGGTCTATATAAACGAAAAGGGCTGATAATCAGCCCTTTGTTATTTCACAGAAGAAACGATTGGTCTAAAGCGGCGTGTCATAATACGGTTTTGGCACCTTTGCCGTTAAATTGCATAAGATTTAGCGCTCTTAAAAAATAGGTCTCTATAAAAAGATAAATTTTTTTCTACACACGATAATTTATCGGTTGTTTTGGGGAAATGGTAAGTGTGAAACTCATTGTTGCGTCAACCCTCCCCAATTCGGTTTAACTATCTGTATTTTATTCTCGTGTTAGTCCTTCAGCATCCCGATGGGAATAACATAAATACCATCTTCTCTTTGATAGGCATATTCAGTTGCTGAAATAATGGCAAGAAAAGAAGGGGCTTCCATCTTATTCAAGTCAATTTTATTTGCAAAATTCTTTAGTTTTTCAGCCGCTTCATCGAATAAATGTGAGCCCATTTTTACTTCAAGCGCAGCCCATCTAGCATCATCTAATTGAATGATGGCGTCAATTTCCAAACCTGATTTATCTTTATATCGATACACTTCGCCACCCAAGACTTCCGCATAGATTCTTAAATCACGTATAACGAGCGCTTCAAAAAATAAGCCGAAAGTTTCAAAATCTTTTAGTAACTTCGAGCTTGTTAATTTAAGCATCGTTGCTCCAATCGAGGGATCAACGAAAAATCTTGCCGCCGTGCTTCTTATGACCGTCTTGCTTCTAAGATTTGGATTCCATGATTTCAAGTCTTCGATAATATATAACTTGTTTAAGACATCTAGATAATCAAGTAGTGTGTTTTCTGCTGTGGCTGTCTCAATTGCAGATAGGTCCGATAATATTTTTCGATTGGTTGTTTCAGATGCTGTATACCTAGCCAAAGATTCTAAGATTTTTCTTGTTCTATTTTCGTTGTATTTTTTTGAAGTTACTTTATTGATATCCTCTTTTACCAACGCATCAATATATGATTGCATTCTTCTAATTGATTGTTGTTCTGTGTCATCGATACTTTCTGGCCATCCACCTTTTATAATCCACTTAGCATAGTCTGCTACGGTTAGATTGCTTTTTTTGTATGTGATTGCAACTTTTGAAAATAACGTCTTTAAAGATATGGCACCTGATGAAGCTCCTGTTTCATACAAACTCATCGGTCTAAGTGTTAAACGACTGATTCTTCCGGCGCCTGAATGTGCCGTTTCATCTAGATTTGCCGCCGAAGATCCAGTTAAAACAAAAAAACCTCTCCCGTCCATATGATCTACTTCGTGTCTAATAACGTCCCATATTTCAGGAATTAGTTGCCATTCATCAATCAGTTTCGGGTATGGAGGCGACAAAAATTCATTTTTGTTCAATTGTAACATTGTCTTAAAATCATTTTTGTTTAACGGAGTCAAAAAAATACTTGAGTTCGCAAATCGTTCAGATAATGTTGTCTTTCCACAAAACTTGGGTCCGACTATCGCTACAACTTTAAATGTATCGAGATATTCCTTTAATGATTTTTCTAATAATCTGTATTTATACATATGATCTCCTGTTTTATTTAAGAATAGCACACTTAACCTAGACATCGGTTTAATATGAAGTTTTTGTCGTTTTATTTTTGATGTTTATGTCTTTATAATTATGATGTTTTTGTCATAATATGAAAGTGCAAAACATGTATGAAATTAATAACCGGTTAAATCGACAACAAAACATGTAGATAAAGATCCACTCGCATAACAGTATCTGAATTTCTCATTAAAATAAGTACTGAATTATATTGAGTTGCACGAATTGACTCAAGGCTAAAAGGTAAATAGCATACTTAAAAATAATAGTCTCATATAAAAAATCTAATCGAATCAGTTCTTATCTAATACTACTTCGAATGGGTTTTAAATCCTTTGACATAGTCGATGGGTACCGAGAAAATGATACCTGAATCGGGACCTTCAAGCGAACCGACGACGCTTTCGATGACCTTGGTGATTATTTCTAACTGTTCATCTTTAGCGACGAATAGCAACGTCTTCGTTTGGCGATTATTTGAATTAAATAAACTTCTTAGCGAACCAAAAATTGAAAACTCGTCGACCTCGGCTAGTTCGCGACCCATGCCGGAACTGTCGATGATTGTGGCTCCCGACACTTTGCTATCGGCTAATTTGGTAAGTAACATTTGTAATAGTTCGACCTTGATCAGAACATATACGATTAATTTCATAGTGTGCTCCTTTATTTATTTTATCATCACTTGTCTTTAACGGCTTCGCCGCTTTTGAATAACACGATTTTTAATAAAATTGGTCCGAATATTTCGGAGATGAATACCGCGCCAATGATAACCGCGCGAATCATCATTCCATTATAAGTAGCCATGGGACCAGTGGTGGCGACTGGCAAAATGTCCATCATCAATAGACTAAGCCCCAAGGCAATGCCTCCTTGAGGCAAAAGTCCGAATCCAGCGTATTTTTTCACGACCTCAGGTGCTTTTGATACACGGGCGCCAAGATAGGTTCCAAAAATCTTTCCGGCGATACGCGTGATTAAATAGACGATTAAAACAATTAACGCCATCAAAGACAATGATTCGATTTTTAAGTCGATACCGCTCATGACAAAGAAAATGATAACGATTGGCGGCGTCACTCTTTCAATCAAAGGCACGACCGTATCGACCGCGCGCGAGAAATTGGTAAACACCGCGCCAAAGGCCATCGCCATCATCAGCGATGAGAGTCCGATATCGAGTTGATATGTGAAAAACCGGGCCACGGCGATCATTAAAAATAGCATAGCCACGATAATCGAGGTGCGATTGCCCCTTCCAGTAAACCATTTCATCAATAAAACGTTGATAAAACCAAGCAGGCCACCAATCAAAATAGAAGCCCCGATCTCAATAAACGGCATCGCTAGCGCTAAACCGATGTTGACTTCATGGGTGCCCGTCATCAATCTGATAATCGACACGGCGATGCCAAAAAATATCAAACCAGCGGCATCGTCAATGGCGACAACCGACAAAATCGTTTGGGCCAGCGGACCGCGAGCTCGGTATTGACGGATAACCAAAATCGTTGCCGCGGGTGCCGTCGCGCCACCAATCGCGCCCATCGCCAAAGCGAAATAAAGCGGGAAGCCCACCGCCCATAATCCAAGCGTGATGAAAACCACCGCAAAGAAAGCCTCCATGAAGGCAATCACCACCGGAGCAGGTCCAAGCTTTTTGAAATATTCGAGTTTAAATTCGGTTCCAATCGAAAAAGCAATGAAGGCCAACTCGATGTCGGCAATGATTTTAATCGTCTCGACATACTTGTAACCGATGATGCCGGGAAAGTCGGGAAATATCATCGAGATAATGCCAGGACCGATTAAAACGCCACCTAGAATGTATCCAGTGACGTTAGGTATATTCAGCTTTTTAGAGATCTTCCCGAATAATAATCCGGTGAAGAGTATGACCGCCAGTCCAAGCAGGAGAAAGTGGTCGTTTTCGTGTAAAAGTTCGGAAATCATAATATCAACTAGTCGCTCCTGAATTCATTATTCTAATCTTTATTTTCTATAAAGCAATCGAAATTAAACACAAGATGATAAAAGACACTCAATCGATGATAAGGTCAGGAAATACACGAAAAAACTAACCTATGTCCCTATTTTTTAATCAAGGTGATGATTTCTAGAGGGGTTAATACTTTACCTGCTGAAACGATTTTGCCATCGATGATGACCGCTGGGGTGCGCATTACGCCTAGCGTCGCCATTTGGGCGTAATCGGTCACGTAATCAACTGTAGCCGCGATGTTCGTTTCTGCTATCGCTTGCTTGACATTTTCCAACAACTTCTTACAATTGGCGCATCCGCCGCCGACTACTTTGATGTTCATAGCATCGCTCCTTTAAATAAAGATAAATCCGAATATGTCAAATAAATAACCCATGACCAAAATGCCGATGACAACGATGGCCACGAATGTCAGCAACAATTCCTTCTTGATGACTTTTTTTAACATAATCAATGATGGTAGTGACAAAGCGGTAACCGCCATCATGAAGGCCAGCACCGTGCCAACGCCGACGCCTTTACCCACCAAAGCTTCGGCAATCGGAAGCGTCCCAAAGATATCGGCATACATGGGAATGCCAATGATCGTGGCAATAACAACCGAGAATGGATTGCGGCTGCCAAGTACGGCTTCAATTAACGTCTGCGGGATAAATCCATGAATTATCGCGCCGATGCCAACGCCGATGAGTATGTATATCCACACTTTCTTAATGATGAGCAACACTTGTTCAACGGCATACGCGGCGCGCTGTTTGAACCGAAGTTTCGTTTCATCTTGGTCGCCATTGATTGGCATACTATTCGAATCTGGCAAAGCGAATGACTCGACATAGCGCTCCATTTTAAGCGAGCCGATAATCGTGCCACCGATCACCGCGATTAGTAAACCGACAATCACGTAAGCGAGGGCAATACGCCAATTAAAAACGCTGGCTAATAGCACGACTGACGCCAAATCGACAAGAGGCGAAGAAATGAGAAATGAGAATGTGACGCCAAGTGGCAAGCCAGCCTTGGTGAAGCCAATGAAAATCGGAATTGACGAGCATGAGCAAAATGGGGTGACGGTGCCTAGTAGTGCGCCAATGATATTCGCCCATATGCCACGGAAGCGTCCTAATATTTTTCTGGTGCGTTCGGGCGAAAAGTACGATTGGATATATGAGGAAATGAATATCAAAATTGAAAGTAGTAAAAAAATCTTAATGACATCATAGATAAAAAACGTCAAGGCGCTAAATGTCATGCTTGAAGGATCGAGGCCGAAAACAGTTTCAAACAACCATTTGATTAAATCATCGAGCCATTTGAGTTTAAAGATGTTGTCGTTAATCCATTCAAAAACGATCATGTTTGCCTATTTCCTTAATCAATGTATGACAAACGTATGATAAATACAAATGAAGCTGTCTTTTTCCGATTAATCTTGAATGGTTGCGTTATTCGGAATACGTAAGTTCTGTTAACGGCTCCAAATATTTTCTTGTTTCGTCTTTGGTTAAAATGCCAAACAGGAATTCAATCGTTTCAATCACATTAGCTTCAACGATGGCATCGACGATGGGGTGCTTGAATGTAAGGAAGCCACCTTCATTAACATACGCTTTAAACCAGTGCACGCCTTCATTAAAGGCATTGATGCGCAGCAGCACTTCCGTCGCCAACTCGATTTTGTCAAACACGAACGTGACAGCACATGAGCCTGATTCAAACGCGATAATCCGTAGAAATACGCCGTCGTCGATGTCGCGTATCTTGATGTTGCATTTGGCGACAAGCGAATCGCCGTCTTCTTCAAACCGCGGTTCAAATTCATATTTCGTCTTGAGTAACTTTTCTAGTTCTTTTCTTAAAACATCGAGTCTCATAATCGATTCCTTTCATGGTAACAGCCGATTAAAAAGCTTATAGGCTCATTATTCCAAACAAAAAGCCATCCGTAAAGGGATGGCTTCGGCGTAATTTCTAAAAATCTTCGTTATTAGAAGAATTTGCCACGCGCTTGTTGTTTCATTTCGGCGCTGGTCGTAAATGGAATCCGCGTATGATAGCCGGCTTTGGAAGCGACGATCATCTTGGTCGGCCATGAGAAAATATCGCTGTTCCATTTTAAGACGGTATCGTTGTAGACTTCGCGAGCCGCGGTGATTTCCCGTTGCAGATAGCTATTTTGCTGCATCGCATCGGCAAGGGCGCGGTGGGCTTTCAAATCGGGGTAAGCTTCAAACGCGATATTGATTTTGCGCATCGCGGAATCGACTTCGCCTGCCATTTGGTTACGGGTTTCTTCACTAGGATGGACGCCTCCGCGTAAGGCGGCGACGGTTTTCATCACGTCTTTGTCAAGATCGATTGATTTCTCAACGATGCCAACGACGTTTTGTAAAATGACGACGCGCTGTTCGATATAGTTATCGATTTGCGAGGCGTTGCTTTGCAGCCGTTGCTGCAGTTTTCTGAAGTAGTTACGGGCATTGATCTTCATGAATAGGAACACAAGTCCGGGGATGATGCCCAGCACCCATAAAGCGATTTCGAAAATGAGCGAGCCGACGCCGACTTTCGCCGGGAGCTGCTTTTCGATGACGTTGATGTCGCGTCCTTCTTTGTTGACTGGTCCAGTCACTTCGTCTAGTTCGTTTGCCATTGATTTTCCTCCAATTATTTATTATAGGCCATTTTTGGCTCTATTAACCATTGATATATGCGATGAATCCCGCCATCATGAACAGCGATTTCTCATCGGCTTGACCTTTGCGCAATTGTTCGACCATATCCTTAACCTTGTCGTAGCGGGTCTTCTCTTTCTCCTCGGGCACGACATGGACATTCATGCTCGATTCTTTGCTGACGGGAATGTATTCGACCCAGTGGACGGGCACCATATGCGTACGACCATCGCCGCCGAGGCGGGCAATATACTCGGTCCGATTGATCGTTTTATACCCGTATGAAGTAACGGTAACCGTATCGCAGAAATTTCCGCTTTTGACGATTGACGTCTTCAAGATGTTACGTGTGCCCGATAGCGGATGAATGAAGGCGCTGGCGTTCATGGAGTTGGCGACGCGTTCGTGTTCATAGAAACACACATAACTGTCGTACAAGTCTTTGTAAATGTATTCATGCGGTTTTTGCTGTTGATATAGCGGGATTGCCAATAGTGGCGCTAGCGCAAAATACATGTCCTTTAAGAACCGGTCGTTATAGGAGACGAACTTGATGCGCATCGCTTCCAGGTCATAACCATAAAAATATCCGGCGACATCATTGAGATTGGCGGTTAAAAGATGCTCAGGGATCACGGTGTTGATCATCTTGTATTTAATGAAATCAAAATTATCGCCATACCCAATCGTCTTATCTTTCATTAAATGGAGCAACTGCTTTTGAGCAAGTGGCGTAAACAGTAATCGAAACTGCGTTTCGTGGTTGCGGTCGCGCGCACCAAACAGCACTTCAAATTCAGAGTTGGCCATGACAGTGTAGTTGGTGCCTTTGGCAATGCTTTTTTCGGCTTTGCGGTTAAGTTTCTTAATGTCGCGATCGACCTTGCGTTCGATTTGTTTCTCACTCATTTTTTCGGCATCGGAATCCTGCCGGTGGAAAATCAAATCCGGCGCGGCTTCGTTTCCATAAACGACATAAGGCTGTTCGTGGTAATACGGGCATGGCTTTTCAAGCGATGCCGTTAATACTTGGCTATGATATTGGGTCACCCATTGTCCGTTGACGCGGCGCTGGGTCGTCCAGGTGATGGTGATTGAACCGGTGTAGACTTTCGTGCCCAGCCGATGGACTAAATCGCGGCCAACGTAAAACGGGTTGCCGTTAATTTCTCCCGATTTAATGAATAGCGCCGATCGGTTGATGTCGTTATTGTTGCCAAGACCGAATTTGCCGACTAGATAGTCATAACGTTTGCTATCAAACATCGGATCAATTCTAATCAGGGGAATCGTCTTGCGCATCAGCTCGACCGCCATGCCATCGTAAAACAAATTGTTAAGGGGCGCCATTTGTTCGTAGGCGACGCGAACTAGTTCGTTGATCTCGGTTTCCAGCACGCGTATTTCTTCGGCCAACCGTTTGATGTGGGGGTTGACGACTTTGATTAGCAGGACAATCGCCAGTATTAAGAAGATGGCACCACCGGCCATCATTAGGATTTGATAAAGTTCTAAAAGACCTCCGCTGATGGCCAGATAAAGGCCAACTCCTAACGAAGCGATTGACAGGACGATTAGTATGATAAGAAAAACTTTTTGTGTTTGATATTTAGTCTTTTGCTTATTTGATGCGGCTTTTTTCGCTTCCAGCTTCTTGATTTCGGTAACCGTCTTCTTGTTCGCCTCGACATCTACTTGCGATTTAGCGACTAGCTCGTCAAAAAACTCTTCAGCGTTTTTGTGATGGGCGTCTTTATACCGACGCGCATATTCATCAAGCGGCTCGTAAATGTGTTCGGGTTCGGTATCGATGGTCGCCGTAATCGTGTTGTTATCCAAAATGCGGTCGCTCCTATCTTTTAATAATTATCGCGTGCGCGTATTAAGCATTTTTATATTAGCACTAACGTATGAAAAATATCACATTGCGGGGATTTTATGATTAACAATCGAGATTACAAGTAATCGTTAAAAAACCATATCAGCCGTTGGTTGTCGGCTTCTTAATTCCCAAGGTATTTAAAAGTTGCGAGTATTTGTCTTGTCCGGTTAAGCATGTATCAAGCAAATATCCACGTTGCTCGGGCCATTTATTCAGACCTCGATAATAAAACAACTTTAAATCTTCATCAATCGTGAATGGAATGTATCCGTGACGTAAACATTCTTTAAAAGCAATCAGTCGACCTACGCGACCGTTGCCGTCTTGGAATGGGTGAATGCTTTCAAACTGGTAATGGAAGGCAATGATATCTTCGAATGATTGGAGTCGATTATGTTCGTATTTGGCAATGAGGTCCGCCATTGCTTTAGCAACGTTTTTTGGCTGGGTCGTTTCATTGCCGCCGACGGCATTTGGTAGTTTTTTGTAATCCCCGACTGCAAACCAATCTAACTTAGCATCGCTTGTTCCTGTTTTTAAGATTTTGTGGAGATCTTTAATTAGCATTTCGCTCAATGGTTCAAGCGCGGTCTTTATCATGTAATCGATGCAACGAAAATGATTTGTTGCCTCGACAATATCATCAATGTTAACAACAGATTTCTCGTCGCCACTGATTGTGTTGGTTTCAAAAATGTATCTTGTTTGCTCATAACTTAATCGACTGCCTTCAATATGATTCGAATTAAAAGTAAGTAAAATCTGTGTTTCGTGATAGAGACCGCCTTTAATGCGATGGTTCATCTCTTCGAGCAAACGCGCATATAAATAAAAAGGAGGTTTAGTGTTTTTAAATCTAATGATTTCGTCAATTGTTACATTAAAATAGCGACTAATAGCTTCAATCGTTTTTAAGGATACGTATTCATCTCGGCCAAACTTTGCCACTGTGGCAGTAGAAAGCCGCAACTCCTTGGTCATTTGAGTTAAACTTAATTTTCTCGAATCGAGAAGTTCGAATAATCCTGAGTAATCAATCGCCACTATCATCACCTCAAGAATATTATAATATACATCTTTAGTTATCTAAAGCTCTTTATACTATATCTTTAGTTATCTAAAGTTTTTAATAACTTATATTTAGTTTTGTAAAGAAATATCAAGGAAAAACGAACGAATGCCATTCGTCCGTCTTGATATATCCTAGGGCCAAGATTAAATGTTTGGTTCCCATTTACAGCGAACTTTGGAAACGATTTTTTCCTCGCGCTTGAGTGCTTTAAACGCTTTGTCAACTTCCTTAGCATCAAGCTTTGTTACGGCTTCGACTTCCTTTTGCGACAGTGGATGTCCGGCTTCTTTTAATGCTTTCAATACTAATTCTTGGTGATCCATTATATGTCCTCCGTTGTCATATTGGCGTGTTTCTACAAACCTGGTAGCGCGAGTCCTTCTTTGATGCGCTCAACCGAACTAGCAATGCGTTTTTGTTTAGTTGCCTCGGTTTTAGCGCTAGCAATAAATCCAAGATATGCTCGTTTTGACGAATTGCCCATCGCCCTGAAATTGTCTAATAGCCCATGTTTTTCAAGCGTTTGAAAGAGCTCGTCTTCGATTTCCTTGCTGATAAGACTAGAGTTATCGTCTTGATAGCGACCATTTTTCTTTGCCCGGTCAATCGCTTCGTACCCCAGTTTGGTGATTTTGCCTTCTTGTTCTAGTTTCTCGATGATGCCACGGTTTTTTGCCGAGAAAAAACTAGTAGCTACCCTTGGTGCGAAATAGCGAATGTAAATATCTTCATCGATGCTTTTGACAATGCCGTCAATCCAACCGAAGCAAAGGGCTTCTTCGAGCGCTTCAGCATAGCTGATCGATGGAATCTTGCGCTTCTTGTGTCCAACAATCCAAATACCTTCATGGTCATCGGCATGCTTCGTCAACCAGTCACGAAAATCCTGGCGTGAAGCAAACTCAAACTTTTTAGCATTAGCTATTTTGCTCATCAAGACTCATCTCCAAAACTTGTCATATCCGCGTTTATCTTCGATATTGTATTCAATTAGTTTGCTAAGCAATCGATAATCAACGGTGTCCGTAAAGTTAATGCGAAACAGCATGCTGGAGGCGCGATAGCCCGATTCGATGATGTCATTCATATGCAAATCGAGGCATTTTTTCTCGACGGCAACCGAAAAATGCGCTTTGCTGACTGAAAAGGCGATGATGAATGTGCCATCGTGTGTAAACATCGGCTGATTCCATTTATATTCGAGTTTCAGTTGGGGGTAATTGTTTTTTATATATTCCAAAACACCGTTTATCGTTTGACGATGCTTGAAGTTTTCGATGCTATTGAGGAATGATTCGATTTCTTTCATGCTTGGTCTCCTATTAAGATTATTATATTCTAGTTATGCGTTGTTGTCGGCTTTCAGCTTCGGCTTGATGGAGATGTTGTGGCATCAAGTTATGATTGAAGCGCTTACATGGCGGTGCTAGAATAAGTATCGCATGATAAACGACATTTGGAGATAATCAATTATATGAACTTTCATATCTATGGATCGCTATTCGACATTTCCCACATTACCTACATTGTCATCTCCCTTGGTTTGACGGTCCTATTTTTATGGTTGCCGTCAAAAGTATTCACAACGCAGACCCATAAAGATGTCTATTTAAAATTTTGGGGTTGGGCAACGATTTTCTTACACATTTCCCCTTTATGGATCGAGTTTTTAAAGGGCAATCAAGCCGTTGCCGCTGACAATATGTTATTTCCCATTTATTTCTGTAATTTATCTATGTATTTGCTCGTGATCGTCGCCATTTGGGGCAACAAGAAATCCAAAGCCTTCAATTATTTGGCGACGATGACCGGTTACGCCGGCGCTCTTGGCGCGCTTATTTCGCTGTTTTACCCTGAATATTATATCCATGGTGGCTCGATCTTCGATTGGGGCGTGTTCAAAAGCATGCTCAGCCATTCGACGATGCTTGTTGGATCGCTATATCTCATGGTGGGTGGCTATTTCAAAATTCAAAAACAGAATACTGTCGTTTATTTTGTTGGTTTGCTCGTGTTCGGTTTAATTGGAATTGGGGTAAATCAAACATTTGCACTCGCAGGATTAAATGCTCCTAACGCCATGTTTTTGCAACGTCCTCCGATTGAAGATGTGCCCTTCTTGAATGTTTACGTCATCGCTTTGATGATGGTTACCCTAATTTTTGGATTCACTACCTTGGTTGAGCATTTACGAACAAAACGACTGTTACAAACGGCGCCGCTTGTGGCAACCGATAACAACTAATAAATAAATGGGAACGCCAAAATGGCGTTCTCTTTTTTAGTGTGCCCAGAAAAGCCAGATAAGGCCATAAGCGACCGATACTGCCACTAGTGTCATCGGAATGGCAATTTTGGCAAAATCAATGAATTTGACTTCGTGTCCTTCGTTACGCAAAATGCCGATGCCGGCAATATTGGCCGAAGCTCCGATCGGGGTAAGGTTTCCGCCTAATGTGGAACCGGCCAACAGCCCAAAATAAAGCAAATATGGACTGATGCCCAAAGAAGGCGCCAACGCCGCCATCACCGGCAACATCGTGGCGACATAAGGAATATTGTCAATAAACGCCGATAGCAAGACCGAAACCCACACGGCCAGCGTAAACATGATAAATGGTGAGCCCCCACCGATCGAAGCAAAGGCGTTAGCAATATCGTTGATAATTCCTACTTCTCCCAAAGCGGCAATCACGATGAATAAGCCTACTAACAAAAGTAGTGTCGTCACATCAACCTTTTTGATTGCTTCAATCACGCCTTTAAAACAACGTTGCTTAATCAAATCGTAAGTAAGGGCAACAAGGGCGACGCCCATCGTAATGTAACCATTTGTCAAAGGTGGTTTATTAGGAATAAACGAGGCGATGATTAACAAGGCAATGATGCTAATAAGGAACAAGGAGGGAACAAAATCATTGACATGTGTTTTTTCTTTTAATGCAAGGGGTGCTTGTAACTTTCGGAATAAGATTAACTGGACGCCGACCGTGGCGAGGGCTCCCGCTTGCACGATAAAGAAAGGGCCCGGGCGACCATCCATCCAAAAGAAGTCGGCAAAAGTCATCCCTGTCGCGCTGCCTAACATAATAGATGTCGTGTCGCCGACCAAGGTGGCAAAACCTTGGAGATTAGCCGATACGGTGATAGCAACGATAATCGGAATGGGAGAAATCTTAATCCGTTTGGCGATGTCGATGGCAATTGGAGCGATAATCAAAACCGTGGCGACGTTATCGACAAAAGCCGATACCAGACCAGCAAAAACTGCCAATGAGATAATGGCCCATTTAACCGAATGGACATGGTCAATGATAAAATCGGCTAATGCGGCCGGAGCCTTCGATTTGACGAAGAAAACGACGACGATCATCGTGCCGGCAATCATCATTAACACATTCCAATCAATGCCATTAAGCAGTATTAAAGAATCAATATCAATGCCGGGGATAAATCCAAGCGTAAATATGATGGTCGCGGCAAATAGGGCGACATATGCACGGTATTTTGGTAATATTAGCAGTAATAGGTAAGCAATTACGAAGACGACAAGGACGATTGTTTTTTCCATAAGATGCGGTCCGTTCCGCGTTTAAAATTATAGCACTAGGACTGTTAGACATTTCGTACATGTCGCGATTAATCGCGCTAATCAATCATGTCGATGATGAATGCGTATCCGATTTCGCTAAACCCGATATATGAAACTTCTTCTTGAAGAAAATCCCATTCAAAAATCATAAATGGCGTTGAACCGAATAACCCCGCATTAAACAGAAATCCTTCGGCGCACTGAAAGCCGAGATAGTATTTATTTCCAGCGCTGCTGGCATCGATAAATCGCGGTGTGCTGGTCAGATCTTGTTCTTCTAGCAAATTGACAATCGTTTGCCCGCGTGCCGATAATCGCATGAAATCAACGAATTCAATCGATTGGAACGATTGTTCGTTTTTAGTTATATCCAGCGTTTCGTTGTTAATAACAAGTTCATATGTGTCTGGTCCATCAACCACTCGTAGTTCATGATGTACTTCGCTTAACGTTCGAAAACTAGCGCTCGTCGGTGTCCCATTTACGAAATCATAGGCATCGATGACATAGGTATCGCTTGTGTCGCGGTAACGGTAGAAAATACCGTCGCTGACAATGACTTGATACATGTCGTCAATCGCGGCAAATGTGGTAGTGGTTGCCGTTTCCAAATCATCGTATTCAAGTTGCAATAACGAATGATTGTCGTTGCGATAGATCAAAATATGATCACTATCCGCGAAGATGCGCGGATAATGTTCGTTGTCAATCGGATCAATTTCTAAAACATACATCGCGTCCATGGTCAATAAATCGATAGTCAATAAATGAAAACCGGTTATCATCTCGGTCATCGTCTCGGCAAACATAACGAATAATGTTTTCTCAATATATACAACTTCAGGATATAGCGAACCGTCGGCCGGAGTTACGTCATTGGCAACAAGCTGGGCGCCGATTAGTGATTCAATATTATATGTCTGATTATCAATATTGATTTGATAATCCGAGGCGATGAACGCATATCCTGTTTTCTCGACCGGGAGTTCCGATAGCGTCTGATTGAAATCGGCATAACGGTTTTCACAACCCGACAATAACGTCAGCGATGCTGCAGCGATGATGGCGAATAGTCGCGGTCTGATTAGTTTATATTTCATAAAATTTACTTTTGCTCCAAATATCGTTTTAACGGTTCCATCATGGCAATCGTGCCCGCTTTAAATACCGCTTCGTCACGTTCGATTCCGTCAGCAAACTCAAACGTGACCTCCATATCATAATGCGTCGCTCCGTTAATCTCTTGAAATCGATAAACGCAAGTGTTGATAACATCGGGTATTTCATATACTAGGGTAATGGTTTCTGGCAAATTACTTGAGGGAACCGATACTTTCAATTTCGACTTAAAACCTGCTCCATCATAGATTTGATATCCGCTTGATCCTTGATTGAATAGTTTACCAGTCGTTGATTCGACCCTTACTAGTGTCGGTTGCCACTTTTTCAATTGTTCAATGTTAAGCAGCGCGTCAATCACGTCTTGGCGTGTCCTGTTAATAGTATCTGAAATCGAATATTTCATGATGGAACCTCTTGCATGTGCTCATTATAGAATAATGAAGTCATTGATGCCATCCATCGTTGTCACAAGTCGTACCAGTGATTTGCCCCAACGCGAATCAATGCTATAGATGGGCCATATTGTTCAAAAAATGATGTCACCGCCGTATTTGGACCCTCGATGCCCATGATTTTGGTTTGGTCATCAAACACCTGATAGTAGCCATCCGATCTAAAAATAAGCGACAAATCGTTTACATTAATGTCGGATTCTTCTAGGTAATTTGGATAAATTTTCAATTCGATATCGTTGTTAGGATAATATACCGATTGCCAGATGTGCGGTTTGCTTTCAAGTAATGGGTGTTCTGGGGTCGAAAGTTGTTGTAAACTCCCATAATTTTGTCCATAAAACGAAAACATCGCATCGTATTCTGCCTCACTGATTTCAAACACATAAATCGAATAACCGTTGTCTTTTCGTTCGTTAAATTCGATGTTTTCAATACCTGTCTTGAATTGGATAAAGTCTGGATAGACGTAGTTGATGGGAAATCGTTGCCGCAAGTCGCAACTTGAAAGCAACGCGGCCACAAATAAAAGGTTCGTCAGTGTTGTTACAGTTTCACGAAATCGTTTCATCAGTTATACATAGTTAAAATATAATACACACTAATTGGAAAGTAATTACAATGATTGCTAAAGCAATCGGGTAGGTAGCCGCATAAGATGTAGCTACATCATCGGTTTCCGCCACGCGAATCAGTGTACCAAGCGCTGGGGTGCTCGTCATGCCCCCACATATCGAACCTAGACTATTAAACATGCTCAATTTCATGACTTTTAGCGCAAAGAATAATCCGACAAACATCGGTAGTAATGTCATAATCGCACCATAAACAAACACCATCACGCCATAATCCTGCAGCACCTGAATAAAGCCGGAACCGGCTTTGGTTCCCGCGCCGATTAAAAATAGCATCAAGCCTAATTCCCGAAGCGGAACAAGCGTTTCCTTTTTGACTTTAAAATCAATCCGGGCAATCGAGCCGAAATGACCGAATAGTAAACCAGCGATAAGTGGTCCGCCCGAATTACCAAGTGAAAACGCAATGCCGCCTGGTAGCGGAATCGTCACTTTGCCCAGTAATACGCCAAGCACGACGGCCAGCGCAAACGCAAAGTAACCAAGCGGATCGAAACTTAATGTTTTCTTTTTTGAATCGACATTGACACCATTGGCCACTTTTTGATATTGTTCACGCTCTTTGACCATATCGGTTTTAAAGATGCGGGGCACCAGTTGAACAAACAACACGACGCCGATGACACCAAAGGGATAAGCAATCCCATAACCAATTGACGCTAGTGGCGAGCCCGTCGCTTCAATGGCGACACCTAGTCCAGGCGTTGTCGTCAGCGCTCCAGCCAGCAAACCAATCGCCAAATCGGTGCCAATCGGCGTAATCAGCACTAAAGCGATTACCGCGATAATGCCGACCAAAACGATAATGACTCCTAAAATCACGTAAGCGATCGCGTTGCTTCGAAAATTTCGGAAAAATTTCGGGCCGGCGATAAAGCCGACCGCCGTCACGAAAACGACAAGTCCAAGATCTTGGACGACTGATAAAATCGTAATCCCAAAATGACCAAACGCCAATGCCACGAGCAAAACAGCGGCCGTGCCTAAACTCATGCCCTTAATGCTGATACGTCCAAAACCGTAACCGACTAGGGCAATTAAGAAGATTGTAAAGATGGGATTGGCGATTAAGAAATCTTTCATATGCTCTACCTTACGATTATAGTTCGATGCCGGCGCAAATCAATGCATCCAGCAGCGTTTCCCCAATAACATCAGGCGTTAGCGCAATCTTGACTCCGGCATTTCTAAGCGCGGATATTTTGCCTTCCGCCGTGCCTTTGCCACCCATGACAATCGCTCCGGCGTGACCCATGCGTTTGCCTTTTGGCGATGATTGGCCACCGATGAAAGCGACAACGGGTTTACTCATGTGCTGAGCGATAAATTGCGCGGCTTCTTCTTCGCCGCTACCGCCGATTTCGCCATTGATGACGACGGCGTATGTATCTGGGTCATCTTCAAATGCTTGCAGGGCATCAACGAAGCTCGTTCCTTTGATGGGATCTCCCCCGATACCAATGACCGTAGATTGACCAATGCCGCGGTCGGTTAGCTGCTTGACCGCTTCATAGGTTAGGGTGCCCGAACGCGAGATAATGCCGACGTGACCTTTTTTATGTATGTATCCCGGCATAATGCCAATCTTGCATTCATCGGGAGTGATGATTCCAGGGCAATTAGGCCCAATCAATCTCGTCTTCGTTGTTTTCAAATGATGGATGACACGCGCCATATCAAGCACGGGGATGCCTTCAGTGATGCAGACGACTAACTCAATGCCGGCATCCGCCGCTTCCATGATTGAGTTGGCGGCAAACTTGGGTGGCACAAAAATTACCGAAGCGTTAGCGTTTGTTGCGTCTTTCGCTTCCTTGACGGAATTGAATACCGGAACACCTAAAATAGTCTGTCCGGCTTTGCCTGGAGTCACTCCGGCGACAACTTTCGTGCCGTATTCAATCATTTTCTGAGCATGGAACGAACCGGCATTACCGGTGATGCCTTGAACGATTAGTTTGGTGTTTTGATTAATGTAAATACTCATCGAACGGCCTCGATTACTTTGGTAGCGCCATCGGCCATATCGGTGGCCGAAATAATGGCTAATCCCGATTCACTAAGGATTTGACGGCCTAATTCTACATTAGTGCCTTCAAGTCGCACGACAAGCGGGATATTTAAACCAATCGATTTGGCTGCGGAAACGACGCCATTGGCAATCACATCGCATTTCATAATGCCGCCGAATATGTTGATGAAAATCGCTTTGACGTTAGGGTCTGATAGCAAAATCTCAAATGCGATTTTGACGCGTTCGGTGCTAGCTCCGCCGCCGACATCGAGGAAGTTGGCCGGTTGCCCGCCGTAATGTTTGATGATGTCCATCGTCGCCATAGCCAGACCCGCGCCATTGACAAGACAACCGATGTTCCCATCGAGCGTGACATAACTTAAATCGTTTTGCGACGCCCAATATTCTTTGGGATCTTCTTCATCGACATCGCGCAGTTGTTTGATATCAGGGTGACGAAACAAGGCGTTATCGTCAAAGCTGATTTTTGCGTCCAAGCATAATAAGTGGTCATTGTCAGTTAGCACAAGTGGGTTGATTTCCACGAGCGAACAATCTTTTTCGATGAAAAGCCTGATCATGCCTTGCAGGAGTGATTTCAGTTGTTCAAATAGTTGCACGGGAATATTTAACGCCTTTGCGACTTTAGAAGTGAGTTCATCATCTAGTCCCGATTGCAGCGAAACTGGAATCTGGATGATTTTTTCAGGATGATCATGCGCCGTTTCTTCAATCTCGGTGCCACCTTCACTTGATGCCACGATGATTAAACCGGCGTTAGCGTAATCCGGGGTAATGCTTAAATAGTATTCTTTGGTGTATTTTACCGTTTCGGTCACCAGCACGCGTTTAACGCGTTTGCCTTCGGGCCCGGTTTGTTTTGTCACCAAGTTCATGCCGATTATTTGCGTGGCTAGCTCATAGGCGTGTTTTGGGTCTTTCGCTAATTTGATACCCCCGCCTTTTCCTCTGCCACCGGCGTGAATTTGCGCTTTGATGACGCATGTTTGATAATGCTTGGCGGCATCTTTCGCCTGGGAGGCAGTTTCGCACACGAAACCGGTAGGAACCGGAAGACCATATGCTTTAAACAGTTCCTTGGCTTGGTATTCATGTATTTTCATTAAAGGTGCGCTCGTTTCCATTCAAGCGCAAGTTGTTTGCCAACTTCAAGCGCTTTAATGTTATATTCTTTGCTACCGCTTGGCACATGCATGAGCACGGCTTGGCGCAATATATCGTCGCTGGCGATGTGTAAAAATTCATTGATCGCCCCAATGGCAACGATGTTCGCGGTTTGGACTTTACCAACGACATGTCGGGCCGTGTCAATAAGGGGTAAGGTAATGACGTGGCTAGGTGAAACATCCGGAGGTATTTCGAGTCCTTGATCAAGCATCACGAGACTTCCCTCGGAAATACGGGGCGCATAACGCTCCAACGCTTTCTTGGTGAAAACGAGTAAAAACGAGGGGTCAAGCACTTTTGTGAACCCGATCGGTTTGTCGGATATTAGTATTTCAGCTTTGCAGGCACCACCGCGTGCTTCGGGTCCATATGTGCCCGTTTGCGCCGTGTGTTTGCCGCTAAGTATCGCCGCTTCGGCTAAAATGATCGTCGCTAAAATGACGCCTTGGCCACCATTTCCGGCGAGGCGGATGTCGTGTCGACTACTTATTTCCATGTGCCGTCCTCGTCTTGGTTAAATTTTCAACCATTTCGCGGTAAGCCGCAGTGTATTCTTTATAATCCGCTTGATGCAATACGCCAATCACGAGTTTGTTTTTTAATTGTTCGCTAGTCATCTTCGCCGCTAACTCGACGGTGACGGCGTTTACTTGTTGCCATTTGAGCATTTCAACCGCGTCACCGGATTTATTTTCGCGACCATAATAAGTCGGGCATGTACTGGCGACATCGATTAATGAAAATCCTTGATGGGCGATGCCTTTTTGAATCAAATCGATTGTTTGTCGCACATGATAGGCGCTACCTCTAGCGGCATACGATGCGCCGGCCCCGTAAGCGAGTTGCGCAATGTCAAATGTGCGGTCGATGCTCCCATAGGGCGCCGTTGTTCCAATTGCTTGGGTTGGTGTCGTCGGTGAATATTGCCCCCCGGTCATTCCATAAACGTTGTTATTCATCACGACAACCGTCAATCCGATGTTGCGACGTGCGGCATGGATTAGGTGATTGCCACCAATCGCCGATATATCGCCGTCACCAGCGATGACGATTACTTCAAGCTCTGGTTTGGCAAGTTTAATCCCGGTGGCAAAAGCGATCGCGCGACCATGAGTTGTATGAATCGTGTTGAAATCCATATATCCGGCTGACCGTGACGAACAGCCGATGCCCGATACGATAATCGTCTTATCGCGGCTAAGCCCTAAGTTTTCAATTGCTTGAACGACATCGCGCATAATGATGCCATTACCACAACCAGCACACCAAATATGAGGGAGGTGTTCTGTGCGCATGTATTTATCGATTAGTTTCGATGTATCACTGCTTTGGGTATCGAGGCCGATGGTATAACCCATACGTGCGCATCCTCCAATTTCTTGATTATTTCACTTGGCGTAATCATTGTGCCGTTATATTTTCCAACAAAATCAATTGGGCATGTGTTTTTAATGACGCGTTCCACTTCGAGTACCATTTGGCCGTAATTGTGTTCAACGACGACGACTCGTTTAAGTTTCTTAGCGGCCAGCGCCAATTCCTTTTCGGGGAAGGGCCACAGAGTGATGGGCCGGAAGATTCCGACTTTGATGCCCTTCTCGCGGGCTTCTTCCATCGTCGAAAGGGCGGCGCGCATCGTGCCCCCGTAACAGAAAATTGCGATTTCAGCATCGTCCATACCCAGTTGTTCGACTTGGACGATATCTTCGTAATTGGTCGACACTTTCTTCATTAAACGGTCGAGCAGTTTTTCGGCGTTTTCCGTCGAACTGCTGGGAAATCCTGATTCATCGTGCATTAATCCGGTGATGTTGTAGCGTTGGCCTTCGCCAAAAGGCGCCATCGCAGGAACTAGATTATCGGGAGTGGTGATATAAGGCTCGCGGTAGGGATCGGGGTTCTCGATCGTCGGGCGATCGATGATTTGAATGGAATCGCGTGATGGCAATTCCACGCCTTCGCGTAAATGACCGACCATTTCATCCATCATTAAGAGGACCGGTGTTCGATATTTTTCCGATAGATTGAAGGCGCGAATCGTTAATTCATAAGTTTCTTTGACCGAAGATGGGCACAATGCGATAACGGGATGGTCGCCATGGGTGCCCCAGCGCGCCATCATCACGTCGCCTTGTGAAGGAGATGTCGGCATCCCGGTCGAGGGACCCATGCGCTGGACATCGACGAGAACAAGCGGGATTTCCGCTAGAGCCGCATAACCGAGGTTTTCCTGTTTTAGTGAAAAACCGGGACCACTGGTCGCCGTCATTGATTTGACACCGGCCACCGAACTACCTATGGCGCAGGCGATTGAAGCTATTTCATCTTCCATTTGGATAAAGGTGCCCCCGACTTGAGGCAGTCGTTTGGCGGCTAATTCAGCAATCTCAGTCGAAGGAGTGATTGGGTAACCGGCATAAAGCCGCATCCCCGCGGCGATGGCGCCTTCGGTGCAAGCTTCGTTACCTTGCATGAGCACTATTTTTCCCATGGTGCTTTTTCTCCTTTGCCATCGTCGACATATATTGCATAATCGGGGCAGCGTTGCTCGCACAGCCCGCACATGATGCAGTTATTGTCCGCTTTTAACACGGCCTTGCCATCAACCATTTCGAGTGCGTCTTTGGGACAAAAGGCAACGCAAATGCCACAACCCTTGCACCAGGCCTGGTTGATTTTCAAATCTTTTTCTGGAGACTCCACTATTTTCCTCCTCGCAGTACCGCAAAGAATTTATAGATAAAAAATACACTTCGAGTATGAATCAGATGTGTATATGGGTGATCAATGATAGGGGTTTCATTTAAGCGCTATTAATAGTATATAACTATAATTACTTTTTTAAACCATGAGTTTGGTTTTTAGCAAAGTTTCCTTGAAATATCTCAATTATTTTATTGCCAGTCTCATAAATTAATCCAGTACCGCTGTGTCATTTTTCCTTCGACCGGAATTGTTTTTTCATAATTGCCGCCGTTGGCGAGTATCGTCTTGCGACTGGCGAGATTATTTTCGTCACAAGTTATTAGTATCTTATCGATGCCAAGGTGTTTGCATATATGTAAGCTTAATCGCAACATTTCTTTAGCATAACCTTTGCCTCTTTGGCTTGATAAGACGGAATAGCCGATGTGTCCACCCCAAGTACTCAGGATTGGGTGGTTGATATGATGACGGATGTCAATCATGCCGACTAAAGTATCGTCACTTTCCCTAATTGCCAAATATAGTGATGAAGGAACGCGGTCGCTTGGACATGTGGCAACATTGGAGTACCGCTTCACGTCTTCGAGCCACGCCTTAACACTATCGACCCGTTCAAGCGTCCCTCCTCCGGCAAGGCTTTCACCCCGAGTGAAAAAATCTTGTTTATAATTCCAAATTTGCTTGTCATAACGTAGTGAAGGAACGACGAGTTTGATTTTTTCCATTGTTAAATAACCGCTGCCATTTCATATTTATGACCAAATCGTAGTAACGTCTGGTCATCGAATTTCTTGCCGACAAATACCATTGCTTTAGGTTGTTTGTTGAATATTCCTTCGGGGATACAAAGCGAGGGATTGCCATAGATTGGAGCGAAACTCGACCATGTCGGCGCACCAATGGCAATCAGATTGTGCTCGTGGAGTAAATGCTCGAATAAGTGGGCCTCCATTAGTAATTGATCGCGCCATTTCAGATATTCGGAATTGGTCAAATCTCCGTGGGTCGCGGTTGCTTTTTCCAAAATTGCTTGTCCATAACGAAGACATCTTTGCGCGTTATTTTTGTGAAATTCAATAATTCCATCAAGGTTTTGATAGGGTATTTTGTCCTTATGCGATTGTAAGAAGCGATTAATCGCGTATTTGAATTCCACTAACAAAGTGCGCTCGTTTTCGAGTGGTGGTAGTTCCACTGTTATTTCAACAAATGCAAAGCCGGCTTTAGTTAATTTGGCTTTGGATTGCTCAATTACCGATAATTCCTCACTTGAATACGGATGGTCTTTGAAATGTACGATGCCGATTTTACCCTGATTCAAGGGTTTGGTCATCGCATCGGTGAATGACATTGAAAATGGAAATGGGTGCCTTGTTGGTTGATCGTTGGTGAGGGCATCCATTAACAGTGCACAATCATAACAGCAGTTAGCCATTGGCCCAGCCGTGTCTTGAAGTGGTGATAGTGGGATGATGCCCGCTTGAGTGACAAGACCAAATGTTGGCTTCAACGATACGATTTGACACTGGAAGGCGGGCGCCATTAATGACCCATTTGTTTCGGTTCCAATCGCCGCTGGTACAATGCCAAGCTTGATGGCAACGGCACTACCCGTCGACGATCCCAGTGGATCGATCGTTTCATCGAATGGATGTTCGACTTGTCCATACATCGAGCCATAACCCGATGGCGTCTTTTCATCACCCATGAAATAGGCGAATTCTGACAAATTAGCCTTGCCAATGATAATCGCGCCTTTATCAATAAGATAATTAACAATTGGCGCATTATGTGGCGGATAAAAATCGTTGAACGCATACGCGTTGCATGTTGTGGGGGTACCGTCTTTATAAAAGATGTTATCTTTGATAACAATTGGAATCCCGTGAAGAGGTCCACGAATGAAACCTTGTCGTCGTTCTTCGTCACCCTTTTTTGCAATCTTCCTAGCGAGCGGGCTAATGCGAGCTATCGCGTTTTTGGATAAAAAACTGTGGTGTGCATTAATTGCTTTTTCTACAAGCTGGACGCTGGTGATATGCTCGGCTTCTAGGGCTTCTTTTATTTTTTTCAGTGTTTCCATTTATCCCTCATCAATAACCGCAAAATTTCGTGCTTGTTTCCTCATCTGGTTAAATAATAATCTCGTGAATTAGCTAATAGACGTCTTGAGGAATGTTTACCGCCGTTAATCGTATTCTGCATAAATATCGTAACCACATGACATCATATTATCTAACAAACTTCTATTTATTGTGGAACGGCACCCTTAAAAGGTATGCTGCCCGTGTCATCAAGTGATAATCTGACTAGAAATATTCTTAAGCCATTCTATTGTTTGTTGGATGCATAATTCTTTATTTTTATTTACGTCGATGAAATCATGAAAACCCATCCATGTGTTGTGTTTACTTATGAGTTTGTAAGCGCGTTGTTGCACGCCTTTGATGCCGCCTTCGTGCGTACAAAAGAAATAAACTTGCTTGTCTTTAACGTAACCGTTTTCGAACAGCGTCCTTATCGCGGGAGCATAGGTCCATGACCAAACCGGCGAACCGATAAACACCGTGTCATAACTTGAAAAGTCGCTGTTGAATTGCTGCAATTTTGGTTTTTGTTTCATCGCCACTTGCTTGCCGCCCCAAATGTATTTGGAAAAGCCAGTTGCTGTCATCTCTTTCTCGGGAATCAAACGAATAATATCACAGTCCAAAATTTTTGAAATCGCTTCAGCGATAGTCTTGGTATTGCCTTCATATGAATAATAAATAACTAGTGCTTTCATAGATTTAAACCTCATTTCAAGCATAGCATCGCGGGGGTGTTGATTACTTGGTTTCCTCTGATAAATTTGGATATACCTTGATGAAATGGTAGCAACTTGATAAATGGTGATAGCCCCATTTTTCATACATGAAACGCGGGGTGTCGTTCATGTCAGTCACCAAATAAACAAATTTGGTTTGTTTTGTTTTTAAGAATGAAATAGCGTGTGCCATTAAAGCCGACCCGATGCCTTGATGCCGGTAAGGTTCTAGCACCGTAAAATCGTCAATTTTGGCGCATTGATCCGACCAAGTGACGTTGATCGATCCCACAATATGACCATCCAAAATCGCATAAAAATAACGATAATCTGTTTGCTTCATTAAAACTTCCCATTGCCTGATTGCGTTATTCACCGAGAATTGTTCGCCATATTCGCGGTTTTCTAAATAAAGATAATGGCAAAATGATTCCTTGATTGAGGGCTCAATTATTTGAATGTCAAACGATTTAACTTTCGGGATTTTGACATCATTAATCGGTGCCCAATAGTAACCGTTGACACTTGGCTTATAGTCTTTCAAAACATCTTCAAACCCAGTTGGTTTTTCTTCGAATCGAAAGTGGACATGTCCATATTTTTTATAGGCCGCTTCATAGTCGCCTAGTTCGTTTTGTGATATTTGATTAGTTTTATAAACATGAAGATAATTGTGGTAGTACTTATCGCGTTGCATCGAGTCAGAGGCGATATAACCATATCTTGTTGCTTCGATGCTAGAAAACATCGCCACATAGTGTTTCTCAAACGCAAGAATATCTTCATAAGTCATTGTGTGGGATGCTCCAATCTAAATCCAAATAATGTTCCCTGTTAAGAACGTAATCGATCACGTCTTGTTTGACGCCAAGTTGATCAGTAAACGCTTGATAGCGAATCCCATTTGAAACAAATCCGAGCGATTCATACACATGCCTCGCGCGTTTGTTGGCCAAATTGGTATCCAAAACGATTCGAACGATGTCCTTGTTATCAAATATAAACGAAATCAAACATTTAAGCGCTTGTCGTCCCAGTCCTTTGTTTTGATGGATTGCTTCGCATATCTTGATTCCAATTTCGGCTTCATGTTCGCGGTAATTGACATTCATCTCGCCGATGGGGTGTTTCGAAAACATGATGATGAACAAGTGATTGTGCCCACCGCTGGGCGTCTGCTGTTTTTCAAGTCGTTTTGCTAAATCGGCCTCTTCGATTTCAATTCCGTGAGGAAAGCCGGCGTGGGCCATTACCGCTCCATCGCGCCACCAGGCAACCAATGTCTTGGCATCGCTAGGAAGCGCGCTTCGAAGTACAATGTCCTGGAATTTAAGTGCTAAAATGTTTGGTTTCATATAGTTTGTTCGTCATTTGATAAAAATCTTTTTGTAATCGTTAATAAGTCGTGGTATTTGGTCTCGTTAAAGTCAGTTGTGTCGCATTTAACGACTGTTCCAAAACAATCATCTGAGCGATAGCTTGCCATGGAAGCGGTGAATGTTTCATATGACATTAACTCAATCGATTTGTGAACGGGGTGTCGCGATGGTTGTCGCGTTTTGTAACGCTCATAAATGACATAGGGATTTCCTTCAATGAATAAAGTCAACACGTTTTCGAGTGAAATTGGCAGTATTTCGCGAAGCTCAATGAGTTCCGGTTGTTTGAAATTGCTTTCGATGATAACGTCAATACCCGCTTGGAGCAGTTTTTCTATCATCATTTTCATGATTTTGAAGGTGGCTTGGGAAAGTTTGAGGTTTTCCGCTCGATTCGAGTAACCGATGGTGTCACCCAATATTTCTTTGAACGAATCTTTATTCAAACAAACCAGTTTCAAGTCGTTGCTAAGTCGACTGGAAATCGTCGTCTTCATCGTCGCTAGAAAGCCGGTAATAATGATTAATTTGGCCATGTTGTGTTCCTATTATTTAAGTATTTGTTGCGTGCTGATGCGTATTAAATAGTATGCGGCTATTTATTCGCCTTGGTTAAATTTTCCTTAACGCGTTGTTTGACGATCGCGCGAATCAACTCAAATGGTAGGGGTTTATTTAATGGAAAGTTAATCGATCCTTTTGCGGTCTTATAAGGGGCCAGTTCTTTTTCAAACATGGAAACGCCGGATGGGGTTGGATAAAACCCAATATGGTTTTTATACGCTGCAAAGTGTACCAAATTTCCATGAAGATAGAACGTTGGCATTTGATAGCTAATTTTTTCGCTGGCATTAGGTGCTTCTTCGTGAATTATTTGGCGCATCTTTCGTAATATTGTTTGAACCTGTAATGGAAACATTGCGATGTATTCATCGACGCTCGTGAATATTACTTTTTTTTCCATATCATTTGACCTTCCTTAGCAGTAAATACTATTGCCGTGCTATTCGATGAAGAAAGTCATCGAATTTTCGCGTTTAAGCATAAAATCATCATATATAATTTTTTTGAACATAGTCGTATTGAGGTACACATATGAATATTATATTTCGCTTCTATCAAGGAACCATCAATTATGATGGGGATTATCAAATCGTATGTGATTTTCTTAAAAGTGGAAACGCGAATGAACTTAAAGAACCCGATTTCTTTTGGGCGCGCTTTGAATGGATGTTTGCGAGAGCTTCGTTTGACCAATCGTTGCTAAAAAAGATTGGATTATGGTTTTTAGATGGTCGACTTGTTGCCATGGTGACTTTTGAAGACCACCTCGGTGAAGCTTTTATCATTTGCGATGAAGCCTGTCATCATCTTTATCCAGCTTTAATCAAACATGCGCAGCAACACTTTTCTCACGATGGCGCGATTAAGATATTGGTGCCTGACCATAATAAAGTATTCCAAAAATATGCTTATCAAGCAGGATTCTTAGCAACCACTCATAAAGACGAAAACGCCATTTATGATTTGAATAACTTGCCGCAGCCCGCTGGTGACGAGCAATACAAAATCATTTCATTAAATGAGTGTCCCGACTTTAGAAAGGTTAATAGAGTTTTGTGGCGTGGTTTTAATCACGAGGGCGTTGCCCCCGAAGATGAGGAATCACTGTTGGGTCGTCAAGGAAGGTTTTCAAGTCCTAATTTTAAACGGGGCTACGCCATTGTTTGTGTTAACGAGGAAGATGATTTCGTCTCATTCGCGAGCAGTTGGTATCTACAAGACACCAAAATAGCACTTCTCGAACCAGTAGCTACCGATCCTGATTATCGAGGCAAGGGCTTGGGTGGCAAAGTCGTATATGAAACAATGCGGCAGTGCCAAAAACAAGGAGCCGAATATGTTATGGTTGGATCGGGTCAACAATTTTATTATTCACTTGGATTTATTCCCTATTCGACAAGCACTTGGTGGCTGAAAAAAATCGGATAGCGATTGTTTTCATAATTGATAGATTGCTATCTATCGATTGATCATACAACGGATATTCAAGCAATGAGTTCAAAGGAGTGAATATGACTTATTAAGTAGCCTTCGATGTTTTATAAGTCCACTCTTGGCCACACGAACCGCAACGGCAGCGATGTAATTCAATTTCGGCATTAGGGGAATAAGTTTCCAATTCTTGACCTTCCCAACGATGACACGCCGGACAATACGTTCGTTTATAAGAATGCCACACCTCAAGTAGGGTGCCAAAACCAAAAATATAGCCGATGATCAAAGCGGCAATCCGCCAACCACCGACCATAAAAGGAAACAAATCGATGAAAATCGGCAACAGGAACACGAACATGGCGATATGTATCACAAAATGTAAACTTATCAATAATATGCCCGGCACTTTATAGATGTATTTGAATACCTGTGTTAAACCCATCAACAATAAGGTCGAAGCGACAAGGGGAATACCCGTCGCCCCTAAAAAGATAAACAACATCTCACGCCAGAAACCTGAAAAAAAGTCAATAATAAATTGATAGGTATGTGTCATAAAGGCCTCCATGGGGTCATTAATAAAAGAATGGTATGTTTTCATTGTATTATCTTGATAATTTTGAAGCAATAATTTTTATGATAAGAAATCCGTGATTATATGGATTCGTTTTTTGTCAACTCACCATGACCGATTCGTCTCGCTGATTGGAAGTCTGTTTATGGTCGCGTGCGAAAAAAATTCGACTTTTTCTTCCTTGAATCAGTCAAACTGGCCTATCATGTTTATATAAATAACGAACGAAACATAAGGAGTAAAAATAATGAGCCCTCACATTAATGATTTTCAAATACAAACCAATATCCGCGGTGTTAAAGCACGGACTCTTGTCGATCATCCTGATGCAATTATCAAGACGCTGATACTTGATGCCAATCAAGCAATCGAAACTCATCAAGCACCAGTCGCCGTAACATTTTTCGTGTTGGAAGGATCGGGCATCATCACCATTGGCGATACACCTCACGATGTCGCACCGTGGCACTGTCTTGAATGTCCTAAGAATACGCCAATGTCGATTAGGGCCGGTTCAACCGGGATGCAATTTTTGAATATCAAAACACCACGATTCATACCGACAAAATAGAAAACTTCTAACTTTCTTATGTATGCCAAAAATGTTTTTTATTTGGAGTAATCCTTCTACTATATCGATATCAATATTGATGCGGTGACACCATCACTGATGATGTTAAATATTGGTGCCCGACCATAACAAAATGTTCCAAAAATATGCTTATCGAGCAGGATTTTTAGCAACCACTCATAAGGACGAAAACGCCATTTATGATTTGAATAACTTACCGAAACCCACTTGCGATGAGCAATACAAAATCATTTCATTAAATGAGTGTCCCGACTTTAGAAAGGTTAATA
>DAOSDC010000005.1:98114-99413 GCA_035361955.1 Bacilli bacterium
CTTGGGTGGCAAAGTCGTATATGAAACAATGCGGCAGTGCCAAAAACAAGGAGCCAAATATGTCATGGTCGGATCTGGCCAACAATTCTATTATTCGCTGGGATTCATTCCATATTCGACGAGCTCTTGGTGGATAAAGAAATAAAGAAATAAACCATGCCAATTTGACACAATATTTCATATTGGTTATGTTAATATTTTATGAAATGTGCTAACGATATCTTATGGATGTTATATTAAATAGTAATCATTATGTAAAAGGGGTTGGGAAATGGTCAATATCAAAGATGTAGCCAAGGCTTGTAATGTATCTAGCGCCACTGCGTCAAGGGCGTTGAGTGGTGATGGTTATGTTAAAAAATCCAAACGTGAGATGATTCTTAAAAAAGCCGAGGAACTTGGTTATATTGTTGATTCTCACGCCAAATCTTTGAAAAGTGGTCGCTCCAATACAATCGGTGTTATCGTTTCTGACATCGGCAATTATTTTTATAATATCGTGCTAGAAAAACTCATTGTTGAATTTAAGAATCGCGGTTATAATGTCCTGCTTGCGTATAGTTTCGAAAATAGCCAATACGAACGGCAAAACATCAAATCGATGTTATCTTATAAAGTCGATGCTTTGATATTCACGCCTGTTTCAAACTCTAACGCTGATTTAATCTCGATAATGGGAAAACGTAATATCAAAATATTACAGTTGTTCCGTCAAGCATATGAGAACGTCGATGCCCTTTGTGTCGATGATGAATATGGTGCATATTTGGCAACTTCCCATTTGCTAAATCATGGCAAGAAAAGAATTTTACTTTTTTCCGTGAAACTAGACTACACCCCAAATCGTTCTAATGGTTATATCCGTGCTCTTCATGAAGCCAACATGACTGTTGACGATTCGTTGATTCGCTTATACCCGCTCGGTCATTCGATTGAAACGGAAATAGAAAAACTGCTAATAGAAATAAAGCCCGATGCGATTATCGCAGGAACCAACAACTTTGGACTCGATGCATTGATGGCCTTAAAGAAATTGAACTTAGACATTAGTACGATTGTGTTTGATGACCTTGAGTGGTTTCAATTGCTTAATGTCACCACGATTGCCCAACCAATCGACGAAATCTTTCAAAAAACCGTTGCCAATATCATGGGCAAAATCGATAATCCCGAAGCCGAGCAAATCTCGCAATGTATCAAGGTTGAGCCACAACTTAACATAAGAGAATCTTCAACAAAATAAAAAGGGGCTGTTAAGAAACCCAAAGTTGATTAACGGCTCTTTTTTATGAAAAAAAC
>DAOSDC010000006.1:0-95869 GCA_035361955.1 Bacilli bacterium
GTTAACCACCGTCGTATCAATTGGGAACGGGATACCCCAAATTTGTCCAAAACCCAGCGATAAACCATGGAACAGCACCATGGAAACAAACGTAATGAACGTCGCCGATATCGTTGACGTCCAATAGATTTCCATTTTTGAATAACCGGCGATCAGCTTGTTGCGAATTGTGCCTTGGTTGACATCTTTGGCCAAGAATACGGCGACGACGATGCCAATGATAATGAACGGGGTACTTGAAAGCTGGAACGACGTGCTCAGCAAATCGCGCATCGTCAATGTCCAATAAATCGTACCGGTCCATGGATCTTCATAATATGAGGTACCGGCGACAAGCGCTTGGAAGAAAGCAATGACAACCAAGATGATGGCCATCGCCAAAATGACTTTGTCTTTAAAGAGGCGGCGTAATTCCAGCCGTAATAATCTAGCCATGTTGCGCCTCCTTAATGATTTCCATGAAATATTGTTCGAGATCTTCGTTTTGTTCCTGAATATTGATGACTTCAACATCGCCCTTCGCTAATAAGGTCACGATCTTGCTGACGGCGACCGTTTCCGGAATCGTAACCGCATCTTTGAGAAGTTCGATATTTTTGTAGCCAGATTCGGTTAATAGGGTATGGGCGACTGATGGTTTATCCACTCGTATTAGCGTTGCCTTACGACTGACGCGGGCAAGTTCTTCCGCGGTTATTTCTTTGACTATTTTGCCTTTGTCAATGAAGCCGTATCGGGTGGCTAGTTTCGATAATTCGCTAAGAATATGCGAAGAGATTAAAATCGTGATTCCATCCTCGTGGTTCAACTTTAACAATAACTCACGCATATCGCGAATCCCTTCGGGGTCAAGTCCATTATTCGGTTCATCAAGTACGAGAAATTCGGGATTGGATATCATCGCCATGGCAATGCCGAGTCGTTGTTTCATGCCCAATGAGAAATTCTTGACCTTCTTGCGTTTGCTGACAAGTAAAGAACTAAGTCCGACTTTTTCCAATAAGGCTTCGACAAATTGTTTGACGTCTTTATTTATGCCTAGCAATGTACATTGAAGCTCAAGGTTTTCAAACGCAGTCAGTCCCATGTGCAACGCCGGGCTTTCGACAACCGCGGCCATGCGAGCCCGGACTCGTGTCCGTTTCCGCGGTTCGCTTTCGCCAAATAAGGCATAAGTGCCCGAGGTTGGTTCGGCGACACCGGTGATGATCCGAATCAGTGTTGTTTTACCAGCGCCATTTTTACCGACGAAACCGTAAATGTCGCCTTTTTCAATCGTCATGTCGACGTGCTCAAGGGCATGGGTTTTGCGGTAGTATTTGCATAAATTCTTCGTTTCTAATATGTACATAGATCCTCTTTCTACCAAGCGTTATAAACTTTTTCGGCAAAACCGAGCACATGATCGATGTGAAGTGGCTTGCCATCGCAAAGTATCGTGCCGCTATAAAAGCCAAAGACTTGATTTTGAATTGATTTGATGACGAGCAAATTGCTGATTGAATGGCGATTCAGCAACGGTTTGAACCGTAAATCGATGTCGCCGCTCGTGCTTTTGATGAGCCATTCCTCCATAAAGGCATCGCGTCCTTTACCATCTTTAGGAATATAGAATGTGACATCGTCTAATTTCGTGGCAACCGTCGGCGACTCGCCGTCATTATGACGGTAATAAACCATGTTTTCGCTAGCTTTCGATGTATCGCCAAAACCATAGCCAAGATTGGCGCCCACGACATTGGAACCGCTGATGCCGCTGAAAGAGGCCCAGTACCAAGTGTTCTTGTAAGTCCAAACGCCACGTCCCCAATCGAGCACGCCTTGAGCTCCTTCAAAGTCATGGATTGTACCTGCAAAAGAAACCGATCCATCAGCACGAAGATTGTTGAGTTTGTAATTGTAATAGAAATGACCTTTCTTCTTAAAAGGGGTGGCAATGCACAGTCCCGTACCATTAGTATCCGTCAGCGTTAAATCAAACTTGATGTCGCCAAGTTTAGCGACATTTTTGACATAACCCGACAATTTTCTGATTGCACCGGTTGTTTCGATCGTAATGTCGTATTGCTTTGAGGAAACATGCACCTTATTGTCAGCGGGAGATGGAGCAAGTTTGATTTTTCCCATCGGAAACAAACCGATGAAACTTCTCGAATATTCCTTAGGTTGCTTGAAATCGAAAAAGGTAATGCCAATCATTGAGATGTAACCTAAATCGCTAATTGTCAATGATAAGCCGTGTTTGGTGTTACCAACATAGTAATAATCCCATTCTTTGATACGCCATTTAGGCGTTTTGATATCGGCACGGTCGTAAGTCTTTAATGGCTCATGTGCAAAACCGGCTTCCGCTAGTTGCCCAAATCCGTCTAGTAGCCGTCCCTTAATGATTTCATGTTGCATAGTGATGGTCCTTTAATATTGTATATTAACACGGCTTCGCTGTCTTGGATAAAAAAACACCGGTCTAACCGGTGTGAACTATCTGGCGGAAGCTAAGAGATTCGAACTCTTGCGGGGCTTGCACCCCCTATCGGTTTTCAAGACCGACCCCTTCAACCGCTTGGGTAAGCTTCCATGGTGGACCCTGCAGGACTCGAACCTGCAACCAGCCGGTTATGAGCCGGAAGCTCTAACCATTGAGCTAAGGGTCCAGTCGCTCTTATATCTTATTACAAGAGCCATGGTTTGGAAATAAAAACCCGACGGTTAAGTCCGGGTTTGCACGTGTATGGTAGCTGCGGGGGGACTCGAACCCTCGACCTGCCGGGTATGAACCGGACGCTCTAGCCAACTGAGCTACGCAGCCATGGTTATGGTGGAGCCAAGGGGGATCGAACCCCTGACCTCCTGGTTGCAAACCAGGCGCTCTCCCAGCTGAGCTATGACCCCAATGGGATGCTCATTCCACGCCTAAATATATTAATTGTTTTAGTCACTGTTTTCAACTAAAACATGACCCAATAAAAAAATGCAGTTTCCTGCATTAATTTATCGTGGCGCGCCCGACAAGAATCGAACTCGTAACCCCCAGATTCGAAGTCTGATGCTCTATCCAATTGAGCTACGGGCGCCTAGATTTTCAGATCGCCAGGGCCATAAAGCTTCAAGCGACGGAATAGTAAATCGACGAAAAACACGAGAATGATCGGTAACACGATTTGAAGCAGCACAATCGAGAGCCATGTCATCAATTCATTGCCCATGGCAGCGTAGGTAGCGAATTGGCCAACGAAACCGCTCGTTCCCATGCCGGCTCCGGTCGAATCGGTTCGTGTTTTAAAAACGAGCGTGGAAAACGGTCCTAAAGTCGCGGAGACGATAATCGGCGGTAACCAAATGATCGGTTTCTTCAAAACATTTTTGAACTGTAACATACTTGTACCGATGGCCACTGAAATCGTCGTCCCAAAATCGTTGTCCTTACGACCCATAACCGCGAAACCGAGCATATTGACGCAGCAACCGACTAAAGCCGCCCCCCCGGCAATACCTCCGATTTGGAAGCTGATAGCAATGGCCGCACTGGAAAATGGCGAAGTCAAAATCATACCCATAAGAACGCTGACAAGCATCCCCATCAGGAATGGTTGTTCAAATTCGGTGACGCGATTGACAAAAGCACCAATAGCGGTCGTCACCGAACTGATCGGATTGACGATAATGATGGCGATCGTATAACTGACGATAATCGCAAACATCGGTATCAGGATAATGTCGAGCGGACTCTTCCTTTTGAACACGGCGCGCAAGGCTAACATCGTGAAAACAACGGTCAAATAAGAAACCATTGGGTCGGATTTTCCCATCAAAGCAATCGAGGTGGAAATACCGCCGGCAACTGCTGAAGCAATCAGTTTCAGCCCATCAAACTTCAAAGCCATACCAATGCCGATGCCAATACCGATACCCATTAACGATTTGACAAATGTCGCCAAGTTGATGATTGATGTGCCCAGTGCGATGGTATTACCGAGCAACAGGAAGTTAAAGTTAAGCAACAATCCGATTTGATTCAAGATGACGCCGATGATTAATGTGGCGAATAAGCCATAAACCATCCCGTTCATGGATACGATCACAAATTGATAGGCGCTTTTAATCGTGGACTTAAATGTCCGTTTTTCACTATTCATACGTGAATATTATATTACAAAAAAATCACCGCGGTGCGGTGATATTTTGACGATGGTCGGGAAAACAGGATTTGAACCTGCGACCCTCTGGTCCCAAACCAGATGCGCTACCAAGCTGCGCTATTTCCCGGTCATGGCGCGCCCGACAAGAATCGAACTCGTAACCTCCAGATTCGTAGTCTGGCACTCTATCCAGTTGAGCTACGGGCGCACGGAAAGGCTTATATAATATAGCACGAATTATGCTTTTTACAAGCCTTTTTATAGTGATTGGAGGTTCCTATCGGAGTCGAACCGACGATGATTGAGTTGCAGTCAATTGCCTTACCACTTGGCTAAGGAACCACAAGGCGCGATGCCAAGGGAAAGTATAGCATCGTCGCCTAATTACATCAAATGTCTATTTGGCTATTTTCGAGTTTTGCGAGTGCTGCCACGGCGGCTGCGCTTCGTCGTTTTCTTTTTGAAAAAGAAGAATAAACCGAGTCCAACGCCGATTAACGAGCCAGCGCCGATAAGCACCAACGTCAATGGTTCGACAGTTGAAGTTTTTACGCGCGACCACAGCTCGACAATCGCCGCCGTGTCGTCGCCAAAATCACGCATAACAGCCGAACGATTAATCGTTTCTTGATCGGGATATTGCGTGTGCAATTGCCGATTCTCAAACGTGGTCACGATCATATCGGCGCTACCGTCGACGGTATTTTCAAAGAAGTATGTTAAATCTAGTTCAAAATCACCTTCGGCGTCTTCCATGTCATGAACGCGATCAAGCACGTCTTGTCCGGCGATGAAACTCGTATAGCCGATATAATCCATGTTCAAGATGGCGATTTCCGGATTAGACACGAAATTAACGAACTCTTGGGCTAGTCTTGTTTGAGCGCCTTTGGGCATGACCCAGCCGTCGAACCAAATGTTGCCGCCTTCATGCGGGACGATGTATTCCAGTTCTTTGCTCGATTCTTCTTCGACTAAATCCATCGAGTAGACAGCGTCGCCACTCCACGACACTTGCATACCGATTTTGCCGGAAGCAATATCGTTTTTTCCGGAGTCGACTTCAAGACCGTAGCTGTTATCTTTCAATGCACGCAACGATGTTTCAACCGCGGCAATCGTATCCGCGTCCGAACGATTAATAATCGTGCCGATTTGGTTGTTATAATCAGCGGCCGTAATGTCCAAGTCGAGATATTGATCGCGCAGTTCCATTAATTCGTCGTGATAAACATCGATAACACCAATCATGTAAGTTTCACGCATCGAATTTTTAATGGTGGCCTTTTTGGCATACTCGGTATCGTATAGCACGCGCCAGCTTGTCGCATCTACGGGATCAATGATTTCAGGATCATAGACGATGCCGACAGTTCCCCACATGTATCCAGCCGCATAATCGCTGACCGGTTCCGTATTGACAATAAGTTCTTCAAAGATGTTTTTTAAATACGGAGAAGCGTAATCGTTGTAATAAGGCAAATACGTGTAACTTCCGTCTGGCTCGCGGTCGTATTTTTCTAGCAAATCTTCCTTCATCATGATTTGAATCATGTATTCGCTCGGGGCGACGAGGTCGAATTGGCGCCCGAGTTTCGCCACTTGGCTATAAGCCGTTTCGTTGACGTCATAGGTCGAGTATTCGACCTTGATGCGCTGGCCGTAGGTGGCAAAATAATAATCTTCGAATTGCTCAGTGACGTTTTTGGGATCTTCGGCCGTTTCTTGTTCGTAGATATAACCACCCCAGTTGTACACGCGAAGCGTAATGTCGACATTGTTGTTCTCGCCCTGACATCCGGCGAGCAGTCCTAATGTGGCAAGTGCGACAATCCAAGTTTTTTTCATTTATTTGTCCTCCTTATGGAATAAACCCTGTTTCTTCTTCTCTTCGGATTTGGCCTTGAGTCCGTTGAAAACGAATACCCCGACGGCAAATAGGAAGATTAGTGTAGTTAAAGCGCGGATTTCGGGCGGGATGCCGATGCGCAATTGATTTTCGACATAAGTCGAAAGCGTGTCGTAATTAGGTGCCTTTAAGAATAATGTAATGATGAAATCATCAAGCGACAAAGTCAATGCTAACAAAAAACCGCTGACGATGCCAGGAATGATTTCCGGCAAAATGACTTTTCTTAAGGCGTAACTAGGTTTGGCTCCCAAATCAAGCGCCGCCTCATAAATGCTGGGGTCCATTTGTTGCAGTTTGGGTTTGACGCTTAAATATACGAAGGCTACCGTTAAAACGACATGCCCGATTAGTAAGGTCAAGAAGCCAGCCGACCAACCAAGTACGATAAAAAGAATCGCCAACGAAAGCGCCATGACGATTTCGGCGTTGATGACAGGCAGTTGCGTGACGACTTCCATCGTTTGTTTGGCCCGGCGACGCATATAGAAGATGCCAATGGCGCCCAGAGTCCCCAACACCGTGGAAACGATAGCCGAGGAGAAGCCGACAATCAAGGTATTGCCCAAGGCGCGCATCGCGGCTTGGTTTTGGAATAGTTTGATGTATAGTTCGAATGTTACATAATCGTTTTCGGCAATGAAACCAACGGTTTGGCTCGACAAAAACGAAAAGACTATTAATAGGAAAATTGGCAAATACATTAAAAACAAGATGAAATACACATAAGCGTTGGCAATGATTTTCTTTACCATATGGCCACCCGCTTTCCATCATCGGTTTTCGAGAATTTTCTTGTCAAGAACATCGATAGGGCAATGATTACCAACATGACAAGCGACATGAAACTGCCTAAATGCCAATTGGTCTTATAGGCATCATAAATCGCTTCTCCGAACAAAATGATGTTGTAATCGGATAAGATATTGGGAATCACTTGTGAAGATATCGTGGGCATAAAGACCATCATTGCGCCACTGACAATGCCGGGCATCGTCATTGGAATGATGACTTTGAAAAATGTTTGTGTCGGCGTCGCTCCTAAGTCATGACTTGCCTCAATTTGACTTTTGTCCATCTTGAGCATCGTCGTGTAAAGAGGCAAAATCACAAACGGCAAATAGTTATACACAAGCCCGACCATGACGGCGACGCCTGGGGCGTTGCCCGAATTGATACCCAGCCAATAAAGCAAATCGCGTGTTGCCCAAGTACGAATCACAAAGTTGACCCACATTGGCATAATGAAAAGCATGACGACAACGGCGTTCCTATTGTATTTCTTATTTGCCAAAATCATGGCAATCGGATAGCCAATCAGTAGACATATGATGGTGTTGCCTAACGCATATAAAAATGATAATAGCAAAACGCCGGGTTTTTCCGGATTGGCAAAAAAGGAAACGACCGCGTCAAATGAAAATTGGCCCGACCGGTCCGTGAACGCATAAAACACGATCACAAACACCGGAAAGATCACGAAGAAAAGCAGGAACAAGACGTATGGTAACGATAAATACTTGCGTTGGAACCTAAACTTCATGTTCGCTTAAATTCCCCCTGACGATCAATTTGATTTTCGAAGTATCGACTTGGATGCCGACTTCCGTCCCTTCTTCATAGCTATATTCGGTGTCAGCGACGAAATCTTCTTCCTCGAATGTACGGGCGATCATTTGGTAATGGTCGCCTTTCCAAACCGTTTGGATAATATGTCCGCTGATTTGTCCTTCACCTGGATTGCCACTAAACTCAATCGCCGTAAATGGGATTTCAGCGCTTACGTCGTAGTCCTTAAGATTATATTTGACGCCTTTGGGACCAATCAGATAACCCTGTTCGTCAAGTCTTGATCCAGCCAGAAGTTGCGTTACGTCGACTTCAAAAATGGCATCAGATATCACGAGGTTGTTTTTGTCATTGATCCAAGCTTCTTTGTAGGAATTGACGGTAAACTCTTTTTCCATGATATGGATATCATCGGCATCGAAAGTAATCGCGTATTTTTGTCCAAGTTCATACCGATGCACGTCTTGGACGATGACCTCGGCTTTACCCACCATGACGACGTATTCATAGTGAACGCCTTTGAAGACGCGGCTTTGAACGATTCCGTCGACGAATCCTTGTCCCGGTTCGACTAGGTAAATATCTTCTGGGCGCAAAATAACGTCGAGTTTTTCGTTATTGGCATAATCGTGTTTGACTTGTAGCGTCGCCCCCAAAAAGCGGATTTTGCCATGGCCGAGGCTCGTGGCATTGTAAATGTTCGATTCGCCGATGAAATTGGCGACATAGGCGTTGACAGGCTCGTTATAAATGTCGGTTGGCGTTCCGATTTGTTGAATCACGCCGTCTTTCATGACCACGATTGTATCCGACATCGTCAGCGCCTCTTCTTGGTCATGGGTCACATATATAAAAGTGATGCCCAATTTACGGTGCATTTCTTTAAGTTCCATTTGCATTTCTTTGCGCATCTTTAAATCAAGCGCCCCCAAAGGTTCGTCCAGCAAGAGGATTTGCGGGCTGTTGACGATGGCTCGTGCGATGGCTACTCGTTGTTGCTGACCGCCAGAGAGCGTGGTGACATCGCGGTCTTCAAATTCTTCTAAATCGACGATTTTTAGGGCACTCATCACCTTGTCGTCAATTTCGTCAGCGGTATACTTGCGAAATTCTGTAATCGGATTACCTTGTTGGTCAACTGTTTTGACATCGACTTTTTTCAATCGAAGCCCAAAGGCGATGTTATCATATACGTCGAGATGGGGAAACAGGGCATAACGTTGGAAAACGGTGTTCACCGGACGTTCATAAGGTGGCAGTTTCGTAATGTCGTTGCCATTTAGCAAAATCGTCCCTTCATTGGGAATCTCGAAGCCGGCAATCATGCGTAGTGTCGTCGTTTTGCCACAGCCAGATGGGCCTAAAAAAGTGACGAATTCACCTTTTTTAATCGAGAGACTCAAATTGTCGACGACCGTCGTTCCGTCGAAAATCTTCGTGAGATTGTTTAGTTGAATAATGATATCGTTACCCATAGGACCTCCCCTTAAAAAAATGAAGACAAATCGCGTGGATTACACTGTGAGAAACCCCCGAATTTGTCTAGCAAAAATATATAAAATATGCTGGTCGATTGCAATGTATTTTTTAAATTTCTTTTGAGGTTTTTTTTCACTTTATTCGCTAGTTATTCCCTCCCCCGGTTTTGATAAAATTACTATGCGATAAATAGGCGCTTTTTTCAATCATTTAGCCCACATTCATCAAAACTTCCATATAATAGATAAGGTAAAAATATTATGAAGAAACTCCCGAAAGTATTTAAAGTGATATGGCCACTGCTTGCCTTGATTTCTGGCGCATGCCAGCAATCGTTTGATAAAGTGCCGTTTTCGCACCAAAACCCACCCATAAGCGCCAGTCTCGCGCTCGATTACGAAGGTTTTGTAGTCCTCGTGGAGCAACAAGCGACCTTTTTATTGACGATCACCAATTCCCGATGTACATGCACGAGCGAATTCATGCCTCTTTACGACAATTTCATCGAAGCAAATAACATTGCCGGATACACGCTTGAGTACACCGAGGTTTTGTATGAACCGGTCAAACATGGATTGCCGGTTATTGACTCTAATTCTCCAATTTTGACCATCTATCAAGATGGTAACCTCAAATACTCATTGACATATAAAATAGGCGATGCCAACTTCAATCGTCCTTTCACCGACTATGACGCATTATCACAGTATCTCGAGGCTCGTATCGATGTCAGTTGAACTTGTCTACCTGAATATTGAGCAATTACAAGCACTTTTTCACCAAAAACACCCTTTTATAATTGCCTATTTACGGGCACACTGCCCTGATAGCCATTATGGAGAAACGGAATTTTTAAAACCGTTTTTAGAAGCATCCTCTCATCAAGGCATCGTCTATGCGTTTGATTTCGAACAAAATGGTTTTTATGACTTAAAGACGATGTCGTATCGCCCTTCATACCAAGTTTTTTTGCATGAGTGGGGTTTATCGCAACATTCCAATCCAAGACTTGGTTATGGCAAAGGCCACGTTCCTAGTTTTCAATACATTGAACCTAATGGCAAAGTGCCGAATCAAGATGTATCTGTAATTATGGATAATCTTGTCATTTATAATGACATAAAAGAAATACGAAACGACGATAAAATCGTGATTGGCACGTCATTTTTTGATGGGACGCGCCCACTTAAGTATACGCACGAAAATTTAAAAGGCCGGCAATTACCGGCCTGGCGCCGCGTTGAAGTCGGCGTTTATCACAATAAGTTAGCCAAAGCTTTTTTCGAATACTATCTTCCCAAAATCAGTACTAAGCTTTTAATCGATCGGTGACCGCCTGGGCTTTTTGGTAAATCTCTTCAATTGGTTCGCCAACATTAAAACGCCCATCCTCATAAAGTATTTTTCCAGCGATCATCGTTAACTTGATATTGCTTTTTGATCCGGAATAGACAATGTTTTTAACGATGTTATTAAGCGGCTGCATGTTCGGTTGTTTCAAATCAATCATCGTTAAATCGGCATATTTCCCGACTTCGAGCACATCGCTTTCGTGTAAACCCATCGCCTTGGCGCCACCGACGGTGGCCATTTGCAACAAGGCGTAAGGATCGACGGCTGTAGCTGATGCCAGCGCTGTTTTTTGTAGCGCAAACGTCAGTGTCATTTCCTTGAACATATCGAGGCAGTTGTTACTAGCGGGACCATCGGTGCCGATTGCTAAGTTTATGCCCTGATCAAGCATCGTTTGAATCGGAGCGATGCCGCTGCCTAACTTGGTGTTGGAACCAGGGCAGGTCACAGCATATAGACCGCGCCGTTTGAATAATTCGATGTCATCATTCGTCAGATGGACGCAGTGGAATCCGCCACCACCGTAATCGAATAACCCGAGTTTCTCAAAGTATTGTGGAGGCGTTAATCCATGCCGTTCGATGCAACCTTTGACTTCTAGGGCCGTTTCGCTTATGTGAGTGAATATCGGTGTTTTTAATTCATGGGCAGCCTTCGCTAATTTAATGAGAATATCTTCGCTCGTCGTATATTCGGCATGAAAGCCAAGCCGATATGAAACAAGCGGGTGCATATTATTGATGAGGTGATAATGTTCTTTCATCAGTAACACCGATTCTTTAAAGCTACTGACGGTCCCAAGACAAACCGTGCGAAACCCAAAATCGATTGAGGCTCGCGCAACTTGATCAGGATAGTAATACATGTCAAAGTCGGCGGTGATGCCGCTAGTCAAATATTCGGCAAACGCCACTTTTGAGAGAATATAGATGTCTTCGGGAGTTAGCTTGGCTTCTAGTGGAAACACGGCGTCGTAAAGCCATGCACGAAGCGGCAAATCATCGGCGGAACTGCGCAGAAATGTCATTGGTGAGTGCGTATGGGCGTTTTTGAATCCCGGCATGACGACGTTTCCATCGGCATCGATAATACGATCGAACTCGGTGTTGTGATTTATTGAAGGACCAACGTAAGTTATCCGATCGTCGGTTACGACAATATCGCCAGTAAAAAGAGCTTCATGATCCCGCATGGTAAGTATTCTTGCGTTTTTGATAAGTATTTCCATATAAAACCTTTTCAATATGTTATCATACAAAATTGCGAAATTGGATATTTTGCCCAAGTTCGTGACCATTACGATAAGATTATAGTAGGTGCTGCGATGCTCAAAGAATTATTTAAATCCCACTTATGCCTAAAATCGAGAATGATTATTGCCACGAAGATGATCGTCGGTTTCGTCGTCGCCATCTTGCTCGCGGAACTGCTACGACTTGAATATACGTACACCGCGGGGGTTATCGCCGTCATTGGACTTGATTTGACCAGAAGGCGTTCGCTCCAAGCCGCAATAGTCTGGTTGCTTGATTCGTTATTGGCGGTTGGTCTTGCCAGCTTGCTGTTCTTTCTACTTGGCTATAATTTTTGGGTACTAATTATTTTTGTTGCCGTGCTGGTTCCAGTTAGTTTCCTGCTACGTCTCAAAGACGGCATCGTCATCGCCTTGGTATTAATCTCACAGATATACTTTGAGCAAGACTTGATGTTCGCTTTTAATGCCATCTATGTGCTTCTGATTGGCATCGTCGTTGCCTTCATTTTTAATTTATTTAATCCACGGTCCGATAGCGAAATCAATAAATCGATTCAAGCGATTGATTTTACCATCGACAAACTCGTTCAAGACATCGCCACGGGCGAACCAGTTCATTTTGAACATGTCAAAAAGATGATCAAAGATGTCAAAGACAAACTTTTCTTGGACCTCGAAAACCATTATTTCGTCCAGACATCGCAGCGCGAAGATTACATCAAAATGCGGCGCGGCCAATTAATCGTGCTTGAACGAATCGCTCCCATCCTCGAAAATGTTGCTCCCATTCCCGAAAAAACAATCATCATCAATTACTTGAAGCAATTCAAGGGAAGAATCGGTACTTCCAATAACGCCAAAGGATTACGGGAAGAACTGCAAAAATTGTTGGAACATTTCAAAAATTCACCACTTCCCGCTGATCGAACATCGTTTGAAAATCGCGCTGAATTGTTTCACGTTTTATTAGAGCTTGACGAGTTCCTTGATTTGAAAATGAAATATCACGATTTGTATTAACGATTACTAATGGATGTAGCGTCCATTTTTTATTAGTCGTTGCGCACCCGTCGATGATGTCATAATCAATGTTCTGTGACTAGATTTTAACGCATGATTTCGATGATTATGCGTTTGATTGATTTTCCGGTACTTACTGCCATGTATGTTATTTGTTTTAATAGATCGCGATTTGCCAAATTGCGCGTCCCAAAATTCGCCCCAATGAAAAAACGACCCGAAGGTCGTTTGTCGCTTCATTGGGGCGAATGATGGGACTTGAACCCACGCGTGCCTGGTTCACAGCCAGGTGTGTTAACCCCTTCACCACATTCGCCACGTGCTTAAATATATTAGCGATAAATGCTGGCGATGTAAAGTCAAATCAACCCTTGGTGAGCATTTCTCGCGCGAGTAACAATATCGGTAGTTCGCGGCGCCGCACCAGACCGCTGATCATCTTTGTGTCCATCTTTTCATATAAAGCAATCGCCTCATCAATCGGCACCCAAACGATTTTTTCAATTCGACCGATTTCTTTGTCTTCTAATCGTTGTCCGACGTAGGTCAGTACCCGGGCCAAATAGTAAAAATTGCGATTGTGTCGACCGATCAGATTGTAATAATCGGACACTTCTCCAATCTCGTCGACAATAAGTGATGTGTAGCCGACTTCCTCTTCGAGTTCACGAATCAATGCTTGTTCGGGGTGTTCACCATCGGTTACGCCTCCACCAGGCAGTTCATAATAATCGCGATGGCCAAATTTATCGTCGTCAAGAATTTTAGTAAGGGCGACTTCGTGTTTATCGTTTATTAGCACGCCACGGGAAATCAGGCGTGTATGGGTGATTGCGTCTAACGGATACTGATCGTCAATTAACTCAAGAATCGTTTTCATATTAACCAAGTAGCGCTGATTTGATGATTAAGTCGGCCGTCGCAATGTTGTTGGCCATCGGAATGTTATACACAGCGGCGATTCGTAGCAACGCCTTGACATCGGGATCGTGCGGTTGCGCGGTCAGCGGATCAGCCAAGAAGATGACGAGATCAATTTGACCGGTGGCGATGGCCGCGCCAATTTGTTGATCACCGCCAAGCGGGCCACTTAAAAATGCTTGAACGGTTAGCCCCGTTGCTTCACTTACAAGGCGCGCGGTCGTCCCCGTACCAACTAGGTTATGTTTTTGTAACGATGGCAGATTTTTTCGGCACCAGGCGATCATCTCGTCTTTTTTGTGGTCGTGGGCAATGATGGCAATAGTCAGTTTTTTCATATTATTGACTCGCTTTCTTAATAATCACACTCGCGATTGCTTCGCCACAGGCGAACGCATAATGAAGATTGTAGCCGCCGCATAATCCATCGATGTCAAGCGCCTCGCCCCCGATGTATAAATTGGGCAAATCGTAGCACTCGAGCGTGTCACTATTCACTTGGTAAGTGGCGACGCCACCTGCTAGCACTTGATTGTTACGCGGCATGTAATTGATGTCAATATTGAAGGCAACGTGTTTGATTAACTCCACCATCGCATCAGTGTTAAATCCCGCTGGTCGTCCTTCGCGGTAACGGGCATAGAGCCAAGCACTTACGTTTTGATGGAATAATCCCGTCAATGAATGGCGATCAAATGTTGTCTCATCTACATGTTTAGCTAAATACGCGCGGAGTTGTCTATATGATAACGTCGGTAGTAAATCAAGTATTAATAGGCTTGGATTTTCTAATTTCCCATGAGCTACCATGGATCGAGCGATATAGCTTGATAATACGAAGGCGGCGATACCCGAGATGGCATTATGAATAAACTGCACTTCTCCTTTAGCACCATATTCGTGGTTGCCAAGCATCAAGGTTAATTTGGCTTTGACACGAATGTTTTCTAACAACCGGATATCACCGGTCACGCCGATGGCGCATAAAGCCGGAAACCGTCTTGTTTCGTTTAAGCGCACCTGATGATTAATCGTCGGGATGGAACTAGGGCTGATGGTAGGACCAAGGCCGGCGTTAGAACCAGTCGCGATGACGACCTGATCATAGGTTCTTCCCTCGATTATGTAAGTATTCATGGTGGCATCATGATCGATGTTGGCAATCGGATGATTTTCATGGATTTGGACTTTTGATGTGTTCAATATCGACTTCAATTGCATGACAATCGACTTTGCATGTTCGGAAATCGGATATAAGCGTCCAGCTTCATCACTCAACACTTTCACACCAAATGATTCGAATGCGTCGATTGACCAATCAGCGTCGTACTTGCCAATCAATGACGCGACGAATATTGGATTGTTGTAAGCTTGGGGTCGGACATTAGTGTTTCCGAGGTTGCCGCGACTGTTCCCGCTCATGGCAATTTTCTTGCCGACGTTATCGAATCGCTCAAAAATATCAATGGAAAATCGTTGTTTGCTTTTTGCTAACGCTAAGGCAGTCCACAGCCCACACGCGCCCGCTCCGATAATGGCAATCCGCTTCATGACATCTCCTTAAAAGAATGAAAACATTAATATCTGTGGGGCAAAAATCATTAATAAACCAATCAGGGCCATAATGATTCCTCCGATTAAATGAGCGTATTTTCCAAGCTTTGTCGATAGTGGGCTGACTTTAAGAGTCACTACGGCGATACCAAAAATCAGTAAATCATCGATTAGGAAGAAAAGAATGTAAAGAAGAATATAGCCAATCGAGGCCACCCCGACATAACCATTCAAGGCTAATATTTGTGTGAATACCAGCGGCAAACCCGTTGAACAGGCTAATTCAATGGAATTGACGATAATCGCCAATCCAGCGACGCCAAGGAGGGCCAGCGGCAACGATGAGATGGCGGCGATCTTTTTGACGCGGGCCGCGATTTTTTGCTTGGTCGTCACGCTTGTAATTTCGCAGCCATCTTCTTTTTTTATTTGCGCCTTCGTGAATGAATACAGATTATATGCTCCCGCTAACAGGGCAAAGATGCCGATGATAATTTGAAAATACACCTTGGCAATAAGCAATTGAATCGTTTGAAGCCAAGCCATCATCATAATAAAATAAAACACCCCTGAAGTAAGCAGGAATACGCCGCCTATCGCCCAAATTCTTTTTTTATCATGCGAACCGAGCACGAGCGAAATCAAAAACAGCAACACCCACATGGCACATGGGTTGATGCCATCGAGAAAACCAAGGGCGATGGCAATTAATCCAAGCGAGACATCACGAACATCGACCGTGCCGATTAGGGGAAGCTCATATTCAAAATCCGATGTTGTGTCGAAATCAGTCGCCAACACGGGCTCATCCGCTATTATTTTGGCCATGATGTCGATTTGTGCTTGTTGGGAATAACGAATAAGCAAACGACCAATTGACGCCTTGATCGTCTCATTGAAACCGACATAGTGCTTGCCACCGATGACCGTAAAAGGAACGGCAACATTGGATTCGGAGAAAACATAGGCCGTTTCTTCTAGTAACGATAAATACTGGGCTTCGCTAATATCGAATTCCGTCAACGTTAAGTTGCTCATCGTATCCTGTTTATCATTCATGTAATCTTTCAAGGCAGCGCAATGTCCGCAACCAGGCGTCGTGAAATAATACACATTGACATCGAACGCTACCGTTTCCGCTTCGACAATCTCCACCTTGTCACTCGGGCTAGAAAAAAGTAGGCCGGCGCCTACCAGTAATGATAATGCGGTGGCAAACAACTTATTCCACTTCATAGTGAACGAAACGTCTCCAATAATTTTTTCATGGGCACTTCGCCAATCAAACGCGTACGTTCTTGGCCAGTTTCGTCAAAGATGATCGCGGTAGGCAATACATGGCCGATGTGATGCTGTTTTATCAGTGAGGGATTTTCGTCAAAATCGATTTCCTCAATCGAAAAGTTATCAAAATCGCGTGTCAGCGTTTGATAACGGGGACGCATAATCAAGCAACTCGGACACCACACCGCAGTGATTAACAAAATTTTTTTCATGACAAATACTCGTTAATCGTTTCGATGAAACGATCGATTTCGGCATTAGTCGTCAAATATGAGAAACTTAAACGCACGCTGCTGATAGCACGTTGTTGGTCATGCGTCAGGGCAAACACTGCCGAAGACAAGTCAATTTCGCTTTCGCAAGCCGTGTGGTTAGATATGCAGATTCCATGATCCGAGAAAAAATTGACGGCTGCGCGCGATGTCTTGCCCGCCAAACTGAAATTGAGGATATGTGGGAGATCGGCCTCCGTGCTATTGATAATCACGTCTGGAATCGCTTGTAGTCGGCGCCGTACATAATGATTAATATTTTCTACATGTCGATAATTGTCATCGAGGTTTGCTAATGCTAATCGTAACGCTTTCTCCATCGATAAAACTAGTTCTGTCGCTGGAGTGCCACGCCGTGCTTTCGTCGTTGAATGACCGCCGTGGATTAAAGGAACGAGTTGCGTTCTTTCATGAGCGATAAGCAAACCGACGCCTTTGATGCCAAAAATTTTGTGTGCGGTCAAACTAATCAGATCGATGCCGTTTAAGTCAATCGCTTCTTTACCAAGCGATTGGGTAGCATCCACGTGGAAAATAACATGCGGGTGTTTTCTTAACATTTTCTTGATTTGCTCAATCGGTTGGCGAATACCGATTTCAGAATTGATTGATCCAATTGATACCAAAATCGTTTCTTGATTAATCATCGTCTCCAAAGCCACGACGTCAACGCGGCCCCAAGCGTCGCAAGGAGCGATTTGAATATTGTATCCAAGTTTGGCGAGGTAATTAGCCGATGCCGTCGTCGACGAATGTTCGAATGCCGTAGTAATAATCGTTTTTCCTTGATTGCCAATTTTGAAAGCAATGCCTTTAAGCGCTAGATTGTTGGATTCGCTAGCTCCGCTAGTTGGTGTTAGCTCATATTCTTTAGGCAATCCAAGTGCCAAACGCATCCGCTTCAGCGATTTTTCGATGGCTTTGGCAGCGGATAAACCCAAACAATGTCCCGAATTGGGATTGCCGGGATATTTAATCGCCGCGCGCTTAAAAGCGGTTAATACGAGAGGGTGGACCGGGGTCGTTGCCGCATAATCAAGGTATATCATGTTCATCATTATATTATAACGATTAGTAAAAAGGCTCTCAACCTCAGAGAGCCTTTGTTTATCGTAATTGTAAAGATATTATAAAGACGCGGCGATGATGTCCCAAAGCGACGGCACTTGTTCGAGCACTGGGGCAATAATCAGGGAAATGATCGACATCAGTTTGATGAGAATGTCCATGGCTGGTCCGGCGGTGTCTTTAAGCGGATCGCCAACAGTATCACCAGTGACCGATGCCTTGTGCGTTTCACTGCCTTTGCCACCAAATTCGCCTTCTTCAATTAATTTTTTAGCGTTATCCCACGCTCCACCGGCATTAGCCATGAACACCGCTAACATAATCGCGCTGACAAGACCACCGATTAATAAGCCTCCAAGTCCTTCCGAACCAAGAATCAATCCCGCCGAAATCGGTGATACGACAGCTAAAACACCTGGTAAGACCATTTCTTTTAGTGAAGCCTTAGTAGAAATATCAATGCACTTTTCATAGTTTGGCATGGTTTTCCCTTCAAGAATCGAAGGATCGTTACGGAATTGTTGCCGAATTTCGACGACCATCTTGTTGGCAGCCCGGCCGACCGAACCGATGACCATTGCCGAGAAAAGGAATGGCAACATGCCACCGATGAGCACACCGATAATAACGCGTGGCTCCATCAGTGAAAACTTGTCAGGGGTCAATCCTGTCGCCTGTCCAAATGAAATGACTAGCGCTAGTGATGTCAATGTGGCACTGCCGATGCAAAAGCCCTTGCCGATAGCCGCTGTGGTATTGCCAACGCTATCAAGCTTATCGGTAATCTTGCGTACTTTCGGTTCTAGCTCTGCCATTTGGGCAATACCACCAGCATTGTCGCTGATTGGTCCATAGCCATCGACACTAACGGTAATACCTACGGTCGAGAGCATGCCAACTGCGCCCAAAGCGATACCATAGTTACCAAAACCGGTCGGACCACCCATCACTAAATATGAAACGATGATGCCGGCGACGAGTATTAATATCGTTAAGGCCGTTGATTTCATACCAATGCCCAAACCGGCGATGATATTCGTCGCATGGCCAGTTTGCGATTCTTCAACGATGTCTTTGACGTGTTTATAATCGGATGAGGTGTAATATTCGGCCACCCACCCGACACCGATGCCACAAGCGAGACCAGCGCCGATGGCAACCATCGCGCGTGGTTCTTTTAAATAGAATATACTGAGGAAAATCGAAGCGATGAAAACGGTAAGTGTTGCAATGTAAGTGGAAATCGTCAGTGTCTTTTGCGGATTCTTCCATTCACGCGACCGGACGATGAAAGTCGCCAAGACCGCGCCAAGAGCACCGGCACCGGCGATTAGAAGTGGGAAAACGACCCAGGACACATTGTTTAGCATATCGAGTACGGCATCGTGTGTGACATAAATGCTCGCCAATGTTATTGCCGAGATAATCGAGCCGACGAATGATTCCGTCAAATCGCTGCCCATACCGGCGATATCGCCGACATTATCGCCAACGTTATCGGCGATAGTAGCGGGGTTGCGCGGATCGTCTTCGGGAATATTAGCTTCGACTTTGCCGACAATATCAGCCCCGACGTCAGCCGCTTTTGTGTAGATACCGCCACCAACACGACCAAATAGGGCAATCATTGAACAGCCAAGACCATAACCAGTCACGACATGCGTGGCCGCTTTAAGCGCTTCGAGCTGCGTATCGCCCAAAGCGATAAACACATAATAAGACAGGAACAATAATCCTGTTAACCCTAGCAATCCTAAGCCTGACACCGTCAGTCCGAGTACGGATCCACCTGAAAAGGCCATTTTTAGGGCACCACTCATACCTTTATTAATCGCCGCGTCGGTTGTACGGGCATTGGCTTTGGTCGCCGCCATCATGCCGATGAGACCGGCTAAACCCGAAAATAACGCACCGATTAAGAAGCAAATAGCCGATTCCCATCCAACTCCTTCAGCCCCATGGAAAATTGGGATGAAGCCGAGGGCGACCAATACCCCGGCAACAATGACGATAAAGGGAATAATGACCATGAATTCACGTTTGAGGAAAGTAATCGCCCCTTTGCGAATGTGACCGGCGATATCATCGACATCGGCGTGAACGACTTTTAGTTTCGTGATTTTTCGGAAGATCACGAAGACGTAAGCGAGCGTAATCACACAGGCAAAAAGCACCAACACGAAAAAAATAACGTCAAGATTACTCATAAATATTGTCCTTTCGAACTGTCATTGTATCTATTATAGCGAGGTTAAAATGATGATATCAATGCTATTTTTAAGCGAACCTGAACAATCGTTCATATTTGCGTGGTATTTACAAACTATTCGATGGCAAATAACACGAACTTAATTAATGATTTTAGTATGTCGAAAGAGTAAATAAATGCATATGCAAATTTATGACCAATGACAAACAATCTAACAAGCGATGCATGGTCTATAGGGAAAAGAGAGTCTCGTGAAATTTATTGGTATTTATTGAAAACTATTTTTAATTGATAACTAAGTAAGTTTCCTTCTTAAGAAGACCGCTTTGATAATGATGCTTCCCACGAATGCTGCCGCACCGACAATACCAACCGTGATCCCCGTTGACATCGCTTCTTCACCGTCAAACACGAGCGATGGTGCTTCCTTATATTGATCGGCAACCGCGGTCCATTCGCTTTCTTCATACATTTCAAAATCGGCTTCGCCGGTGATCATCCCGACTAGATCAAGCGCGGCATAAGTTGTTTCGTTTGCAACTTCGGTATCTCCGACTTCAGCAATCGCATGAACTTTGAAGGCGACATAAAACGACGTTCCTTCGAAGCGATAGTAGACTTCCTCGAAATCGACGGTGACCTCAGCGCCTGGATACTCATCCTCCAGTGCGTCTTCAATATCAGTTTCGGCGATTTCAAGCTGTGAGGCCACTAGCGGGGTGCCATATTGCCCATAAGCCCATAGGGCGCCTCCGGCTAACATTACGAAAAATCCAGCAATACCGACCAAAGTCATAACTAATCTTAAGAGAAATCTCATATCTTATTCCTTTCTCGATTGGTGAACATGCCCGATGTTTTCAATCGACCCTTTCTAAGGAATTCATATCTTTAATCTTAAGTTAAACCGCTCTTAAAGAGCAAATATATTACAAAGGTTTTTTATATTAAGTGTTTCTATTCCCCTTAATGCAATTAAATATATGAATATAATTCCAAAATTCACTACAACGGCCATAAAAAGAAAAAAGCCCGAATATAAATTCGAGCCTTAGTGATGATAATGGCAGGAGTGGAGGGAATCGAACCCCCAATAACGGTTTTGGAGACCGCTGTTATACCGTTTAACTACACTCCTAAATCAGTATCGTAGTAATAATATCAAAACCGCATTGGGTTTTAAATATCAAAATATCGTATGACATGAAAAGAAAAAGTCCAGAGCGAACTCTGGACTTAAACTATCGATAATCTAGCGATTAAACGGTTGGTAAGACGCGGCCTTCGGAAATGGTGGCAGCTTCTTCCCAGATGGCGATGTAGTCGCCAATACCAACGGTGACGCCAATCGTTGCGCCATCAGCGAGGACGGAACCATGTGATGGATCGTCTTCTAAAGCTGATTCAGCGAAGGCAACGGCAAACGTCTTGCCGATGAGGTAGGTTTCAAGCGATTGTGCTTGGACATAGTATTCAACACCGATTGGCGAGGCGCCAGCCATGCCATAGGCATCTTCGAGTGTCACTTTTGATTTGATGATTCCATTGGTGGTATCGACTTGAGCGCGGGTGGCATCGATGCCAACTTCATAAACGACGGGATCGCCAACGGCGGTAATCGTGTATGGAACTTGGATGACGTCGATTTCAGCGGCGACGACGGTCGCATCGTTGAACACGGCGGTGCCAATGTTAATGTTGGTCCGTTTCGCATCTTGGGAACTGGACATGCCAATACCTAATTTAAGATTGGCAACTTCGGATTCAAGTACATCAAATTCACGGAAGTTGTTTTCGAGCAAGGCGACTTCAAGTGCATTGCCAAACGCATCGACGTGCATCGTGATGTCAGCTTGGAACACTTCTTCTTCACCGACGCCTTGAAGATCAGCAATCAAAGTGGTGACATCTTTGCCCGTCGCATATTGTTCGAGGGCATAAGCTTGTTCGTACCATTCTTTGCTAATCGGAGAAGCGTTTTTCATACCGTAAGCACCGAGTAAATCCCATTTGGTCTTGGTGTCTTCGGTGTCGGTGAACAAACTGGCGGCCAACAGCTCGGTATTCGTGGCATCAACGCCAGTGGCCTTGGTTTGCATGACATCGACTTTCAAATCGAGAATCGTGCCATCGTCTTCAAGTAAGACGCCGACGTAGGTGATGTCGGTTTGGACGAGTTGCGGAGCGCGTGATGACGCCGCTTTGACCGCGTAGGAAGCATAATAGCCATGGGCCGCTTTCAAAGTCACGGTCGCTGGGGCTTCGGATGATCCGCAGGCGGCCAATCCAACCAAGGCCAACGCTGCTGGGAAAATCAATTTGAGTCCTTTATTCATTTAAATTTTATCCTCCTTTTAAAGAATAATTCTCAACAGTTACTATTGTATTATTTATAAATAATAATGCAATGATAATTTTGCATGAAAACGCTTTTATGAAAATCAATCAATGATGTTGTAAAAGTTTTCAGGGTTTTTTTGCATGAATGGATCAAACCCGCGCGAATACGAAATGTTCAATTTCGAGGTGGCGGTTATTTCCACCCATGCAATCTCAAGCTCTTGGCCATTGGCAATGAATGTATCGCGCAAAGCCATACCTTCCGCGATTGTCAAATTCATCAAAGCCGTCGATAACGCGTCCAGGGTGGCTGATGACAAGTCTTGCGACATCACATTAACGAGCAATGATTCGCTCGAAGGATAGCCGGTCCATGGATCGATGATGTGATGGCGCCAAACAACCTGTTCATCGATCATGATTGGTTTGCCCTCATATCCCCCCGAAGTCGAAACCGAGAAGCGTCCTCGCCGGCTAATCGTAAACGAACTGGAAGTGCCATATAGAGGTGAAGCCATCGTTAGCGGCCAGGCAATGTTTCCATAACGATTTCCTAGCGTTGAAATCGAACTTTGACCCCCATTGATAAAACCACGAACTAGCTCTTGTTCGGCCAAGGTGGCGCTAATCACATCGTTGGCATAACCCTTAGCAAGGCCGCCCATCGTCAATTCCATATCGCCGACTAGTGCCCCATTAAATGAATTAAGTTTCGCGTAATAGCGTTCGGCCTCGGTTTTTAACTCTAAAGTTGCTTCCACTTCGGCTTCGGTGATTGGAACGTAAGACATGATTGTTTCTAAATAAGCGCGTTCACTGGCATTGTAATAGGGATCGAGCAGCTCATAATCATAAGAAAAAGCGTCATCTTCGATTAAATCTTTCCAGTAATCAGCAGGTTTGCCGATGAACATGTTGAAATTGGAATCGGTGGCAATCGTTAGTTGTTTTCCAATTTGGAGTAATTCATATAACGGCTCGGGCACTTCAATCCATTGTCCGCTGCCCAGCGATTCGTTGACATCGCGAATCGTGGTGATGCGACCAAGTGAGGGGTCATCATCATCAAGCAAATAGCGATTCGAGCGATCGCTGACTTTATGAAGCGGAGGCACCATTTGTTCAAAAATTTGCCGTGCGCTTGCTCTTTCGTCAACCGAATTGACCTTCTCATAAAACAATTGGTAATAAGTATGAAATGGCAACTGATTGACACCGGTTTCGGTTTTGACTTTGAGTGAATAACCGATTGATTCAAACGGCATTTGGGCGTTAGGATCGTCTTTGTCAAGCCAAAACACCGATGTGGCAATCGTGGTTGATAAAATGACACTCACGATTGTGATTGTCCATTCACGTGGATTCAATATCGCTTTCAAAGTATTGAAGCTTTGTTTGATGAAATCTAAAAATCGTTTCATCGCCTATGGCTCCACATAAGGAACGGCGTCAATACGACGCAACGCTTCCTTGGCAATAAGCGCAATCAACAAACCGCTGATGATGCCCGTAATCGTCAGCACGGGCAAATAGTTGAGCATATAAACCGATTCATACAAAATTGAAACCATGACAACTTGTCCGATACCGTGAGCGACAGCCGCGGCCATCGATAGTCCGAACATCGAAAATTTTTGAAAATAGTATAAGATTACTACGAAAATCGTCGCTAGTCCCCAACCCGATAATGCAATGAAAAAGTTGAAGCCAAAGCCCGTGAATAGCGAGGTCAAAACAATGCGAAGCAACCCAATCGCCATAAATTCTCCAACGCCGAAGAAATATAACACAATTAAACCAACCGTGTTTGCGAGTCCCAACTTGACCCCTGGGGCGATAAACGCCGTCGGTAGCAGCACATGCTCCATGTAATTCAAAATGACGCCTAACGCCAAAAGAATGGCCAAGCGCGTCATTTTACGTACGCTAATCCCGCTCATGCGTCAATCACCGCCTCTTCAATCACCGCCATGAAGTAATTAGGTGCGCAAATAATCGGCAATCCGGGACTCGATACCCAGCCTTGAATTGAACAATAATGAAGTGGCGATGTTTCCTTTTCGACGCGGACGCGACCATTGTCGATTTCTAAGGTGATATCGCCTAGAAAAATCGGATAGTCTTCTTTTAGATATACTTTCGTTGTTTCTTCGTAAAGTAGTAGTTGATCGATGCGTTCGGCTTCGACATAAACACCAACGACGAGCACGCCTTGAGGTTGGTTGAAAACGTTGGTCCATACTAAAATCAGCGAAGTCAGCAACACCAAAAAATTGAAGATGTAAACGTCGTATGTGTTTTTGAATAATGCTATTTTTCGTTTCATGGACAAAAAAGACCTAGTGGCCTAGGTCAATTCGATTAGATGTCGACTTTCAGCACCTTGCCATCGGGACCAGGCGTGCTATTGATGTAATCGCGGATTTGTTCGCGTTGGGCCGGTTTGCTCGGTTTACAGGCAGACACCGTTTTTTGCGTTCCGTTAAGGAGCGCCTCAGTCATCCCAGCGCAACCAGGGTGGCCACATACGCCACAGTTAAGACCCGGCAGCATGTTGATGACGGCTTCATAGCGCGGATCGACTTTGACCGCTAATTTGACGCTAGCGATAGCTAAACCAAGACCGAGTAACGACCCGATGCCTAGCATCACCCCAGAAGCGATTAAAACTTGAAAATACCAAGGCATAGATTAGATGACCTCCACTTTGTCTTTGCTTTGCGCATGAAGCGTGCACGAAGAGATGGCACAACCATCGCAATCAGACGTTAAATCCTCGCACCCTTTGGGCACGGGTGTTTTTTTATTTAATTTATAGCTAATGATAAAGGCGACGACGAGTAGTGTCATCACGCCAATGCCGACTAGCGGCGAAACCCATGTCGGCATTACACTAACCCCGCAAAGCCCGTAAACGCCAACGCCAATAAGGCCGTAGTAATCAAGGCGATGGCTGTACCCTTAAACGGTGCTGGTACCTTGTTAAGCGAATCAAGCCGTTCGCGCATGACGGAGAAAACGACAAGCACGATCGTAAAGCCGATGGGAACGGAAATCGAGTAAGCAATCATTTCTAAAAATGTAAATCCATTATTGATGTTATCGAGGGCGACGCCGAGCACGACGCAGTTAGTCGTAATCAGCGGCAAATAAATGCCAAGCGCTTTATATAACACGGGTACGAATTTCTTGAAAAACATTTCCACGAACTGCACGAACGAGGCAATAATCAGAATAAATGAAAGGAGTGCCAAATATTCAAGATTGAGTGGCTTGAGCACTAGGTGGTATAAACCAAACGAAAGCAGTGAGGAAAAGAAGACGACGAATGTCGCCGCCAGTCCCATGCCAATGGCGTTACTCGTTTTCTTTGAAACGCCTAAAAACGGGCAAATGCCAAGAAATCGCACTAAGACGATGTTCGATACGAAGATGGCGGAGATAATTAATGTGACAAGTTCCATATGTTGCTCTCCTTACGCTTTCTTCACGGCGGCACCGCTGGATTTGTTCTGGCGATTGGTTTTACCAATTTGAATGGCGTTGATGACGGCCAACATGATGCCCAGCATCAAGAAAGCGCCAGCCGGCTGCACAAACAATCCGATCCGATATTGCGGGAAAAGCGACAAATTAAACACTTCCAAGTTAGTAAACGGATTCGTAAACGAGATGCCGCCAGTTCCTAACAGTTCGCGTAGCGCTGCCAAAGCGACAATCGATAGGAAATATCCAATGCCACTACCAACGGCGTCGAGGAGCGAATCAAGCGGATTGTTTTTGCTTGCGAAAACTTCGGCACGCGCCATGATGATGCAATTAACAACAATCAAAGGTAGATAAACCCCAAGGGAAAGCGCTAAATCAGGCGTAAACGCCTGCATCAACATTTGGATGATGGTGACGACCGAGGCGATAATGACGATAAATACCGGAATCCGGATATCATTGGGTGTGATTTTGCGAATCAGCGAAATAATCAGGTTCGTAAGTATTAATACCAAAATGACGGCCATGCCCATGCCAAACGCATCTGAAAGATTCGACGATACGGCTAGAATCGAGCACAACCCCAACAAAGCGACAAATGTCGTGTTGTTTTTGACGATCCCTTCTAAAACAATGTTCAGTTTTTTCATAAACTAGCCTCCAATGTCAAATAGTGAGCGCCGGCTGCGACTAGCGCTCGCGTGATGCCATTGCGAGTCACGCCCGAGTAATTGGCCGTCGCTCCGGCGATGTTGCCGCTAATGTAGGCGTTAATCGCATCATTGAGGGCATCGGCGTCGTCGCAAGCAACTCCTTCAATCATATCACTGAGGTTGGAAATGAAGACGCCACCAATCGATGCCGTTTCATTATGGGAAATGCTGTTGTAGCCGCTGAATTTGCCATCAGAAATGCCGACTTGGAATTTGATGTTTGGTTCCCACCCGCTGACGGTGGCGTTATAGACGGCGCCAAACAGCGAATCATCATCGTTATCAAGGAAATACACATAATCGGTAATGCCCTTCGAGGCTAAATCTCCTTGTGAGGTTAAGACATCCGACATCGTGTAACCTTCGCCCGATTCTAATCCTAAAACGGACAAATATCCGCTCATGCGCGCCGCTTCTTCGCGGGCACTGATAATCGGTGCCGTAATGGCGTTAACACCAGCCAAAGCTGCGGAGGCGATTAAGCACACCGAGCCAAGAAAAATTGGTAATTTAATTGATTTATCCATAATTAACCTCCATACGTGCTTAAGGCATCAATCATGGCATCGTAGATGCGTTCAGCCGTGTAAGTTAGTCCAATCACGAAGGCATCGGTGGCCGCTGGGAACGCGCCCAAGGCTAAAAATTCGGTGACGCTCATGCCGACGTAGTAATCAAAGACGGCGGGGTAGGCAGCTTCCCAACGAGTGGCATAAGTGCCGCCCGTGGTCACGGTGCCTCCCAACGCGATGGACTCGATGACGCCGTCGATGACGTAAACGGTCACTTCCGTGGTTTGGTCGTCATAATGATCGGGATAAGCGTTGCTTGTGGCTGATCCGGTGTACACTTCCACATATTTGAGTGCATCTTGAATTGCTAATAGCAGTCGCTGGCCACTTATGGTTACACCGACGGCGAAAGCATCGTCAGGAAGCGCCGCTTCATCCAAAGCTTGAATCTCTTCGATGGACAGCGAAGCGTAATAAGCAAGAATATCGGCTTCAGCAGTATCCCAATTAGTTTGGTAAACTCCGCCGGTTGTTGAAGCGGTAAGTAGTTCAATTGATAAAATATTAAACGCTTCGTCAAGATTGACATTGACTTCCTGCGTTTGCACCGAGCAATAGTCGTCGCAAGCGGCGCTCTCAGCGCTGCCTGAAAGCACTTTGAACGGTTCGATGAGAGGTGGTTCCGAGCTTGATGATGAAGGATCGACTTGTCCTTTGACGCGAACAAAAGCAATCGTCCCGTTAAGCGCCATTGAGACGAATAGCAAACTACCAATCATCGCCCACTTCTTGTCGAGATGTTTGTTGGTCATCGCAAAAGCGTAACGATCGATCAGTGGCGATACGACATTAGCGATGGCAATCGCGAAGACGACGCCCTCTGGCAAGTTGCCTTGGATTCGAATGAGTACCGTCATTAACCCGGCAATCACGCCGATCAATGCTTTACCAAATGGTGAGGTTGGTGAGGAAACGGGATCGGTCAACATAAAGACCGCCCCAAACATAAGACCGCCCATTCCCAGATGAATCAAGGCATAATCAAGCGGATTAAGATTTGCGAATAGGGCAATCACGATTGCCGTCAAGGCAACAGTGCCAAGATAAAATACAGGCGTGCGCCAATTTAAGGCGCGCCGAGCGGCGAGCCCGATTCCTAATAATAGAATTAATAAAGCGAATGGCTCGCCTAGGGCACCCGAATAAAACCCGAGCCATAATTGACCCATATTAACATTCAACCCCGATAGGGAGTCGGTCAGCCATTTTAAGCCAATGGCGCTCCCCGATGAAGAAAAGGCTGTTGTAATAGTCGCGCCAGCGCTTAGCGTCGGAACGATGGAAGCATCTCCCAAATGTGGCGTAAGTGAACTTGCAAACGTTAGGGCGACGAAAATGCGGGCAAAAGCGGCCGGATTAAAAATATTATGACCAAATCCGCCAAAAGCGTATTTGACGATTAATGTTCCAAAAATGCTTCCGACGATGAGCACGAAATAAGGAGTGCCGATTGGCAATGTCAGCGCAAATATGAGCGCTGTCACCAAACTGAAGTTTTGGAAAACGTCTTTAAGCAACACTTTCGCAAATGGACCTTTATCAGGTTTGTAGCGAATCGCGCTGACAAGAACGTCGCACAATAGTGTGACCGCCATGGCCACGACACCCATCAAGATGGCTTTGATTCCATAAGCGGGGGCAATCGTAAAGTTATAGATAATCGAGGCAGCCCATACGATGACAAGCGCAATCATTAAATCGCGCATGACAATCGCTGTTTTATGTTTGCCGCGTTGGAACGGTCCGGGCGTGACGATGAATTTCATAGGCACCTCACTTCTTGGCGGCGAACGCCGCTTTGGCTTGGGCGATGCGCACTTTGACTTTAGCTTTTCTGACGGCTTCCGTCACTTCGATGCCCGAAGGGCACACATAGGAACAAAGACCGCATTCAACGCAACGATTGACGTCTAGTTTCAACAAGCGGTCAACGTTATCGCCATCGAGCGCCAATTTAATTTCGATTGGCTGAATGTTGGCCGGACAAGCGGCCGTGCAAGCACCGCAGCGCAGGCAAGCAATCTCGTGATGTTTTGTGGGCAATAATACGGTATAAGCACCCATCGCCGGTTGCACGACAAAGGTATCATCGGTTATCGCCTTGGAACTCATTGGACCACCGGCAAATGCCGTCACTTCTTCAGCGGCGTAGCCCCCCATGGCATTAACGATTACGTCGATGGGTGTATAAATTGGCACCAAGACATTCGTGTTGGCGTTCAAGCCATTGCCTGAAAGCGTCATGATTCGATGCGTCAACGGTTCGCCAAAAAGAAGTGACCGGGCGCAAGCGTAAGCCGTCGTCAAATTATTGACGATGATGCCGGCTTCCGATGGGAATTTATCATAGTTTTTTCCAGTCAATTTTTTAACAAGCGTTCGTTCCCAGCCCATCGGATAGGCATCTTGGACTTCAACTAGTTTGATTGCTGAATATTGACCAATGTGAGCATTAATCGCGTTTTTCATCGCGTCTTTATGTACCTTGATGGCAATTAGACACTTGGTGGCCCCTGCGGCTAAACGAAGTAGTTCGGCGCCTTTAAGCACATCTTCGGCATAAGCTTCGGCCACTTTGTAGTCGGTCGATAAATATGGTTCGCATTCAACGCCGTTAATAATCAACGTGTCAATGTTTTTAGCGTTTTGGTATTTGACGTAGGTCGGAAATCCGGCCCCGCCAAGTCCGACGAGTCCCGCTTCTTTGATTGCTTCGATCAACTGTTCTTTTGGCGTGTCAAACGATACCGTTTTTAGTGGTTCAGACCGCTCGTTTGAAAAGTCATTGATGATTTCGTAGTGGGGCGTCGCTCGACCAACGATTGGATTGTAGCGATTGACGCGCGCGCTAATGGTTCCTGACACTGAGGAAAAGATGGGGACATAAAAATCTTTGCGGCGTCCAATCACGGTGCCGACCTTGACTTTGTCTCCTTCTTTGACTAATAGTTCGATTTCCGCGCCATTAGGACCCACGAGGGGCACGAATACGCTAGCAATCTGTCGCTCGGGCAATGTGACGACGCCGGTATGACACGACTGCGTTTTATGGCCATCGAGTTTGCGCATTAAAAGACTTGTAAAAATGTTCATAATTTCACCTGCAACGTTGATAGTATAACATAGTGATTTATCAGACATACAATGAAATTGTAACGACAAACACAACGACTAACTTCGTGTCAATCGATATGCATTATGAAAAAACGGCTTAATGTGCGAAAGCCGTTTAAAAAAAGGCAAAAACATTTGAAAAAGCGACAATTGAATTACAAAGGTATTTTTTCAAAAATGAATTGATCGGCGTATAAAAGCGCTTTCGCGCGTTTTTGCTCATCATCAATCGTCCATGCGATGATCGGCATGCCGCGTTTCCGACACTTGGTCACGAAAGGCGAAGGCAAATATTCGATATCGAAGGAAACAAAGTCCGGATGTGAGATTTTGTTGATTAATAGCGTTTTAAACATGAACTGGACATGCCATTTTTGCCCTGACAATTTGCCAGAACTGAGTTGTCCAATCGGATAATCGGTCGTATGCGTTTTTAACCAAGCGACGGCATATGGATTGAATGATTGTAAGGCGATCATTTGTTTGTGGGCATAAGTATCAAGTAGTTGTAATAATCGTTGGGTAAACACCGGATTGAACGAATTGGAAATTTTAAGTTCGATTAACAGCGGAACTTTTCCGGCGGTTAGATCCAAAACTTCGCTTAAAGTCGGTATCTTCTCACCGGAACCTTGCAGCGGGTAGTTCGCCAAGTCTTCACTGTTAAGGTTATCAAGACGTTTGTCGATTCCGCATAGGCGGTCCAAACTTTCGTCATGATGAACGACAATCGTGCCATCACCCATCATGTGGATGTCGAGTTCAATACCCAGTCCTTGTTCGATTGCCGCGGAGAAGGCGCCCAGCGAATTTTCAATGATTGCGCCACCGTGTAGTCCCCGATGCGCGATCGGTTTGTGAAACATTTCTAATATTTTGACCATATTTTTAATAGTATCACTAAATGGTAACAGCGATTAAGCAAAAAATAAGACCCTGTGGTTTTGGGTCTTAGATGGTTACTTGGCGATTATCAATCGATGGCGACCTGGTATTTTGCTTTTTGGCTGCGGGGTGCTTGCGGGTACTCCAAATGGCATTTGCCCGATAAGCCTCCACTTGGGATCAATATTAAGCGCTTGCGCCAGCGGCGTAGCCACGAGCTCTGAATAATGTTGGAGCGACGCCCCCATGCCATGGTCGGCCAGAAGCGTCCACACGCTCATTTGTAACATGCCTTGCGATTGCTCGGACCATAATCCGATGTTATGGGCATAAAGCGGGAATCTTTGCTTTAATTCGTCGTTGACGTTTTCATCTTCATAAAAAAGAATCGTACCGGCGCTGCGACGCAGGTTGGCGATCTTTTCCTGGCTTTTCGCAAACGAAGGTGTGTCTCCGATTTCCTTTTTTATGCCCGCCAACACCAGATCCCAAAACATTTGATGTTTTTGTTCGACCAGCACCACGATGCGACTGCTTTGGCTATTGAATCCGGTTGGGCTTAATTCCAACGTTTGTGCCAATAAATCTTCCAATTCGCTAATCGGAATTGATGTTTTGTCCGTCAAATCATAATTTGACCGCCGCGAACGTAATGCGTCTAAATATGTCATAATCAGTATTTCTCCTTAGTTTTTACTAACAATAATTATACTAATTCGAAATATATTTTCTAATCATGTGCTCATCTCTCAGCCGATTTCAAAAATCGAGCCGATCCGGTCATAACCGAGCTTGCAATAATATTCATCGACATCGCTCATGACATAGGCCGATTGCTCTGGAAACATGGTCTTGACATGACTCATCAATGCTTTGCCATAGCCTTTACCACGGTAATTTTTACCCACGAGCAAATCATATACATATACGCCGAAACCACCATCTTCATGAATTCTAGCGTAAGCGCATAGTTCGTTTTGTTCAAACATGACTAACGTGATGCTTGCCTTAAGGGCCGCGATGTATTGCTGACGCCCCTTATTACCAAAATAATCGCTCCAATCAGATCCTTCTTGTTCCATCATGGCGAATAGCGCTTGTTCGTCTTGGTTAGTGTAGCGGCGAATAATGGTTGTCATGTTAACCTTCCTGGGTGATCATACTCATTACTGGTCGCGTTAAATCCTCGTGGCAACGTTTTAATATCGTCGTTTGAATCAAATACAAATAGGGAACGCCCATATTCGTTTCTAGAAGCGAGTTGATAGGTATCGTTTCCAGCCCACCTTGGCGAATCCCACCTAAATGCAAAGCGACTTCCCACGCGAACTGGACCAAGATTCCGATGGCCAAAAGCCATAAAATTGCAACATGTTTAGTAACGTCTTTTTCCAAAATGTTGTAAATGAACAAGCCGCCGTAACCAATGACTAGAAAAATCGCCATCACACCGTGATATTGACCTGTGCCCCGGTAAATCTCTATTTGTCCGAACTCCGGTCCAAACGTCTTAGCAATCAATGGCGCGCAAAGCCACCAAACAACGATTAGTGCCGACCATTCAAGCAACCGGCGATCGCGTTTCAGCCATAACCAGATCCAAGCAAAATTGGTAATTCCATAACTCATCGACAACCAGAGCAAAAACGAAAAATAGGGCGCCCCGATGACGACGCGAGTTCTTAACAACAAATAGAAAATTCCATAATCGACAATAAAATAAATGATGCCTCCCGCCAACGCGAATAGTGTCGTCAAATATCGTTTCGAGACAATAAGTAATGCCAAAAATGCGCATAAAAAGGCAATGTCCAAATAAATGTATAATTCATTTAAGATGCGTCCGGGTACGATTTCAGTCAGAAACGCAATATTAAGAATCATGGTGATTATCACTCCAAAATTAGATTTGAGTATTATTTATATATTAAACGGATGGCCTCATAAAATTAAACACCCAAACGCGTATAAACCATATAATCGATGTTTCTGACTCAGTGTTATTTTTTATAAGCAACGCCTTGTAAGGATATGGCGAATCGGCATAAAGTGTCGCCATCTAGTGGCGTGCTCAAACACTCGATTGGAAGGTGGCGATCGAAAAGAACCTCAAATGGATATTTGGTAAATCCGGCGCTACATAAACACCATTTTGGAGAGATGTCATGCGCTTCGGACTGCAACACCGATTTCACAAATGGACAATGACAAGCGTGGTAACGCTTTTCCTTGATGGTGTTCGCTTCCAAATAGGCCTTCGTATCGTAAGGTATCTTCGTGACGTAAAGCGTATCATTTACACGCACCGCTGATAATATTTCCTGATTGGCGCTCACAAACGCCAACACCTCGTCATTGATTTCTTGCTCGAACCACACCCGTTTCTCGAGTTGGCATTGTTTCAGTTCGGCGATTTTCCGGTGATGCAAGTCGCTGAGATAGTCGTCAAACGTGCTGGCACTTTCGTAATAAACTCGTTCAGGTATGAATGCTTCTTTCGGAATACGATGGTGATTATCGGCTAAGACAGCGGTCATTTCGGTTTGAGTCAAATGCACTTCGAATGCGTTAAGCACCTTTTTGGTGAATTGTGGCATGAGGCCAAGCGGAGTTCCGAGTGGTGGCACCTCAATTTGTGATTCAATGGTCGCATAACGTTTATGATCGACAATCGTCGCCAATTTTTCCAACATGCTTTCAATCACACCGAGACTGCCTGTGTATTTGGTCAGATGTATGAATAAATCGTTGCGACCCACCACTTTGTAATAGCGCATGAGAATCACGATGTTTTCGATTGTACATTGGCCAGCACCAACCAATCGGGCGATTATTTGATCAAGTTGCGCGATGTTGATTGCCTCAAGCGTGCATGGTTGCTTGATAGATAAAGCGCGTTCCTGTCTATCTAAAAATGCGAGGGCATTTTCAAGCTCTTCTTCTTTGAGTTTGTTGTTGCGATATAGGTCGATGATTTTATCTTTTTGCATATTGGTGCGCCCTGCTCATATATGTGACTAGAACCATAATACGACAAAACAACAGCTTTTATGAATGCTGTCCGATCAACAAATGACAAAAAGAGAAAACGCCATCCAAGGTGATGGAAGGCGTTTGTTTCGATCTGGTGACCCGTACGGGATTCGAACCCGTGAATGCATGCGTGAAAGGCATGTGAGTTAAGCCACTTCTCCAACGGGCCAGATGGCGCCTACTGTAGGACTCGAACCTACGACCAATCGGTTAACAGCCGATTGCTCTACCGACTGAGCTAAGTAGGCATTGACTGCTTCGAGGCTCGAAGCGCAAGAAGCATATTAGCACAACGAGTATGCTAAATCAATCAGATAGATTGACTAAATCTTGGAGTCAATTGCTTTAACGACGTCGGCTAAAGTCTTGAAGCTCGTCATTTCGTCGTTTTCGAATTCGATGTCGAATTCTTTTTCTAAATCCATCATCAATTCGACGAGGTCAAGCGAATCAAGTCCGAGTTCTCGTAATTCGATGGTCGGTTCCACGGCTTCGACTTTGACTTTCTGCGCAAACAATTGTTGGACTTTTTCTAAGGTACTCATTTAGCAATCCTCATTTCGTTTTCATATTATATCAAGATTAATTTGATTTTGAAACAAAAAAATGGGTAAGGAAAAGGGCCCTAAGGCCCTTGTCGCTACGGAGGCGTAATCTGATCGGCGACTTGCTGTGAGATGTGGTTGGTCGCGCTTTGGAAGACGCTGACGAACATCATTGACATCGTGCCAAACAGCGTCAACACGAGCAATACTCCGAGCAATTGCCCCTTGAGTTCCGACATGGTGGCTCCTTTCTAATTGTAATATCCAATGACCGTCGCTCGCGAAATGCACACGGTAATTGTTTCTTCGGCGATGATGATCGGTTCATATGCGGTCTCGAGCATGAATTCAAGCGTGTCACCGAACCGGGGCACGCAGTTTACCAAACAAGTGATAGCGATATGCTTTTCGAAGAGCCAATTTGTCGTGTCCTCATCGATTCGCCCTGCCTGGGCAATTCGGAATGAGGCTGTTTGCGCTAAAGCATCAAGCCGTGCACTGACGAGCTGCAGCGCGAAGATATCACCGCCCAACAGCAGAATTTGGACAACAAATGTCAAACTTAAGATGAATGCGATTTTATAACTCACTAATTGCCCTCAAAATGATGATGACGACCCCAAACAGCAAATTCATTGTGATGATGCCGGCTCCGAGCAGGGGGTACAAATTCATGCCGTCAAGTCTTTCCTCATAACGGCGCCGACTCTCGATGCTTTTATGGAGACGGAATTGATCAAACATGTAATCGAACGACTCTAATTGATTGATGCCTCCGCCCTCGGTATCGTATTGATAAAGACCAATCATCAATTGCTCAATCACTAACGGATCAAATTTGCGTGCGAATCGAATGTAAGGATTGATCGATTTGTCGTTATCGATGTCTTCTAGTAGCCCAAGCAAATCTTCACGGATGCGGGGCTTCACATATTTAATAGCTTCCTCAAGCGCACAATAGACATTGAAATTGTTGCCAAGAAACACTTTGATAATCGTAAATGATTCAATAAAAGCCTCAACGCGTGCTTGTTTCAGCGCCTCGATTCGGGCCGTATACCGATTTGACAAAAACAAATTTAACCCGATTATTGTCAATCCAAGCAATCCCAATCCAGCCGGCAGCGATACAAAAATAGACACCAAGACGGAAAATAATAAAAGGATACCATGCAAAAGCGCGATCATCAGGATGTGTTTGCGATGATCGTAACCAAGTTGCGCAATATATTTAGAATAGTTAAACATCGCTAGCACCAACCACGTAGCGAGACGTCCACACAAACACGCTATAAAGCATAAAGAAAAAGTAGGCCATTATCCCCATCTTATAAATCGGCGCCTCGATCATCGCTTCAAATAAAAATGAAATCCCGAAACGCGAGAATAGTATCACGACAATTGTCAAAACCCACAAAATGACGAAGTTGGTCAATTTCCTTTTTGCTATTATTACCTGCTCTTCAATCTCCGTTTCCTTAATCCTTAGCGTGGCTAAAAGCAATGATGCCATCGATATAATCGAGCCACCTTGGTTGACGTATAAATCGATAATCGTCAGAAACATGTCATAAGACGTTGACCGAAAATAAGGTTTCAAATGGTCGAGTATCAAAAATGTGTCTGATGTTTCCAATTCCTCGACTGTTTGTCTTAACGAGGTACTCATCTGGCCTTTAATAATATCCAAAGCGGCGCTCGGCGTCTTTTTTACGCTTAAAGCGATGACAAATGCATTAATGAAGTGAAACATTTCATGGTTTCGTTGATTGATGGCATGATGTTTGCGCAAACGAACTGGCAGCCAAAAGCCAAAAAATGCCAAGCAGCATAATAGCCAAACACTACTCAAAATCACATCCATGGTCATAATATAGGCGAGTACGCCTAATAGCATCGCCAGCGCTACAAACAAACTATTAATCATAATTTACTCGTCGGAAACGCGAATGGTCCTAAATCGGCAAGCGGCTCAGACAATCTTTTAAGAAGCTTACTCGACAAACGGCGCATAACTGCGCTTTTACCATCCCATTCGTATATAATTCTCACTTTATGTTGACTTGATCGCATTTCACCAATTTGATGAATCTCTCGAATGATGTGTCCTTGTTCGTCTTCTCGCTTTCTTAAATAGACGAGAATCGGGAAGTGATCTTTAATGTCGGCCAACGTCTCCGCATAACGGAGCGTCGGCTGTCCGGCCATCACCATGCGTGCCATCCGCATCGGCAGCGTCATTACGTCGAGGCTGTGAACCGTGGTGATAATCGGATGCCCCGTCATCGCTGCGGTCAACGCTTCTTTCATTTCGCCTCCACGGGCTTCGGCGACAATGACCCAGTCAGGATGCGATCGCAACCCGTTAGCAATCAGGGAAGAAAAGTCGCCTCCTTTAATCGTTGCATTTACTTGCCAAATATTGATGTCTAGATTCGCTTCGGTTCTGATTCCTTCTAATTCCAAGACGTTGTCGATGACAATCAGCCGCGTTGTCGGTTTCATAATCGAAATCAGGTATTTTTGAAATTCGGTCTTGCCACTTCCGGTCGTGCCACCGATCACGATGCTAACGCCAGCGCACACAAGGCGGCGAAACAAACGATCTAGCAGTGGCTCCGGCTGAAACCTAATCGTGCGTTGATCACCTTTTTGATGACCGATTCTCAATGAGAAAGTCGTCGTTTTCTCATAGTTTAACCTCGCGATAGCCGGATGAACCGCATTCAAACGATACTTGCCGACGGATACGTCAAGGATCGGATTCGAATATGAAAACAGCTGCTCCGTTAAATTGGCAACATGCCGCAAAAAATCGTGGACATCGGACTCATCCGGACTCGTTTCAGCCAGCAGTCGTCCCTTCAAATTGTGGACATAGTGTAATGTTTCCCCATTAAAACTTATATCGGTTATTTGAACGTCGTTTAAAAGATTCTTAAGAAAGGAATTTTCAAGATATGATAACAATTTATGATGATAACTCATGCTGTTTGATGATTTCGAATGTCAATGTTTCATCGTAGACAAAGTCGCCGATTAGTGAAGTTTTCAAAGAAATGGCGACACCTTGGCAGTAAGATGTCGTGCACACAAATTCACTATTTGGCGAATAATAATAGAATCCAACCGTGAATTTTTTTATATGCGGATCAAATTCACTCAGTAGGTATTCAATCACGATATTTTCTAACATGATTTTCTCGAAATAGGGTTCGCTGGCTCCATTTTTTAAACCGGGTGTGGCAATCGAAGTTTCGATTAAGCTTGGCGAGAGGGCATAAAATGTCCGGTTGACGAGACCGTAACGAAATCCGAATTGAAACGCTTCCAAAAATATTAATAAAAAAGATAACGCCATAAGTAAATTAGCCATCGATGATAATCTCCTTCCAATTGCCAACGTCAATCGTAGTATTCGACGTTATAACACAGTAAAGCGAACTGGAACACGATCCTAATAACGCTTGGTTGAAATAATAATCCGATTCGTAATCGATATCATAGATATTGCCCATCGTCACTTTGAATTGAAACCTTAACCGCAATGGATTAATGTCGTGATACCGGTCTTTGGGCAAAAATAGTCGATTCGTCGCCACGAAACCCGCGATTGGAAAGTATGAACTTATTAACGTCATTGGGTTGACGTAGAGCGCATCTTGAAAATGAAGTCGATAGGTACTGTCGACCAAAGTCGCCCTCACATTCAAATACGCGTGTGTCTGATCGACACTGCGTCGTAATAGTGAAAAGTTTTGTTGGTGGTCCTCTATTAGCAAGCTGACAAGACTGATGGTGACCGGTAAGTTGGCTTCCGATTGGGCATTAAACGAGAGCATGTCGAGGCCAATGTCTACATAAAGCGGTCTCTCAATCGTGGCACTGAATCCTGAGAACGACAGCGACTCATGCAAATAGCGAGTTACGCCATATTGATCAATGATCGCATGATTGACCGTCGTCATCTGAGCAGGCGATGTATCGCCAAGCCCTAAGTTGAATGTTTGACGCGCATAAATGTTTAATTGCTGCTCTTGGTGAAATAACTGACCCCAAGCCACGAAATTAATCGTAGCCATTTCGCTTTCGAGGAAACGTCCATCAATCGCTAGTGTCGATGAGAAGCTGCCGCTGATGGTAATCGCACGAACGTAAAGCGGTAGATTTGTCACTTCCCCATTTGATATATAAATGGCAATGTTGGTAGCTTCTTCCATGTTTGAAACATAGGTGAAGGGAATATCGAGCGCAACGCCTTTTGGATATGGCGCCACTTCGACATTCACGAATGCGCGGATTGGCGGATCAGGATCAATCGGTACGATCGAAGACAAGACAATGCCCACAATCGCAACTACCGGCCGCGCGGTCATAGATTATAAAAATAGGAACAGAAATGTTGGACCGCCTCAAGCTTTTTTCGATAATAGGTGCTGCGGGCGAAAATCATTTCCCACCAGAATGCGAATTGCTTGGTGAGGAAGTCGTTATAAATGATCATCCGTTGCTGGGGGGTCAGGCAGTTTAGTGCAAGATCGAATGATTCGATATACATTTGGTTCTGGCTGAATGGTGGGTTGGCTTGCTGATCTTCGGGTAGGGCGGCTATCCGCATTTTTTCCCGGATTTGGGCAAGGCGGTAGCGATGCGTCAATGATTCGACCCTCTTGGATAATTCGCGCATCGTCGGTTTTTGTTGTGGTTTCATAATTCTCCTTTTGTTTGTGTGTGTTTGATGGCCTTGCTTACTAATAGGGGACTCAAATGACATTCAACCAAAAATAAAATGAAAATGTCAGCATAAGTTTCGAAAAAGGTGCTTTTCCCCTTATAATGTTAAAAAAGGAGCCCCATTCATGATCATTCTCGTCGGTGCATCCGCCAGTGGCAAAACCGAAGTCGCTAAAATATTGCGACGCAAATACGGCATTCGCAAAGTTATTACTCACACTACTAGGGTGATGCGCGAGGGCGAAGCCAACCACGTCGACTACCATTTCGTGACGCGAGATGAATTTAATAAGTTGCGCAAAGAAGACTTCTTTGTGGAAACGACACTATATAACGGCAACCTCTATGGCACCAGCAAACCTGAAATCGGCGATGACAAAGTTTTGATTGTCGACCCCAATGGTTTAAAAGCCTTCAAGCGTCTTAACGATGCCCGTATTATCACGTTTTATATGGATGCAAGCGAAACGACGAGAATGAACCGAATGCTTTATCGGGGCGATACACTTGAGCACGCCAAAACACGACTTGAAAACGATCGCAACGATTTCTCGACTGATCGGATGTGTGCGACCGATTTCATCATCGATACCGAAAAGTTCGACATTGAGCAGGTCGCCGATCTAGTTTATAAACATTATTCAAAAACGCTGGAAGCGCTAAAAAGTTAACGGGTGGATTTCCGTCCATTCGATAAATTCGTCGTAGGTCATCTTCTTATCGATGAAGACGTCTTCATCGACATAAATAATTCGATTGGCGACAGTGGCGACAAGTTCATGATCATGACTCGTGAAAAGTAAGACGCCGCGATAGTTTTGTAATCCTTTGTTAAGTGCCGTGATTGCTTCAAGATCAAGATGATTGGTCGGTTCGTCCATCAATAAGACATTACCGGCGGTCAGCATCATTTTGGCAAACATGCAACGAGCTTTCTCACCACCCGAAAGAACGCGTGCTTGTTTAAGTGCCTCTTCGCCACTAAAAAGCATGCGACCAAGCCAGCTTCGCAAATAAGAATCGGCTTGATCTTTGCTGTATGGACGCAGCCAATCAACAAGGTTATCGCTCGTTTTGAATAATTTCTCATAATCTTGTGAAAAGTAGGAAGGCGTCGTGGTGATACCATATTTGAAGGAGCCACTATCGGCTGTTTCAATCCTCATCAATGTATTGAACAGCGTTGTGATAATCGTTGAATCAGGCGATATGAAGGCCACTTTATCACCTTTTCGAAGTGTAAAACTGACATTAGTGAAAAAACCTGACTTTGATAATTTCTCGACAAATAACACGTCGTTGCCAAGTTCTTTTTCAAATTTAAAGTCGATGAATGGATAACGCCTTGTCGATGGTTTGATGTCATCAAGCGTAATCTTTTCAAGCTCTCGCTTGCGAGAAGTCGCTTGCCGACTTTTGCTCGCGTTAGCCGAAAAGCGGGCAATGAATTCCTCGAGTTCCTTAATCCTCGTTTCTTTTTTTGCGTTGGAGTCACGCATTTGTCGTTGCACGAGTTGGCTTGACTCGTACCAGAAATCGTAGTTGCCGACGTACAGGTTAATCGCTCCGAAATCAATGTCGAGGATGCGCGTACACACCTTGTTTAAAAAGTGGCGGTCATGACTGACGATGATGACCGTGTTATCAAAATTGTATAAGAAGTTTTCAAGCCAATTGGCGGCCAGCGCATCAAGGTTATTAGTCGGTTCATCAAGGATTAAAATGTCAGGATTTCCAAACAGTGCTTGTGCAAGTAAGACCTTAACTTTCAAACGGCTGTCGAGATCACCCATCAAGGTGTCATGGTGTCCTTCCTTGATGCCAAGGGAATTAAGAAGCGTCTTCGCTTGACTTTCGGATTCATAACCGCCTAGTTCGCCATATTCAAGTTCAAGATTGCCGGCTAAAAGTCCGTCGGCATCGGAAAAATCGGGTTTGGCATAGAGCGCATCCAACCGTGCCCGTAGTTGCTTCAAGTACGGATATCCGAGCAAAACGGTGTCTAGTGTCGTATATTCATCAAATGCATGTTGATCTTGACGAAGGAGTGACATCCGCTCTTTTTTATCGCGAATAACTTCCCCTTTATTCGGCTCAAGTTCGCCAGAGAGTATTTTCAAAAATGTCGTCTTGCCAGCACCATTGGCACCGATAATCCCATAATTTTGACCTTTTTGAAATGAGATGGTCACATCTTTAAAAAGAATTCGTCCACCAAATTGGAGCGTAACGTTACTTACATCCAACATGATTATTTACTAATGTCCCGGACGTATTTTCCAACATCGTAGATGAACTGACCCGATCCACGCACCATCCGTTTGGGAAATGAGCGCTTACGAGGGAAACCAGATATTTCAAAGATGCCTCGCGGCACGATATAACTACCATTGAAGACATGTTGAGCACCCGCTAACGTCACAATGCCAAGCGACGCTTTGTCGACATGATGGACGGTGAATTGCAAGAAACCATGGGCCAGACGACTGAGCCAATTCGGAAAGTTATCGGTAATATGCGTCGCGGTCACCCCAGGATGCATCAAAAAGAACGAAACGTTTTTGCGATCTTGGAAATCATGAAGGTTCATCCCGTTAGCAAGGACATGGAAAAAATGGAAAATGGCCAATTTTGAATTTGCATATTGACGAAATAATGATTGATTGGGTTTAAGCATCGCCTTAAACGCCTTGTTTCTTTGATGATAAGCCGATAGCGAAGAGACGAAAATGACGCGTGTGGGAGCACCCACAACATCAAGGTAGGGCATAATTTGCCGCAAAAGATAATATAGGCCGATGAAATTTGTTCCCATTGTCAGTTTTAATCCCGGCTTCATTTCTAAATTACGTTGGGGATAGTAGATGCCGGCGTTACAAACAAGGGCATGAATCCGGCGATATTTGCTCTTTAGTTGCCCGATAAACGCGTCGATGGAAGCGAAATCGGCCTGATCATAGGCAATAATATCTAGTTTGGCCTCAGGATTTTCGTTGATGATCGTTTGCTTGGCGACTTCGGCTTTGGCAATGTTGCGACATGCCATAACGATGGTCGCTCCTTTATAGGATAAATATCTGGTTGCTTCAAAACCGAGTCCGGAGTTGGCTCCGGTCACGACGATGATCTGACCTGATAAATCAGCGATGGTTTGATTGAGGTAATTTTTATAGCGCATTCTATCTGATGAAATGGTAGATTAACAAACCTACGATTAGTAATAATACCCCAATCCCGAGCCATTTGATAATTATTTTAAAAAAGTAGAGCGAGGAAGCTTTGTTATGTTTATATTCATCGCGAACAACATCAAGCGGAGTCTGGCGTTTGTTGTTCATGTCTAATCATCCTCGAGCGCCTTTTCAAGCACTTCAACGCGAATTTTCTCAATCGTAAATTCATCCGCGGTCACCACAGTGATTCGCAGGCGCTTGAATTCAAATGTATCGCCGACAAGTCCGAAACGACCGAGCTGTTCTTGGCACCAACCGCCAACCGTCGCATAATCGCTTTCGTTTTCTTCATCGCAATCGAAATAGTCCATAAAATCCTCGATGTGCATCGAACCATCGACCAAATAGATGTCAGGTGCGACATTGACAAGTGGTTCCTCGACTTCATCGTTTTCATCCCATATTTCGCCCACAATTTCTTCGACGATATCTTCCATCGTGATGATGCCTTCGGTTCCTCCATATTCGTCGATGACGATGGCAATATGTTGATGCGTTTCCTTGAATAGTTTCAAGATGGAAGAAATCGTTTTTCCGTGGGGGACGAATAACGGTCTCACGAGCAACGCTCTTAAATCAAATGATTCTTTGTTGATTAAATATGGGTACAAGTACTTGGTCGGCAAAATCCCAATCACGTTATCGATCGTGTCTTCATAAACGGGAATGCGTGAATAAGTAAACGTTTCGGGATTGTCGAGCAGTTCCAATACGTCATCCTCGATATTGAAGGCCAGAACATCGACGCGTGGTGTCATTACTTCAAAGGCATCGGTGTCGGCAAACTGGATGGCTGAACGAAGCAAATCGCCTTGTTTTTCGTCAATCAGCCCTTCGGATTCGATCGTATCGACCATTTCGACAAGTTCCTCTTCGGTCACCGGTTCATCCGGCAACCGTTTTTTTACAAACAAGTCGAAAAATTTGTAAAGAAGAGAAATGACATATGTGATTGGGAAAAAGATAATGCGAAAAACGTTGACGGTCGTATGACTGATCAATGATAGTTTAAAGGCATATTTCTTGCCGATGATTTTTGGAGTTATTTCGCCGAAAGCCACTGTGACGACAAGAATGACCAATGAACCGATCAAAGTGGCGTTTTCGCTTCCCAGCGTGTTTTCAAGCAAGATTAGAGCAATCAACGTGGCCATTGAAGCCGATAAGATGTTGGCGATATTATTGCCAAGCAATATGGCGGTAATCGATTGTCCAAAGTTGTTAACGAGACGCAAAGCGCTTTTGGCAGGGCGGCTGCCATTAGCCGCTTCGCTTTCCAATCTCGACTTGCTGACCGCGGTGTAGACGATTTCGCTACTTGAAAAAAAGGCGCTGAAAATGAGTGAAACGATTAAAATTATAAGCGGAATAATGATTTTATCCATTGATAGCCCGCTTTCGTTTTGGTGTCATTTCATTGATTTGACCCACGATTTCTTCGAGGACGTCTTCCATCGTCACCATGCCAAGGACGCGCCCTTTGGGATTGGTCACGATGGCAATGTGCGTCTTTGATTTTCTAAAGCCGTCGAATAAGTCGTCGATTAAAATCGTCGATGAGACGAAATAAGGTTTGGCCATCACATCCTTGATGGTAAGTTTTGGGTGATGACGCAATTGCTTAAAATATGTACGGACATGAAGGACGCCGACGATGTTTTGTAGACTACCGTCATAAACCGGCAGTCGGGAAAAAGGCGTTTCGAGCAATTGCGCGTGCAATTTCTCTTTGGTCAAACCTAATAAATCAATACCGACGATACGTTCAAGCGGCGTAAACACATCCTTGACCGCCGTTTCGGCAAATTCAATCGCCGATTGGATCAGTTCGCTGTCTTCTTCGGCGATTTCTCCTTTTTCTTCGGCTTGTTCAAGAATTTGGGAGAACTCCTCATTGGTCATCTCAGGATCTTCTGGCGATTTTAAAATTTTATTCAACAGAAAATATAAACCTTCGAATACTTTGACAATCGGATAAAACAAAATGATAAATGCGCGTAAGATAAACGAATTAATAATTGCCAGTTGATTTGGCAGCGCTTTAGCCACTAATTTGGGAAAGGTGTCTGAAAACAAAAAAGTAATCGTCGTCGCCACGATCGTGGCTACGGTACTCCCTTGTGCTTGTCCAAAGAGACGGACATACATCAATGTAGCTAGCGATGCGATAAAAACGCTGACAATGTTATTCCCGATGACGACGGAAATGACTGTGCGTTCGAATTTGTCAATGTATTTAACGGCCAACTTGGCGCCGATATTGCCATCGTCGGCTTTGACTTTTAGTTTAATCTTATTGGCGGCTGCAAGCGCTGTTTCCGTCGCGCTAAAGAATGCACCAAAGGCAACAAGAACAACGATTATCAACCATATCAGAGGATCATCCATTTAAGTGACAGGTCCACCTCACATTTCACAGATAATAAATATAGCACATTTCATCAATTTCTAAAAATATCAATTGTGTGGATGATGTGGCACTTGATGGCAGTGCCGACAACGAGCTTCGTATGACTCAGATGCTCCGACCTTGATAATCGGGTCTTCATAATAGGCTGGTTTGCCAGAAATAATCCGCTGCGTTCTGGTGGCCGGTTCCCCGCACACGACGCAAATCGCCGCTAATTTTTGAATGTATTCAGCCATCGACAATAACTTAGCGACGACCATGAAAGGCTCGCCCCGAAAGTCAGTGTCCAATCCCGCCAAAATCACGCGCATACCCCGCTTCGCCAAAGCTTGAGCAACTTCGATAATACCTTCGTCGAGAAACTGGACTTCATCAACTGCAATTGCATATGTTTTCTCTTTTACGTGGTCAAAGATGTCTTTGGATGCTTGAATGTTAATTGATTTGGTCGACCGTTTCGCATGACTGACGACTTCATCAGGAGCGTAGCGATTGTCAATCGTCGGTTTGAAGACTAAAACATCTTTCTTAGCGTATTCAAGTCGCTTGACACGACGAATTAGTTCTTCGCTTTTACCTGAAAACATCGGGCCCGAGATTACTTCGATCCATCCGAGTTTGTTAACGATTTCCATATGATTACCTCAATAACCTCATTTTATGAGAAATTGAGTTAATCGCCAATAGAAAAGAGATGCCGAAGCATCTCTTTTGGTTGATTGTCAGATTTCGCCTACTTAAAATCACGGGCCCAATTAATCTTGGGAATGTCACCTTGTTCGTGACCTTTTATTTGCATTAAGTCATCGACCAGTTGCATCGCGCGTTTAACCGATAGCGGTGATTTGACTTTCAAAACGCATGGAATATCAGCGTATAACGCTTTGTGTGAGACGTTTTGCACTGGAATCGTGCTGTCTTCGTAATCTTTTGGATTCAAAGCATAATACAGTTTGAGTCCTTTGCCAGCAATCGTTATTTTGACATAGGTTTCACGATGAAGTCTAAACGTGTCGCCCGAGTTGCTGACGCGCGATTTTACGCCATAACTGAGAATATAGTTTTTAAGCGTGTTGTAGTTGGTCAGCAAATCTTTTTCAGCCGATTTCATCCGAACTTGGAACGGGATGCGGATAATCGGGCTTTTGCCGCTGCCGTCATCTTCTTCAGTTTCCTCGTCATCATCTTCGACAACGACGGGTTTTGGTTGCGGCTTTGGCTGTGGTTTAGGTTGGGGCTTCGGTTCTGGTTTGGGTTCTGGTTTGGGCTCTTCTTTTACAGCAACGAACGGGTTGACGGGTTCGCTAACTACTTTTTGTGGCTCAACGAATGGTTCCGGCTTTTGCTTCGGAGCCTCAACCGGCCGTTCTTTTAAATAGCGAGCGATTTCCTCGGCAAAAATCGAACGAAGTTCATTGGCTTGCGGTACGTCGACTTTTTTAATTTCTTGTTCGACGATTTCCTTGACTTGTTCAAGCGTGACTTCAGGTTCTTTTGGTTGTTCGACTGGTTTGCTGGCTTCTTTGGAAGCAGCAAAACGGGCAATTTCCTGAGCGAATACGGAACGAACTTCATCGGCACCGGGACCGGAGTTACGTCCGATTTCATCAAGCACGTATTGTTTGACTTCAACTTCTTGAGTCAACAGCTGTTCGGACAATAGTTTCTTAATGTCCTCTTGCGATTTGGAAACGGCTTCGCGGAGTTTTCGATCATGTACCTCATCGATATTGACTGTTTTCTTTGCCAATTCTTCGGAAATAATCGAATGGAGTATTTCTTTGTTAGCGGTATCGTATTTTTGCAGCTCTTCGGCGAAAATCGCGCGAATCGCTTGGCGGTTTTCAGCGTCGTACTTGCTGATTTCTTCGGAAAGTTGCGACTTGATCAAGCCTTTGTTAACAGCGTCGTATTTATCGACTTTTTCGGTTACGAGACTATCGAGTGCTTCACGATTGAGGGCATCGTATTTAATCAATTCTTCATTGACGATGCTATAGACAGCCTCTTTCGTCGTTGGCGACAGTCGAGCAATTTCCTGTTCTACGAGTGTGACGATTTCTTTTTTAGAGGGAATGTTCTTCTCGATTTCTTGCGAGACGACGTTGCGGATATCTTCTTTAGACGCACCAGTAACTCCCGGAGCGGGCATTTGTTGTTGTGGATAATAGCCCGGTTGTTGTGGCGGATAAGCCGGATATGGCATACCACCGATCCATGGAGCCGCGTATATTACTGGTGCTCCCCTAAAAGAATCGAAACCACCGCGTCCCGAGCGTTCTAACTCGTCGCGGATAATAGCGCGAATGTCTTCAAGCGAGAGTGGTCGATTACCAGTCGGTTCCGGTTGCCGTTGCGGTGCCGGTTGTGGTTGCGGCGTTGGTTCGGGTTGACGAGTAGTCGCATGTAGTTCTTCTTTAACAGCATGGCGAATTTCTTGAATTGAAGGACTCGGTTGTGGAATCGCTTCTTGAACCGGAACTTGGAATTTGCCAAATTCGTCAGCGACAACGTCACGGTCCGACTTCTTTTTGCCTTTGGCTTTCTTGGTACGATCTTTCTTCGTCCGTTTGAGTGGGAATGGCGTTTTCGCGATGTCGATGAACGACAAGATTACGAAAATGACGTTACAAAGAGCGAAAAATCCGATGGCGCCGGCGAGGACATAGCCAGGAATTTCGGTTGCCGGCGTAAAGATGTGAGCTCTAATAATTTCCGGTAACGTCGTCAGTGTGCCGACCGGATACGGAATGAATGCCAAAACGGCAATCAAAGCGATGAATAAAATATTAAGGAATGTAAAATAGCTGACGAATGGTTTGCGTAATTGGATGATTTTGACGAGGACCACAAAGTCGACGACGACAATGAGTCCTAGCAGGGCAACAACGATAATTTTGGATAAATCCCATGGCGCAGCCACGGCAAATCCCATGATCGCGGCCCACACATCCTGCAATTTGACTAGCGTTGCGGCAAAATCAAAACCGGTGAGGTAATAAATACCACCAACCATCAAAATGATGCCGATCGCAATCATAATCGCAAATGCGCTGAGTGCTTTCTTCATATGATAAGTTCCTTTCTAAAAACGTTATATTTAAATAATAATACGGTAAGTTAAATATTGCCACACATTGACTGCCTAATTTATAACGAAATAGGCGGAGTTTGTGGGGTTTTTCAAAATATGCAACAAAAAACCCATCACAACGGATGGGTATTGCATGGAGCTACTTAGCCGATATGACAACCTTCGTCGTCACAATACTCATTAGAAGCAGCAACCTCTTGCAATGGTTTATTTTTCTCTTCTTCCCATAAATGATTGAGGACTTGCAAGAAATATTGTTCGGATTGGGCGCCAGAAACGCCGTATTTTTGATTTAAAACGAAAAAGGGTACACCTTGGACGCCAATTTGCTTAGCTTCAGCTTGTTGTTGGAGCACTTCGTTTGAATATTGACTGCTCGCCAATACGGCTCGTGCTACTTGTTCATCAAGACCGAGGCCTTTAGCAATGAAAATGAGCGTATCATGGTCGGCGATATTCAAGCCGTCAGTAAAATAAGCTTTCATCAAACGCGCGGTTATTTCCGCTTCAAGACCAAACTTATTCGCCCATTTGGCAAGGCGGTGGGCGTCATATGTCTTTGTCATTTGCATGATGTCATAGCGATATGTAATTCCTTCGGCTTTCGCGGCTTCGGTGAATCTTGAAAACCGTTCTTCAGCTTCTTTGACTGATAAATGATGGCTTTTGGCAAAGTTTTCAGCGGCACTACCATCCATTACTTTGGGAGCATGAGGATTGAGTTGATAGGCTTTATAAACCACTTGCACTTTGTCTTTGTGTGCAAAATTTTGCAAGGCTTTCTCAAACCTGACTTTTCCAATGTAGCAAAACGGACAAGCAAAATCGGACCAAACTTCAATTTTCATAATAATTCTCCTGTGTAACGTACGTATTTTGCTACTTTAACGAAACTTGTTCAATCAATATGCTTACTCGTTAAGCAACTGAATAAAAAGGCCGTCATATTATGACGACCAACGAATCAGATGGTGACCCGTATGGGGTTCGAACCCATGAATGTATCCTTGAGAGGGATATGAGTTAAACCGCTTCTCCAACGGGCCAGCGCTAATTATTTAACTACTTAATTGGAAATTTATCAATCACAAATTGCAACCGCGACCGAACTTCTTTTAACGTGAGCACTTTCATGATTTGAAACAAATTCGGTGTCTGCCTATTGCCAGTCAAAGCGAGCCGTAGTATTTCAGCGACATCACCGATATGACCGACATAGCGATCGGGATTTTGCTTATAAATCTTGTTTGAGGGGGCGAAATGGTAACGTTCGCCAAACTGCTTGAGTTGCCCGAACCAAGTCGATTCATCGCCATCAAGCGTCATGTCTTTTTTTAGATCGGTTAATAGCGTGACAATGATCGAACTGGATATCAGCGGATTGAACATCGACGTGCTAATCAGTGGTTCATACCTGTCACGATAAAAGTAAGCGACTAAATCGTAAATGCTTGAGTAATTTAGATAATCCTTGCGAGGATTTTCCTTTTCCCGCTCGATATTGATGATCGCTTTGAAAAATGAAGGGTCACGCATTATCAGTGTGTACATGTCATGGTGATAGCGATGTCCGTACTTGATGGCCCGATCAAGCAAATCATCGCTAGTAAGCTGCGCGATAAATTCCTTGGCGATGAAGTTGACTTTTTGCATATCGAATAGTGCTCCATCAAGCGACATCTTCTCAAACGAAAACACGAACGCGTCAATCGGTAATGATTTATTAGCGAGACGCCATTCTTCAAAGTTGGAATTGGCAATCGTCATTAAGTACTCGATTACTGCTTCGATTGGGTAACCTTGTTCAAGAAAAAACGAAACGGCGGCTTCCGAGTCTTTGCGCTTGCTTAGCTTCCGCTTCTTGCCCTCATCAAGCTTCATAATCACGGGCAAGTGGGCAAATCGTGGCGGTGTCCATCCGAGCCGTTCAAACATCTCAATGTGAATCGGAAGCGAAGCGAGCCATTCTTCACCGCGGGTGACCACGGTCGTTTTCATAAAGTGATCGTCAACGACGTGGGCGAAATGATAAGTTGGCAGTCCATCGCTTTTGAGGATGACGATGTCTTGGTCGTTTTGGGACAGCGACAGGTTGCCCCGCACTTCGTCGAATACTTTGATGTATTTTTGATGATGACCATGGCTACGAAACCGCACGACAAAAGGTCGTCCATTTTCAACGTCTTTAATCGCCTCGATAATCGGGTAGTCGCGATACTTCGCAAACGGTCCATAATATCCGGTCACCAATTTTTTGGATTCTTGCAGTTTGCGAAGCTCATCGAGTTCTTCGGTTGAGGCGAAACAAGGATAGGCATCGCCGCGGCGCACCATTTCTTTGATGACTGTTTTATAAATGGGGGCCCGTTCACTTTGCCGGTAAGGGCCGTAATCGCCAGGATATTTCGCGCCAAATCCTTCGGTTGGGCTGACACCGAACTCGGCCATTTGCTCAACTAGCGCCATGTCGCTTCCAGCGATTTCGCGCTTGCTGTCGGTATCTTCCAGCCGCAAGAAAAAGACGCCACGACTTTGCCGAGCAATTTTATCGGCAATCATCGAGGTAAACAAACTGCCCGTATGTAAAAAACCAGTCGGCGATGGGGCAAATCGCGTGACTTCGGCTCCTTGGGGCAAATCACGTTTGGGAAAACGCTCTTCCAAATTTTCAATCGTGTCTTCGATGTCAGGAAACATCGCATCCGCCAAGCGGACTAAGTTCATATCGTATTTCATACCATAATATCTTACCATAAATAATGCGCCGTTCACTAAGGTGAATTAGCACTTGAAATCATTATGTGTTTTGTATAAAATAATGAGGCACTGCAGGTGTAGTTCAGTGGTAGAACACTACCTTGCCAAGGTAGTTATGCGGGTTCGATTCCCGTCACCTGCTCCATTTGTCAAATAACGGTCGCTCGAAACGACCGTTTTTAATTTATGGTTCCTATTGTTCGTCACCATCACGAGGATGGTCATTGATGTCAGACAGGTGTTTGCCTAATTCGCGACGAATATCATCACGCTGTTGTTCGCTTAATCCTTCGATACTATCGAGTTCCGATAGAAACGCCCGGATCTGGTCTTTGGTATTGGCAAGGTAGTCGGACTCGAGTGATTGATACATGATGGCTAACACAAGGAAATAGTGGGGGATAAGCAAAAACATGCCGATTAATGCCCCAATCAGCGATAATAGCGTGACTAATAGCGGTGTTAGCGAAAAGATCAAACCTAAGAGAAGACCGACACCAAATCCTAACGTCAAGCCCAACAATGTTGGCCACTGGTTTTTAATTGTTAACTGAAATAAGCGCTTGCGGTTTTTGGCGATGACTTGCTTATGAATTCGATCGAGTTCGGGGAAGGCGGTCGGGAGTTCGACGATTAAGTAAAGAGCCGGAATCTTATTAGAAAAAGACAACATCAAATAAATAAAACTAATGAGCGAAGAGATGGCCATCAGTGATGTCAAAAACGGCGCTAAAACAGCGCCTTGGCGCGCTAGAAAATCACTAATATCATTGGCGTCGAAACTAGTCGCGCCCAATAATGCCATCTCGTCGAAAGCCGCACTCAGTTCAGCATTAAAATAGGGCGCTAACCACATGGCTAGCGAAGTCACGACAATCAAAGCGATAAAGGCCAACAACGTCATTTTCAGTAAGGTCACATAAGGGTGCACGAGACGACGGATAAACGGATTCATGCCCGGAAGCAAAAATCGATAATACTCGTTTAACGCCAACGGATGGTCACTGACGATTTGCGTGATCGAGACGATGTAGGCAAATGAAAACGGTACAATCAAAAACGGAAAGGTCACGATCAAAGAAAATGGGAAAACAATCGCCAAAACGATTGTTACGAGCATAACCATGACCAGGGGTACCGCTAGAGCCAATAACGTCTTGAAGTGTGTCCGATATACGTCGAAGGCATCTTTTAGCGGCGGAAGATTAACTTTCCCCGGATTCACGGTAGCGTCCTTTGACGAGTTGGTAAATATCTTTAACGGCAACATCGAGCTGGGCTTCATTAATTGGGGGAATGTCGCGCGATTCAATCGCCTTGATCAGTTTTTCCATTTTGCTTAACTTAACGATGTAAGTACTTTCATCATTCGTGACAATGTCATCAAGTAGACACCCTTCATTGACGACGATTAAATTAATAAAAAGATGCGGGTCAAGTCCAGTCACGAGCGCTAGTTTGTCGATGCGAACTTTGTTAATTAAAAATGGATTGGAAATATATTTGCCACGACGTGACAAATTGGGATAAAACATCCAATTGGTATCTCTGTGTTTACCGGTCAGCGCGCCATCGTAATAGCGATCTTTGATGACGTAGATGAACTTTTCACCAAACAGCAAATGATCGATGTGGGCTTCGTTGGCATCGTCGAGGGGGACACGGACTTGATTAATTAAATAAAAATCGTTATACAGGGCCACGTGATAAATACGTTTGCCAAAGTAAGATATCAAATGGCGTTTCATGAAGCGCCTTCTGCATAGGGGAAATAGTAGCCAAACAATGCTGGCCATAACGAAAACCGACAGGATAATCGCAATGATTATCTCTAGCGGTTCCATGGATTAAGCTATTTCAAGGGCGACTTCCAGCATTTGTCGCAGTCCTTGTTCGCGCTGTTGGGCGCTGGCTTTCTCAGGTTTTAGGAAATGATCGGTGACTGTCAGCAGGCAAAGCGCCTTTTTTCCAAGTCGCGCAGCCGTAGCATATAGTGCGTATGATTCCATTTCCACGCCCATGCAACCTAACGCCGCCCATTTTTTCCAGCTATTGGGGTCGACGTCATAGAAAACGTCGCTGCTTAAGATGTTGCCGACATGAACGGGTAAATTGCGTTTTTGAATGGCATCGTAAGCGGCCTTTGTCAGTTCAAAATCACTAATGGCCGAAAAAGTTCCGCCTTTTAAATCGAATTGTCCTGCCCAATTGGAATCGGTGCACGCCCCATTACAAATCAAAATGTCGAACAGATTGATGTCATGGCGATACGAGCCGCATGTACCGATGCGGATGATGCGCTCGACGCCAAAATGCGTGAATAGTTCGTGCGAATAAATACCGATGCTCGGTTGCCCCATGCCTGAAGCCATCACAGACACGCGTTTGCCTTTATACGTTCCGGTAAATCCTAAGACGTTGCGAACGGCATTAATTTGTTTGACATCGCTTAAGAAATTGTCGGCGATGTATTTGGCTCGTAGCGGATCGCCAGGCATCAGAACTGTCGGTGCGAAATCACCAACTTCGGCTTTAATATGTGGTGTACCCATTAATGGAATTCCTTTCAAATGATTATATGTCGATGACTTTAGTATGCGACAAGGCGTCAGCAAACGAGCGTCGCCGCGATTGCTTAATCAGAACAGCCTCGACCAATAACGTTAATCCCAGGCTCATGAAGCCGCCGAGCATCCGGCCAATAACTTCACGGAGAAACAAAGTCGGAAAATCAACTGGCGTCCCATCGTCTTTGACAATCGCGATGCGTGTCAGAAACCGGCCAATTGTTTGCCGTTTCCAAAGTAGCGGCAACACCAAATAATAACTGATGGCAACAATCGTGATGATCGGCATTACGATGATGGTCGTATAAAACAAGTTATAAATATTGGATGTGCTTCGCACGGCCAATGTCTCAAACAGAGCAATAATCGCTGGATATCCCAGCAAAAAACCGAACGACCCAGTAATCACTAGGTCGATGAGGAAAGATATGAAACGATGGATCGGACGAGCGTTCACTTTCGTTACCTCGTCATTATTCTAGCATAAAGCTAACTTTCATATTAAGGCGATTAACGCCGCGCCTTTGTAATCAGTTTCTTTAAGAAACGCCGTTTGGACTTGAATACTTTGGCATCGTGCATTTTCCACTCCCAGTTGGGTGAACCAATCGTGCCGGGTGTATTCATACGCGCACTATCGGATAAACCGAGGATATCCTGCATCGGAATAATGGCCACATCGGGGCTCGAATCAAGTGTCAGGGCGATGATGGAGTCAGCGACGTTTTGGTAATAATATCCGTAGTATGCAAGGACGTTACGGACTTGGAGACGCTGCTCTTTAGTTAAGGAGCGATACCAACCTTTGCTCGTTTGGTTATCGTGAGTGCCCGGATAGACGGCCATGTTCGTTTCGTGATATTGCGTAAAAATGATCGGTTTATCAAAGTCAAAACTGAATTGGACGATCTTCATGCCGGGGAATCGGTAATGGTCGCGTAGTTGCAAAACTTGCGGTCGTAAATCGCCGAGATCCTCGGCAAGTATTTTAAGCGTTGGAAAATTGGCGAACAACTTATCGAAAAAGGCATAACCAGGCGCTTCGATCCAAGCTCCTTCGACCGCGGTCGGGCAACTTGAGGGTATTTTCCAGTAGGTATCAAACGCCCGGAAATGATCGATGCGGATATAATCGAATAGTTTGGCGTTATAACTAAGTCGGTCAAGCCAAAACTTAAACCCATCTTTTTGCATTTTATCCCAATCGTATAAAGGGTTGCCCCAACGTTGTCCGGTTACCGAAAAATAATCGGGTGGTACTCCGGCGATGTGCGTGGGATGGGCATCATTGTCCAATAGGAACTGGTTTTGGTTATCCCATACGTCCAAACTATCAATCCCAACATAGATGGGGATGTCGCCGACTAACTCGACGCCTAATTTGTTCGCATACTTCTTTAATGCGGTCCATTGACGATATAGCACATATTGAAGGAACATCTCATATTTAATATCCGCTTCGTATTCACATAAAATGTCAGCTTTGGTTTTTATCCAATCACGGTGGGGCTTAGGCCAGTAGTGCCACTGCTTCAAATCGTTATGTTTCTTTAGCGTGATGAAAACGGCATAAGGATACAGCCATTCGTTTTGTTTGACAAACGAGCGATAACTGCGACCCTCAACAAATTTTTCAAACGCCCGATGGAGAAGTTTTCCCTTATAATCACGCACCGAATCATAATCAACGCGTGTCGCGCCCGCATGGAAGCGGGGCGCTTTGGTTAACAAACCGTCTTTGACAAGCATATCTAAGCTGATATATAGTTCATCCATCGCTTTTGATGAATAAGGTTGATAAGGCGAATTGCCATATCCAAGCGGATTAAGTGGCAATACTTGCCACAATTTGAAACCCATCCGTTTCATCGACTTGACAAACGAATAGGCTTCGGGACCGAAATCACCAATGCCGTGACGGCTAGGCAGTGACGAAACGGCGAGTAAAATACCGGCTTTGCGCATATGCTTCTCCTTATATCGACAACACGGCTGTGGTAAACGGAGGAATCTTAACGATCGTATTACCGCCTTGTTGAGAAATGGTTACGCTCACTTTAGAAGTCGGAATATCAGTCAACAACTGATAATTGCCTACTAATGTTTCTTCAATTGTTTCAGCACTGGTGTTGGTCAATATCGTAAGGGTGCCTTCAACAGATGCATATGCCAAACCGTAAGTTCGTGTGTCGGCTCCGACTTGTGTCACAGTCGCCTTCTCAATGAATTCATTATATTGGTTACGGACGTTAATGACTTTTCGATAATGGTTAAGTAGTGAATCGGGTATTTCCCTTTGGTCGTGGGCGCCGAGTTGTACTTGCAGGTTCATATCGTAGGTTGCCCCGTTGGGCAGGTCGGTTTGGCCGGTTTTGTCGGTTTGCGACCAAATCATCGGTAAGCGCTTATTTTCATCGATGCCAGAACCGCGCATGATGATTTCTTCACCGTAATAAACAAACGGCCGTCCCGGCATTAATAAATAGATGGAGCCCATCAATTTGCGTGATTCATCGGCATATTCGGGAAACATCAAGCCTCCGACGCGGTTTTGGTCGTGATTTGATAAAAATGGGGCGTCAAGTGCATTGGGATTGAGCGCTTTAATTTGATTCGTGTAATCGACGACAAACGCGGATAACGCCGCACCGTTAGCTTGCCTAACATTTTGATACATGCGCGTCGTTTGCACGGAAATCGGAAAATTGAAATAACTGTCGATGCCTGTCGTATAATACGAAGATATTTGTGCGGCCAAACTACCCCAAGGACCTTCACCAACGATGTAGGCATCAGGCTCGATGGCCTTAACAGTATTGTTGAGCCAGGTTAGAAATTCCAAATTTTTCGATTCATAGCCGGTGTAATAACTTGTCACGGCGTCAAGACGGAAACCTTTGACGCCTTTATCAAGCCAAAATTCGACGATATTGGCAATTTCATCGCGCATATCGGGATCATCGAGATTTAAGTCGGGCATGCCGCTCCAAAAACGCGCCTCATAATAAATCGTACTCGTGAGTCGTTCGTAGCCAGGGGCGAATTTATCCGACCAATTATAATAATTGCAATAACTATCGGGCATCGCACACGTCCCGTTACGCATCGCCGAGGCCGCGGAAGTAAACCAGGGATGACGGTTGCTCGAGTGATTGACGACGAGGTCGATAATCGTGTCGATACCTTGCTCGCTGGCAGCGGAAACATAGTTTTCAAAATCTGTCATCGTCCCGTACTCGGGGGCAATTGCGTAATAATCGGTCACGTCGTATTTATGATAAGTCGGGGAAGGATGAATCGGCATGAACCAAACGCCGGATACGCCAAAATCTTTGAGATAATCAAGCTTTGCTTGAACACCAGCCAAATCGCCCATCCCATCACCGTCGGAATCATAAAACGAACCGACGAATATTTCATAGTATACGCTACCGTTCTCGTTGGATACGGATGCAAATTCATACTCAAAAGATTGACAGCCTCCAAGCGGCAACACCGAAAGCGCCACCAACAAAGCAGGAAATAGTTTCTTCATGAAATCAGCCTTTGACGGAACCGCCGGTCACGCCGCTGACATAGTATTTTTGGAGCCAAATAAACAGCAAAGTAATCGGGATGGCGACGATGACGGCGCCAGCGGCAAAGCGCGTGAAGTATGTGGCGATGTTCTCACGCATTAACATCCAATAAAGGCCCCGGGCAACGGTGTAGCTTTCCAAGCGATCGCCAAGCATTAATCTGGCAAAGATGAAATCGCCCCACGGTCCGATAAATGAAGTAAGCGTCGTGTAAATGACGATCGGTTTCGATAATGGTAACGTGATATGCCAGAATATTTGAGCTTTCGAGGCACCATCGATCATCGCCGCTTCGTCAATCGACTTGGGAATCGTGTCGAAAAAGCCTTTGGAAATGTAATAGCCCATCGCCGCGCCACCGCTATAAACAAGAATTAATCCCCAAATTGAACCAGTCAAGCCGATTAATTTGAGAATGTGATAAATCGCGATCATCGTCATGAAGCCGGGGAACATGCCCAAAATCAGAATAATCTTCATCATTGGGCGTCGGGCTTTGAAATCAAGACGTGAGAAGGCATAACTAGTCAGTAGCACCAAAATCGTTGAGATGACACACGTAAACGCGGCCACGATAAACGTATTCAAAAACCATTGCGGGAAATTGACGCGGTCGGCGCTGTTAAGTGAAAGTAGTTGGATATAGTTATTAAACGTATAATTGCGCGGGAAGAAATAACGCGACACAGCGCCAGTCTCGAGTCTAAACGACTGCAGGACAAGCCAGAAAATTGGGATGAGCCAAATCACACTCATGATTGTCAAAATCGTATAAATGACGATGTTGGAAACAATCTCGTTCCATTTGCGACTTTTGATCATTGGAATTGGTCCTCCTTCTGCACGGCGCCTGTTTTCGAGAACATAATCAGCGAGACGAAACTAGAAATCATAAAGATTAAGATACCAAGTGTTGAGGCAATCTTGTAATCGGCTTGGTCGACGGTTAGTTTAAATAACCAAGTAACAAGCAAATCGGTCTCGCCGGCTTGGAATAAATTCAGCGAGTTGGGGCCGCCACCGGTAAGGAAATAGATAACATTAAAGTTATTAATGTTTCCAATAAACGCCGTCACCAAATACGGACCGGTGACGAATAGCATATAAGGCAAGGTAATCTTGAAAAATTTCGTTAACGGACCGGCGCCATCAATCGTCGCGCTTTCGTATAAATCTTCAGGGATGTTCATCAAGATACCTGAAGTAATCAACATCGTGTAGGGGACGCCAACCCATAAGTTGACGACGATAACCGTGGCTCGCGCCATGTCACCCGTCCGGAAGAATGAGAAATTGCTGGCGACCCATCCCAAATCTTTCAACGCTTGGACGACGGGACCGGCGTCATCGAGAATGCGCGCGACAACGAGCAAACTAATGAACTGAGGCACGGCAATTGTGATGACGAAAATCGTGCGCCACATCTTTTTTAGTTTGATGCCCTTCTTGTTAATCATTAAGGCGAGCACCATCCCGAAGATATAGTTCAAGAAGGTTGCAAACACGGCCCACACTAGTGACCACTGCAATATTTTAAACAGAGTTCCCGGTAAGTTGCTGTAGTAGGCATTGGAACCGCTGAACATGTTGATGAAATTATCAAGCCCGACCCAAGTAAATAACGATCCTGGTGGCTGATGCGACCGATCAAAGTTCGTAAAGGCAATCAAAATCATGAATATGAGCGGTAAAATCGTAAAGGCGAACGCCGTCAAGGTCGGAAATGACAAAACCGTGACATGGAATTTCTTATCCATTAGTTCGCGGATATCTTGTTTGAACGTCGTTGGTTGTTTGCCATTCGCCAGCAAGGTTTGATTCTCATAGGCCGATTTGATGTTTTTGGCATAAATCATTAAGAAAGCGATAATTAGCATGATGACGGCGACAGAAAACAGCAAAATAAGCATCGAGTTATGGCCTCTGACGGCCGGTACGTAAACGCCTAAATCAGGATCCCAATGTGCCGGTTCCGGCAAATCCGTACCCAAAGTCGTAATTAATCCAAGATAGTAAGCGCCAAAGAAAATCATCATTAAGATAAAGCCGATTTCGGCGACAAGATAGGTAATGCCCTTGGCAACTTGACCATTAAATAAGTTGCCCGAACCCATCATGATATAAGACAATCTGGTTTTCCAATTGCCTTTGATAAAAGTAGACCAGTACGATTTCGCGCCTTTATAAATAGCTTTGCCAATGTAGATGGCACCTTTATAAAGTCCGACAAAAATATTTAGAAAAGCTTTGATAATCGTCCAAATGAAATCGAGAACGTATAAGACAATCGCCTTGAAAAAATCAAATATGGCTATTGCTAGCCATTTCCAAAAAGGTAATCTCGTTTGTTCCTTCATGTGTCGCTCCTTGTGACATGCCGGGCATGTTACTGCCCGGCATGCTTGTTGTATTCAGGATGCTGATAATTTTTATGAAGCGCTTGCGGTCGCTTGAGCGACAAGGATATCGAGCGCTTCTTGAATCGTCGTGATACCAGTTGGCAATTCATTATTGACCATGGCATCGGAGAAGGCACCCATCGGAGCCCAGTAACTGCCACCAACCGAGGTTGATTGGAGTGAGCCGTATGGAGCTTGGGCGGCCAAACCGGCAAGAGCGACGTTGGATGATAAAACGTCGGAAGCGCCAGCGGCTAAGTTCGAGGGTCCAAGACCACGGGTTTGAGCCCGGAGCAATTGGTTGTCTTCGTTGGTAATGAATTCGGCGAAGGCGTGCGCGACTTCGGGGAATTCGGTGTAGGCGTTGACACCAACAAGTTTAGCACCGACAAAGGAACCGAGTTGTTGTTGTTCATCGTCGCCATTGGTGAAGGTTGGAAGTTTCGTGGCGGCATAATTTTCGCCTAAAGCTTCGGAAATGTTGGTAGCTTCCCAGGTACCGGTAACGGCGGCGATGATGCTTTCTTCAGTGAAGAGTTGGGCGAAATCGCCAGAAGTAATTAAGCGTTCGGAACCATAGGCGTCCCACATACCTTGGGCGGAAGCGAGGCCAGCGGCATTGTTCCAATCCATCGTTTGGGTCGTGCCATCATAGCTGATGTTGCCTTCGGTTAAGAACCATGAAGCGGACATCCAGCCACCGGCTGTTCCAAAGTGGATGCTGGCGTCTAATGTTTCGGCTTTGGCAATCATCGCATCAAGCGTCAACACTTCGGTTTCCGTCAGTTTCGATGAATCGTAGTATAAGAAATAGCCATTGTCAGCCGTTTCAGGATAAGCATAGAGCTTATCATCTTTGGTGGCAGCGGCGACGGCCCATTCGACGTCACGGGCTTCGACGACCGAACGGAATTGTTGCACTTGCGAGAGTGCGCCGGCATTAATCAAATCAACGAGTTGATCATCCGGGAAAGCGAAGACGTCAGCGCCGGCTTCGACATCAAGCGTTAAGGTCGATTTGAGATCGGGTTCTTCGACGACGCCGAGGTCAAACGTGATGTCCCATTCCGGGTGTTCTTCTTGGAAAGCGGCGGCCATTTCAGCAAGAATCGTTTGTTCCGCTAATGGTTGCCAAACTTTCAGGGTTACAGCAGTTGGTTTGTTGCAACCCGCGAGCGCGCTTAGCATAATGCCAGCAGCTGCTACTAGTGAGAATTTTTTCAACATGAAATTCGTGTGCTCCTTTCATTTCGCGAGAGTGTCTTTACATAACAAATGTAGTTCGAATAAGAACAATTGACGAAAAGACATCTCAAACGAATTCGTGTTTACATACTGATATTATACGAAAATTTTTCTAATAGTAAACTATTTTAGTAAGCGCTTACGCGTGGATAAAAAGGCAAACAAAAAGACCGGTTTTAATTGCCGGTCTTAATAGCAAGTTATTATTAAATAATGACGTTGGTCGTTTCTTTATCGAACACGTGGGCTTTTTCAAGATTGAAGAAAATCTTGATCTTGTCGCCAATGAAGTGTGGTTTGATAGCCTGGACTTTACTGATGACATTGCCACCGGCAAGATCGGAGTGAAGAATGTATTCGTGGCCGAGAAGCTCAGCGACTTTAATTTCCACGTTAAATCCGGCATCAGCGTATTTGGCTTCAAGCTCCGGATCGTCACCGCGGACATCTTCGGGACGAATGCCGAACACGACTTCTTTTCCTTCATAGTCTTTCAGTGATTTTTGGAACGATTCGGGAAGTTTGAACTTCACTTTGTCATCAAGATAGATCGTACCTTTTGAATATTTGGCATCGATTAGGTTCATAGCTGGCGAGCCGATGAATGAGGCGACGAATAAATTCGCAGGATTGTGATAGATGTCGATTGGAGCGCCGATTTGTTGGATGTAGCCACCCTTCATGACGACGATGCGCGAGGCCATCGTCATCGCTTCGGTTTGGTCGTGAGTGACATAGATTGTCGTTGCGCCAAGATTTTCGTGAAGCTTAATGATTTCAGCGCGCATTTGCACACGAAGTTTGGCATCGAGATTGGATAGCGGTTCGTCCATTAAGAACACTTTGGCGTGTCTGACGATCGCTCGGCCTAATGCCACGCGTTGCCGTTGACCGCCCGAGAGCGCTTTCGGTTTCCGATCGAGGAATTGTTCGATTTCGAGAATGCGGGCCGCTTCGTGAACGCGTTCATCGATGTCTTTTTTCGGCATACGGCGAATCTTAAGCCCAAATGCCATGTTATCGTAGACCGACATATGCGGATATAACGCGTAGCTTTGGAATACCATCGCGATGTCGCGGTCTTTGGGGGTGACGTCGTTCATAAGTTTTTCGTCAATGTAGAGTTCGCCAGAAGTGATGTCTTCGAGTCCGGCGATCATCCGTAGTGTCGTCGATTTGCCACAACCTGATGGGCCGACGAAGACGACGAATTCCTTGTCCTTGATTTCTAAGTTGAAATCGAAGACGGCTTGCACGTTGTTGTCGTAAATCTTATTGATGTTTTTCAGTAATACATTTGCCATGTGGTGTACCTCTTAGCAATAAATATATCACAATGTTTAGAAAGGGATTTGTGCAGTGTGCATAAATTTAGCCGATAATAGCTTGTTGCGCCAACTTAAAGTAGAAAGCATGATGATAATCGCGGATGTCGAGCCCCGTTTGTTCGATAAATTTGTCAAGTCGATAGTTGAAAGTGTTGCGGTGGACATATAACTTGACGGCAGCGCGCGTGGCGTTTAATCCAGCATCGATAAAGGCCTTGGCGGTCAACATCAATTCGCGTGACACGTTGGCGAATTGCGCTCTAACGATCGCAATCATTTTCGAATCGTGGGCTAGCATACGTTCGAACAACACTTCGCCTAGATGCAAGCAAGTTTGTCGTCTGGTTTTATAAGTCACTTCCAGTGCATACCAGGCGAGTTCATCGGCTTTGTGGGAAACGATTGAAGTCAATAGGACGCCCAAATCACTATGAAAAAGTGGTAAAAGAACGGTCCAAATATCAAAAAAAGCAGCGTCAGTCAATAGATGACCGGACCGCGAATCACGCATGAAAAACGTAAATGGTTCGGGATAAGTTGCCCTAATCAGATCACGAAAAGTCGTTGCATTAATCGGATTGTCAGCCTTAAACAGGAAATATTTGTTCATTAAAGCGAAGTCCCGGGATCAAGTTCGAGTAAATACGATTCAAATGGACGAAGTTGCAGCATAAGTCCGCGTTTTTCCATGCTTGGATAATTATGCAGTAAAACTGTTTTAACGCGATAACTAAGTTTAAACGGGACTTCATACGAGCGGAAATTGGATATCACGAGTAACGGTTTCGCGCCTTTGTGAACATAAGCAAACACGTCGGCATGATCTGGTTCGACTAGTTCAAACAATCCTTCGAGCACGGAGTTCAATATCGAAGGATCTTTTCTAATTTTTAGTGCCGTTTTATAAAAATTGAGAATCGAATCGGAATCGGCCTCTTGTGCCGCGACATTAATCGTTTTGAAATTGCCGTTGACTTTTTGATTTGGTGTCCCCGTGGTGAATCCGGCGTTATCGCTACCGTCCCATTGCATCGGCGTTCTGGCGTTGACGCGCGAGGTACGTCTTAAAAATCGAATAATTTGCTCTTCGCTAAGGCGGTTGCTTGCTTTTCTAGCATAATTGAGCGCTGACACGTCTTTAAAATCGGTAATGCGTGTGTAGTCGACGTTACTCATGCCAATTTCTTCTCCGTTATAAATAAACGGCGTTCCGTACATGAACAAAAGCGTAGTCGCTAGCATCTTAGCCGATTCATTCCGATAACGAACGCTCCCGTATTGAGAGACAACTCGTGGATGGTCGTGGTTACCCCAATAAAGCGGTAGCCACGCTTTGCCGTTACATGCGTCATACCATTTCTTGAATAAATGTTTGAGGTTTTTAACGTTGGTGACGATTTGGTAATCGAGTTTATCTTCGCTTCCATAGGCGCCATTTTCCCAGCATGTATCGAAATTAAACACCATGTTAAGGGCACCCGTTTTGTAATTGCTGTATTTGAGTGCTTCATCAGTTGAGGCCAATCCGCCGACTTCACCGATGGTCATGATGCGCGGATACTTAATTAAGACTTCATCTTTGAATTCATTGAGGTACTCGAATAAGCGCGGAATTGAGGAGAATTTACTCATATCAAGCGTGTAGCCCTCGATATTCGCTTTTTGAGAGGAATCTTTGAAGGTCAAGTCTTTGGCTAAATGAGCAATGGCATCGAGCCGGAAACCATCGACGCCCAAATCAAGCCAATACCGGGCTACGTCATATATTTGGTTACGAAGCGTTTTATTCTCCCAATTCAGGTCGGGCATTTTTTTTGAAAAGATGTGCATGTAATATTGTTTGGCCATCTCATCATATGACCACGCCGATTCGGAGAAAAAGCTGCCCCAGTTGTTCGGCGGTATCATCGTCCCGTATTCGTCGTATTTGGGATCTTTCCAGATGTAATACTGCCGTTCCTTCGAGTAGCGGTTCTTTCGAGCTTCGATAAACCAGCGATGTTCGTCGGAAGTGTGGTTAAGGACGAAGTCAATGATAATTTTGATGCCGCGGGCATGCGCCTCCCGAAGCAACACTTTGAAATCGTCGTTGGTGCCAAAACTCGGATCGACGCGCATATAATCGGCGACGTCATAGCCAAAATCGTCCATCGGAGAAGTGAAAAACGGGCAAATCCATAGCAAATTGACGCCCAAATCGCGAAGGTAATCCAATTTATTAATAATGCCGGGTAAATCGCCGACGCCATCGCCGTTACTATCATAGAAAGTGCGTGGGTATATTTCATAACCAACAGCTTCTTGCCACCATGCTCGTTTCATAAGTATCCTCCTAATCGAATATCACGCGCCCGCTGCGGGCCGCATCAATCATTTTAAGCACTTCCTCACGGCTGACTTTCCGCGATATGTTTGGTAGATTGTCGCAATCAAAGAAACCGACATCAGTCGTTTCAAATTCATGCTCGAACAGCGGTTCCAGCAGTTTTCCTTCAAAGACGACCATATATTCAGGTATCGCCAGTGGTCCTTTAATCGGCGTGCGGTTAAGCACTCCCACAAGTCGTGTGATTTCGACATTAGCGCCAGCCTCTTGACGACACTCTTTGATCGCCGCTTGGGTGGGTGATTCATACAAATCGGCCCATCCACCCGGTAGCGAATAGGCGCCATCTTTAGCTTCTTTAACAAGTAGCACGTGGCCGGCATCGTTAAACACTATCGTCCGCACGCTGACGTTAGGTGTTGGATAAATATCGCGTTTGAAATAGCTAGGTCGTTCAAAATCAATGTCTAAAAACGACTCGAGCATTTGTTTACTCAGGTCTTGGATTTCTTTATAGTTGGCCAGTGCATAAGCATCGGTTGAATAAGTCAAGCCGATTTTAGCGATGGCGTGGACTTTGACGATGAAGTCATAAAACGATAGGCGATTCATAGAAAAATTATATCATCCAGTTTGTGCAACGAATACAAATCAATATGTTCTCATATGTAAATCTTTTTATGAATTGGAATGATTGATTGTATAATATTTAGTAGCCGTCATCCTTGGCGGCGTAAGGGAGTGCGACTTATGGTTTTAACTTCTTTCTTCCAAGATCCGTCGGTCGGTATTTATTTTTGGGCCGGCGTCTTCATTCTCGCGCTGATCATCGAGTTAATGGAACCACAACTCGTCAGCATTTGGTTTTGCGGTGGTGCCCTTATTTCGTTCGTGTTGGCGCTACTGGGCGTGCCGCTATTAATTCAAGCCGGCGTGTTTATCGTCGTCAGCGCCGTCTTGCTCATTCTCAGCTTTAAATTTTTCCGTAAATCGATTCTTGATCGGCCAAAAGTTCCCACTAACGCCGATTCGATGATCGATCAAGAAATACTTCTGCTTAGCGACGTCGACAAAACGACGCTGGGCGATGGTCTTTACAAAGACATCCAATGGAAAGTCATCGTCGACGAAGACATCAGTTTCCAAAAAGATGAAATAGCCGTTATCAAACAAATTAAAGGTAATCGGCTTGTCATAAAAAAGAAAGAAGGTAAATAACTATGAGACTATTTCCAAATCTTTTCTACACCGGGGCCGGTCAGGTCATCGGCTGGGTCTTCCTGGGCGTCATCGTCTTTATTCTCATCATCATCGTCATTCGTTCCATCGTCATCGTTTCACAGGCGACGACCGTTATCGTGCAACGGCTTGGTAAATACCACCGCACGCTGGAAGCGGGTATCCATTTCGTGGTCCCGATCGTCGACCGTGCCAGCAGCCCGATTACATTAAAAGAACGCGTCTATGACTTCCCGCCACAACCGGTCATCACCAAAGATAACGTCACGATGCAAATCGACACCGTCATCTATTTCCAAGTGACCGATCCGAAACTTTACACCTATGGCGTCGAACGTCCGCTCCAAGCGATGGAAAACCTAACGGCGACCACGCTCCGTAACTTCATCGGCGATTTGGAACTCGACCAAACGCTGACTTCCCGCGATACGATTAACCATCAAATGTGGAAAGTACTCGATACAGCCACCGATGCTTGGGGTATCAAGGTCAACCGCGTTGAGCTGAAAAACATTTTGCCGCCACGCGACATCCAAGAAGCGATGGAAAAACAAATGCGCGCCGAACGTCAAAAACGCGAAGCGATTCTAGAAGCCGAAGGTAAAAAGCAAGCGGCGATTTTAACTGCCCAAGGCGAAAAGGAAGCGGCCGTACTTCGCGCCGAAGCCGTCAAGATTAAAAAGATTACCGAAGCCGAAGGTGAAGCCGAAGCCATCAAGCGCGTCTATGAAGCGCAGGCCGCCGGTATCCGCCTCATCAACGAAGCCAAACCCGACTCGGCTTTCATCACGTTGAAAGGCTTTGAATCACTCGTGCAAGTGGCTGACGGACAAGCAACCAAGATTATCATTCCCAGCGAAATTCAAAACGTCACCGGCTTACTGGCTTCACTTAAAGAAGTCGTTGTCGACGATAAGAAAGCCGGCAAGTAAGTAAGAAAATTATCCAAACGAAAAGGCGAGTTTTGCTCGCCTTTTTTCATTTATTCGACGGTAACCGATTTCGCCAGGTTACGAGGTTTGTCAATATTAGCCCCCCGTTTAAGTGCCGTATAGTAGGCTAGGTATTGGGCCACCATTACTTTTGGTAGCACCGAAAGATGCACCGGAACATCGGGAACGACGATGGCATCTTTGCCTTTGGCCAGTGATTGACTGGAAATGACAATCACATGTGCGCCACGAGCTAAAACCTCTTGGAGGTTAGAGCGGATAGGAAGCGCCGTCAATGAATCGCTCACGAAGATAATGACCGGCGTGTCTTTATCAATCAAGGCAATCGGCCCATGCTTAAGTTCACCTCCCGGCAGTCCTTCAGAATGAATATAAGTGATTTCTTTAAGTTTTAATGAAGCCTCTAAACTTACATCATAATCAAAGCCGCGCCCAAGATAGAAGGCATTTTCCTTTGTGGCCAGGAAATCGGCGATTTTCTCAAACTTCGATTTCATGTCAATGACTTTCTTCAATGCCTCGATCACATGATACAAATCGGGAATTAATTGCGAATCGCCTTTTAACGCGGCGGCCAGTAGCGCTAATAAGGTAACCTGGGCGACGTAAGCCTTGGTTGAAGCCACGGCGATTTCAATCCCGGCGAATAAAAGTAACGTGAAGTTAGCTTCCCGATCAAGCGTTGAGCCTTTGGTATTGGTAATCGTCAAAAGCGGGAACTTGTATTGTTTGATATTTTTGACGCAGTGAATCAAATCGGCGGTCTCTCCCGATTGCGACACGATGATAAACAGCGGGTTTTTGCCGGTAATTACCGGATAATAAGCCCATTCCGATGCGATATAAACATCGACTCTTTTTCCCAATGCTTCCAAATACCGTTTCCCAATCAGACATGCATGATAGGACGTGCCGCACGCAAGAAATATTAGCTGATCGCTCGCAGTAATCGTATCCAGCAATTTGGGATTAAATAAGTAATTTCTCCCATCGTGATAATTATCGATTAGATGACGAATGACATTGTCGGCTTCTTCGATTTCTTTGAGCATGTAGTGGGGATATCCTTCCAAATTGATATCCTCGCTCGTCAAATCGGTTTGATGATAGCTAATCTTCGCTTTGCTGTTTCCAGGCAAATCAAAAACAGCGACTTCGTCTTTAGAAATATAGCCGAATTGGTGGTCAGTCAGGGCATAGAAATCTTTGACATGCTTGAGCATCGGGAGATAGTCGGATGCTAAGAAATTGGCGTCAGGTCCATGTCCGATAAGTAGTGGCGAATGGTTCTTGGCAAAGAATAGACGTTCATCGTCGCCTTGATGAATTATGACGAGGGCATAACTGCCTTCAAGCATCTTCATCGATTGGCGAAGCGCTTTCAGTACATCGCCCATTTGCTTGTAATTGTGTTCGATTAAATTGGCGATTACTTCGGTATCCGTTTCCGTATTAAATTGATACCCGAGGTCGCTTAGCATTTGATGTAAAGCGCGATAATTATCGATGACGCCGTTATGAACGAGGGTGAATAGTCCGCTATGGCTAATGTGGGGGTGCGCGTTAGTTTCGGTCGGGGCGCCGTGGGTGGCCCAACGCGTATGGCCGATGCCGATGCCGGCTTCCAGCGATAGTGGCACCATCTCTTCAAGCAAATGAACACGGCCGGGAATACGATAAATAAGCGGCGCTTCTTCATGGGAAAAAGCCAGACCGCTCGAATCATAACCCCGATACTCTAACGTTTTAAGACCATCGATTAGATATGAACGTAATTGGCGACAACCAACCGCTCCAACAATTCCGCACATGTGATTTCTCCCTTGTTAATTAACGAATGCTTCGGCAATGAAGCTGTATACCTCATCGACATAGCGTGAGCAAATGGCGCTTGTCTCTGCTTCGACCATAATGCGAATAAGCGGTTCGGTACCGCTAGGCCTGATCAAAATACGACCCGTGCCGTTAAGTTCTTGCTCGATCCGGGCAATAACTTCCTTCAATCCAGCGTGTTCCATCACTTCTTTTTTATTGGCTACGGTGATGTTTTTTAACACTTGCGGATATGTTTTCAAATCTGATAATAACGATTCAATCGATTGGTTGCTCGCAGCAATAATGTTGAGCATTTTGACCATCGATAATAATCCATCACCCGTATTTAGTTCATCAAAAAAAATCATGTGGCCTGATTGCTCGCCACCAAGTGTTAAATGGTGTTTTTTAAGCGCCGCTTGAACATACTTATCGCCTACTTGTACTTCCATAAAGTCGATTTGAGCGCGGCGTAGTGCCATCTTAACGCCGATGTTACTCATGACGGTAAGGACGATTTTATTATCAGATAACGCGTTGTTGCGTTTCAGATCGCGCGCCGCCAAATATAACATGGCATCACCGTCGATGACTTCACCATGATGATTGACCATTAACAACCGATCGGCGTCACCATCAAACGCGAGACCGAGATCATAACCATTTTCAAGCATATGTTTTTTAAGATTCTTAATGTGGGTCGAGCCGCATAAATCGTTGATATTGGTGCCATTTGGCTTATCGAAAATCACATCGGCCTTAAGTCCGATTCGTGAGCATAATCCACTAATTAAATGCGACGCTGAGCCGTTGGCGGCGTCAATCAAAACAAACAACTTTGATAAGTCCGCGGTCGCTTTGGAGGCGACGTAATCGAGGTAATCATCGACTAGAAGCCGTTCTTCTTTGGAGCTTCCAATGTCTTTGCCTGTCGCTAAGGGCAGGTCATCATTTGTTTGATCAATATATTTTTCAATCGCTAGTTCGATGTCTTCTTCGAGTTTTTCACCAAATCGATTGAACACTTTAATGCCATTGTCAAAATATGGATTATGGGAAGCGGAAATCATAATGCCGAAATCAAAATTATGTTTGGTAACAAGATAGGAAATGCTCGGCGTTGTCGACACTCCGAGCTTCGTAGCGCTTGATCCGCTGGCGGTAATCCCAGCAACAAGTGAAGCACAAAGCATTTGTCCGCTGATACGGGTGTCGCGAGCAATTAAGATACGATTTTTAGAACCGTTGGGATATTGTCCTAAATAGCGGCCAATTCTGAAAGCGATACTGGCCGTGACATCGCGTCCGGCTTGGCCTCTGACCCCGTCGGTCCCAAAATATTTTCCCATGACTGGTTAATCCTTTTCCCTTTGTCCAATTTCCATGTAATGGATGAACAATTGCTTAAACTGGTCGATGAATACTGGCTCTAGTTCGCCATTGTATGCAATAGAGATGCGACCGGTTTCCTCCGACACGACAATGACGACGGCATCGGATACTTCCGAGATGCCCAGGGCGGCGCGGTGCCGACTGCCGTATTTTCCCGATAATGGTTTGGTCGTCGGCGGGAAATAGACGCTGGCGGCGATAATCATGTTATCGCGGATGACGACGGCACCATCGTGAAGTCGTGTGCCGGGATAAAAAATCGTCATTAATAGTTCCGAAGACACCGGAGCGTTCATCGGAGAACCGTTTTTGATGAATTCAGATAAACCGCTTTTTCGTTCGATGGCGATAATCGCGCCGGTTTTTGTTTTTGATAAATAAGCGACAGTGTCGACGATACATCCACTCAATTGGTCGCGGTCGAAATATCGCGATTGCTTCGGTGCCTGTTTTTTGCTTAAAAACAAATTGTTGACGAGTGGTCGCAGTGAGGCAATATTCACGAACATGAATATCATCGTAATAATCAGCAGGCTTGCCACCAGTGTAATCGTCAACAGGGAGAAACCGCGGAAAACATAAGCGATTAAAATGGCGATGACGTTGACGATAAACGGAACGACGAAAACCTTTCGTTTTGACACGTGATAGACAAGCACGAACAGCATCGAGAAAATTAAAAACGCTAATCCAATGTCAAGCCAAAAGTGCCACTCACCCCAAAGGGCCATCGTACCCATCATTTTTTGTCACCATGGGCGAAGCGGCTCGCTGCGGCCGCGGCAATCGCTCCGACGATGTCATCGAGGAAAGTATGGCAATGAGCTCCGTCTTTGCCATCACCATTAAGTGTTTCGATAATCCCGTATTTTTTCTTGTCGATAAAGCCAAAGTTAGTTAAGGCGATTGAGCCATATAAATTGCAAATACCATATGCCAACACTTCATCGACGCCATATAGACCTTCATCACGACGAATAATCGCTTCGAGATCTTTGTCGATGTAGTGGCCCGTTTCGGCTTGGCGATCAAGTTCAACAGCCGTCATCAGCGCAAACTGAACTTCGCGTTTATCGAGCACGGAGTTAATAGACTCAAGCAGTTGTTCTTTTTTAAGATCAACGTAATATCCTGCTTGTAAAAAACGCGCCACTTCGGCGATATCGTCGAGCGTGACGCCCCGATCATTTAGCAGCTGGATGCATTTAGCGCGGAAATTAATCATATTTTTGCCTCGAATACCATAAGTTATATATACTATCGTATCAAAATTAACTGGTATCAAAAAGACTTGTTTATCGGCATTTTAAGGGAATGGAGCAGCCAACGGGAATCGAACCCGCATATTCAGCTTGGGAAGCTAACGTTCTACCATTGAACCATGGCTGCGTCTAACAAAAATTATATGTAATAACATATATAAACTCAACATCAAACAAAAAAACTACCCCGAGAGGTAGTCGTTTGTTAATGGTGGATGCTGAGGGGATCGAACCCCCGACCTTCTGTACGTCAAACAGATGCTCTCCCAGCTGAGCTAAACATCCGGGAATGGTGCCGACGATAGGAATTGAACCTACAACCTACTGATTACGATTCAGTTGCTCTGCCGGATTGAGCTACGTCGGCAAGCCCTCTTAAATCGGCTTAATTATCTTATACAATCCCATAGTTGAAATCAAGAGTTAAGTTATGCTCGAATGGAGTTGCCTTAATAATTTATATTGCTATAATTGTCTAGGAAACTAAGATGACACCACAAATTCACGAGCATAAATTCATCAATATTTTTTGGCCGCTTCTAATCGAAGTGTTTTTGGCCGTGCTTGTGGGCATCACCGACACCTTGATGCTATACGGCGTCAGCAAGCAAGCCGTCGGCGCCGTCGGTAGCGTTACCACTTACTTAAGTTTTTTTAACGTCATGTTTGCGATTCTTTCCACCGGTGCCTTGGCAGTGTTCACGCAGTTTATGGGCGCCAAAAAGTACTATTCCACGCAACATGCCCTCAAATTGTCAGTCGTCATCAATTTGGCAATTGGTTTAGTTATCAGTTTTAGCTTTATCTTCTTTTCGACCCCGATTTTGCGCTTATTGATGGGTGAATCAAATCTTGTTCCAACTGCGTCGGTTTATCTCCAAATTGTCGGTGGTGCGATGTTTTTTAACGCCGTCACGCCGATTTTCGGCAACTATATGCGGGCGTTTGGCCATGATAAATCGCCGATGATTGCCAGCGTGGTCGCTAACGTTGTCAATATCGCGCTTAACTTTTTGGCCATCTTCGTATTCGAATGGGGCGTCGTCGGCGTCGCCGTGGCCACAGCGGCATCGTATTTCGTCAATTTCCTCGGACACTTGATTCTTGCTTATATCCATATTCCTCAAATCGATGAGCCCGAACAACACGCAATTTCCAATAAAGAAATTATCATCGACATGTTGAAAGTCGGCATACCTTCAGCCATCGAATTGTTCGTCTATTTCGGGGCGATGTCAGCGGTTGTTACCATCTTGAACATGTATGATCCCACAGGTCTACACGTTACTGTCCGCGTCACGGTCGAACATATCGCCGCGATTGCGTATATCCCTTCAGCCGCATTAGCACACGCCAACTCGATTAAAACGGGATTCCGTTGCGGTCGTCATAACTACGACCGGTGCATGGGCGAGACGTCACGCATCGCGATGTGGGGTCTATTCGTGTCGGTGTCCATCGCCATCATTCTGGCGTTATTCGGTGACCCGATTATCACGCTTTTCACAACCACGGAAGGGGCCCATGGCGAGGAATTACATGAAATCATTCATCTCGTGAAGGTGTGCCTGTGGATTCAAGTCGCGCTTGAAGTTGGTCGATCGATCAATCTGGTCATTGGCGAATCGCTGAAAGTCGCTGGCGACGCCCTGTTCGTCGGCATCCTTGGATTCCTTAGCTTAACGCTTGTCGTTGGCGTCGGTTCATTTTACGCGGGATACTATGAAGGCTACGGTGTCGTCGGTGTATTCATCGTCCTAGCGTTTGATGAAGTATTTAGAGCGTTAGCGATGGTATTCCGCTGGAATACGCGCTCCTGGTCAAAGAAAACTCTCGTTTAATAATATGGGACCGCAAGGTCCCTTTTAATACATCATTTCCATTGACTTTCAGCTCCGTTTTAATCTTGTTAAAAATGAAGCAATCGAAGTAGCAAATGGGCTTAAGCAGTTCATTTGCCAACATGCTTGTATAAGTGTAAAGTCTCTATGTAATAGAGGAGTAAAGCATGTCAGTATATCATCAGGGTCAAATGTCCCGCGTTAGTGCGGTCACACTTGTCGTGTCCGATATCAATAAATCGTTGAATTTTTATGCAGGCATTTTGAAACTAATGCCTAAATCGATAGCCAATAATGAGGTCGACTTATCATCGGATGGTATCACCACACTGATAAAACTTATTGAGGTCAAAGGAGCCAAGAAACCGCATCATCATCTTGGCTTGTATCATGTGGCGCTGCTGCTCCCATCGCGGAAAGAGCTTGGAAAAACGCTCGCCCATTTAATCAATGAAAAATACCCGCTCACCGGATTATCTGACCATCAAGTCAGCGAGGCCATTTACCTTGATGATCCCGATGGTAACGGCATCGAGATTTACGCCGATCGACCAGTAGTTAATGGCTATGATTGGCACTCTTACCGAAGTGATCAACTGACGTTACCGATGGATTATCGTAATGTGTTACTGGCGGGTGAAGGTGAACCCTTTACGCAACTACCGACAGACACGATTATTGGTCATCTACATCTTCATGTCGATGATTTGAGCAAAGCTAAACGTTTCTTTACGCAAGGATTAGGTTTCAGTGTCATGTTCGATTGGGGAGATTCAGCATCCTTTTTAGCTACTGGTCACTACCATCATCACATCGGCATCAATACATGGAATGGCAAAACGGCCACCATCAATAGTGAGCATGAAATTGGGATTCGTAACTACACCATCACGCTCCCTGATCGCGAAAAAGCGGTGACCATCGACCGCTTATCAAAGCTTGGATATCCAATCGATTCAGTAAATGGAATCCATACCTTTGATAGTAATGGCACGATGGTTAAATTGGTTTTTTGTTAATTAAGCCAATTGTTTGTCATAAATTAATGCGATTAGGCAATAATCATACGATTAACGCATGTATTTTTTTGGAAAACATGTAGAATTATTCATTGGTATATCCATATGCTACTTCGTAAACATTTTTGGCGCTATTACATCAAATACGGGCTGTCGTTCTTGCTCGGTCTTTTAATTCTTATTGCCATCGATTGGTATCAACTCGAAATCCCGCGCACGATCAAAGGCATCATCGACGGCGTCGAAGATGGCATTATTACCACGATTAATCAAATCATCCCACCGCTTATCTATATATCGGTAATCGTCATTGGGATGACGATAGGACGCTTTTTGTGGCGCTTTTTACTATTTGGTAACGGGCGGCGAATTGAAACAGATTTGCGCAGTGCCATGTTTTTGCACGCGACGAAGCTCGATCAAAATTTCTATTCGAAAAAGAAAATCGGCGGTCTCATGAGTCATTTCATCAATGACCTTAATTCGGTCCGGGAACTATTCGGATTCGGACTGTTGATGCTCGTTGACGGACTGGTGCTTGGGCTATTCGTGTTAGTCAGGATGTTTCGTCTTGACTGGCAGATGACGCTTTATGCGTTTATCCCGATTGCCTTAATGGGCGTACTCGTATTTTTCCTCGAAATGAAAATGGAACAAAAATATAAAGCGCGACAAGATGCGTTTGAAAGCATGTCCGACTTTGCCCAAGAATCATTTTCCGGTTTGACCGTCATTAAAGCCTATGTCCGCGAAGCCGTCGAATCACTTCGTTTTCGCACAAGATCAAAAGACGTTTATGACAAATCGATGAGCCATTTGCGCTACGCCGTCATCGTCAACATTATTATCGATGCGATGATTAGCCTCGTCATTCTCTCTATTTTGGCCTATGGTTCGATATTGATTGCCCAAAACAACTTGTCAAGTGGTGAACTAACTGAATACATTGCCTATTTCTTCACTCTGCTTTGGCCGGTCTTTGCCATCGCTTGGTTTTTAAACATCAATGGTCAGGCGCAAGCATCGGCTAAACGCATCGAAACATTCCTTGACGCGCAACCGATTGTGTTTGATAAGCCTGATGCGATTAAAGACGTGAGTTTGCACGGATCGATCTGTGCCAAAAACTTGACATTTAAATATCCCGATGCCGAGCAACCGATTTTAAAAGATATCTCTTTCACGATCAACGATGGTGAACTCGTTGGTATTCTAGGCCGTACCGGCAGCGGCAAATCGACATTAGTCGAACTTTTATTGCGCGTGTACAATCCTGACGAAAACATGATTTTCTATGATGAGTACGACGCTGCCAAACTATCGGTGAAGACGATTCGCGATCATATCGGCTATGTACCCCAGGATAACTTCCTATATTCAGACACGATTCGTAACAACATCGGGTTTTCGTTTGCGAAAATCGACGATGCGACACTTTTAAAAGCGGCGACTTTATCAGATATCCACGAGAACGTGTCGCAATTTAAGGACCAATACGAAACCGTGCTCGGCGAACGAGGCGTGACGATTTCCGGTGGCCAAAAACAGCGCGTTTCCATCGCCCGGGCACTAGCTAAAGACCCCAAGATTTTGATTCTTGATGATTCGGTATCCGCCGTCGACACCAAGACCGAAGAAGCCATCTTGCGCAATCTAAGGGCCGCCCGTAAAGGTAAGACGACCCTGTTAATTGCCCACCGTATTTCCACGGTCAAAAAACTCGACAAGATTTTACTGCTCGACAAGGGACACTTAGTCGGTGTCGGCACCCATAAAGAATTAATGAAAACCAATCCGCTATATCAGGAAATGGTCAAACTTCAAGAACTTGAGACGATGATATTGGAGGCGGAAACACATGCGTGATTTTGCTGAACACCAAATCGCTCATCACGATAACAAGCTGATGAAACGCTTGCTAACGTATTTGAAACCTTACGCCGGTAAGTTCATTTTGGCGTTTTTGATGATGATTGTTACCACGTTCACGAATATGGCGCTACCGGCTGCCAGCGGTTTGTCAATCGATATCATGATCGATACCACAATTGATTTCAATACGAAATTGTGGACCGTCATTATTGGAGCCTCGGTGCTTTTAGTGGTTACTGGTCTCTCGATCCTGATTGGCTATTTCCAAAATATCATGCTGCAAAACATCGGTCAGGAAATCACCCACAAAATTCGCGAAGAAGTGTTTACCCATATTGAAACGTTATCCGTCGGCCAGACTAACTCATTGCCAGTCGGCAAACTCGTGACAAGGGCCACGAACGACCCCGCCAACATCTCGGAGATGTTTACCAACACGATTGTCAACCTCATCCGTAACTTCTTGATGATGGTGATTATTGCCACGATTCTATTTATCATTCATCCAATGATGGCCTTAGTGACGATGACGACGGTACCGGTCATATTCGTGGCGTCGGCATTATTTCGAAAATACTCGCGCGCGGCTTATCGCCAGGTACGTAACAACGTATCGGAAATTAACGCCTTCTTGTCCGAAAATCTTTCAGGCATGAAAATTGCCCAAGTATTTAACCAGGAACAAAAGAAGGTCGGTGAATTCGAAGTCATTAACAAAAAACTTCGGCGCAGTTACCTTCGGGAAATCAATGTCTTCGGCGTGTATCGACCCACAATTTTCTTTCTAGCGATGACCGCTACCTTGTTAACGATTTATTTCGGGGTGCAATCTTATTTTGCGGAAACGCTCTCGATTGGTCTGTTCATCTCTTTTTATGTTTACATCGGTCAGTTCTTTGAACCAATCCAACAAATCGCCGAACAATTTAATTCATTACAAGCCGGATTCGCTAGCGCCGAAAAAATCTTCGATGTGCTGGACACCAAGCCCGACATCGTCGATGATCCCGACGCAATTGAACTCGAAACGCTAAAAGGGGACATCGAATTCCAAGATGTGTGGTTTCAATACATTAAAGATGAGTGGGTCCTCAAAGGTGTTTCCTTTAAAGTAGCCCCCGATGAAACGATTGCGCTTGTGGGTGCCACCGGCAGTGGCAAAACGACGATATTGCAACTGCTTGTGCGAAACTATGACATTCAAAAAGGCCGTATCTTAATCGATGGCATCGACATTAAGAAAATCAAGCGATCGTCGCTAAGGTCGTTTATCGGACAGATGCTCCAAGATACTTTCTTATTCTCGGGTTCGATCCGCGATAATATCACGCTTAATGATGAATCGATTCCCGATAATCGTATTTTGGAAGCGTCCGAATACGTCGGCCTCGACTATGTGCTTAAAAAGCTGCCCGATGGCTTAGACCATCAAGTACGGGAACGGGGCAACAACTTCTCGAGTGGCGAGAAACAGCTGATCTCATTTGCCCGGGCGTTAGTGTATAAACCATCACTAATGATCCTTGATGAAGCCACGGCCAACATCGACTCGGAAACCGAAGCCATCATTCAGCACTCACTTGAAAAACTTATGTCGATTTCGACGATGATCGTCGTCGCCCATCGTTTGTCAACAATCCAGCATAGCGACCGTATTTACGTGATGAGCAAAGGCGAAATCGTTGAAGCCGGCAACCATCAAGAGCTGTTAAAGAAAAAGGGCCTTTACTATGCTCTTTACCAATTACAATTCGACAGCAAAGACGCTGTTTAGTGTTTAGTTATTAATATTAACGATGTTGATCAATCAAGATGGCGTTACCATCAGGATCTTTAAGCGTGATATAGCCCGGACCCGTCGGCGTATCGATATGGGCTGTCGCGGAAATCCCATAAATATCAAGGTGCTCTTTAATTTTTCTGACATCAAGGAATTGCTCGAGGTGTTCGCCCGCTTGATTCCAACCGGGATTAAACGTCAAGATATGGCCCTGAAACATCCCTTCGAATAAACCGATGACCGCGTCTTCGTTTTTAAGAATCAGCCATTTGTCGTCGATGTTACCACCGATTGGCAAAAATCCCAGTTGTTTGTAAAATGTCGCTGATACTTTGATGTCTTTGACATCAAGTGAGATGGAAAACGCTCCGAGTTGCATAATGTGCTCCTTTGTTATTTGTTGACGCTGATGAAAGGTAGTGCCAGTGTGTCTTTGATTGCCGTATGGGCTAAGTCTTTTAAAACATCATAATCGATATCGCCGAGTTTCTTGACATACAAGCAGCTTTTTCCAATCGTAAATCTACCGAGTTTGACGAGCTGGGAATACTTGGCTAGATCGTAAGACATATAGATTGTTAGTGCTTTCTTCCGACTTGAAAATCCGAACATCGGCATGTCGCCTTGATGACCGCTGGCATAGTGGTAGTGAAGACTACCAAACCCAATAATCGAGCCCCACAGCTTTGGGGATTCGCCAGTCAATTCTTGGCCGAGTTCGATCAGCTTCAGCGCATCTTGATGACGCTGTGGCTCGAGTGTGCGTAGATAATCAGTAACATCGATATTTGTTATTTCCATTTTATTACTCCAAAGTTATCGCAAGAAAGAAGCATTAGTCGCTACTATTGCTGCTACGTGCTTTAATATCGTTTATATAATATCTTATTGATACATTATTTTCTTGTTTGGGAACGTAAAGGAGACATATGAATAACAATGATCGACTCTATGCGATGCCATTTTCTAAAATCTATGATTTATACATTGCCAAAGCGACCCGAAAAGGCCGTATAAACGAAGAAGTCAATCGGGTGATATATTGGCTCACCGGCTATGATAAAGCGCAGTTAGAAGCGCTAATAAGCGGTGGCATCAGTATGCGTGAGTTCTTTGAAACTGCTCCATTAATAAATCCACTCGCCAATCTTATTAAAGGGACGATATGCGGGGTCAAGATTGAAGAAATAGAGGACCCGCTAATGAAGAATATTCGTTATCTTGACAAACTAGTAGATGAGCTGGCAAAAGGCAGACCGCTAAACAAGATATTGCGCGAGGGCACTTATGGCAAAAAACGCTGATTAATACCTACGTGATAATCCGTTGATTAGTCGCTATTTTTGACAATTTGGGCAGTAAATGACTTTGCCACCTAGATAAGCTTCTTTCAGCAAAGGACCATGGCATGAAGGACAATCGGTGGCTTTGGAACTCATGATGGAATGGTAACCACCTGGTTTCCCATCTAGTAAGTGGCTACTATCTCGTCCGTTTAAGGCAACCATGGTTTGTAGTGTATCCATCGTCGCGTGATACAGTGTCTGTTTATCTTCTTCCTTCAGCGTGGCTACCTTGCGTTTGGGTGAAATTCGGGCATTGAACAAGATATCTTGCAAGACGCCGTTGCCTAATCCGGGAATATGCTGATCGGTAGCCAGCGCCTGTTTTACCGAACCAACTTGTTGATCTAACTTCGACACTTTCATAAAGTGCTCGAATGTAAACGCATCACTTAGTGGGTCAATCGCTTCGATGGCGACGCGGTAATATTTCCACTCACTAGCTAGATGTTCGCTTTTTCCAAAGCCGATAAAACCATACATTTTGACTTTCAGTTCGAGTAAATAACCATTATCAAAATGAAGTGCCAATTGGTGTTTGTCAGTCTGCTTTGTTTCAGCTTTATATGCGATTGTCAAATCTTCCGCCGCATATAGTTCGTTTCCGTCGTTGAACATGAAGCGTAGATAATGCGCTGAACTAGTGACGGAGCTGATGGTCTTGTTGATAAGTTGCGCCCGTAATATTTCAGGTTTAATATTTATCCAACAAAGCTTATGTGGTGTCTGCAAAACTTCGACTTCGATAATCTTCAGTCCCCGCAGTAGTTTATCTGCTTGTATGGCTATTGTCTTCGCTTCCGGTATTTCAATCATGTTTAACTCCTTATTAGTGATTGTTCGTAATTCAAGGCCGAATTTGTCTACTGGAACAATCCGTTTTGGTAATTGAGTATCATTTAAACAAACATTAGTTTAAACTATAAAAATATAAAAGTTGCTATGCTCAATGAGTTTTATTAATGTTTTAACATTACGAGTTAGCATGAATGTTATCTTCACCTAAAGCCGTCGCACTAACTATTAGGAGCGAATTGACATGGCGCAAAATCAGAAAAAAGCGGTAAGTAAAAAAGACGACCACTATCTTAAACGCGAGCTTTACGATTTAATCAAAAGCGATTCGCGCATTTTCGATTTCATCCAAGAAGGTTCGCTCGATGGCATGTGGTATTGGAATCTTGAAGCAATCGAAGACGAATGGATGAATACCAAGTTTTGGGAAACGCTTGGTTATGACCCTGATGAAAAAGCCCATCTATCATCAGAATGGCAACATATCATCTTTGAAGAAGACCTCAACATGGTCAATGACAACTTCAAAAAGCACATCCAAGATCCAAACCACCCCTTTGATCAAATCGTGCGTTATCGCCACAAAAATGGATCAACTGTGTGGATTCGCTGCCGGGGCATGGCTATACGGGATGAAACGGGAACACCGATTCGGATGCTTGGGGCTCATACCGATATTACCAAGCTTAAAGAAAGCGAAATCCGCTTTGATATTCTCCACAACGCCTCCTTCGGTGGCATCGGGATTCACGATAAAGGCATGATTCTTGATTGTAATCAAGGATTATCTGACATCACGGGATACTCAATCAAAGAATTAATTGGCATGAATGGATTGCTGTTGATTGCCCCCGACTATCGTGACTTAGTCATGAAAAACATCCTTGCTGGTTATGAACTTCCCTACGAGGCATTCGGCGTTCGTAAAAACGGACAACGCTATCCTTTGAAGATCGAAGGTCGCAATATTCCCTACCAAGGTAAACTTGTGCGCGTCGTTGAATTCCGTGATTTATCGGACATCAAACGCGAAGAAGCCTCAAAACTCGCCAGCGAAAAGCAATTCCGTTTACTGACGAGCGAAATGCAACTTGGTCTGGCACTCCACGAAATCATCACCGACAAAAGCGGCAAACCAGTCAATTACCGGTTTTTAGGCGCGAATAAAAGCTTTGAGAATCTAACAGGTTTGAACCTTGAAAATATTATTGGTAAGACGGTGCTTGAAGTACTCCCAAATACCGAACCAATCTGGATTGAACGCTATGGTCAAGTGGCTTTGACCGGGCAATCGCTTCAGTTTGAAAACTATGCCCAAGAGCTCGGCAAATACTTTTCGGTAACTGCCTACCGTCCGAAACATCGCCAATTCGCGGTCATCGTCGATGACATTACGCCACGTAAATTATTGGAACTGCAAATTTTCCATCAAAAGGAAACGCTTCGGGCAACGCTTAACTCGATTGGCGATGCCGTGATTGCTACCGATTCTTTGGGCATCATTACTGGCATTAACCCCGTTGCAGCAACACTGACCGGCTTCCCGGAAACAGAAGCAATTGGCAAGCCTTTCCAAGACGTGTTCCGGATCACTTGCGAAGATTGCGGAATTGAACTTGAGAATCCCGTCAAACGCGCTTTAGAAACTAATCAAACCGTGGAATTATCCAATCATACGGTGTTACTTTCAAAAGACGGCAACAAATACTATATCGAAGACACGGCCTCTCCCATCAAAGACGACACCGGGGCCACGATTGGCGTTGTGCTCGTATTCCGTGATGTCAGTGAGAAAAAGCAGAAAAACGATGAAATACTCCATGTTAGCAAACATGATTATTTAACCGGACTTCCCAATCGTCGCTACTTTGAAGAGAAACTCGAGGAAATGGACCATCAAGGCAATTATCCGTTACTCGTGTGCATGATCGACCTTGATGGCTTGAAACTGATTAATGACGCCTATGGCCACCACGCCGGCGACATCGCCATCAAAATCGTCGGCGAGCAACTCAAGATACATCTCAGACCGCTTGATTTTGCGGCACGCATCGGTGGCGACGAATTCATCGTTTTATGTCCCAACACCACCGAAGAGACGTTTAAGGATACCCGCAATGCTATTTTAAAAGCACTGTCAACCCGCTATTTATACGGCATTCAGCTTTCCGTTTCGTTTGGGTATGACACGAAAACCAAGGTGTCAGAAGACATCGACGACGTACTCATTAATGCCGAGAACAATATGTATGCCCGTAAAGTATTGCACGGTCGCAGCAACCGAAACGAAATGATCATGACACTTTTCAGCGCATTAAAAGAAAAGCATGACGTCGAACGGATTCACTCCGACCGCGTCAGTCAATACTGCCGCCTCATGGGCGAAAAACTGAAGTTAAGCATCGACGAAATCAAGGAATTAGAAATCGCCGGACTGATGCACGACATCGGTAAAATCACAATCCCTGATCATATTCTTGATAAACCAGGAAAACTCACTGATGACGAATGGACAATCATGAAAAACCATGCGATTAACGGCTATCAAATCTTGCGCTCCGCGGATAAGTATTCACGATTAGCCGAATACGCACTGACGCATCACGAACGCTGGGATGGTAAAGGCTATCCCAATGGTTTAAAGGGCGATGAAATTCCGCTATTCTCACGCATCATCAACGTGTGCGACGCCTATGAAGCGATGACCGCCGATCGGCCGTATAGGAAAGCACTGAGCCCCGATATCGCTATAGGTGAGTTATTAAAATATGCAGGGACACAATTTGATCCGCGATTAATCGAGGTATTTGTTAAAGAAGTTTTATCGCAATAAGCGCAAATCGCTTAAAGTTTCGTGACTAAAATTGACGCTTCGGTGTCGGTTAAAGAGCTGATGGTAAACGACCATCCCAAATCAAGATTGCTATTTAATTTTCCAGAGTTATAAAAGAACGAACTGTAGCTGGACATGGAAAAAGACATGCCAGCGGTCCATAAATCGCCACCGCTGAAGGTTGCACCGTTTTTAAACGTGTTCGTGCCACCGGCTTGCAGTAGGTGAAGTAAACGATAATTGCGATACGCTGAGACCGGACTACCATAAGTAGAACCCGTCGAATTGCTCATCGCATGGGTGTAATAATAGTTTGACAGCACGCTGGATGTTAAGGTCGTGGACGTCGAATAAGATGTTGTTCTTGTGCTCGTTTGGAACAATCTTCCATCAACGTGCCAAACGCGAATGCCTTTATTTGTGGTTCCCATGGGGTAAGATGACCCGTATTGGTAGTGTGAATCAAAATAGTTAAGTCCCGTCGCCGTATAAAAATCAATCACGAGATATTCATCAAACGGCGAATCGTTAAACGATGGGGAGAGCACAATCACATCGCCGCTAGTTTCAAAGGGTCGCAATGTAATCGAAGTACTCGCCGTTGGTATATACGGATCAATCCAGCCAAGCGCCATCTTGCTATATGGATCGTGGTCGCCGACGTTATAATCTTGCATGATAAAGCCACCCGCTGCTCCATCATTTGACGAACTATCATAATTATAATAATCGTCAAGCCCGAGAATGTGGCCCATTTCGTGAATGTATGTATGGGTATCAATGGGGGCTGGACTTGTGTCTTCGTCCATAAAATCATACGATGCCCAGAAAAAAACGTTAGGTCCGGGATTAGTGACATTTTTAAGATTTGGCTCTTGAACCCAGTAGCAATACGCCCATAGGTTGTCATTGGCGCCACCGTTATAATAGTTTGGCGCGCCATAAATAAGTGACACGGCATCGATGTAACCATCGCCATTAGTATCATAATCGGTAATATCGCTATTATTCGCTTTATACCAAGCGACGGCGTTTTTCACGAGTGTTGTCGTGATCGTTTCATTGGTGACGGCGCTTGAAGCATAACCGGAACTCCACCAATCGGTGACCTTTCCACCGATCGATAGTTGCCCGTAGGAACTATCTTCAAAGTATGTTTTCACGCTCTTCCATCCGGTATCGGAATCAGTGCCAAAGTAGGCTTTTTCAATCTTTGTCTTATAGTTCGCGAGTTGTGTGCTACTTAGTGATGTATCGGTAAACTTCGTGGGAATGACTAACACTTTGGGATTGCCGGTTGAGGGCATGGCGTCGACATAGTAAACACTGCGATCTTGAAGATTTTCATAATTATAATCAAGCGTGCGCGCTTCATACCCTTGAGTGACATTAATCGTTACCGAAGTTGTCAATCCGCGATAACTAATAGTGATAATATAACTGCCTCCGCTACTAAATGGCGTCGTTAAATCATGGCTTGCGCAATCGAGGGAATAGCCATCAATACCATCACCCTTATTAATGAATTCAGTACCATAATTCGCCCAAGTGGCGATGACGGTTAACTGCGCTGTAGTATCGTAGATAGTCCCGATGTTGTAACTCGTTGCGCCATCGCTAGCCTCAAGATCGATGAGCGTGTCACCAAGTTGTGAACCACCTTTAACATGGAAGATAACGATGTCGTTACAACTGCCGGTGGCATCGACATAGTATATCTCAATCGCATAATCGCCAGCGACATCGAATGGTTCCGCCCAATCAAACTCAAGATCGTTTGGATCATAGGCGCTACCGAAATAGAAGCCATTATTCATACTCGGATCATAAGCGACATTGGCCAATGTTGAAGCATCGCTAAACGTAATGGCGACTGAAAAATCGTTATAATCAAACGAATCGGTAACTTTATAGTCACTATTATCAGTTAGGGTGATTGTCGTGGGTTTAGGACCGCCATCGACATAACGATATAAATATACGCTAGCCTGAGTGCTTGTGTAGACATTGAATCGTGGTGCCGCGGTATTGTATTGTAGCGACCCGAATGATGTTGTCGCAAACGTAATCGTAGTATAATTTCCGCTCGCCATTGATATCGACCAGGTTTTAGTACTTGGATTTGTGGCAATCGCCAATTTTGTGGCCCCCGTTGCATATAAATACCCCTGACCATTGTGGAATGTCCAAGATCCGGTCGTGCCTCCTAAGGTCCATCCATATACTGCGGATGAATACGCACCAGCATCGACCGAAGTCGCGTTTGAGGCAAAACTATTGCTGGCAAGATAGACATTGCTTCCAGAAATTGAATTGGAGGCGATTGTTCCCGTGGAGGCACCCATATAAACAAATGCATATTGGTCACCCGCGATCAGTTCATTAATGGCGGTGACGCGTTCCCAAGTCGGTGAACCGCCACTACTGGGGACGGAGGTTACGGTAACCACTATTTGACCATAGACACCGCTAGCGGTGTTGGTAGCTCTAATCGTGGCTGTGCCAACGGCAATGCCGGTGACCAGTCCGGTTGGTGAAACTCCGGCAATCGAAGGGTCTAAACTCGTCCAAACCACGCTTTTATCGGTAGCATCTTCGGGAGTGACCGTGGCTGATAGCTGACTCGTTCCATCGACCTTAATCGAGGCGGTGCCCGCAAGCGAAATATTGGTGACGGGAATACTAACAGGACCACCCTCGGTACACGAATATGTGATTATCGCCGAGGAAATGGTCGCGTATTTGGAAGATGTATTGATGCGAATGTATGGCGCTGATACATCACTAAAATCTACTATTGCCCCCGAAGCTGCTGTCTTAGATGTCGTATTGGGTGCTGCGCTTGTTCCATAGAAGATTCTGAGTGCAGTTTCAGATGTATATGTAAGTTGAATTGACTGTAATCCTGTAATCGGAGTGGTTGCGTTATTATAAATAGCGCCCGAACTCGCTTTGAGTTGTGCTTTACCGGCACTAAGAATATAATCGTTAAAATCCATAATGACATACCGATATGTCTTTGAGCGGACTTGATAACCGTCCCCCGAATAATCGGCCCACCCATAAGAGCCACCCATCTCAATCACGTATGAAGATTGTTGCGATTCAATGCCAGTGGCAATCGAAAAATTGTCGATCATCTTCACAAAGAATAGCGACATGCTAAAAATCATCGTTGCCAGGATGTATTTGAGCCACTTTTTGATTGGTAACTGTTTGTTTTTGGTGTTTTGAGAAGACATTTTGTGACTCCTAGAAATAGTCTTTCCACGAATTTTAACACAATATGATATTGAATTACTAAGAATCATAAATTTATACTGGCATTGTTGTGATTCTCAGTTGGTTTAGAGGACTAGTTATTATCATCTCAATAATCATGTCTAACAGAGTACGATAATGTATTCGATTTATGGTTAATACAACCATTCGATATTAGTGAGGGTTAAAACTTGCATATGTAATGATGAGAATGCTAAATTGGCTTACTTATATCTGTCGTAAGAATACATAATCATAGATTATGTCGTTTTTTTGTAGAAGATGTGCTTTTTGATGATTTGAGCATCAGAAATTCATAATCGACTAATTACTGTTTCGAAATGAACTCAATATCGTAGCTTCCATGCTCGTAATTAAATCCAATTGATTTGCATAAAAGCATATCACCCTCTTTGATAGTGCTAAAAACCTCATGTGACAGATTATGTTTCCTTGGTGTTGTCGAAAGATAACATTTTATTTGAGTCATTTCGAGAACGCATATCAATGAGTTTGGTTTTATCACAACAACTTTTACTAATGATGAATTTCCTTTTCTAAATAAGTTTTCAGTATCAAATGTTTGTTTGAAAGACGGATTTTTTTCAAAATATACCATTAATTTTTCGTTGAGTACAGCTGGATTGAAAAGATCAAAAGCCGGACAATCTAAAAAAGTTGGCGCGTTCTGAATATATTGAGTTCGATAGTTAATTAAATAATTAATGAAATCATAAGTAGTTTGAATGGCTTCTTTAATCTTCAAATAAGCCTTATATTTCATTTTGTTTGCTATATCTAGCATGATTTTTTGATCACAATAATAAAAATCCTCAGCACAAGCAGACAAATAAGAGATATTGAAATCCTCAACTAGTTTGATGTGTAATAGACCGGTTTGGTTTATAATAATTAAATCATCCGGATTAATGATGTCCGATTCTGATTCCGTGTATATTAATCCTTTCTTCACCATGTAATATAACTCACGTTGAATAATCTCTGGATTATGACCAGCAGACTGTAAGTCTCTAATCATTTCACCGCATTGGAATAACCCTTTAATCTTCCGGATACCAAGAACGTTTTTCTTCATTTTTAGCCATAATAATATATCAATTCTGCTTAGTGGGTCCGGAAAATCATCTTCATACTGTGAGGCAAACACATTAATGATATTTGATTTATCACCATTATAATAAAGCCGGTTTTTCCTTAATAACGCATTCATGAACATATTGATTGGAAACTTATAATCTTTCCCATCGGCATTTAGATAAATTTGTAAAAATTCAATTGGATCAACATGACCACTGCGGCAAAAATCAACGAAAATTTGTAAACCTGCCCGAATATTATTATTTGATAACTTATAAATAATTTCTTTAACGAAATTTGTGTTCCTAATAGCAACCATAATGGCCCGGAAATATTGAATTAAATCATCTTGAGTCAACACAACACTCATGTTAGTTCCGACAGAGTATTTGTGAGTTCCATTTTTTACGCGTGCTATGTATTGTAATCGTTCTTGAAGAACCCTAAGCAAATCAGGAGCGTCAATACTGAATACCAAATCCCTAACAACAGTATCAAGAGGTGGTTCGTTTTTATATGTATCGTAAGTTATGTCTCTCATTGGGAGAATTAGCATGCAATTATAATTTGATTTGAGCCATTGAGCGACACTGAACATTAATAACTGCTCATCTCTATTTCTCTTATCAGAATTGTCAAGTACGATTATCGGTATCCTGTGCAAATGACCCTTAACATATCTAATCATTGATGATAGATACATTTCGTCGTTTTTGAGCAAACCATCCAAAACCTTGTAGCGTTCATATTTATAATTATTGGGACTATCCGCTAACAGCTTCCCTAGACCATTCTCAAATTGGTTGAGTTCAATCGAGAAAATCTTCTCGATGATTTCTAACGAATCGAATTCAATCGACTTATTATTATCCTTAATTGTCTGAATAATTCGCCGTTTTATCCAATTGTAGATTTCGTCATTAGCAAGTGGTGCATCGTTCATATTTATAAATAACCATTCACACCGCTTAGATAAATCTGGATGGTTAAACTCAAGAAATTTTCTCTTGAAATAACGGATAAATGTAGACTTTCCACTTCCAACACGACCAACTATTAAAATTAGTGAATAATTGTCATTTCTTTCAATCACTTTCTTTTGAATCGCAGAGCTTATTTCGTCTGGATTTTGTGTCGAAATGTCATTACCAAAATTCCAAAGACTTCCCCCGAATTTTTTAAGTTCTTTATAGATGGGATCAATGTGCTGCTCTCTTTTAGCTGATGTTATATATGCATTATCAACAATTTCTTCGCGATCTTTTTCAGTTTGAGGATCAAATATATTGTGATTCTCAAAAACGAGGGTTCTTCCATAGGTATTTTCTTCCATTTCTTCATCTTTTGCTCTTGAACCACCAACAAGAGATACGGGTGATGTGAATTGAGTATTTCCTCTTAATGAATAAATTTTTTCATTAATGTATTGAACAATGCTTTTTTTTGCGCAAAATGTTAGCAATTTGTCAAATTTGACATTGCCAACAAAAAAATCACTGAAATGTAATTTAACTACAGGCTCTTCCTGATCCCAATAACCCGCCCATGTTTCGTTTCCATTTGATGAGATGATATGTTTGCATGGACTAATACCATGGGGGAAAGTCGCATTAATTTCAGTAGCATATAGTCTCGCTTCTTTAAATCCTTGAGCAACTTTCTCTGATGGGGACTTTGCTTCAATAATCAAGACTGGTAAGCCTCGATACACAATTAAATAATCGGGAACATAATTTCTTTGGTTTTTGCCTTTATCAATTATGACGTTTTTTAAATATGGTTTCGTGTGCAAATCGAAGAAAAGATATCCGAGTCCTTCCGGAAATTCTGTTTCAATGAGTTTTAAAAGGAATTTTTGCTCAATGTCGCTCTCGTTCTTCAAATCATCAGTATGGCAATATATATTATTCATATTATAATTATATAGATTGATAATCTTGAATAGTCACTAAAAAAATCATAAATAATATCAATGCATTGTGTTTATTGTTTTTAAGTAAGGAAATTACTTGACTTCAACACAAATTGCATAAACATCAAATAAAACAAATTTCTACTACGGATTAAGTCTTCACAACCTTAGATGATTTGTTGTAATGTTACTGGTGGGTTCATAGTGTAATATGAATGAAATACTAAATGTTTCAAAAACTAAGAATTGATTACAATAATTGACATCATTTTTGTAAAAAATTTGGTTCAAAAAATGGTAAAAATAGATTTATTATGCATCAATAAATAATTAGCTATAGCGTAAATTAATGAAAGTACATTTCCAAGTCCTTGCAGCTTTATCGATAAGCCATTTGATTGTAATTACTTCGAAACATTCATGAAATAACAAAGTAATTACGCAATAAATACATTTCTTTTATCGGTAACAATAATCAGTTGTATAGGCAAATATTTTAATTGTCAACCTTATTCGATTCATTCAAATTATTATAATCATCATTGTTATTCTGATTGGCTTTTGTTTCAAAATAAGCCAGCATCTTCTTTTGACCAAAATACATGACGGCCAGCACAGGAAGGGCAATCAAAAATAGAATCAAGACAAGCATCAGTGGACTGACATCTGAAAACTGATGCAATATAAATGTCGTGATGAAAAAACGGAAGCCGCGTGAGAAGAAAACGGCCAGCATCAATTTCTTGAAATCCATTTTGGCAAGGGACGCTACAAATAAAATCAAAAAGAAAGGGAGCGGCGTCATCGCAAAGATGAAAATGGCCCATACACCATAATACTTGAATAACTTATCGGTACGCTCTCGCTGCGCTGGTTTAAGAATCTTCTTATAGAAGCGATTGTTTTCTTTAGCCATGAAGAAATAGACGATGGCCGCTCCAACGACATTGGCAATTGTCGTGACAAGAGCAACACGCCACCACGGACTACCCGCGGCCACTAATGTTACAAAGAAAACTTCAACACCAGCTAATGGCGTAATCGTTTCAATGATCGAGTAGACAAATAAACCATACTCACCATAACTTTCCCAGAATATGCGAAAATACTCGAACCAAGCGGCAATCGTATCCCAGACTGATGTGTTATTAACAAATAATCTAAAAAAATTCATAGTAGTAAAATATTAATATAAATATAGTGTGAGCTGATAGATATTCGCTTCTAAGTCACAAGAAATATGATTTGTTGCTTTAATTCATAATAAAAACCCCTTTGTTTGAAACATTTCTGTCCATAGGAGGGGTACATCTTAATTTGGTGCTATATGACGAATAAATATGCGCATGAAATCAGCATTGGATAATTATTGACAACCTTTTTAGGGTTTCGTCGATTGGTGTATGCGTTGGCTAATCGGTGTCGTAATTGAGAACAATGATAACTTTGATCCATTGATGATTGTCTAGATGAACACCTATCATCTCACTTCAACTGAAAGCGGTTTGGCTTTCTTATGTTTGATTTGGTGGATCAAAATTCGATGCCCTAAATCTATTAATCCTAGGACCACAAGGTAGAAAGTAAATGGTAAAAAGGAATTCAAACTAGAATTGACCGAATCATAAGTCGTCTGGAAATAGTCATAATCAATCAAGTACTGACCGTACATCACCATATATAAGCCAGAAGTCGCCACGGCTTGAATTAGGTAACTGACCCACAGAAGATTCTTTTTTAGATACGAAAAAATAGCCAGTCCGATTCCGACTAAGAACACGAAAAGAAACGCATAAAGACCCCATAAGTCGGGGTTATCAAATATGAGGGGCCAAAAAGACCCGGTGACTCCTTCGACTAGGACATGGGACGAAGTATAATGACCGATCGTGTATAACGGTGTGAAAAACACAAATATGATGGTAACGAGTGTCGCCAGTACATATGCCGGTTTTATCAAGGTCACCCAGCCAGCGACTACTTGAACCGTATTTGGCATGGGAATCTCAAATAATCTATGCTTTATGAAATAATAATAGAACGGGCTGACTACGAGCCCGAGACCAAGAATGACGAGGCTTGGCATATTCTGAAGTTGCATAATCGCAATAATAAGCACCATGATAATGTTGATGAAGATGTAGGTCATCTTATAAAGCTCTATGGAAAACAAGCGCCAGTGTTTACTATCGAGTTCTTCTTCGGCATTGTTTCTTACCGTCGTTACGCCAATAAAGAAAAGACAAATACCGATAACGAATAAAGGAATACCCAATCCTAAGGCAAGACCATACTTTTGGAGACTAAAAAAGATTACCAATAAAGAAACGCTGATGATTAACAAGGCATAACTGACTATGGAGAAAATATTTAGCTGGCTGATTCGTTTCTTGTAAAAGTAATTGAGTCGTGCTTTTTGTTTTTTTAATTCGGTATCTACCGCCAGATTTTTGCCAGTTTCTTTTCTTTCACCTTGCAAAATCTCGTCTACAGATACTTCGAAATATTCGCCAAGTGCCATTAAAACAGTTATTTCCGGCAGGGCGTTGCCACATTCCCACTTGGAAACCGTTTTGTTTGAAACATGAAAAAGATCGGCCAACTGTTGCTGGGTCAATCCTTTCGCTCGTCTTAATGCCGAGATGAAACTCCCGATCTTCTGTGCATTCATTGAATTCCTCCATCAATAATATTCAACTCGATAAGCGAACGAAATCCAACCGCTTGTCAAACGTAATTTATCTCTTCAAAAGTGGAATTTGTTAAACAATAAAATTGTTAGTCCCATTTTATAACAATGTGATTTTTTCTACATTAATTAATAGTTTCAAATGGTTATATTGTTAATGTTTCAAGGACTCTACCAGTATCTGCTGGTAATGATGATGCAAAACGATATCTATGTGAAACCATTAAAAAGGGTTCCCTTCGCTGGGTTGGGTATATTTTATCATACCCACTCTCCAACTTTTGGAAACCACTTCATCTTGTCCTGGTGCCTGCGGCCGGACTCGAACCGGCACGATATCACTATCGATGGATTTTGAGTCCATTGCGTCTACCAATTTCACCACGCAGGCAGTGTTCATATTATATAAAGAATGAATGCTTTTGACAATCGATAATATGGCATATTACATAAGTAATTGATAACTGATTGATATAATAACGATATGGAACATATCATCAAACGCGAAGGTAATAAATTCTATCTTGGTAACACTCTTGCCGATAAATACGGCGAGATTGATTTTCACATTGATGCTCACAATCGGATAGTAGTCACCCATACATTCGTCGATCCTAAATATCGAGGTATGGGACTTGCTAATAAGTTACTAGATGCGGTTATTGATCTAGCAACAGAAACTGGACAAAAGATAATCCCGGTTTGTCCATTTGTCATAAAAGTCATGACACATGGCGATAAATATAAACACCTGCTTGATCCTTCTTTCAAAGGCTAGCAGGCGTTAACACCTTATGGCGCGCTTGACACGATTCGAACGTGCGACCCCAACCTTCGGAGGGTTGTGCTCTATCCAACTGAGCTACAAGCGCATGCCCAACTATTTTAGCACATTCACACTATATTGACTTTCCAACTTTGACAAAAGAAAAGGTTCCGGAACAACCGGAACCTCATTAAGTTGAACTACTTGATTACCGTCCGTGATGATGGCCCCTAAAGCCATAACCATGTCCGGATTCAAAGAATTCATACATATAGGTGACTTCACCCGTTTCTTCATTTAATTCAGGATAGGCAATCACATGAGTGACCGTGCCTTCTTCAACGACACGAATCATAATTACTTCAGTATCATTACGAATCATCTTACGGAAAGCGTAATTGACGACTTCGCCGTCTTTGAGTGTGAATAACGATACTTTCGTTTTGCCTTCTTCAATTTGAGCTTTAAAGGCAATACGTGACATGGAACCATCAATCATCGAACCGATCATGTATTTGGTCATGTTATCAGTCACGACTTGATGCATTCTTATCCAGTTAGTTTCATTTAGGCTAATAAAGAAACTGGTCGCGTGTTCACTAGTGGTGCCCACGAGTGCGTATTCCACTTCATTCAAGACGACGATACCTTCAAGGTTAATTAGTACGCCATCTTCATTAAACTCACCAATTCCATGACCATGATGGTTTTGCCATTCGTTACGATGCTCGTTTAATTCGCCAAGACCGCCTTGGCCTAAGAAATCATCGCGGTCTTCTTCATCATAACCACGACCCCGTTCGTTAACCGGGTCTTCGCTATCAACTTCTTCATCTGATCGTGGTCCGTTGACCCAACCATCGTTATGGCCGTTACCGCGGTCATCGCCCCGACGGAATTTCATCGTTGGTTCGGGAATCGAAGTATCTTCAGAATCTTCAATCGAAGAACTGACATCTTCAATCTCTTCTTCAGTTAATTCGTTGTAATAAAGGATATAGGTGGCGCTGTCACCGGTTAAGTAACTAGTGGTGATCACCATCTTATAGGCATACTCTTCACGATCGGATTCGACTGAATCCACAACAATTGGTGCTTCATCATCGGATAAGAGCTGTTCCATGATGCCGATGTACTTATTGATGTCAAATACGATTTCTTCTTCATCGGTCGGTTCATCCTCACCTTCAGCATACTTAATCGCTGGTAGTGGTGAAATGGCTTCTAGATCAGTACCTGCGAGTAATGAGACCGATGTCGCTGCTTGGAAACCATATAGCGTTTCTTTAGTCAGCGTATCGGCAGTCGCCGGTGTGCAGCCGGCCAGGAGTCCTGCTCCTAATAGGGATAATGATAATGTGGCAACTATTTTCTTCATGGCAATACCTCCATTTGATTGCGTCTAACAAGTAAACAATTACAACATTATTTTTATTGGTGCTTATAAAAGTTTACTTGAGTCGGCGGTTAAACTCTTTAATTCTTTTTCTTCATTAACAATGTCTTAGCAACATTTGTATTTCCTATAAATCATTAAAACATCTTTTCAGTGAAAAAAATATTCGTTAGAGTTTATATGTCGATAATTGTGATGTGGTTTTCATGAATAATTTTTCAATGATAGATGTTTGAATTGTTTATCATATCATTGCTTAGTTTCCCATTGTGAACAATTGCTTAAAACAATGGGTCCAAACAGTTTCCACAGTTAAAGGGTTCCAACATCCTAATTATTTAAAATATTTTAATAATTATACATTTATCGTGACAACAATATAACCAATAAGTTCTATATATACGAACACCTGAAATTGCACGTATTGAAAACATGCTTTTGAAGTATGAAGTTTCACCGAATATTTAGTAGTAATCAATATGTTCTTAACAATTATATTTATAGTGACTATATCTTAGATGAGTTGGGATTTACTTCTAAATTCGAGAAGAACAATACTATTGATTGGTGTTCGTTATTAAATAACGATCTTTTCGCTTATATCATTGCGATGATGGTATAAATTTGCCAGTAACTTTGTCTTTTTGCGTGGATATCTGTCATGCTCCATTAAGGTTGTTAAGGAGATGATAACTGATGCAATGAAACAAACATTATTGTAATAAATTGTTCTCAACAATTAGAGTTTTTTCGGATATTATCTTACTTATTTTCTTAAACCAAAAATTAAGAAAAAAGAGTCATGATACTTTTTTATCATGACTCCACCCTGTTATTTTATAGTTTTAATTGAATAGGTAACAGGCGACGTATCTCAATGCACTAGATATTTTAATAAAGAATCATTTTAAGAATTAAATCGTATATTTACCCAAGTAATTTTTTCTTATAAATGAAGCAGTATCCAATAATTGAGGCGAGTCCAATAATACTAAAGATGGTGATTGCAGCAAAATTGCTTCTATCTGCAGATTCACTTGGTTGTTTGACTGGATTTTCTGGTGCATTAATTGCAACCCATGATTCCAGATAAGCTAGACGAGCACGAGCATTTACGAATAATGCTTCGGTGCTATTATCAAAATGTGATTTTGCATCAACACTCAATGAATCATACAATGCTTCTAGTTCTGATAAAACCGTTTCACAACTTCCTTCGGCATCAAGGCCTGCTCCAGTCATAACTTCATCTGCAAACCCTTTTGCCTCGAGATAAACTGGATCAAGTTCCCATTGAATATCGTAAGACTGTACGTAAAGGGAATTGACAGTTGCTGCAACTTTGAGAATTATGCTTGAAGAAACAACAATGTCTACAGTTTTTTCAACATCAACATAACTAGTCGACCAAGATCCATACCAACTAGTATCATTGAATGCTGCGGTCGAAATAATATCAGTGAAAGTTGATCCTCCGTCAAGAGAATAAGAGAAATTACCTTCTCCACTGCTTGTATTAGACCTAGCTGACAAAGTAATTTTCGTAATTAAAATATTAGTGTAGTTACTAAGCGTAACTGTCTGTGAATTGTTAGCAGTCATTTGCTTCGAAGTAGAGTATGTTTCTACAATAGTAGCACTAGACTCAGAAGGTGCAGTGCCGGAAGTCGTTAGAGTGTTTTTTGAAGTAATATCATAGGAAACTACAGACCACGACGGAACGATCACTGTGATTCCAGTGATTGACACTGACTCTGTTATTCCACCTTCGGTATAACTAGCCAAAACAGATGTTGTACCTCCGGTTAAAGGATTGGGATCAAAAAGCACAAATTCAGTAACATCTGCAGTACTTTCATCCTCGTAAGTTGCCGTAAAAGTTAGACCCGTTGGATCGAAGTAGTCTCCAGCGTAGTATGATGTTTTAGCCAATGTTCCGGATTTTGATAGAGAGGCCAATGGTGAGCCTTCGATTTCAGTATATTTATATATGGTTAGATGGGATTGAACGTCAGTATTTGCATATGAGCGCCAATCGGATCCGCCAGTATATCGAGCGATTGCTCTGTTACCAGTAGAACTGGTCATAAATTTGAAAGTGTTTTCTGCAGTGCCTGTTGCAATAGTAAAATGAGTTGAAGGGACTGCTGCTTCTGTTCTAAGTCCACTAGTAGTATTAGTTTGAATTTTTAAGTAATTTGATCCATTA